>CAILTK010000090.1 GCA_903837135.1 uncultured Caulobacterales bacterium
CGGCGGCGTCGAGCGCGGCCCCGACCCGCGTCCGCAGCGCCGCGGGCGCGACGAGGCGCGCCGCCGGGCCGCGCAGCAGGTCGCTGGCGTCCGCCGCCGCCGCAGCCAGGGCCTGGCAGGAGGGGCAGGTCTCCAGATGCCGCTCCGCCGCGGCGCTTCGCCGGTCGTCGAGCTCGCCGTCGAGGAAGGCGCAGGTGGTTTCGTGTTCGGGGCAGGTCATCGGCGGTCCTCCGCCAGCCAGGTGTCTTTGAGAAGGGCGCGCGCCCGGGCCAGACGAGACATGACCGTGCCGATCGGCGCGCCGATCGCCTCGGCGATCTCGCGGTAGCTCATGTCCTCCACCTCGCGCAGCACCAGCACCTCGCGAAAGTCGTCCGGCAGGAGGGCCAGCATGGCGTCGAGGCGCCGGCGATCGCTGGCGACGGCCGCTTCGGCTTCGGGGCTCGGGCCCTCGAACGGGGCGTGGTCCAGCCGGTCGCCCAGACCTTCGAGCCGGCCGGCGCGGGCGAGGTGATCGCGAAAGCAGTTGCGGACGATACTCATCAGCCAGGGCCGGACGCTTTCGCCGCGCACGCTGTCGAAGGCTCTGTAGGCCCGCAACATGGCCTCCTGCACGATGTCCTCCGCGTCCACCGTCGAGCGCGACAGCCATCGGGCGAGGGTGTAGGCGGCGTCGAGGTGCGGCAGGGCCAGCCGTTCGAATTCGGTTCTTTGGCGATCCATTCCCGGGTCCGGCGGCGCAGGGCGAGCTTAACAGACTCGCGGTCGGCCGCCTTTATTCCCGCCGAGGGCGCCTTGCGGGGAGGAAACCCGGCGCCGGCTTTGCAGACCCGGTCTTGACGTCGAAGAGGTCGCACGCCACTCATCCCGCCGATCGCCCGAGGATCTTGTCCAAGGGCCTCAGACCGGGACTTATCGGAGCGTAGCGCAGCCTGGTAGCGCATCTGCTTTGGGAGCAGAGGGTCGCAGGTTCGAATCCTGCCGCTCCGACCATTGAACGAGGACAGTCATGCTGGCGCGCATATTCTGCCCCGCCAAGTCGGCGATGCAGTCGGGCCTGGCCAAGACCCGCGACTGGGTGCTCGAGTTCGAGCCCGCCTCGGCGCGCACGCCCGACCCCCTGACCGGCTGGACGTCCTCCAGCGACATGCGTGGCCAGGTGCGGCTGAGCTTCGACAGCGAGGCCGAGGCGGTGGCCTACGCCCAGCGGCACGGCATCCCCTTCCGCCTGATGGAGCCCAAGCCGGCCAAGAAGCTCTTGAAAGCCTACGCCGACAACTTCGCCATCGTCAGACGGTTTCCCTGGACGCATTAGAGAGTCCGGAGAGACCCGGGCGCCCGTAGCTCAACCGGATAGAGCACCCGCCTTCTAAGCGGGCGGTTGCAGGTTCGAGTCCTGCCGGGCGCGCCAATCCCTCGCCAACAGCGTCGCTAATCCGCCACATCCCTGTTGAGTTGAGATCACAGTCGGGGCAAACAGGGCGCATGAGCGCGGCTGTCGACGACGCCCTTGAGTCCCTGGAGCCGGCGTCGCCGCTTGGGCAGATTCTGCGCGGGCCGGCGCGCTACGCCTTTGGCGTGGGCTTCGCCGTCGCCGCGTCGATCACCGCCGTCACCATCTTCCTGACCGCGACGGCGCCGGGATCGCGGACCGCGGCCGGGCCGAGCACGGTCACGCTGACGGTCCTGTCGCTGAACCTGGTGCTGATCCTCGCCCTGGCCGCCGGCGCGGCCTGGCGGGCGCTGCAGCTGTTCGGGCCGGGCGCCAAGGACGCCGGCGTGCGGCTGCACCGGCGCTTCGTGATCCTGTTCGCCCTGGCCGCCATGCTGCCGGCCATCGTGGTGGCCCTGTTCTTCGGCCTGTTGGTGACGCAGGGGATCGAGAACTGGTTCTCGAGCCGGCTGTCCACCCTGGTGCGGAACACCGCCGAGGTGGCGAAGTCCTATCTGGCCCTGCAGGAGGACAATGTCCTCGGCAATGTCCGCCCGCTGGCGCGGGGTCTGCGCGATCCGGCGGTGGTCAAGCTGTTCCAGACCCAGCGGCTCGCCTACAGCGCCCTGCTGGCGCAGGCGATCGAGCATGATTTCACCGCCATCTATGTGATCGATTCCAACGGCCGGGTCCTGGCGCGCGCCGAGGCCGCCGGCGCGCCGCCCTACGCCGCGCCGCCGCCGACCACCCTGGCGCTGGCCACGCGCGACGGAAACCTCGAGACCACCGAGCCGAAGGACACGGATCTGTTCCGCGCGGTGCTGCGGCTCAGGGACTATCCCGACGCCTTTCTCTACGTGACCCGCTCGATCGATCCCAAGACCCTGACCCAGCTGCGCGAATCCTCCGCGGCGGTGGACTCCTACCGCGACGCGGCGTCGAGCCGGCAGCGGGTGCAGCTGGTGTTCGCCATGAGCTACGCCTCCACCGCCCTCCTGGTCCTGATCGGGGCCGTGTGGGTCGGCCTCGGCGCGGCGACCCAGATCGCCACGCCCGTGGCCCGGCTGGTGCAGGCCGCCGACCGGGTGGCCGGCGGCGACCTGACCGCACGCGTGCCGACCCACAACGATCCGGAGGAGATCGCCGTGCTCTCGCGCGCCTTCAACCGGATGACCAGCGACCTGCAGGACCAGCAGAAGGCGCTCCTGGCCGCCAGCGACGAGGCGCAGGCGCGCAGCCGCTTCATCGAGACCGTGTTGGCCGGCGTCAGCGCCGGTGTGATCGGCCTCGACGCCCTGGGACGGATCTCGGCGATCAACGAGCGGGCCCAGGAACTGCTCGGCCTGGGACAGGATGCGCACGGCTGGCTGATCGAGGCGGCGGCGCCGGAACTGGCCCCGGTCGCCCAGAGGGCGCGCGACCTCGGTCATGTGGTCGAGGCGGAGCTCGACGTCATCCGGGGCGCCGACAGCCTGCGCCTGCGGGTGCTGGCCTCGGGGCGCGCCGACGGCCTGGTGCTCACCTTCGACGACATCACCCGGCTGATGGCGGCCCAGCGCAACGCCGCCTGGCGCGATGTGGCGCGCCGGATCGCCCACGAGATCAAGAACCCGCTGACCCCGATCCAGCTGTCCGCCGAGCGGCTGCGGCGCAAGTACCGCGGCGACATCACCCACGATCTCGAGACCTTCGACCGCTGCACCGACACCATCATCCGTCAGGTCGGCGACATCGGCCGGATGGTCGACGAATTCTCCGCCTTCGCGCGGATGCCGGCCCCCAAATTCGCCGAGGAGGACGCCGTCGAGCTGATCCGCCAGGCGGTGTTCGCCCAGCGCGTGGCCTATCCCGATATCCCGGTGGAGCTCGAGGCGCCTGACGGTCCGGTCCCGCTCCTGTGCGACGCGCGGATGGTCGGCCAGGCGCTGGCCAACGTGCTGAAGAACGCCGGCGAGGCCGAGACCGCCCGCAGGGTCGGGGATCCCAGCCATCGCGGCGGCCTGACCGCCCGGCTGCAGGTGAACGATCATCAGATCGTGTTCGAGGTCGAGGACCAGGGCGTCGGCCTGCCCGCGCGCGGCCGCGAGCGGCTGACCGAACCCTATGTCACCACCCGCGAGAAGGGCACCGGCCTCGGCCTCGCCATCGTCAAGCGGATCCTCGAGGAGCACGGCGGCGACCTCGAGCTGACCGACGCCCACACCCTGCCCGGCGCTCGCGCCGTCTTCGTCTTTCCCCGCACCCACGCGTCCGCCGGCGCGGCGGCGGCGGTCTAGGAGTCTTCATGGCCGATATACTGATCGTCGACGACGAGGCCGACATCCGCGAACTCGTCTCCGGCATCCTCGAGGACGAGGGCTATTCCGTCCGTACCGCGGCGGACAGCCACACGGCGCTGGCGGCGATCCGCGCGCGCCGGCCGGCCCTCCTGGTCCAGGACATCTGGATGCAGGGCGGCGGGCTCGACGGCCTGGAGCTGCTCGATGTGGTGAAGGAGATGGATCCGGACATGCCGGTGGTGATGATTTCCGGCCACGGCAACATCGAGACCGCCGTCAGCGCCATCAAGCGCGGCGCCTATGACTTCCTCGAGAAGCCGTTCAAGTCCGACCGGCTGATCCTGGTGGTCGAGCGCGCGCTCGAGGCCGCCTCGCTCCGGCGCGAGAACAAGCGGCTGCGCACCCAGGCCATGGCCCCGGACGGCATCATCGGCCACTCGGCCTCGGCCCAGCAGCTGCGCAACACCATCGCCAAGATCGCGCCGGCCAACAGCCGCATCCTGATCACCGGCCCCTCGGGCGCCGGCAAGGAGCTGGCCGCGCGCATGATCCACCAGTCGAGCCCCCGCGCCCGCGCCGAGTTCATCGCCGTCGGCGCCGCCGGCATGACGCCCGAGCGCATGGACCTGGAGCTGTTCGGCGAGGAGGGCGAGGGCGGGCGCCCCCGCAAGATCGGCGTGTTCGAGCGGGCCCACAACGGCACCCTGTTCCTCGACGAGATCGCCGACATGCCGCGCGAGACCCAGGGGCGGATCCTGCGGGTGCTGGTCGAGCAGCGCTTCCGCCGGGTCGGCGGCGATACCGACGTACAGGTCGACGTGCGGGTGGTGTCCTCCACCGCCCGCAACCTGCGCGAGGAGATCGCCGAGGGCCGGTTCCGCGAGGATCTCTACCACCGCCTCAATGTGGTCCCCCTGCGCGTGCCGGGCCTGTCGGAGCGCCGCGAGGACATCGCCGAACTGGTCGGCTATTTCATCGACCGGATCTCCGAGGCGACCGGCCTGCCCAAACGTACGCTCGGCGAGGACGCCATCGCTACCCTGCAGGTGCACGACTGGCCGGGCAACATCCGCCAGCTGCGCAACAACATCGAGCGATTGCTGATCCTGGCCGGCGGCGACCCGAACGAGGTGGTCACCGCCGAAATGCTGCCGGCCGAGGTCGCCGCGGCGGGGGCGGCCGGCGCGGTCGGGCCCGAGCGGATCATCGCCCTGCCGCTGCGCGATGCGCGCGAGGTGTTCGAGCGCGAATATCTGACGGCGCAGATTCTGCGATTCGGCGGAAATATCTCGCGCACGGCCGCCTTCATCGGCATGGAGCGCTCGGCCCTGCACCGCAAGCTGAAGTCGCTGGGCGTCGCCGCCCTGCGCGCCGGCGAGGACGAGGGGGAGGACTGATGCGGAAACAGCTGCCGACGCGTTCGATCGGACTCTACATTTGTCCGCTCATCCCGGCGAATGCCGGGACCCAGGTCATAAAGCGCTGCGGATCGAACACCTTGGCGCCAAAACCGCATAGGGCTGCGCCATACGATCTGGATCCCGGCATTCGCCGGGACGAGCGGAATACGAGTAAGCCGTATCGCGCCGTTCAAGTCGGTCCGGCTCAATGGGAAGGCGCCTAGCATGGCCCGCATCGCCTATGTGAACGGCCGTTACGGCCCCCTGTCCGACGCCGCCGTGCATGTGGAGGATCGTGGGTTCCAGTTCGCCGACGGCGTCTATGAGGTCTGGGCGGTGATGGACGGGAAGCTTGCCGATTCCGACGGGCATTTTGAGCGTCTGTTCCGCAGCCTCGGCGAACTGCGCATCCGCGCGCCGATGAGCCGGCCGGCGCTGAAGCAGGTGCTGCGCGAGACGATCCGGCGCAACCGGCTGCGCGAGGGGCTGCTCTATCTGCAGATCACGCGCGGCGCGGCGCGCCGGGACCATGCGTTTCCGGCCCCCGAGGTTGAACCCACGGTGGTGATCACCGCCAAGCCGGTGGACTTCGACCGGCTTGATCGAAACGCCAAGGCGGGCGTCCGGGTCATCACCCAGCCCGACATCCGCTGGGGCCGCTGCGACATCAAGACGGTGGGCCTTCTGCCCAACGCCCTGGCCAAACAGGCGGCCAAGGAGGCCGGCGCCGCGGAGGCCTGGCTGGTGGACGCGGAGGGCTTCGTCACCGAGGGCTCGTCCACCAACGCCTGGATCATCGACGCCGAGGGACGCCTGCGCACCCGCGACACCGGCGCCAACATCCTGCGCGGCGTGACCCGCAAGGCGCTGATGGAGCTGGCCCGCGAATGCCAGATCGAGGTGATCGAGCAGCCCTTCACCGTGGCCGAGGCCAAGGCTGCGAAAGAGGCGTTCTTCACCGCAGCTTCGGCATTTCTGACGCCGGTGACGGCGATCGACGGCGAACCGATCGGTGATGGACGTCCGGGGCCTGTGACGCTGCGCCTGCGTGATCTATATACCCAGCGTGCGCGGGCAGGGGCGTCGTCCTAGACACCTTCATGGCCCGTGCGCGTTAGACCCTTTTGTGTGTGTGGGGCTGTGCCCCGAAATGAGGAACTTATGTCCAACGAGAAGAAACAGAACCTGCAGGACACCTTCCTGAACAGCGTGCGGCGGGCCAAGACGCCGCTCACCATCTTCCTGGTCAACGGGGTGAAGCTGCAGGGCGTGGTGACCTGGTTCGACAATTTCTGCGTGCTGCTGCGCCGCGACGGGCAGAGCCAGCTGGTCTACAAGCACGCCATCTCCACCATCATGCCCGCCGCTCCGGTTCAGCTCTACGAACCGGAGGGCGACGAGGACGCGTGAGCGGCGACCGGCCTGACGATCCGCGGGGCCTGATCGATCGCCGCGCGCCGGTCCAGCGGGCGCTCGTCATCCATCCGGCGCGATCGCGCGAGCGCGGCGCCTTGCGCGAACCGCGTTCGCGGCTGGAGGAGGCCGAGGGGCTTGCGCGGGCGCTCGACCTCGAGGTGGTGCTCGGGGAGATCGCGTCGCTTCGCAGCGTCACGCCCGCCACCCTGCTCGGCGGCGGCAAGGTGGCCGAGATCGGCCGCCAGATCGCCGAGCTCGAGATCGACGTGGTGGTGGTCGACGACGCCCTGACCCCGGTGCAGCAGCGCAATCTGGAAAAGGCCTGGCAGGTCAAGGCCATCGACCGCACGGGCCTGATCCTGGAGATCTTCGCCCGCCGGGCCCGCACGCGCGAGGGCAAGCTGCAGGTCGAGCTGGCCCGGCTGGCCTATGAGAAGTCGCGCCTGGTGCACACCTGGACCCACCTCGAGCGCCAGCGCGGCGGCTTCGGCGTGATGGGCGGTCCCGGCGAGACCCAGATCGAGACCGACCGGCGCCTCCTGGCCGAGAAGATCGACAAGCTGAAGAAGGAGCTGGTGGAGGTGCGGCGCACCCGCACCCTGCACCGCACCGCGCGCCGGCGCACGCCGTTCCCGACCATCGCCCTCGTGGGCTATACCAACGCTGGCAAGTCGACCCTGTTCAACCGGCTGACGAGTTCGGCCGTGGTGGCCAAGGACATGCTGTTCGCCACCCTCGACCCGACCCTGCGCGAGCTGAAGCTGCCGGGCGGGCGGCCGGCGATTCTGTCGGACACCGTCGGGTTCATCTCCGACCTGCCGCACGAACTGGTCGAGGCCTTCCGCGCCACCCTCGAGGAGGTCGAGGAGGCCGACATCGTCCTGCACGTGCGCGATATCGCGGGCGAGACCTCCGCGGCCGAGGCCGCCGACGTGCGCGAAGTGCTGGCCGATCTCGGGCTCGAGGCCGACGACAGCCGGCTGATCGAGGTCTGGAACAAGATCGACCAGCTCGACCCCGACGACCGGGCGGTGATCGCCGCCCGCGCGCGCCGGTCGACGGAGACCGGCGGGGTCGAGGCCTGGCCCGTGTCGGCCCTGAGCGGGGAGGGGTGCGAGGCCCTGCTGAACCGCCTGGCCGAACGGGTCGACCAGGCGCCGCCGCTCGACGTCCGCCTCGGCCCCGAAGCCGGCGAAGCCGCGGCCTGGCTCTATCGCCACGGGCGCGTCACCGCTCGCAGCGACGACGACGAGGGCGCCGTGCACCTCACCGTCCGCCTCGATCCCCAGGCGCAGGGCCGGTTCGAACGGCTGTTCCCGGAGGCAAGCCTGAAGGCGGCGGCCGAGTAGCGGAAGCCTCTCCGCCTCGAGGGGAAGGGAGTCACCCCTTCTCCGCGCGCTTCGCCTCGACCCACAGGGCTTCCATCTCCTCCAGCGTCGACTGCTCGGGCTTGCGGCCGTCGGCGGCGAGGCTCCGCTCGATGAAGCCGAACCGGCGGCTGAATTTGGCGTTGGCGGCGCGGATCGCGTCCTCGGGATCGAGATCGAGCTTGCGGGCCAGGTTGGCGCAGACGAACAACAGGTCGCCGAGCTCCTCGCGCGCCTTGGCCCGGTCCCCGGCGAGGATCTCGACCTCGAGTTCGGCCACCTCCTCGTGCAGCTTCTCCAGCACGGCGGGGGGATCGGGCCAGTCGAAGCCGACCCGGCCGGCGCGCTTGGTCAGCTTCACCGCCCGGGTTAGGCCGGGCAGGCCGGTCGGCACGTCGTCGAGCACGCTCGTCGCCCGGCCCTTGGCGGCCCGCTCGTCGGCCTTGAGGTTCTCCCACGCGACCGTCTGGGCGCCGACGTCGCGGAACGTCGCGTCGGCGAACACGTGGGGGTGACGGCGGATCATCTTGTCGCAGATCGCCCCGACCACATCCTCGAAGGCGAAGGAACCCTGTTCCTCGGCCAGGCGCGCATGGAACACCACCTGCAGCAGCAGGTCGCCGAGTTCGTCCTTGAGGTCGGCGAGGTCGCCGCGCTCGATGGCGTCGGCGACCTCGTAGGCCTCCTCGACCGTATAGGGAGCGATGGTGGCGAAGGTCTGCTCGAGATCCCAGGCGCAGCCGGTCTGCGGGTCGCGCAGGCGGGCCATGATCTCGATGAGGCGGGCTATGGGAGCGGGGGCGGCGGTCACCCGCCTGTCTTACCAGCCGACTCGCGCTTCGTCGCGCGCCCCTGCCGCGCAGTTCCGCAGACCCAGACCTCTCCGTGGGGCTGCGCGTATCCGAGCGCTCGGTCGCGTTATTAGTTCTCCCGGTATGCAAAGCATTCGCAAGACCGCGGGCGAATATACAGGTGGTGATCACGAGACGCCCTCGATGCGATTTCCTTCGGGCCCCAACCTTCAGGAGTGGGACCAGCGAAGGGGCGTCGATCCGCCCGTCATCACAGCGGTTACCCTGAGGCGTACGTTCCATCACCTTGGAGTGGTATAGAAGTAAGTATTAGTACGGATACAGTTGACTATTATCGATTTGAAAAATCTATGTCTACGGAATTCATTGCCGTTTAATGATTTTGATTGATCTATTCGTCGTAGAATAAAACTGAAACGGCTTCGCTTGGTCATGACTTGGCGCCGCCATCCCGTGAGGCGATCGTGTCCGATATTAAAAATGATATTGTCACTTGGAACGATGCGGACCGCCAGATTGGCGAAATCGTCCACCATCGAGCCGGAAAGCATCTCGAGCAGGCGCTGCTCGAAGCCTATCGGGTCATCGATCCAACCCTGAAAACATTGCCGCGCGACGTGTGGGAAGATGAAAAACGGAAATTCGCGTTTATCGCCAGGGGAAATTTTCCGAAGGAGTATTTTGAACAGCAATCGGTCATCACGACGAATATATCCAGCAGCCTGGATTTCGCCACCTATCTCAGTAAGACCTACGCGGCCTACGCCGCCGGGCTGGCGTCGGGTCTCGTCAAGGAAAAAGCCTGGAACGAGAAGAATTCCGACGCGCTGATGCTGAGCCTCATGCGGTCGGTGTTCTCCGACGCGAGCGTCGTGATGTTCTATTACTTTCAGATCCTGACGGCGCAGGCGGACGAGGCGCGCGCGGTGGTCGAGGCGGAACGCCTGCGCGTCACGGAGGAACAGGACGCCGTCGTGGCCCACCTGGCCGACAGCCTGAAACGCCTGGCCAATGGCGATCTCACCGCGTCGATCACGGCCCAGTTCAATGGCCGCTATCAACAGATCAAGGACGATTTCAACAACGCGATCGATAGCCTTCGCGGCGCGATGACGGCCATTTCGTCGTCCACGGGAGGATTGCGGTCGGGCTCGGACGAAATCGCCGCCGCGTCGGACGACCTGTCGCGTCGGACCGAGCAGCAGGCCGCCAGCCTGGAGCAGACCGCGGCGGCGCTCGACGAGATAACGGCGACGGTCAAACGTAGCGCCGATAGCGCCAAGCAGGCCTCCCTGGCCGCCTCCGGCGCCCGGGTGGACGCCACACGCTCGGGCGAGATCATGCGCGACGCCGTGGTGGCGATGGGGGAGATCGAAGAAAGCTCGAACAAGATCACCGCCATCATCGGCGTCATCGACGAGATTGCGTTCCAGACCAATCTGCTCGCCTTGAACGCCGGGGTCGAGGCGGCGCGGGCCGGCGATGCGGGACGCGGCTTCGCCGTCGTCGCCCAGGAGGTGCGGGCGCTCGCCCAGCGCTCCGCCGACGCCGCCAAGGAGATCAAGGGGTTGATCGCCAACAGCACCAAACAGGTCGAGCGGGGCGTCCACCTGGTCGGCGACACCGGCCAGGCGCTGACGAAGATCGTCGCCACGATCACCAACATCGACGCCCTGGTTTCCGAAATCGCCCAGTCCTCCCAGGAACAGGCCACGGGCCTCAATGAGGTCAACACCGCCGTCAATCAGATGGACCAGGTGACCCAGCAGAACGCCGCGATGGTCGAGCAGGCCACCGCCGCCGCGTCCAGCCTCAAGGGAGAAGCCGGCGAATTGTCGCGTCTCGTCGGCCGCTTCGAGACCGGCGAGCCCGATCGGCGGGCTCCGCCAGCGGAGCGGGCGCACCTCGCCCCGCCGCCGCCGGCCCGCGGCCCCGTCGCCCGGGCGCCGGCCAAGCTTGTCTCCGTCGCCCGGCCCGGCCGATCGCAGGGCGCCGTCGCAGCCGAGACGTGGGAGGAGTTCTGACGAAGGGGCCAGAGCGCCGCGCGAAAAGTAGGAACCGGTTTTCGCGCCGGCGGCGCTCTAAGCTTCAGACTCCAGAGCAAATTATCCGCCCCTGAACGATTCCGTCCAAGGGCGGTTTGCTCCAGGCGCCGCGGCATGTCCGCGGCGGCGCTCGTCAGCCTGTTCCGGTGAACAGGGTGCGTGTGGTCCCGCCGACCCAGACCTGTCCGCTTTCGTCGCGATCGATCGATACCCGGCCGGTGCGGCCGAGGCGGGTCCCCTGCGCCGCCACATAGCCAGACTGCACGCGGCCGGAGGCGAACAGCCATTGCGCCACCGAGGCGTTGAGGCTGCCGGTCACCGGGTCCTCGATGATCGCGCGGTGCTGGTTGGAGAACAGGGCGCGGATCTCGAAGGCGGCGTCGCCGCCGGGGGCGTGCGGGCCGACCACGCCGATGTCGACGTGGTGCGGATGCGACGGCGCCGGGTCGAGGGCCAGCACCGCCTCGGCCGAGGCCAGCATGATCGCCATCCAGCCGGGCCCGTTGTCGACCCACTGGGCGTCGACGATCCGGCTGCGGGAGATGCGCAGCACTTCGATCGCCACCGCCAGATCCGCTTCGTCCACGGGGCCCGAGCGGATCAGCGGCGGCGCGGCGAAGGCCAGCCCGCCGCCGTCGCCGCGCCGACGCACCGGCACGAGGCCCGCGCCGCATTCCTGGATCACCGTGTCCGCCTCGCGCGGCCGGCCGCCCAGCGTCAGCCAGGCGTGGCAGCTGCCCAGCGTCGGGTGGCCGGCGAACGGCAGCTCCCGCTCGAGGGTGAAGATACGCACGCGGTAGTCCGCGCCGGCGGCCGCGCCCGCCGGCGTGGGCGTGAGCAGGAAGGCCGTCTCTGACAGGTTCATCCAGCGGGTGATCCGCTGCATGGTCTCGGAGTCCAGGCCCTCGGCGTCGGCGACCACCGCCAGCGGGTTGCCGGTGAAGTCGCCCTGGCCGAACACGTCGACGAGTTGGAAGGGTCTGGGCATGGGCGCTCCTGACAGGTTCAGGTCAGGGCTATAAGCGCTTGCCGGCTCCAGGGAAGGCCGAACACCCCCCGTTCGGGCGAATGGCGACGCGCGCCGAAGCCGGTAAGGTCGACCGACCGCTATTCCCCCTGGAGATTCGTGTGGCCCGACCTCGCCCCGCCGCTTTCGCCCTGGTCTTCGCGCTTCTGGCCTTCGGGGCCGCGCCGCCGGTTCGAGCGCTCGCCCAGACCGTCCACCATGGCGTCGCGCCCACGCCGGATGGGGAGATCGGCTATGAGATCCTGGGCGTTCGCGGCGCGGCCGTTCCGGTGATCGCCGTCAACGGCGGCCCCGGCCTCTCGCATGTCTACATGGTGCAGAACGACCTCTGGGCGCGGGTCGCCCGCAAGCGGCTGGTGGTGCTCTACGACCAGCGTGGGACCGGCGCGTCCAGACACATGCGCCCGGGCGCGGCCCAGACGCTGGAGGCCCAGGTGGCGGATCTCGAGGCGGTGCGCGCGACGCTGAAGCTCGACAAGGTGGCGCTGGTGGGCGACTCCTTCGGCGGCTTCGTGTCGATGGCCTACGCCGCCGCCCATCCCGAGCATGTGGCCAGACTGGTGCTGTCGGATTCGCCGCCGCCGGCCATGAAGGACATGGTGCACCTGTTGCCGCAGAGCTTCCCGGACGTGGAGGCGGCCGACGCCGAGGAGCAGAAGGGGCTCAGCCCCGACGCCGCCGCCCGCGCCAGCCTGCGCAACCATTTCAGGATGATCTTCTATTCGCCCGCCAGGCGCGACGCTTACATGGCCCGCATGGGCGACCTCGGCTACGAGCCGGCGGTGGGGCGGGCGATGTCCAAGGCGATCGCCGGCGTGGACATGACCGAGCAGGTCAAGCGGTTCACCGGCTTTCCGACCCTGGTGCTGTCAGGGCGCTACGACATGAACGTCGCTCCGCTCACCGCCTGGAACATCGCCCACCTGATCCCCGGCGCGAAGCTGGAGTTCTTCGAGGAGAGCAGCCATCTGCCCTCCTACGAGGAGCCGGTGAAATACCAGCGAGTTCTGGAGGCCTTCCTCGACGCTCCGTAGGACGGGACTCAGCCGTCGAGCACCTTTCGCAGCGAGGCTTCGATCTGGCCGCCGCAGTAGGCGTCGCCGTAGTCCTGGCGCGCCTTGGCGGCGAGCTTGGCCAAGGGCGGCAGCGCCGCGATCCGCCGCGTCAGCGCCGCCGTCGTGGGCGCCGCCTCCTCAAGGAGTGCTTCGATCGCGGGAAACCGCTCGGTCATGGTCGACCAAAGGACGGCCGTCACCACGTCGGCGACACCGGGAGCTTTCTCGCCGAGCAGGTGACCCGAGGCCGCCGTCAGGCCGTGGCGGCGCCCGGTCTCTTCCCAAAGCGACATCCATTTCTTCAGCCGCGGGACGAACCCCTCCCAGCGCGACTTCGTCCACATCTGCGCGCCGCCGTTCAGGGTGAGCTCGTCGATCACGTCGTTGGCGTCGGCGACGATCTTCAGCGTCATGGCGCGCAGGGCAGGGGCGGGGGGCAGGAGATCGAGCGTCTCGCCGAGGTAGAGGATGATCGCCGGCATTTCGGCGATGGCGAAGTCCGCCTTTTTGTCGATCAGCAGGGGCGGCCCCATGAACGGGACCGGCATGTCCTTCACCGGCCCGCCCATCAGCTTGCCGATCGCCTCGTCGCCGCCTTCGGTCCAGCTCCGACCCGCCTGCGCCAACACCGCGCGCACGAACTGGCCTCGGAAGGGCACGGACCAATAGTAGAGGACATAATCGGACATGGGGGCGGCTCCAGGGCGTGGCGGGGACATGCGGCGTTGAACCTGCGGGCTCAGCCGGCGCGGTAGCGCAGGCCGTCGACAAGCAGGGCGACCATCCGCTCGGCGCGGCCGGGACCGGCGTTGTGCGCGGACATGCACAGGCTGGCCACTGCGCCCAGAAGCTCATCGGCGTCCACGTCGGCGCGGACCTCGCCGGCGGCCACCGCGGCCGCGAGCAGGCCGCGAAGGGCCGGGCGGAGTTTCTGGTCGAAGTGGCCGGGCAGGGCGTCGAACGCCGGATCGCCCGAGTGCAAGGCCTGGGCGAGACCGCGCTTGGTGGCGACGAAGGCCGCGTAGCGCTGCATCCATTCCGCCAGGGCGTCGAACGGTCCGTGCGAGGCGGCCAGCACGGGCGCCATCTCGGCGCAGGCGTCGATCTCCCGGCGGAAGACGGCGGCGATCAGGTCGGCCCTCTGCGGAAAATGGCGGTAGAGCGTGCCGAGGCCGACCCCGGCCCGATCGGCGATCTCCCGCACCGGGGCGTCGACCCCCGAGGTCGCGAACACGCCTTTGGCGGCGAGCAGCAGGGCGTCGAGGCTGCGTTGCGCGTCGGCGCGCAGGGGCCTGGCCGGCTCCGCCGCCGATTCCTCGTCAGACTCCATCGCGCGACCGGCCACCGTTCGCCTCTTGCAAAATGGAACTTTGATCCATATTAATATGGAACATTGATCCGACTGCCTAATGTAGCGAGGGCGGTCCGCGCGTTCAATGCCGCCTGATCCTGAGGAGTTCCCCATGCCGACCAGACCCGTCGCCCTTGTCACCGGCGCCAACCAGGGCATCGGCCTGCAGATCGCCAAGGACCTCGTGGCGCACGGCTTCACCGTGCTGGTCGGCTCGCGCAACGCCGAACGCGGGGCCGCCGCGGCCGGCGAGGTCGGGCCGGACGCCCACGCGCTCCAGCTCGACGTCACCGATCAGGCCTCGATCGATGCGGCGGCGGCGCGGGTGCGCAGCGAATTCGGCCGTCTCGACGTGCTGATCCAGAACGCGGCCATTTCCCATACCGCCAGACAGCCCGGTCAGTCGGTCGAGGCGTACGCCAGGACCACCCGCCCGAGCGTGGTCTCGATGGCGGAGATGCGGGCCGTGTGGGACACCAATGTGTTCGGCGTGCTCGCCGTCTACCAGGCGATGCTGCCGCTGCTGAGGGCGACGCCCGGCGCGCGGATCGTCAACGTGTCGAGCGGCGTCGGCTCGCTGACCACCAATTCGGATCCCGCGTTCGCCTATCGCGGCATCTTCGGCCCGGTGTACCCGGCGTCCAAGACCGCGCTCAACGCCCTGACCGTGGCCATGGCCATCGAGCTCGAGCCGGAGGGGATAAGGGTCAGCGCCGTTTCGCCGGGCTACACCCGGACCAACCTCAACGGCTACTCGGGCACGGAGACGGTGGAGCAGGGCGCGCGCGAGGCGGTGCGCGTGGCCTTGCTCGGACCGGACGCCCCGACCGGTACCTTCACCGGATCTGACGGACGCACCATCCCATGGTGAGGCCCGCCGCGACGCCACACCCATGACGAGAAGGAAGACGATCTCATGCAATACCGTCCGCTTGGGAGAACCGGCGTCAAGGTCAGTCCCTACTGCCTCGGCGCGATGATGTTCGGCGGGATCGGCAACCCCGACCACGACGACTGCATCCGCATCATCCACAAGGCCTTGGACTCCGGCGTCAACCTCATCGACACCGCCGACCGCTACAGCGCCGGCGAGTCGGAGGTGATCGTCGGCAAGGCGTTGAAGGGCCGCCGCGACACCGTCGTGCTGGCCACCAAGGTGCACGGGCCGATGGGCGAGGATCCGAACCAGCAGGGCAACTCGCGCCGCTGGATCGTGCAGGCGGTGGAGGCCTCGCTGCGCCGGCTGCAGACCGACCATATCGATCTGTATCAGATCCACCGCCCCGCGCCCGACACCGACATCGAGGAGACCCTCTCGGCGCTGACCGACCTGATTCGCGCCGGCAAGGTGCGGGCGATCGGCTCCTCCACGTTTCCGGCCTCCGAGATGGTGGAGGCGCAGTGGGTGTCGGAGCGGCGAGGCCTGGCGCGGTTTCGCACCGAGCAGCCGCCCTATTCGATCCTCAATCGGGGCGTGGAGCGCGAGGTTCTGCCGCTCTGCCAGAGCTACGGCATGGGCGCCCTGGTCTGGAGCCCGCTGGCCAAGGGCCTGCTCACCGGCCGCTACCGCAGGAATCAGGCCCCGCCCGACAGCCTGCGCGTCAAGGTGTTTCCCGAGCAGATGGGCGATGCGCGCAACCTCGACGCGGTCGAGCGGCTCGTACCGATCGCCGAGGCGGCCGGCCTGTCGCTGACCCACCTGGCGATGGCCTTCGTCATGGCGCATCCCGGCGTGACGTCGGCCATCCTCGGCCCGCGGACCATGGCGCAGCTCGACGATCTCCTCGCCGGGGCGGAGGTCGTGCTCAGCGACGACCTTCTCGACCGGATCGACGAGGTGGTCGCCCCCGGGACCGACTCCGGCCCGATGGGCGCCATGTACGCTCCGCCGGCGGTGAGCCAGCCCGGTCTGCGCCGCCGCCCGCTCGCCGAGCGCGCCGCGGCCTGATCCGCAGCGAGGCAGATCAACAGGAATGCTTGCAAGTTTTCCTGGTGATGCTAGCAGGGGGCATGAGCGCTCCGCCGGGAACCGTCGCCTCGCCCGAAACAGACGTCGCCGAGCTCTCCCTGGCGATCGGCCAGCTGTTGCGGCGGCTGCGCGCGGAGTCGAACCCGGACGGGCTGACCTGGTCGCAGACGGCGGTGCTGTCGCGGCTCGAGGGGGCGGGGGGGATGACCACGGCGGCGCTCGCGCGGGCCGAATCGATCAAGCCCCAGTCCATGGGCGCGACGCTCGCCGAACTCGAGCGGGACGGGCTGGTCCTGCGTCAGCCCGATCCGACCGACGGCCGGCAGGTGCTGTTCTCCCTGACCGCAGCGGGCGTCGAGGCCCGGCGAAAGCGCAGCGCCGCCAAGCAGGACTGGCTGCTCGCCGCCATGGCGAGGCTCCGCCCCGACGAACGCCGCACGCTGATGGCGGCGGCCGCTCTGATCCGGCGCCTCGGCGAAGCCGGCGGTTAGCCGCGACCCATCGATCTTCTGAAAAAGGCGCTCGACCATGAACTGGCTTCACGACCTGTCCTACCTGTTCGGCGGCGCCTTCCTGACCAACGCCGTCCCGCATTTCGTGAGCGGCGTGATGGGGCGGCCCTTTCAGAGCCCGTTCGCCCGGCCGCCGGGGCAGGGGCTCTCGTCCTCGACCGTGAACGTGGTCTGGGGGTTCGCGAACTTCGTCGTCGCCTACCTGCTCCTCGTTCGGGTGGGGGGGTTCGACCTGCGCGCCTGGGATCACGTCCTTGCGGCGGGCGTGGGCGCCTTGCTGATCGGCCTGCTGTCCGCACGACACTTCGGCCGGTTCCACGGTGGGCTCAGCCCGACGGCCGTCCGTGACTGACGGAGGCGTCGGCCACGGCGCCGGTCTCTCGCAGGCGGGCGCGGGCGTGACTCGGGCGGCCTCGCCGGGCTAACTGGCGGTCATGGCCCGCACCAAGCAGAACCCCGAGTTTGAGATCGACGTCGACGGGGAGCCCTATCTCTGGCGGCTTCAGCGCCAGCCGCAGTGGTCCAGCGACAACGCCAACTGGCGGGGCATGGCGATCGCCGCCCGCCACAGGGAGGGGCAGAGGGAGGCGGTGATGGAATTCCCGCCCGGCCCTCAGCCCCGCTACGGCGCGCCGCAACTGCAATCCTCGCAGATCCCGCCGGAACTCGTGGCCAGGGCCATCGCCTCCGCCATCCTGGCGGGGTGGGAGCCCTTGTCCCGCGGCAAGACCGTCGCCATCGTCGTCGACGCGGCGGGCGGCTGAGGCGGCGTGGCGAGAGAAGACGCTCGCTGTCACCGTCAGAGATGACTCAAACGGTCGGTGTCAGGGCGGCTGCGGGCGCAGAGCCCTCCAACCGCGCAGAGCCCGACCGCTGCCCTCCGCACCAGCCGTTCAGCTTCGTCTTTGTTTCCGAGTGCGCCGTTAGGCGCGCGAGGCACGTAGGCGCCGCGCCTTGCGGACGCTACTTTAGCGGATGGCGCAGGAATACGCTATCGACGGGACTCAGACCGTTTCACTCGAAGCGTTCTTTGAGCAATTTAATAATGTAGCTCTCTCGGGTCGATGGGGGCGAAATCTCGACGCCTTCAATGATGTCCTGAGAGGTGGCTTTGGAACCCCCGACGAAGGATTCGTTCTTCGCTGGACGAACTCTGAGACTTCAAAGAAGCTGCTAGGCTATCCAGAAACAGTGCGGCAACTGCAATTAAGACTTGATCGCTGTCACCCGGATAACCGGGAAAATGTTCGGCGCCAGCTTGCTGATGCTAGCCGAGGGGTAGGGCCTACGGTTTTCGATTGGCTGATGGAAATCATCGCCGTCCACGGAGTTGGTGGAGAAGAAGCCGTCGATAACGTCCAACTAATTCTGGAATAGACCGACGACGTATTCTACAGACCGCGCCCGTCTAGGTTCGGCGCATCATCCAACGCTGAACATATGCCTGCTCTGGTCGCGCCGCTTAGGGCCCTTGCTGGTGCGCATGCCGGGCGGCTCCGACTGCTGGCTCTCGCGGATCAGCGTTAGCAGGCCTCCCAGGCGTTTGTTCTCCAGCACGGCCGTCTCGGTGACACGGCGCAGCTTATCGAAGGTGCGGTAGGGCATGCTGCGGCCCTTGTCGCGGACCTCCAAGCGCCCATCAGGGAAGTCCACGACCTCGACCCGCCGGCCGATCGCGGCCTGGGCGAACTCGGACGGTTCGATCATGAAGAGGATGTTGTCTGGAGAGTGAGGGACTGCGACAGGGTCCGCTCTGCGCGCCAGGTGAAGGCTTCGTCGAGCCGGTCCCTGGGCTGCATCGGACGGTGCAGGTCCTTGTCGTTGAACGGCGCCTTGGCGAAGCGGGCGTTGTAGTCGGCGATGAAGGTCGGCAGGAAGGCGTTGCCAGCCTCCATGGTGCTGACGCCGGCGAGCCTGAGCTCCTTCACCAGGCGATCCTGCAGGGTCTTGTTGGCGCGTTCGACGCGGCCCTTGGCCTGGCTGGAGTTGGCGCAGATGATCTCGATCGTCAGCGCCTTCAGCGCGCGGCCGAACTGGGTCATGCCGTCGCCATGGAGCCCGGCCGGCTTGTTCACCCGGAAGACTGCGTGCTTGTCGGTGTAGAACGCCACGGGCTTGCCGTGCGCCTCGATGTATCGCTGCGTGGCGTTGAAGTAGGCGAATGTCGACTCCGACTGGACGAACTGCAGGTGCATCAGCCGACTGGTGGCGTCGTCGATGAAGACGAGGAGGGTACAGCTCGGCCCGCGATCCTCGAACCAGTAATGCTCCGAGCCGTCGACCTGGACGAGCTCGCCCACGCACTCCCGTCGATAGCGGGGCTGGTAGACCCGGCCGCGACGCTTCTGGCGGTCTGCCCAGAGGCCGGCGTCGAGCATCCAGACCCGCAGGGTCTCGCGGGAAATGGTGAGGCCGTGCTGCTCGCGGAGCTTCTCGGCGGCCAACGTCGGGCCGAAGTCGGCGTAGCGCTCCTTGACGATGGCCATAGCTGCCAGGCGCACGTCATCGGGCGTCTTGCGGTTACTGGGTTTGCCGCGCTTCTTCGAGATCAGGCCATCGGCGCCGCGGAGGCGGTAGGCCTTCAGCAGTCGCCAGACCTGTCGCTCAGTGAGCCCGAGGACCTGGGCGGCGGCGCGCACTGGCATCCGCTCGTGGTCCACGTCTCGCAGATTGCTGCTACACGCATTGTCTACGCCGGATAGAGAAGACACTTTGTGTCACCGTTAGAGATGACACAAAACGCCTGGTGTCGGGGCGGCGGGCGGGTGCGGAGCCCTCAGGCCGCGCAGAGCCCGACTGCTGCGCCGGCGCACTGACGGATCAGCTTCGTCCTTTGTTTTCCGAGTGCGCCGTCAGGCGCGCGAGGCACGTAGAACGCCCGGTGCGTGTTTGAATTCTACGGCAGGCTGTATCTAACCACTCCGGTGTTCGTCATGACGAGCAGCACAGATTCAGTTTCAAAGGCAATCCTTCGAGGCGCATTTGAAAATCTGGCGTCGAGTCTGAATGAAGATACCGGCTTCATGGTCTTGGCATCGAAAATCTGGGCTAGAGAAGAACCTTGGAGCACCGCGAATTTCGCGCCTGTTGGTGATGACGCCATAGAGAGTGGCAAGCAGGCACGATTGTGCAGGTCGATTGTTTTTCCGTCCGACACGCGCACGAGCTTCGGCACGGCGTCTTCGCTAGAGAAATCGATCATTCGATTCTCCTCTGCTGACGCAGGGCCATGGTCCGTCAGTCGCAGAAGGAAAAGCTCGCTGCCGACCCGAAGGGGCGCTCGCTCCGAACCTATAGGCGATGTAACAACCGCCCCAGCCGCTTCGACGGCCGCGAGAGATGTGAACACCTCCGGCCCACGCATGAAACTCTCGCCAAGTTGATCGGATATCGCTTCGCGGCCCGTTGAGGGCAATTTGTCGTGGATCGTCCTAAAGAGCTCGAACCCACGGTCTGTTTGGTGGAATGCTATGACAACTTGTCGACGACAATCATGAACCCACAATTCGTTACCAATCCACTGGTTAGAACATGGATTCTCGACCCCTTTGACCTCGAACAGCTTCTTCTCACTCAGGTCGTAAACGTGAAACGGGCCAAAAGCATCCAGCCAAGTCACGAAGTGTCCGTCCCTGGAGAGCTTCAACGAGCCATCTACTAGCGCTCCGTCAATCGCCAAAGAGGTTGGCGTAGACTGGATGCCGGCTGGAAAGATGAGCACATGGCTGTCGCCGGACCTAAGTACAGTAAGAGCGATCTGGCCTTGGGCTGTGGTTGCGATATCGGCTGTGCCTTCTCCGAATTTTACAAAGATAGAATGCGTCGAAATATTCGGAGCCAATGGGCAGACGCGCTGAACCACTTTCTGCGTTTCATCGAAAGCCGATTGCAGGCCTGCATACATGCGGGCGTCCGCGTCTTGCGCGATAGCTGGGGCGCATGACATCAGCGCTAAAAATACGCTCGTCGCGAGCGCCGTTGTGAATACAGATTTCTTTTGCATGCCAAAGCTCCCCTAGGTGCAACATCACCTGGAAGCGCCTTCTCCAGCAAGGGGTGGCTCACCCGTTCCAAATATGTGTCCGACCTGCGCCGTTCTGGCTGGAGCCTTGCGGCTACGCAGCTTCGGCTGCAACTCGGCCTGCATCGCCCGGCACATCTCAAGCGCTTCGCTGAGCCGCTTGTTCTCGACGATGGCGCCCTGATCGACACGGGTGATGCGGTCGAAGGTCCGGTAGGGCAGGGCCAGGCCCTGGTGACGGACCTCGATGCGGCCGTCCGGGAAGTCGTAGACGGTGACCTTCTTGCGCGGCAGGGCGCGCGTGATCTCGTTCGGCTCGAGAATGAACATCACGCGGTCGTACTGAACCGTCAGCGACTGGGTGACGGTGCGCTCGACGCGCCAGGCGAAGCTGCCGTCCAGATCATCATGCGGCGCGAGCGGCCGGTGCAGATCCTTGTCGTTGCGGGCCGGCTTGGCGAAGCGGCGGTTGTAGTCGGCCATGAAGGCCGGAAGCAGGGCGTTGCCGGCGTCGATGTCGTTGGCGCCGGCCAGGCGTAGCTCCTTCACCAGGCGGTCCTGCAGCGTCTTGTGGGCGCGCTCGACCCGGCCCTTGGCCTGGGGCGCGTTGGCGCAAAGGATGTCGATGTTGAGCTCGTGCAGGGCGCGGCCGAACTGCGTCATGCCGCCTTCGGCCTGCTCGGGCTTGTTGGTGCGGAAGACCGAGTGCTTGTCGCTATAGAGGGCGATGGGCTTGCCGTGGTCCTCCAGATAGGTCCGGGCGGCCTGGAAATAGGCGAAGGCGCTCTCGCTGGCGACGAAGCTCAGGTGCATCAGGCGGCTGGTGGCGTCGTCCACGAACACCAGCAGGGTGCACTGCGGGCCGCGATCCTCGAACCACCAGTGCTCGCAGCCGTCGACCTGGACCAGCTCGCCGAGGCAATCGCGCCGATGGCGAGGCTGGTGGACGCGCTTGATACGGTCACGCCGGCGGACCCAGATGCCGTCGTCGATCATCCACTGACGCAGCGTCTCGACGCCGATCGGCAGGCCGTGAACCTCGGCCAGCTTCTCGGCCGCCAGCGTCGGCCCGAAATCCTCGTAGCGCTCGCGGACGATGGCCAGGCAGGTCTGGCGGAAGGCCGCGCCGTGAGCGCGGTTGCTGGGCTTGTCACGGCGCTTGGAGATCAGGGCGTCCGGGCCGTCGGCGCGGAAGGCGTCGAGCAACCGGTAGACCTAGCGGGGCTGCAAACCCATCAGCGCCGCGGCGTCCTCAACGCGGGTCCGGCCGTCGGCCAGGTCGATCATCACGCGCAGCCGGCTGAGCTCTGTGCGGCTCATCGTAATCACCGTCATCCGCCGTCACCCTCAGCGCCGAAGCCAAAAGGGACGGTTGCGCCATCTCAATCGGTGAGGCCGGTGACATCTCTATCGATGATCCACACGCATTGTCTACGCCGGTTAGAGATGTCGCGCTGGGCGCCAGTTAGAAATGTCACCCACCAGCGTTTGGTGTCGGGCGGCGGGCGGGCGCGTAGCCTTCAAATCGCGCAGAGCCCGACCGCCGCCCGATGCACGGGCAGGGCAGCTTCGTCTCTGTTTTCCGAGTGCGCGTTAGCGCGCGAGGCACGTAGAAGTCACGCGCCTGCGGACTTCGCCGCCAATCAGGAGCAGAGGGCGAATTACTTCGGGCAGACGACGGGATTTTCTCCGTCTTTGGTCTGGATCGTATTCACGACGAAGAAATTGACGGGCATGGGCCGAGACATGCCGAACACGTGCGCGCTCTTTCTGGTAATCGTACCTGTAAACGTGCCAGAAAAATGATCTCCCATTAGATTGCCGCCACACTTTTCTCTAAAGGCGTCGTGAAACGCGGCAATCGTGGCGCGCGCGTCGTCGCCAATAACGGTTCTAAGAGTCATATCGCACGCCGGAAGTTCAAACTCTGAGAGATGCATCCCGTCTGAGGCGTACACCCCCGCTATCGAATATATTCGCCCGCTCGGAAATTTGGTCCGCTTTGCGAGCCGGCACGCTGCCTTCGGTTCAAGGACTTGGGGCGCGCCCAATTTGCCAGCCGATGACATCAGCGTGAGGCCGACAGCGATTGTTGCGAGCATTCGTGGACTCCCTTGGTCCTTTTGCTCGCTAGCTTAGCCGACCTCAAACATATGCCCAGTCTGATCACGCCGCTTCGGGCCCTTGCTGGTGCGCATGCCGGGCGGCTGGGTCTGCTGGCTCTCACGGATCAGAGTGAGCAGGCCGCCCAGGCGCTTGTTCTCAAGCACGGCAGTTTCTGTGACGCGCCGAAGCCTGTCGAACGTACGATAGGGCATGCTACGGCCTTTGTAGCGCACCTCCAGCCGACCATCGGGGAAGTCCACGACCTCGACCCGCCGGCCGATCGCGGCCTGGGCGAACTCGGATGGCTCGATCATGAAGAGGATGTTGTCGTATTGGAGGGTGAGGGACTGCGATAGCGTCCGCTCGGCGCGCCAAGTGAAGGCCTCGTCCAGCCGATCTCGCGGCTGCATGGGCCGATGCAGGTCCTTCTCGTTGAACGGCGCCTTGGCGAAGCGGGCGTTGTAGTCGGCTATGAAGGCCGGCAGGAACGCGTTGCCGTCGTCCATGGTGCTGACGCCCGCGAGCCGTAGCTCCTTCACCAGGCGGTCCTGCAAGGTCTTGTTGGCGCGCTCGACGCGGCCCTTGGCCTGGCTTGAGTTGGCGCAGATGATCTCGATGCTCAGCGCCTTCAGGGCGCGGCCGAACTGGGTCATGCCGTCGCCGTGCAGGCCGCTGGGCTTGTTGACCCGGAAGACCGCGTGCTTGTCGGTGTAGAAGGCCACCGGCTTGCCGTGCTGCTCCAGATATCGCTGCGTGGCGTTGAAGTAGGCGAAGGTCGATTCCGACTGCACGAACTGCAAGTGCATCAGCCGGCTGGTGGCGTCGTCGATGAAGACGAGCAGGGTGCATTGCGGACCGCGATCCTCGAACCACCAATGCTCGGAGCCGTCGACCTGGACCAGCTCGCCGACGCACTCCCGGCGATATCGGGGCTGGTAGACCCGGCCGCGGCGCTTCACCCGATCCGCCCAGAGGCCGGCGTCGAGCATCCACAGCCGCAGTGTCTCGCGGCCGACGGTGATGCCGTGGACCTCGCGCAGCTTCTCGGCGGCGAGCGTCGGGCCGAAGTCCGGGTACTTCGTGCGGATCAGCTCCAGGACCTAATCCTTGAGGCCGGTCGGCATCTGACGGTTGCTCGGTCGGCCGCGCTTCTTGGAGATCAGCGCTGTGGCGCCGTGCTCTTGGTAGGCCTTGGCCAGGCGCTGGACCTGGCGGCGCTCCAGACCGAGCAGCTCCGCTGCCGCCGGGGTGGTGAGGCGTCCGCTACTCAGATCGCGAAGGATCTCCAGCCGAGACAGCTCCTTGTCGCTCATGAAATGTAACGTCATCCTGGAGGCCTCCCGCGCAAACGCGAGAGAGGGTGACATCTCTAAATGGCACGGTGCGACATTACTAAATGGGCGCTACACGCATTTTGCGCCTAAGGAAGATTATCACAAATGGGACGACCGCGCCGGTCTCAGGCCCGCGCCGCCGCCGTCCCGAAAGGCGCTCCTGGCGGCGCGCTGCAATTGCAGCCTTGGCGCGATGGGACTACCCTTCCGCAACGTCAGAACAATTGGGAGGATCATGCCATGCGGTTCAGTCTCGTGAGCGCCGTCGCCGCCGTCAGCCTTCTGGGCGCCGGCCTGGCCCAGGCGGAAACCCTGTCCTTCATGGCCTCGCTCAAGGGCGCCGACGAAGTCCCGGCGACCGACAGCCCCGGCACGGGCATGGTCATGGCCAAGCTCGACACCAAGACCAAGGTCTTCACCTACGACGTCACCTATTCGGGCCTGACCGGGCCGGCTATCGCCGCCCATTTCCACGGACCGGCCGCGCCGGGCGCCAATGCGGGTCCGGTCGTTCCGTTGACCTCCCTGGCGACCCCGATCTCGGGATCGGCGACCCTGACCGACGCCCAGATCGCCGACCTCGAGGCCGGCAAATGGTACTTCAACATCCACACCGCGGCCCACAAGGGCGGCGAAGTGCGCGGCCAGCTGATGGCGATGAAATAGCGGATTGGGCCGCCGGAGAAACGGCCGAACCTTCTACAAGGTGAGAGAGCCCGGCCGCCGCCCTTACAGCGACACCTCGAAGCGCATGCCGTCGTAGGCCGGCTCGACGCCCGGCGGCAGCTCGGCCGCCAGGGCGTGGTAGTCGAGGTCGATGTGCATGTTGGTCAGGATCCCGCGCCGGGGCTTGAGCTCGCCGATCCAGGCCAGCGCCTCGGCGACGGTGGCGTGGGTCGGGTGCGGCCGGTAGCGCAGGGCGTCGACGATGAACACCTCCACCCCCTCGAGCGCGGCCATGGCCGCGTCCGGCAGGCGCACCACGTCGCTGCTGTAGGCCACCGGACCGAAGCGGTAGCCGACGGAGCGCACGCCGCCGTGATCCTGGTCGAAGGTGATCACCGGGATCTCGCCGGAGGGGCCGTCGATGCGCCAGGGCTCGCCGTGCGGCGGCAGGCGGCGCGCGTCGCAGATCGGCGGATAGCCGCCCTCGCCTTCGAAGATGTAGCCGAACCGCCGCATCATGGTGGCGTAGGTGGGCGCGTCCATCCAGCACGGGATCCGCGCGTGCGTCCGCATGAAGAAGGCGCGCAGGTCGTCGATCCCGTGGGTCTGGTCGGCATGGTCGTGGGTCAGCAGCGCCGCATCCACCCGCCGTACGCCCGCGGCGGCAGTCTGCAGCCGCAGGTCCGGCGACGTGTCGATCAGGATCGTGGTCTCATCCGACTGATCTGGTTCGCTTTTCCGCCGCACGAGTAAGCTGCAGCGCGAACGGCGGTTGCGCGGTTCCTCCGGGTCGCACGCGCCCCACTCGCCGTCCGCGCGCGGCACGCCGCCCGAGGAGCCGCAGCCGAGGATGGTGACCTCCAGCGCCGCCATCTAGGCCGCCGCCGGGCGCGGAATGCGGGTGAAGAGGTCGAAGAAGGCCGCCTCGGTGCGGGCCTCGGCCTCCGCCAGCGACCAGCCGCGGATCTCCGCCAGCTTGGCCAGGACGTGGGGCAGGTAGGCCGGCTCGTTGCGGCGGCCGCGGTAGGGGACCGGGGCCAGGTACGGGCAATCGGTCTCGACGATGATGCGATCGGCTGGCATGTCCCGGATCACCGCCCTCACCGCCTCGGCCGCCTTGAAGGTGGCGATGCCCGACACCGAGAACCAGGCCCCGAGCGCCGCCGCGCGGGCCGCCAGCTCGGCGCCCGAGGTGTAGCAATGCAGGAGCAAGGAAAACGATCCTTGCGCGTGGGCTGTCTCGAGCATCTCGATCATCTCGGCGTCGGCTTCGCGCGTGTGCACCACGAGCGGCAGGCCAGTGGCGCGCGCGGCGTCGATATGGGCGGCGAACACCCGCCGCTGAATGTCGCGCGGGCTAAAGTCGTAATGGTAGTCGAGCCCGGTCTCGCCGATGCCGACCACCCGCGGCGCGCCGGCCAGGGCGATCAAGGTATCCGCGTCAAGCTGCGGATTTTCCTTGGCTTCATGCGGGTGGGTTCCCACCGTGCACCAGATGTCGTCGTGCGTTTCGGCGATGGCCCTGACCGCGGGAAAGCTCGACACCCGGTCGCAGATGGTGACCATCAGCCCTACCCCCGCGGCGCGGGCGCGGGCGATCACCTCGGGCTGGTCCTCGGCGAACTGGACCGCGTGCAGGTTCACGTGACTGTCGATCAGCATGCGGCCTCAGGCGACCCGGCGGGCGGCGTCGATCTCCGCCAGCGCCGCGGACAGGGCGTCGGCGCGGTCGAGGTTCAGGCCCTCGACCATCGGCGTGAGCCCCTCCAGCCGCTCCCACGCCCGGGACCAGGCGTCGCCGACCGCCCCGCCGGTCAGCGCCCGTCGCCGCGCCGCCGCCGCCAGCCGCTCGACCACCAGGGCGAAGCGCAGCTTGCCGGCCTCGCCGCGGAAACCGTCGGAGAGGGCCTGCAGCGCCTGCAGCCGGGCGGCGCCGGCGACGCCGAACAGGGCTTCGGCCTGGTCGTCGACCGCCTGCACCCCTTGTTCGGCCAGGGCCAGGGCGCGGCCCGGCGAGCCCTCCGCCATCCCCGCCAGAGACGGATCCTGGCCCCGCGAGCGCAGAAAATCCGCCACCGCCGACTCCGGCCACGGCGGGAAGGCGAGCCGGCGGCAGCGCGAGCGGATGGTGGGCAGGAGCCGGCCAGGGGCGTGCGCCACCAAGAGGATCACGCCGCGGGCCGACGGCTCCTCCAGGGTCTTCAGCACGGCGTTGGCGCCGTTCGCGTTGAGATCGTCGGCGGCGTCGATGATCGCCACCCGGAAGCGGCCGATGGCCGGGGCCTTGGAGAAGAACTCCGGCAGGCGCCGCGCCTGGTCGACCGAGATCCCCTTCTTCAGGACGCCCTTCTCCTCCTCCCGCTGCAGCATGAGGAAGTCCGGGTGCGAGCCGGCGGTCATCAGCCGCAGGGCCGCATCGTCGTCGGGCGGATCGAAGCTCGGGGCGCCGAGCAGGCGCGCGGCGGCCCGCCAGGCGAAACCGGCCTTGCCGACCCCTTCCGGTCCGGTCAGCATCCAGGCGTGGTGCAGTCGTCCGCGCGCCAGGGCGTCCTCGAACGCCGCCACCTGGGCCTCGACGTGCAGCAGCGGGATCATGGCGCGCTCCGCGCCAGCACGGCGTCCACGGCGGCGGCGACGGCGGCGGAGACCGCGTCCAGCGGCTGGTCGGCGTCGATCACCACGCACCGGTCGGGCTCGGCGGCGGCGACGGCGAGAAAGCCGTCGCGCAGGCGCTGGTGGAAGCCGAGGCCCTTGCTTTCGAACCGGGCCTCGGCGCCGCCGCGGCCGGCCGCGCGCGCAAGGCCGCGCTCGGCGGGCAGGTCGAGGATCAGCGTCAGGTCGGGGCGGGTCTCGCCCAGCACGGCGCGTTCGAGCGCGTCGATGAAGCCCGGAGCCACGCCGCCGGCGGCGCCCTGGTAGGCGCGGGTGGAATCGGCGAACCGGTCGCTGATCACCACCGCGCCGCGCGCCAGCGCCGGCTGGATCAGCCGCTCCAGGTGGTCGGCGCGGGCGGCGTAGAGCAGGAGGGTTTCGGACATCGGCGACCAGCGATCGGCCGCCCCTTCCACCAGCAGGGCGCGCAGGGCCTCGGCGCCCGGCGAGCCGCCGGGTTCGCGCGTGGCCACCACCTCGCGTCCTCGCGCGGCGAGCCGCTCGCTCAGCCGGCGCAGCTGGGTGGACTTACCCGCCCCCTCCCCGCCTTCAAAGGTGATGAATACGCCGCGGCTCACCCGGCTCAGATTGTCTGCTTCGCCGCCCGGCGCAAGCGCTCGCGCGAACCGCCGACGCCGTCGGGCGCGTCAGCGCCAAAAACTGCTTCATCCGCCAGCCGCTGCCGGCCCGCTCATTTCATCCTGGCGCGCTCAGTGGTGGGCTTTCCTCCGATTTCACGCGCCAGATCGTCATCGGCCTCGGACGCGGCGCGCCCTAAGACCCGGCGCTCAGCCGGGCGTCCTCGAAGCCGAGGGCGGCGACGCGGCCGCGGGCGTCGGCGGCGGCGCCCTTGTCGGTCCAGGGCCCGAGCACGACCCGGTAGAGGGTCGCGCCGCCATGATCCATCGGGGTGATCCGGGCGGCGCCGGCCGAGGCCAGCCGGCTGGCCGCGTGCTCGGCCGCCGCGCGCGTCGAATAGGCGCCGGCCTGCACCAGATAGCCGCCCGTCGACGACGGCGCGCGCGCGGGCGCCGCGGCGGGCGTGATCTGATAGGCGGGCGGCGTTTCGGTGGCGAGGAAGGGCTGGATCCGCGGCGCGACGGCGAAGCTCGGCTCGGCGGCGCCGCCGTCGAGCGGCGCGGGGCCCACATAGCGCACCCGCACCTTGGCGGTGCCCTTGAGATAGAAGCCGAGCTGTTCGGCGCCGGCGCGCGACAGGTCGATGATCCGCCCTGGATGGTAGGGACCCCGATCGTTCAGCCGCACGACCATATGGCGGCCGTTCTCGAGGTTGGTGACCTCGACCAGGCAGGGCATCGGCAGGGTGGCGTGCGCCGCGGACACCGCGCGCATGTCGAAGATCTCACCGTTGGCGGTGGGCTTGCCGTGAAAGGCGTCGCCATACCACGAGGCGAGCCCCGTCTCGTCGTAGCCGGGCTGTTCGGCCGGCACGTACCAGAGGCCGCCCGCCTGATAGGGCGCGCCGACCTTGTAGCGGCCCCCTGTGGATGGGTTGGGCCGCGGCGCGGCGGTCGCGGTGGACGGGTCGGCGTCGCGGCCGCCCGGCGAGACCGCCGGATAGGCGAACCGGGTCGCCGCCGGGGTCTCCGGCGTGAGGTTGGCGCAGGCGCCCAGAAGACCGGCCAGCGATAGAACGAGCGCCGCCGTGCGCGTCCGGGCGAGCCCCGGCGCGATTGCCATGATCGAAACCATTCTGGTCCCTGTTCAGTGACGCCGTGACCGCGGCGACCGGTCGAACGTTTCCACGTCCGTCATGGCGGACCATAGCGTCGTCGCATTTCGGGTTGGCTAAACGATGTGGTTAAACTCCATACACCACGTCGTCGCCAATATTCCCGGATGTACGGTGCGGCAGGCGCAGTATTCATGGCGGCGGGATGACGCCGACCGCCGGCGGTAACCTGACCCCTTCACCGCCGATTAACTGCCCTCGCGTATGACGTGGGCGGTTCCGCAGAGATGTGCGGGGGATGTTGTCGGCCGCAGGGCCGAAAGCCACGGGACTCGAAAGTTGGCCAGACTGACGCGCCGCCAGAAGCAGCCGTCGCCGGCGGTCCGGTTCATCCGCGACGAGCGCGGCGCCTCGGCGGTCGAACTCGCCCTGATCGGCGTCCCGCTGATCGGCGTGCTGGTGGCGGCGCTGCAGACCGCGATCATCTTCTTCTACGACCAGGCGATCCAGACGGTCGCCAACAACGCCGCGCGTCAGATCATGACCGGCGCGGTGCAGTCCCAGGGGCTCGCCAAGGGAACCGGCACCTCGGGATTCCACGGCGTGGTGTGCACCGCCGCCAGCGGGATTTTTCCCTGCGACGGCCTGATGGTGGACGTGCAGTCCGCCACCTCGTTCGGCACGCTGAACACCGCGCCGATCACACCGACCTACGACTCCAACGGCGCGGTGAACAATATGAACTACAGCCCAGGCATGCAGAGCGCCGCGGTGATCGTGCGGGTGATGTACGACTGGCCCGTGTTCGGCGGCCCGCTGGGTCTCGGCCTGGCCAACCAGGCCAACGGCACGCGCCTGATGGTCGGCACCGCCGTCTTCAAGACCGAGCCCTACTGATGCGGCGGTCCGGAGGCGTCCGCGCGTTCCACGACGACAAGCGCGGCGCGGCGATCGTCGAGTTCGCGCTGGTCATGCCGATGCTGATGGTCCTCTACCTCGGCGGTTTCGCCGTGTGCCAGGCGGTCGGAACCTGGCGCAAGATGTCGGACGCCACGGCTCAGCTCGCCAATGTGGCGGCGCAGTACACGACCATGCAGGCCAGCGACACCCAGGGGGTGATGGCCGCGGCGGCGCAGATCATGTCGCCGTACGACACCACCAACCTGTCGGAAGTGATGACCCTGATCACCGTCAGCGCCGGCGGGTCCGCCACGGTGACCTGGAGCCAGGCCTACAACGGCGCCGCCGCCCTGACCAAGGGAAGCGCCGTGACCCTGCCCTCCAACATGCTGCTGCCCGGCATGTCGGTGCTGTGGGTGAAGACCAGCTACCGCTACACGCCGGTGGTCGGCTCGGGCTACGTCGCGCCGATCACCATGAACGACCAGATCTACAGTGCGCCGCGCTCGTCGGCGACGATCCCCTGCGGGGATTGCTGACCGTGAGGCTTCCCGTGCACCGCATACGCCTGCTCTCCCGCCGCCTCGGCGCGGTCGCCGCCGCCCTCTCGCGCGATCGCCGGGGCAATGTGGCGGTGCTGACCGCGCTGATGATGATCCCCATGGTCACCGCGCTCGGCATGGGCGCCGACTACGCCATGCAGAAGCAGCGCCAGGACCGGCTGGCCGGCATCGCCGACGCCACCGCGCTCTACGCCCTGACGCCGACCCTGATGACCTATACCTCGACCACCGCTCAGACCAAGGCGCAGCAGTTCTGGGCGTCGCAGGCGGCGATGGTGGGCGGCACTTCGGGGGTGACGGACACCATCACGGTGACGGACACGCCGCAGGGCACCGCGGTCCTGCGTACGGTCGCCGTCTCGTTCAGCGGGACCTCGTCGACCTATCTGACCTCGCTGATCGGGGTGACCAGCCTGCCGCTGGCCGGCAGCGCGGGGGCGAGCTCCAAGCTGGCGCCGCAGATCAACTTCTATCTCCTGGTGGATACCTCGCCGTCCATGGCCATCGCCGCGACGCAAGCGGACATCAACACCATGGTGTCGAACACCAGCGCGCAGGGCGGGTGCGCCTTCGCCTGCCACGAAAGCAACCCGGTTTCCGGCGACACCGCCGGCAATCCCACCGACCCGTCCACCCACCAGCCCGGCGACAACTACTTCCTCGCCCGCAAGCTGGGCGTGACCCTGCGGATCGATCTCGTGAACCAGGCGGTGTCGAGCCTGATGTCGACCGCCTCGACCACGGCCACCAAGAACAACACGACCTACGGCGTCTCGGTCTCGACCATCGACTACCGGGTCGGTCAGCTCTACCAGACCAACAACATCTCCACCCACCTGTCGGCGGCGAAGAGCGCGGTCGGCACCCTCGACCAGCTCGAGGTCGCCTACAACGGCTGCATCATCTACAACAACTGCAACGCCAACAACGCCGGCAACGACCAGGACAGCTTCCTGGACCTCGGTATCTCCACCCTCGGCACGCTGAACAGCGCCGCCTACAGTTCGGCCAACACGCCGGGCTACCAGATGTACACGCCCGGCCAGGGCACCGGGAACACCGGCGACTCGCCACAGGAGATGCTGTTCATCATCTCCGACGGGGTGATCGACGCCTATTCGAACGGAAACCGGGTGATGGCGCCGATCAATACCCTGGTCGACAACTGCACGGCCATCAAGGCCAAGGGAATCCGGATCGCCTTCCTCTATCTGACCTACAATCCCCTGCCGACGAACTCCTTCTACAACAGCAACATCGCCCCGTTCCAATCGAGCATCGCGACCGCCGCCCAGGCCTGCGCCTCGCCGGGCCTGTTCACCGAGGTCAACACGGGCGGCGACATCACCTCGGCCCTGACCAACCTGTTCCAGGTGGCGGTGACCACGGCGCGGCTGACGAAATAGCAAGCGGACGAGCGCGAGACCGCCTGGAGGCCAGCGGGCTTCGCACGGGCAGCGACGCTCTTCATGCTCCTGGCGGCGGCGCTCTCTCGGCGCTGACGCGTCCTGGGCGATCGCCGACCTCCTTGCCCGCCCCTGCCCTGTTGTGGCACTTGCGTGCTCGCCCCGCCGGGATGGGTGGCCGAGTGGTTTAAGGCAGCGGTCTTGAAAACCGCCGTGGGTTAACGCCCACCGTGGGTTCGAATCCCACCCCATCCGCCAAGGCGACAGGACGAACCCCATTTCCCCACCCCGGCGCCGCGCAAGCTCTGGCGCGCGGCGGCGATGGTCGCCCGGGGGCTCCGAGCGGATCGGCAGGACCACCCTCGACAAGAGGACGACAAAAAGCCTCCGGGCGTGTGAGGCGCTGGGGGTTCGGCGCCGTCATGCTCATGGGAGGCCGCCGGGGGGCGAACGACTCGGAGACGCGCCTTGCAGCTTTCGGCTTCGGATGGGCTCCCCCCCATCCAGACCATCCGCCGGCGCCAAGCGTATCGCTTAGGGAAAGCCGCGACGTCGATCCACATCGCCGCCTCCCTTGAGAGATCGCAGACCGAACGGTTTCTGGAAGCGGCCTATTCGCGCGCCTTCGACGGTCGGTTGCGGAGCCATTATCCGGTGCTGTTCGGCGTACGCGACGCGGCGGGCGAGGTGATCGCCGCCGCCGGCGTCCGTCCGGCGCGGTCGGGACCGCTGTTCCTCGAGCGCTACCTCGACCGGCCGATCGAGCTGGCGATCGTCGCCCCGGGCGAAGCGTCGGTCGACCGCGCCGCCATCGTCGAGATCGGCAGTCTGGCGGCGGCGCGCCATGGAGCCGCGCTTCAGTTGTTCGAAGCCCTGGCCTCGCACCTGGCCGACAGCGGCGCCAGCCATGTGGCCGTGACGGCCACGCGCGGGCTGCGGCGGACCTTCAGCCGCCTCGGCTTTCCCTGGCGCGCCCTGGCCCCGGCGGATCCGGCGCGGATCGACGGCGCCGAGGACTGGGGTCGCTACTACGACACCGATCCGCAGGTGATCGCCGGGCCGCTGCGGCAGGGGCTCGACCGGCTGCGCGCGCATCCGGCGGCCGGCCGATGAGCCGGGTTCTGGCCGCCGTTCACCGGCATGCGATCGAGACGCCCGATCGGGTGGCGCTCAGCGATCACGCCGTGTCGCTGACCTATGCGGCGCTGGAGGCGGAGATCGCCGCCCTCGCCGCCGAGCTGAGCCGCCGCCTCCCGGGGATGCTCGCCGGACGACCGGTCGCGGTGGCGCTCGACAACGGTCCAGCCTGGGTGGTCCTCGACCTCGCCCTGATCCGTCTCGGTTGGCCGAGCCTGCCGATTCCCGGCTTCTTCACCGACCAGCAGCGCGAACATGCGCTGCGGAGCGCCGGCGCCGGGGCGATCGTGACCGTGGCCATGGACGCCTGCGCGCCCTTCTGCGTGGCCGGCCAGGACCTGTGCGTGTCGCCGTTGGCGCAGGCGGCCGCCGACCTGCCCCAAGGGACGGCCAAGATCACCTTCACCTCCGGCTCGACGGGCCAGCCCAAGGGCGTGTGCCTGTCGCAGGCGCAGATGGAGGACGTGGCCGCCGCCATCGTCTCGACCCTCGGCGACGAGTTCGCCGGCCGCCACCTGCCGCTCCTGCCGCTGGCGATCCTGCTGGAGAACGTGGCCGGACTTTATCCCATCCTGCTCGCCGGCGGACGCTACCACGTCCTGCCCCCCGAACGGACCGGCCTGGGCGATCCCTTCCGTCCCGCCCTCGGCCAGTTGGTGGCGGCGATCCGCGACGAGGAGGCGACCAGTCTGATCCTGGTTCCCGAGCTGCTGCGGGCGCTGGTGATGGCCATGGGCTTCACCGGCGCGCGCCTGCCGCGGCTGAAACTGGTGGCGGTGGGCGGCGCCCGGGTGGCGGCGCAGTTGCTGGACCAGGCGGCGAGCCTCGGCCTGCCGGTCTACGAGGGCTATGGGCTGAGCGAGTGCGCCTCCGTGGTCGCGCTCAATACGCCGGCGGCGCGGGCGGCGGGGTCGGTCGGCCGGCCCTTGCCGCATCTCACCGTGGAGATCGCCGAGGATGGGGAGATCGTCGTCGGTCCCCGCCCCTTCCTCGGCTACGCCGGCGGCGAGTCCCACGCCGGCCCGGTCCGCACCGGCGACCTCGGACAGCTGGACGCCGACGGCTTCCTGCGCATCGAGGGCCGCCGGAGCAACACCATCATCACCGCCTTCGGCCGCAACATCGCGCCGGAATGGGTGGAGAGCGAGCTTACGGCCCAGCCGGAGATCCGCCAGGCCGTCGTGTTCGGCGAAGCGCAGCCGGAGCTCGGCGCGCTGATCGTACCGCTGTTTCCCGACATGCCCGAGACCGCCGTCGCCGCGGCTGTCGACCGCGCCAACCAGGCCCTCCCGGCCTATGCGCGGATTCGGCGCTGGAAGCTCCGTCCACCGTTCGACGCGGCGGCCGGAGAGCTGACCGGCAACGGCCGGCCGCGTCGGGCGACCATCCTCGACCACGAGCGCGCCTTCGTCGGCGCCGCGACCGATTTCCAACCCCAGGCCCAACTTCAGAGCACGAGGATCATCGCTTGAGTTTCTTTGCACGTTTGGTGAACGACACCGCCGCCGGCCAGCGCGAGCTGGCCTCCACACCGCAGATCGAGGACGGTCTGGCGGGCAGGATTTCGCTCGAAACCTACATCGCCTACCTCACCGAGGCCTATCACCACGTCAAGCACACCGTGCCGCTGATGCAGGCGGCCCGGGCGGGCCTCGACGAGGCGCACGCGCGTTTCCGCGACGCGCTCGACGAATACATCGCCGAGGAGACCGGCCACGAGGCGTGGATCCTGAACGACATCCGCCATTGCGGCGGCGACGCCGAGGCGGTGCGCGACGGAGAGCCCCGGCCGGCGACCCGGCGGATGGTGGCGTTCGCCTACGACTACATTCGCCAGACCAATCCCATGGGCTTCTTCGGCATGGTGTTCGTGCTCGAGGGGACCAGCGTGCGGCTGGCGACCCAGGGCGCGGAGGCGGTGGCGAAGGCCCTGAACCTCGGCCCCGACGGCTTCAGCTATCTGGCCTCGCACGGCTCGCTCGACCAGGAGCATCTGGGTTCTTCCAGCGGCTGATGGACGAGGTGACCGACCCCGCGGACCAGGACGCCATCGTCGAGGTCGCCGGGGTGATCTTCGGCCTGTTCGCCGAGATGTTCCGCGCGATTCCGCACACCCGGGAGATCGCACATGTCGGCTGAGCGAAAGGATGGACTCGAGCATAAGGAAGTTCTGCTGACCGGCGGCTCGGGCGGCCTCGGTCGCCTGATCTGCCGCGATCTCGTCGCCCGCGGCGCCAAGGTCACCGTGCTCGACCGGGTCGCGCCGGCGGAGGCGGTCAGCTTCGTCTCCCATGACCTGTCGAGCGCGGAGGGCATAGAGGCGGCGGCGGCGGACGTGGGGCGGTTTCCGTGGGACATCGCCATCAACCTGGCGGGGATGCAGCACTTCGGTCCGATCGAAGACCAGTCGCCGGGACATCTGCTGGCCAGCTATATGGTCAACCTGATCGCGCCGGTGCGATTGACCCAGGCGGTGCTGCCGGGGATGAGGCGCAGCGGACGCGGACAGATCGTCAATATCGGCTCGATCTTCGGCTCGATAAATTTCGCCCACTTCGCCACCTATTCGAGCGCCAAGGCGGGCCTGCGCGGCTTCAGCCAGGCCTTGCGGCGCGAGGTCGCCGGCAGCGGGATCGCCGTCACCTACATCGCGCCGCGCGCGGTACGCACCCCGCTCAACAGCGCGCGGGTGATGGAGTTCGCCAGACTGACCGGGATGAACATGGACGAACCCGCCGCCATCGCCGCGCGGATCGTCGCCGTCGTCGAGGCGCGCAAGCCGGAGGCGTTCTTCGGCTTCCCCGAAAGCCTGTTCGTCCGCGTCAACGCCATCCTTCCCGGTCTGGTGGACGCCGCCCTGGCCGCCAACGACCGCAAGGCGGCGGCCCTGTTCAAAGCCTGAAGTCAGGAGCGATTCCATGTCTGTCTCCATCCACGTCCTCTGCGCCGCCCTCGCGCTCGGCGCCGTCGCATCCGGCGCCGCACGGGCCGCCGAACCCGGCGGTTTCGATCAGCGCATCGACGCCCTCGCCCGGTCCTGGGCGCACATCAATTTCGAGGTCCACGACAAGGCGGCGCAGGCCACCCAGGCCGAAAGCCTGGTGCGCGAGTGCGACGCGCTCGCCGTGCAGGCTCCGGCCCGGGCCGAGCCGCTGGTCTGGGAGGCGATCGCCGAAGCCACCGAGGCCGGCGCGAAGGGCGGCCTCGGCGCCCTCGGCCTGGTGAAGAGCGCGCGGGCTCATCTCGAGCAGGCCGAACGGCTCAATCCCGCCGCGCTGGGCGACGGGTCGGTCTACACCAGCCTCGGTTCGCTCTACGCCCAGGTCCCGGGCTTTCCGATCGGCTTTGGCGACGCGGGCAAGGCCCGGCGCTATTTTCAGAAGGCGTTGGCCGCCAATCCCGACGGGCTGGACGCCAACTACTTCTACGCCGACTTCCTGATGCGCGAGCACGACTACGCCGGCGCGATCCGGGCGCTCGACCGGGCGCTGGCGGCGCCCGCCCGGCCAGGTCGGGAAGTCGCGGATCGCGGCCGCCGCGCCGAAGCCGCGATCCTCCTCGCCAGGGCCCGTCAGGCCGCGTCATGAGAGAGCGGCCGCGCGCCAAAGAAGGCGATGAAAGCCCGCCTGGAGCATGGCCTGTTTTGACGGAATCGTCTCTCCTTTGACGCCCCCTACGTCATGCCCGGCCTCCGTGCCGGCCATCCAGAGAAACGCTACCGCAGAAAGTCTGGATCGCCGGGACAGGCCCGGCGAAGACGGCCTTGAGGTGGGGGCGTCTAAATGAGGCTTACTCTACGCCAGCAGGCGCGGCACGGCCACTTCGGCGATGCGGAAGTGGCCGTCGGCCGAGTCGTCCACGCCGGGGCGGGGGGTCGCGCGGCCGCTGACCACGCCATTCTTGCCGAAGCCGGGAACGATCGGCCGGCCGACCTTGCGGCTCAGCCACAGGCGCAGGAGGTGACGCTTGCGCTGGGGCTCGGGGTAGTCCCAGAACTGGGTGCGTGAGTGCAGGGCGGCGTAGTTCGACAGCCATTGGATGTCGCCCGGACGGAAGTCCATCTCGATCGCCATGCCGGGTTCGTAGGTGATCTCGTCGAACAGCTTGAGCACCTCGATCTGTTCGGGCCGCAGCCGCGGAACCTCGGGATAGTCCTGCGCGGTCATGATGTAGAGGGCGCCCGCGTACATGCTGAACACCCCGTCCACCAGGCTGATGATCGGCGAGGTGTAGGTGTTGGCCGGCGACGCGTGGTCCTGGCGCCGCCAGTCCCAGTGGAAGGGTTCGAACAGCAGGGGCGCGAGGTCCGGCCGGCGGCGGACGATCTCGTTGTAGATCTCCGCGCCGGAGACCAGCAGGGAGGCGCCGCCCTGCCTGGCGCCGCGCAGGCACATCAGGGCGACCACGTCGGAGCTGTCGGAGTGGAACACCAGCTTGTCGCGGACCTTGGACGACAGGGCGGTGGGATCGTCCATGGTCTTGTCGGAGGTGGCGTAGATGTGGTCCACCAGATCGCCGAGTTCGCTCTGGCGGATCGGGTCGCCCATGTGCAGGCCGAGGATGTAGTAGATCGCCGCCGAGAGGGTGTCGGAGTAGAGCTGCGTGCGCAGCCCACGCACCAGGTTGAAACCTCGGCCGGTGTCGACGTCCTGGCCCCAGAGCTTCACCGCCGCGGCGCAGGCGACCAGCGGATAGTCGGACGCCTGCACCGTGCGAAGGTCCGGATCGTCCTCGACGAAACGGGCGCCGAGCTGTTCGAGTTCGGCGATCTCCGCGGCGGAGAGCTGGTAGACCCACTCCTGGCTCTTGCCGAGCTGGTCGCCGCGCCAGGCGGCGGCGCTGGTGATCAGCGGCAGGTCTGAACCGGATGCCCCGGGGGCGGGGGCCAATGTCGACGTCGCCAGCATGCTTGCATCCTCTGCACTTCACCCGGACGGCGATGCGTCCGGACCCCCGCACGCTAGGGGACGGCGAGCGCCGCGTCTTGTCGCTGCGCGCAACACCGATTGAAGATTGAGCGCGGCCGGATCCAGAGCGGAAGGGTCAGCGGCTGCTGGACCCGCTCGCCGGGGACTCCGGCGGGTCGGGCGGATTGTGCGCGAGCACGAACGCCACCGTGGCCTTCACCATGGCGATGCGCGCCGGCTCCTCAAGCAGCCAATGGTCGGCGCCGGGAAGCGTCACGAGCTCCACCGGCTTGCCCGCGCGCTTCAAGGCGCGCTCCATCGCCTGGCTCTGATCGATCGGCACCACGGTGTCGTCGACGCCGTGGATCAGCAAGATCGGCGAGTCGGCCTGATCGGCGAGACGGTCCGGTGAAATCTCGCCGAGACCAGACCCTCCGCTCGTTTTCGCGCCCATGAACTTCTTCCAGAAGCGCATTGTCGCGCTGAAGTCCCCCGTACGCTGGGTCTCGAAGTCCAGCATGCGGTCGAGATCCGCCACGCCGCCATAGGAAGCCGCGCAGCGATAGAGACCATGCTGCAGGGTCACCCCGGCAAGGGCGGCGTAGCCGCCGTAGCTGGCGCCGACGATGCAGGCGCGCTTTGGATCGACCAGGCCCTGGCGCACGAGCTCGGACACGCCGTCGGAAATGTCTGTCTGCATCTTGCGGCCCCACTGCCCGTAGCCGGCGTCGCGGAAGGCGTTACCGGATCCGTCCGACCCGCGAAAGTTGGGCTGCCAGACGGCATAGCCGCGTGCGGCGAAAGCCTGTGCCCAGTAGTGGAAGCCCGGCATGTCGTGTGCCTCCGGTCCGCCGTGCGGCATGACCACGAGCGGCAGGTTGCGGGCGGCGCGCCCGGGCGGCAGGGTGAGCACCCCCTTCATGGCCAGGCCGTCCGCAGCCTTGTAGCCGACCCAGCGCACCGGCCCGACATGGGCGGCGACGATGGTGGGATAGGGGCAGCCCAGCATCTGCGCCGTGTGCCTGGCGATGTCGACGATCCAGTAGGTCCCCGAATCGTCGCCGCCTTCGGTGAACAGGATCATCCGGTTGAAATCGGCGCTGTAGGAGATGAGCCGTGTGATCAGCTTCGGAAACACCCTCAGTGCGGCGCTGAGCTTGGCCTCCTGCTCCGGCGCATAGAATTTCGAGGATCGGGCGTCGTCGCTCTCGTAGGTCTCGCCGACCCAGAGGCCGGTGGTGCGGTCGTACAGCGGCGCGCCGACTTTGTCGGCGTCGTAGGTCGCCTTGACCTGCCCGTCGGCGAGCGAGATCTCCTGCAGCACGTCGTGCTCGGCCCCGCCGCTCTCCAGAAGAACCTCCCCCGCCGTGCGTCCAAAGCCGGCGATCGAGACGTCGTGGATGGGCGCTGTCCCCTTGGCGAGCTCTTCGCCGCCCCAGTCGGAGGGGTAGAGCCGCCAAGCGCCGGTAGTCTGATTGTAGAGCAGCCGCGCCGCGACCTTCCCCTGACGGCTCACCAGCCAGCCGGAAATCTGCTCCTGACCCGACGCGGCCAAGGAGATCGCTCCGGTGTCGAGGTCGACTTTGTAGAGGTCCGGACGATAGAACCCGTCCCGCGGGTTCGGTCTGACCAAAGCCAGGGTTTGCCGGTTATAGGTCAAGCCGCCGAAGAAGCCGTACCAATGGCCATCGATCTCGGCGGATCCATAGGTCCCGAACACCGCTGTTGCGACTTTGGTCTGGACCGGCGTCTGGAAGACCGAAAACGCCTTGTTCTGGACGGCGCTGACGACGACCACGGCGGCCAGTTCGTTCTTCTCGACTCTGAAATCCACGAGATTGGCCGTCACGCTGGTAAAGAGCAGCAGGTGGTCCTCGCCGGCCCAGCGCAACCCCTCCATCTTCAGCGCCCCCACGCGATAGGCCTGCAGGACGTGATTGTTCGTATCGGCGATGACCAGCCGCGACTTTCCCCCCAGCGTCTCCACGAACGCGTAGCGCTGACCGGCCGGGGACAGGGTCACGTGCGCCATGGCCGGCATCCGGCCGTAATCCTCGACCGGCGGCGGGGGCTGGGGTGCGGCGAAGGCGCCGCCGCCGAGAAGCACTGCGACGAGGCCGCCTAAGATCACGCGAAACATGAAGACGCCCCTTCCCCAACGGCCACATCTTGCGATTGAATTGTTCGAGGTCAACCTTGCGCCCGGGGTTTGGCGCCCGAAGTTGGCGGCAAACCTTTGCGCCTTGCATGCCGGTTGGAGTTGACCGAAGAGACGCCATGAGAACCCGTCCATCGATCGTACTGGCACTGGCCCTGTCGGCCGCTTCGGCGGCCGCCGCGGCGCCCACCCCCTTCGCGCAGATCGGCGGCGCCCACCCTGCCCGCTCCGTCCCCGACAGGCCGAACGCCGACCTGGCGCTGCCGCTGACGCCGGTGGAGGCGCGCCGGCGGGTGGAGGCCTATCTCGACGCCCAGGGCTTCGAGACGACCGACGCCAAGGCGTCGCCGACGGCGGTCAGCTATGTGCGGTTCGGCGACCGCGACGGGTTCGAGGCGCTGGCCGACTGTCACGGCCCGGCGGTGGGCTCGCCCCAGCTCTGGCTCGAAACCGTGGTGGTCGACCTGCGCCCCGACGCCGCCGGCGTGCGCATGACCGCGACGGGCCAGTTCCAGGTCATTCTCAAGGGGCTGGTGTCCGGTTCGCCGTTCAAACTGGCCTGCCGCAGCCGCGGCGCGCTCGAGGCCCAGCTTCGCGACGCCCTCGCGGGCAAATAAGGCCGCTTTTCGTCCAACGCCCGCTAAGGTCCCGTCAGCCATGGAAAATCCACGGCTCAGCATCGACCATCAATCGCCCAGATTGCACCATCAGATGCCTTAATCAAGCGCAGGGGTGTTATTTTGGAACCCCTGTAACCGCTTATCGTTTTCCTTCCAGTCATCAACTCCACTGGGAGGCTACAATGGTCGCCAAGACCTTAGACATCAGTCAGCCGGTCATGAACACTGATCGGTCGGAACCGCGTTCGGATATGTTTGCGCAGAGCAATGCGCTCTACAGCCGGATCAACAAGAAATCCAAGGCGTCGCCATGGATGATCATCGCGCCGGTCGCGGTTGTTGTCCTGGTCGGCGGCGCCCTGGTCGCCACGTCCAGCATGCACTCCACGGCCAAGGCTCCGGTCACCCCGGCCCCGGCCGCATCGATCCCGGCCCCCGCCGCCAGCACCCCGGCCCCGGTCGCCAAGCCCGTCGCCACGAAGTCGGTGAAGTCGACCACCGTATCGACCACCCGCCCGGCCTTGAAGGTCGAAGCCGCGCCGACGCCCGTCCGCCACGCCGCGGCGCGCATCCCGACCACGGCCCGGCGCCCGGCTGACACTGGTCCGGCGCCCTCGGCCTACGATCATCAACCGGCCGTGGCCGCCGCTCCGGCGCCGACGGTGAGCACCCAGCCCGCCGCCGTCACCCCGGCGCCCGCCCAATCGGTCCCGGCCCAATCGGTTCCGGCCCAATCGGTCCCGGCTCCGACGACCGCCGCTCCGACGACCGCCGCTCCGACGCCGTCCACCCCGGCGCCCGCCGCCGCCCCGGCCCCGGACACCACCCCGGCTCCGACCACCCCGCCGTCGCAATAACGGCGTTCATTCGATAGCGATGACGAAGACGGTCGGCCCTCGGGTCGGCCGTTTTTCGTTGAGCGACCGGGGCCATCCGTGGTCCCCTGGAGCGATGACCTTCGAGGACCTCCAGCGTATCGGCCTGGCCCTTCCCGGCGTGCAGGCGCGCACCAGCTATGGGACCCCCGCCCTGTTCGTCGGCAAGAAGCTCCTCGTGAGACTGAAGGAAGACGCGCGCGACGTGGTCCTGCGCATGAGCCTGGAGGAAAAGGCGTTCCTGATCGAGGCGGATCCCGACACCTTCTACGAAACCGATCACTACAAGGGCTGGCCGGCCGTGCTCGGCCGGCTCGACCGGCTCGACACGGAGACCATCGCCGTCCTCCTGGCGCGCCAGTGGCGCGCCTCGGCGACCAGGACCCTGCTGAAGGCCCATCCGCACATCGGCGTCCAGGCGGAGACCGACCGATGACCGTGGTCGACGCCCGCGGGCACCGCTGCCCGACGCCGACCCTGCGCCTGCGCCGCGCCTTGGCGAAGGCGGGGACCGGCGAGGTGGTCGAGCTGATCGCGGACGATCCCTTGGCCCGCATCGACGTCCCGCATTTCGTGCGCGAAGGCGGTCACGAACTGGTCGAGATCGCCGACCAGCTGGGCGTGATCCGCTTCAAGGTGAAGAAGGGCGGGTGACGCGGGGTGCGCCGCTGGCGCGAAAGCCGGTTCCCACTTTTCGCGCGGCGCTCTACCCCGCCGCGCCGGAGGCCTTGAGGGCGGCGACGGCGTCGGCGGGGAAGCCCCAGTCCAGCAGAGCGCTCTCGGTGTGCTGGCCGACGGCCGCCGGCGGGGCCTGGACCTCGCCCGGCGTGACCGAGAAGCGCGGCGCCGGCGCGGGCTGCACCACGCCGTCGAGTTCGACGAAGGCCTGGCGCGCCACATTGTGCGGGTGCTTGGGCGCCTCCTCCAGACTGAGCACCGGCGCGAAGCAGATGTCCGTCCCCTGCATGATCGCGCACCATTCGTCGCGGCTCTTCGTGGCCATGACGGCGGCGAGCTTTTCGCGAAGCTCCGGCCAGTCCGCCCGGCTCATCTGCCGCTGGAACTGCGGGTCGGTCAGCCCGGCCTTCTCGACCAGCAGGGCGTAGAACTGGGGTTCGATCGCGCCCAGCGACACCCAGCCGCCGTCGGCGCATTGAAAGGTCCCGTAGAAATGCGCCCCGCCGTCGAGCATGTTGCTCTCCCGCTCGTCGGCCCACATGCCCGACGCCTTGAAGCCGTAGAACATGGCCATCAGCGAGGCCGCGCCGTCGGTCATGGCGGCGTCGACCACCTGGCCCTGGCCCGTGGTCCGCGCGTGGGTGAGCGCGGCCAGCATGCCGAACGCCAGGTAGAGGGCGCCGCCGCCGAAGTCGCCGACCAGGTTGAGCGGCGGGACCGGCCGGTCCCTGCCGCCGATGGCGTGCAGGGCGCCGGAGATCGAGATGTAGTTGATGTCGTGGCCGGCGGCGCTGGCCAGGGGGCCGCTCTGCCCCCATCCGGTCATCCGCCCGTAGACGAGCCTGGGATTGCGCTTCAGGGCCACGTCGGGGCCGAGGCCGAGCCGCTCCATCACGCCCGGGCGGAAGCCCTCGAAGGCGATGTCTGCGCGGTCCATCAGCGCCAGACAGGTCTCCACCGCGTCAGGGTGCTTGAGGTCGAGGGCGATCGAGCGCCGTCCGCGGGTGGTGACGGAGAAGCGGTCGCCCCGCCCGCCCCCCGCGCCCGTCTTGCGGTCGACCCGCACCACGTCGGCGCCGAGATCCGCCAGCAGCATGCCGCAGAACGGCCCCGGACCGATGCCGGCGAACTCCACGACCTTCACGCCGTCTAAAGGTCCCTGGGCCATAACGTCCTCCTGTGGCGTGGCGACCGGACGACCCCGTCGACGCCCTGGCTTGCGCGGTCGCTCGGCGGGCCTATCGTCCGGTGAGTCGGATTCTTATGGGCGTCGACGACAGGCGGCGATAGCTTGGACCTCGCGCGCTCTCAAGTGTGACGTAAGGGCGCCGCTTGCGGGTATTTGAGCGGGGTCTTAGACCCAATCTGGGTGGGGTTGGACCCGGCTGGATCGACACCGGGCGTGCAGCGCGCATTCCCGGGCGACCGGATCTGTTTTGGCCTGAGCGCTCGTGAGGGGCGGATCGTTGATGAGAGCCGGGAGACCAGGGTGGTGAATCCCAAGGCGCGGACGCTGGTGCTCGCGCGCGACGATCGATGGATCGGTCCGCTGTGCGAGGGGCTCGACAGGCTCGGCTGGCGCACCGTCACCGCGCGCGGCCTCGGCGCGGCCCTCGCCGCCCTGCAGGATCTCGGCATCGAGGCGGCGATCATCGACCTCAGCGACGACGTGGCCGGCGGTTTCGCCGCCGCGGCCCGGCTGAAGGCGGCCTATGCGCCGCGGCGCCTGCCGATCCTGGGCCTCGGCGAGCCTGACATCTCCGGCGACGGCGGCCCGTTCGACCTGATCATGCGCCCGCCGGTGCACCCGGCCCAGGCCGCGTTACGGCTCGAAAGCCTGTCGCGCGCCGCGGTCACCGAGGAGGAGTTCGATCTCCGCGCCCTGACCCTGGCCGAGCGCGGCAAGCGGCTCGAGCCGCCGGTGATGGACGAAGGATCGCTGCAGGTGCTGACCGTCGGCGAGCCGGCGCCCAAGTTCCTCGCCCTGTCCCACGCCCTGCGCGCCTGCGGGGCCGAGACCACCGGCGCCTTCACGGCCTACACGGCCTTCGACTATCTGCACGAGCGGGGGTTCGATGCGGTGGTGCTGTGGGCCGGCGAGGCGCATGGCGAGGCCCTGTCGATCGCCGCCGGCATGCGCCGCAACACCCGTCTGTTCCACATCCCGACCATGCTCTACCTGCATGCGGACTCGGTGGTGGGTCCCGGCGAGATCTTCGACCGCGGCGTCACCGACGTGGCCACCGGCGAGACGCCCGAGGAGGAGACCGCCCGGCGCGTCGTGGCCCTGGCCCGCACCTACCGGCGGGAGGCGGCGATCCGCAAGGCGCTGGACCGCGCCCGGGCCTCGGGGCTGATGGACGCCGCCACCGGCCTGTTCACCCGCGACCTGTTCGCCGCCCACCTGGCCCGGCTGTCCGCCGCCATGCACGCCCGGCATCGCGCCCTGTCGGTCGCGGTGCTGCGGATCACCGAAGCGCCGGAGATCGCCCTGATGCGCAGCGAAGGCTGGCTCGACCGCGCCATTCCGCAGATCGGCTCGATGATCGGCCGGCTGGTCCGCGCCGAGGACACCGTGGCGCGGCTCGCGCCGGACCTGTTCGCCCTGGCCCTGCCCGCCGCCGGCCAGGACGCCGCCCGCATCGCCGCCGAGCGGATCGCGGCGGTGATCGCCTGCACCGCCTTCGACGCCGGCCCCGGACGCACGCCCTTCACCGTCAACTTCGACGTCGGCGTGGCCGAACTCGAAGCCGGGGAAACCGCCGCCCAGGCCCTCGAACGCGCCGGCGCCCGCGCCGCGCAGCGACGGGTGGGATAAGGGGCGCCCCCCTCCGGATCACCTCCCTGGGAGGCGAGCTGCGCACCGCTGCATCCAATCCTTCGACCGGCGGCGACTATCCCGCGACAACGCCGCACAGGAGCCACGCGTGCAGACCTCCAACTCCCAACTGATCGTCTTCGCCGTCACGGCGGTGGCGGTCCTGGTCGTCTTCGGCCTGCGCGCGCGATCGATGATGCGCGCCACGCCCTACAATCCGGATCGCGCCCTGCTCTATCCCGTGCTGCTGACCGCCCTCGGCGCCTATGTGGCGGTAATGGCGCAGCCGCGCGGTGTCGAATGGGTCTGGCTGGTCGCGGCCCTGCTGGTCGGGGGCGGCCTGGGCTGGCTCCGGGCCTCCACGGTCAGGATGAGCGTGGACCCCGCCACCGGCAAGCTGATGGCCCAGGGCTCGCTCATGGCCATCCTGTTCCTGGTGGTGCTGCTGATCGTGCGCACCGGGATGCGCTATGTGCTCTCCAGCAACGCCTCGGCGCTCGGGCTTCGCCTGGTCATGGCGGACGTGATCTTCCTGGCGCTGGCGGTCGGCCTGCTGGCGGCGCGTGCGGTGGAGATGAACCTGCGCGGCCGCAAGCTCTTGGCGATCCACCGGGCCAACCCGGCGCTGCTCACCTCGGAAGAAGCCGGGGTCTGAAGCGAAAGGTCTTCCCCTTCTGGGGAAGTGGCCGCCCCCGGGTCCGGCCAAGGGCCGGCCCCGGGACAGGCTCCGCGGACGACGGGGCAGCGCCGTCGGTGGGTTGACCCGCAGCGCATGCCGGTTCGCGCAAACGCTTTCGGCCGTCGGGGCGCGGCCCCTCAGTCGCGTCGTGACGGCTCCCCCAGACGGGGCGCCGCCAGGGTCAAGCCGCCGCCGCCTTCGCCAGGGAGGTCAGGATCCGTTCGGCGGCGTTCAGGCGGGCGTCGGGAGTCTCCCATTCGCCCTTGATCACCACCTTGTGGTCGGGGCGGATGCGCCAGTCGTTGGGGCGCGCCTGCACCAGCTTGACCAGGGCGGTCGGGTTGGGGAAGGCGTCGCCCCGGAAGCTGACCACCGCGCCCTTGGGACCGACGTCGATCTTGGCGGCGTTGGACTGACGGCACAGGCCCTTGATGGCCACGACCTTCAGCAGCTGGCCCGCCTCCGCCGGCAGGGGTCCGAACCGGTCGATCAGCTCCGCCGCCAGGGCCTCGCGGTCCTCGGCCCGCTCGGCGTCGGACAGCCGGCGATAGAGCGCCAGGCGCACATTCAGGTCGGGCACGTACTCCTCGGGGATCAGCACCGCCGCGCCGGTGTTGATCTGCGGCGACCAGCCCCGGTCCTCGGCCCCGACCACGTCCGCGCCCTGAGCCCGCAGGTCGTTGACCGCATCCTCGAGCATCTGCTGGTAGAGCTCGACGCCGATCTCCTTGATGTGCCCCGACTGCTCGTCGCCGAGCAGATTGCCGCCGCCGCGGATGTCGAGGTCGTGGCTGGCCAGCTGGAAGCCGGCGCCCAGGCTGTCGAGCGACTGCAGCACCTTCAGCCGCTTCTCCGCCGCCTCGGTGATCGGCCGCTCGAGCGGGGTGGTCAGATAGGCGTAGGCGCGCGACTTGGCCCGGCCGACCCGGCCGCGCAGCTGATAGAGCTGAGACAGGCCGAACATGTCGGCCCGGTGGATGATCAGGGTGTTGGCGGTGGGGATGTCGAGCCCGGACTCGACGATGGTGGTGGCCAGGAGCACGTCGTAGGAGCCGTCGTAGAACGAGGTCATCACCTCCTCGAGCTGGGTCGGGGCCATCTGCCCGTGGCCGACCACGAACTTCACCTCGGGCACCTGTTCGCGCAGGAAGCGCTCGAGCCCCGGCAGGTCGGAGATGCGCGGGACGACGACATAGGCCTGGCCGCCGCGGTATTTCTCGCGCAGCAGGGCCTCGCGCAGCACCACCGGATCGCTGGGCGTGACGTAGGTGCGCACCGCCAGCCGGTCGACCGGCGGGGTGGCGATGATCGACATCTCGCGGATTCCCGACAGCGCCATCTGCAGGGTGCGCGGGATCGGCGTCGCCGTCAGGGTCAGCATGTGCACGTCGGCGCGCAGGGCCTTCAGCGCCTCCTTGTGCTTGACCCCGAAGTGCTGCTCCTCGTCGACGATGACGAGGCCCAGGTCCTTGAAGCTGACCTGGCTCGACAGCACCGCATGGGTGCCGACGACCACCTCGACCTCGCCGGCCGCCAGGGCCGCGCGCGTTTCGCCGGCCTCCTTGGCCGGGACCATGCGCGACAGCTGACGCACCTTCACCGGCCAGCCGGCCAGCCGCTCCTGGAAGGTCTTGAAGTGCTGGCGGGCCAGGAGCGTGGTCGGGCAGACCACGGCCACCTGCTGGCCGCTCATGGCCACCACGAAGGCGGCGCGCAGCGCCACCTCGGTCTTGCCGAAGCCTACGTCGCCGCAGATCAGCCGGTCCATCGGCTTTCCGGCGGAAAGATCTGTAATCACGTCGGAAATCGCGTTGAGCTGATCCTCCGTCTCCTCGTACGGGAAGCGGGCGCAGAACTCGTCGAACAGGCCGTGCGGTGGATCGATCTCGGCGGTGGTCTTCAGCGCCCGGGCGGCGGCGAGCTTGATCAGCCCCTCGGCCATCTCGCGCAGCCGCTGCTTGGCCTTGGCCTTGCGCGCCTGCCAGGCGGCGCCGCCGAGCCGGTCGAGCTGCACCCCCTCGCTCTCCGAGCCGTAGCGGGTGAGCAGGTCGATGTTCTCCACCGGCAGATAGAGCCGGGCGTCGCCGCCGTACTGGATGTCCAGGCAGTCGTGCGCCGCGCCGCCGACGTCCAGGGTCTTCAGCCCCTCGTAGCGGCCGATGCCGTGGTCGATGTGCACGACCAGGTCCCCGGGCGTCAGCGAGGTGGCCTCGGCCAGGAAGTTGGCGGCGCGCCGTCGGCGCTTGGGCCGCGACAGCCGGTCGCCGAGGATGTCGGTCTCGGTGATGACGGCCAGGCTCGGGGTCTCGAACCCGCCCTCCACCGGCAGCACGGCGCGCTGCGGCGGCTTCTGCCTGGTTCCCTGCACGCCGAAGCCCTGGGCGTCGGCCCAGTCGGCGGCCAGGCGCACCTTGCCGAGGCCGTGGTCGGCCAGCATGGAGCCGAGCCGGTCGGAGGATCCATCCGACCAGGAGGCGAACAGGACCCGCTTGCCGGTCTTGGCCAGGGCGGAGGCATGCGCCGCCACCGCCTCGAACAGGTTGACGCTGTCCTGGGTCCGTTCGGGGGCGAAGCTCCTGCCCTGGCGGGCGCCCATGTCCACCACCGTGGCGCTCTCCTCGCGCACGAAGGGCGAGAAGCGGCGCTCGGCGTGTTCGGCCATGCGCGCCTCCCACTCCTCAGGCGCGAGATAGAGGCTGGTCGGCGGCAGCGGCCGGTAGACGGCCCCGCCGCTCTTGGCGGTGCGCGCCTTAAGGGCTTCGGCGCGGGCGTCGTAGGCGTCGCTGGCCATGGCCCAGCGCTCGTCGCGGGCGTCGATCGCCTGGTGGTCCACCGTGAACAGGGCGGAGCTTCCGGCGTAGTCGAACACGGTCTCGAGGTCGTCGTAGAACAGCGGCAGGAAGTGCTCCATGCCGGCGCGTCGGCCGCCCTCGCTGACCGTGTCGTAGAGCGGATCGTCGTTTACCGCGCCGAAGGCGGCCACATAGCCGGCGCGAAAGCGCGAGATGCTGGCCTTGTCCATCAGGGCTTCGGACACCGGCAGAAGGTCGACCGCCTGCAGCTGGCGGGTGGAGCGCTGGGTCTCGGGATCGAAGCCGCGGATCGATTCCAGGGTGTCGCCGAACAGGTCGAGCCGGACGGGCTCCTCGGCGCCCGGCGGAAACACGTCGATCACCCCGCCGCGCACGGCGAACTCGCCGCGCTCGGAGACGGTGGAGGCCCGCGCATAGCCGTTCATGGCGAAGTGACGTTCGAGGTCGCCCACGTCGACCGTGCGCCCCACCCGCGCCGGATAGTGCGCCGCCTTGACCGCCGCCCGCGAGGGAACCCGCTGCATCAGCGCCGGGGCGGTGACGATCAGCACCAGGGGTTCTGGGGGCGAGTAGGCCGACAGCCGGCTCAGCGCCGCCATCCGCGTGGCGGCGACGCCCGGCGTCGGGCCGACCCGGTCGTAGGGCAGGCAGTCCCACGACGGGAACACCAGCTGTTCGAGCTTGGGGTCGAAGAAGCGCAGGGCCTCGGCGAAGTCGGCGGCGCGCGGCACGTCGCGGGCGACGAACACCACCAGCCCCTTGTGCACGCGGGCCAGGTCGGCCACGGCCATGGCGTCGAACCCCTCGGGCGCGCCGACCAGGTCGATCCGCCCTCGCCCCTTGGCCAGCTTGGCGATGTCCCCGCTCATGCGTCGGGGCTCACGCCTTGGGACTCAGGCTGGGCCGGAAGACCTGCAGGCGGGTCATCAGCGGGGTGCGGAACTCATCCGGAATGTCCGCCTGGCCGATGATCCAGGCGTAGACGTCCTGGTCCTGCTGGTCGAGCAGGGATTCGAAGGCCGCGAACTCTTCGGGCGTGAAGGCGTCGCCGTGCGTGTCGGCGAAGGGGCCGAGGATCAGGTCGATCTCTCGGAACCCCCGCCGCCAGGCGCGGAAACGCAGCTTCTTCAGCCGATGGTCGTCGGATACGTCGGTCATGGGAGGCGCGCGATATAGGGCCTCCTGCATCGGGGCGCCAGCGGACTATGTTGTGAACCATGCGGCCGGAGATTCTGTTCCCCCTGTTTGCGCCCGCCGCCTCGCTGAAGGGGGTGGGGCCCAAGATCGCCCCCCTGGTCGAGCGGGCGGCGGGGCCCTTGGTGCGCGACGTGCTGTTCATGCGCCCGCAGAGCCTGATCGAACGGACCCGGATCACGGTCGCCGCGGCTCAGGAGGGCGCCGTGCAGACCTTCCGCGTGCGCATCGACGCCCACCTGCCGCCCCGCCGCCCCGGACTGCCCTACAGCATCCGCGCGGCGGACGAGACCGGGTTCATTTTTCTGAACTGGTTCAAGGGTTACGGCCAGCATCTGGCGAACTCCCATCCCGAGGGCAGCTGGCGGGTGGTCAGCGGCAAGACCGAGCGGTTCGGCCCGCAGCTGTCGATCGCCCATCCCGACTATCTGCTGCCGGAGGAGCGCGCCGCCGACATCCCGCGTCACGAGCCGGTCTATCCGACCACGGCCGGCCTGCCGTCGCGCACCCTGCGCCGGCTGGCGCAGACGGCGCTCGAGCGGACGGCGGCCCTGCCGGAATGGCAGGACCCGGCCTGGCTGGCCCGGCACGGCTGGCCCGGCTGGCGCGAGGCCATCGCCGCCCTCCACGCGCCGATCAGCCCGGCCGACCTCGACGAGTCCTCGCCGGCCCGCCGCCGCCTGGCCTATGACGAGCTGCTGGCCCACCACCTGGCCATGGCCCAGCGCAAGGCCGAGCGGCGCGCCAGCCCCGCCCCGCCGGTTCCCCACGCGGCCGCCACCGACCGCATCGCCGAGCGCCTGCCGTTCCGACTGACGGGCGCCCAGTTGCGCACCCTGTCGGAAATCGGCGGCGACCTCGGCTCGGGCGAGCGGATGTCGCGCCTGGTGCAAGGCGACGTCGGCTCGGGCAAGACGGTGGTGGCCATGCTGGCCATGGCCGACGTGGCCGCCGCCGGGCGCCAGTCCGCCCTGATGGCCCCGACCGAGATCCTGGCGCGGCAGCACTTCGAGACCCTGGCTGAACCGCTTGAGTCAGCAGGGATAAAGGCCGTGTTGCTGACCGGGCGGGACAAGGGGCCGGGTCGCCGGGCGATCTTCGAAAGGCTGGCGTCCGGAGAGGCCCAGGTGGCCGTCGGCACCCACGCCCTGTTCCAGGAGGACGTGCGGTTCGACGCCCTTGGCCTGGCGGTGATCGACGAACAGCACCGCTTCGGCGTCTCCGAACGACGACGGCTGCAGGAGAAGGGCGAGGCGGTGCACCTGATGGCCCTGTCGGCCACGCCGATCCCGCGCACCCTTGAGCTGACCCTCTACGGCGACCTCGACGTCTCCCGCCTCGACGAGAAGCCGCCGGGCCGCAAGCCGGTGATCACCACCGCCGCGCCCAACACCCGCCTGGCGGAGATCGTCGGCCGGCTGCGCCAGGCCGTGGCCTCCGGCGCCCAGGCCTTCTGGATCTGCCCGCTGGTGTCGGAGTCCGAACTGCTCGACGTCACCGCCGCGGAGGATCGGGCGGTCACCCTGCGCCAGGCGCTCGGCGCCGAACGCGTCGGCCTGATCCACGGCCGGCTGTCGTCCGCCGAAAAGGACTCAGTGATGGCCGCCTTCGCCGCCGGCGAGATCGGCGTCCTGGTCGCCACCACCGTGGTCGAGGTCGGGGTCAATGTGCCCAACGCCACCATCATGGTGGTCGAGCACGCCGAGCGCTTCGGCCTGGCGCAGCTGCATCAGTTGCGGGGCCGGGTCGGGCGCGGCGCGGCGCAGAGCGCCTGCCTTCTGCTCTACGATCCTCCGCTGTCGCCGACCGGCCAGGCGCGGCTCAACGTGCTGCGCGAGACCGAAGACGGCTTCCTGATCGCCGAGCGGGACCTGGAGCTTCGCGGCGGCGGCGACGCGCTCGGCCTGCGCCAGTCGGGCCTGCCCGACTACCGCTTCGTCGACCCGGTCGCCCACCGCGACCTGATGGCGGTCGCCGCCGACGACGCCCGCCTGATCCTGCACCGGGATCCCGGGCTCGAATCCCCGCGCGGCCAGGCCGTCCGCGTCCTGCAGGCCCTGTTCGACTGGAAACCGGATGGGAGCTGGTCGGCGGCGGGGTGACGCGCGTTTCCCAACCGGCGGCCCTTCGGGCCAGCCCCCCTCCCCACAGAGGACGAGGGATTGGGGGCGGCCCCGCCGCTGGCGAATTTCCTCTAAGCGCGCGCCCGCTTGGCCAGGGCGTCGAACGCCAGCAGCTCGGCGATCAGCGCCTCGAACTGGCTCAGCGGCACCATGTTGGGGCCGTCGGAGGGGGCGTGGTCGGGGTCGGGATGGGTCTCCATGAAGACACAGGCGACGCCGACGGCGACGGCGGCGCGGGCCAGCACCGGCACGAATTCGCGCTGGCCGCCCGAGGTGGTTCCCTGCCCACCCGGCTGCTGCACGCTGTGGGTGGCGTCGAACACCACCGGACAGCCGATCTCGCCCATGATCGGCAGGGCGCGCATGTCCGAGACCAGGGTATTGTAGCCGAACGAGACTCCCCGCTCGCAGGCCATCACATTGGGATTGCCGGCGCCGGTGACCTTGGCCACCACGTTCTTCATGTCCCACGGGGCCAGGAACTGGCCCTTCTTGACGTTGACCGCGCGGCCGGTGCGGGCGGCGGCCACCAGAAGATCGGTCTGCCGGCACAGGAAGGCCGGGATCTGCAGTACGTCGACCGCCTCGGCCACCGCCGCGCACTGGTCGATCTCGTGCACGTCGGTCAGGGTGGGCAGGCCGACGCTCTCGCGGATCTCGGCGAACACGGGCAGGGCCGCCTTCAGCCCCATGCCGCGCTCCGCGACGCCGGAGGTGCGGTTGGCCTTGTCGAAGGAGGTCTTGTAGACGAGGCCGATCCCCTGCCGGTCGGCGATCTCCTTCAGGGCGTGCGCGGTCTCGAGCGCATGCTGGCGGCTCTCCATCTGGCAGGGCCCGGCCAGCACCGACAGCTTCAGGGCGTTGCCGATGCGGACCGGCGGACGGCCCGGCGCGGCGATCTCGACCACGGCGTTGGGCGGGACCGCGATGGGGGCTTGGGCGTTCACGTCATCCGTCCTGCGAGGTGTTCGTAACTGTCACGTCATGTGGACCCAACCCCGGGTCTGCGCAACCGGAGCACCCGATGCCCGATCCTGATGCGCCGGTGATCGTCTGGTTCCGGCGCGACCTGCGGCTGGCCGACCATCCCGCCCTGCACGCGGCGGCGCGGAGCGGGCGGCCGGTGATCCCGCTCTACGTGCTCGACGAGACGCCGGGGGTTCGCGCGCCCGGCGCCGCGGCGCGGTGGTGGCTCGACAGATCGCTGCGCGCCCTCGCCGGGGACCTGCAGGCGCGCGGGTCGCAGTTGATCCTGAGCCGGGGGGTCGCGGCGGAGATCGTCGCCGACCTGGCCGAGGAAACCGGGGCCGCGTCGGTGGTCTGGAGCCGGCTCTACGACGGCGGCGCGATCGTGCGTGACACGGCGCTGAAGGCGGCGCTGAAGGACAGCGGCATGGAGGCCGAAAGCTTCAACGCCGCCCTCCTGTCCGAACCCTGGGCGCTGAAGACAAAGACCGGTGGGACGTACAAGGTGTTCACGCCCTATCTGAAGGCGCTGAGGGCCTCGATCGGCGACATGTCCCTGCACGACGCGCCAAAGCGGCTGCGCGCGCCGCGGTCCTGGCCGTCGTCCGACGATCTCGACGCTTGGGCCCTGCATCCGCGCCGTCCGGACTGGTCGACCGGGTTCGACGGGACCCCGGGTGAAGCGGGCGCCCAGGCCCGGCTGCACCACTTCATCGACCAGGACCTCGCCGAATACGCCCGCGGCCGCGACGTCCCGGCCGGAGACGCGACCTCCCGCCTGTCGGCGCACCTGCACTGGGGCGAGATCGGACCGCGCCAGGTCTGGCGCGCGGCGGAGGCGGCGGCGCATCGCCGGCCTCACCTGCAAGCCTCCGCCGACAAGTACCTCTCCGAACTGTCCTGGCGCGAGTTCAACCACGAGATCCTGTTCCATCATCCGGACCTGGCCACGGCCAACTACAAGCCGGCCTTCGACACCTTTCCTTGGAGCGACACGCACACCGCGCTGGCGGCCTGGAAGCGCGGCCGCACCGGCTATCCGATGGTGGACGCCGGCATGCGCCAGCTCTGGGCCACCGGCGTCATGCACAACCGGGCGCGGATGATCGCCGCCTCCTTCCTGATCAAGCACCTGCTGATCGACTGGCGGGTCGGCGAGCGCTGGTTCTGGGACACCCTGGTCGACGCCGACGAGGCCAACAATCCGGCCAACTGGCAGTGGGTGGCCGGCTCTGGCGCGGACGCCTCGCCCTTCTTCCGCATCTTCAGCCCCATGGGCCAGGGCGAGCGGTTCGACGCCGACGGCGCCTATGTGCGCCGCTGGGTTCCCGAACTGGCCAAGCTCGACGCCCGATACATCCACGCGCCGTGGACCGCTCCGGACGAAGTGCTGGCCAGAGCCGGCGTGACGCTCGGCCAGACCTACCCCCGCCCCGTCGTCGACCACGACGCCGCCCGCCGCCGCGCGCTGGACGCGTTCAAGGGGCTGAGCTCCCCCCTCACCCCGCCATGAAGCGCTCGAACGCGGCCTTCCACTCCGGATGCCAGCGGGACAGGGCCGGGCGGTTGTCGATGAGGTCCTGGGCGGCCCACAGAATGCGTTTCTCATCCGTGGCGCGGGGGGTCTCGTTGTCCTCGCACCAGAGATAGAAATCGCCCGCCGCGATCCCCGAAAGCATCCGGTCGATCACCTGGTCGGGGGTCCAGGCCGCTGGAGGTCGCTCGGGAATCCGCTGCGCCGTCAATCCCGTGTAGGTGAATCCTGGAACGAGCAGGTGGGCGCTGACGCGGCAACCGTCGCGGTTGCGAAGGGTGTGCGCCAGGCCTTCGGTCAGGGTCTTCACCGCGGCCTTGGAGACGTTGTAGGCGGTGTTGCCGGGCGGCGCGGTGACGCCCTGCTTGGAGCCGGTGTTGATGACGAGGCCCGGCGCGCCGCGGTCGGCCATGGCCGGGACGAAGGCCTGCACGCCGTGAATGACGCCGTGCAGGTTGACCCCGAGCAGCCGGTCCCAGGTGTCGGGGTTCGACAGAGCGTCGCCGCCCGCGTCGACCGCGGCGTTGTTCATCAGCACCGACACCGGACCCAGCCGCTCGGCGACCACCGCGGCCAGCGCCTCGACCGAAGCGCGGTCCGACACGTCGGTGGGCGCGGCGAGCGCCGCCTCGCCGAGCGCCGAGGCTTCGCGCTCAAGCCGGGCCTCATCCCAGTCGGCGAGGCAGACCTTCAGCCCCATGCCGGCGAATCGCCTGGCCGCCGCCAGCCCGATCCCGCTCGCGGCGCCGGTGATCACCGCGACATTGCCGGGACGAAACGCGTCGTGAAGTTCGGGCATGGCGTGGGTCCTTCAGGTTGGCTGCCGGAGGGGCAACGAGAAAAGCGCGAAGCCGGGTCGTCCTCATCCCTAAATTTTTTGAAGTCTCCTCGGGCGGACGCCCGCGACAGCGGGTGGGAGTCCCGAGCATGACTCCCTCTTGGAAACCGGTTTGCACGCGAGTGGATTGCGAAGCCCTCCGCTCCGCCCTAGCTCTAGCCTCGCATGAACGCCAGCCTCCCCGCCTCGCTCCGCACCGGCCGAACGGTGCTCGACCTGATCGGGTCGACCCCGCTGGTCCGCCTGAACCGCGCCAGCGCCGCCACGGGCTGCGAGATCTGGGGCAAGGCGGAGTTCCTCAATCCCGGCCAGTCGGTGAAGGACCGCGCCGCCCTGTGGATCGTCCGCGACGCCGAGCAACGCGGCCTGCTGCGTGCCGGCGGGCTGATCGTCGAGGGTACTGCGGGCAATACCGGCATCGGCCTGGCCATGGTCGGCGGGGCGCTCGGCTACCGCACCCTGATCGTGATCCCGCGCACCCAGACCCAGGAGAAGAAGGACGCCATCCGCATGGCCGGCGCCGAACTCGTGGAGGTGGACGCGGTCCCCTATTCCAATCCCGACAACTACGTCCGCTTCTCCGGCCGCCTCGCCGAGGAGAGGGCCGCCAGCGAGCCCAACGGCGCGATCTGGGCCAACCAGTTCGACAACCTCGCCAACAAGCAGGCGCACGTGGAGGGCACCGGGCCCGAGATCTGGGCCCAGACCGGCGGCCAGGTGGACGGCTTCGTCTGCGCGGTCGGCTCGGGCGGCACCCTGGCCGGCGTCGCCGAAGCGCTGCGGGCGCGAAAGCCGGACGTGGCCATCGCCCTCGCCGATCCCCATGGCGCGGCGCTCTACAGCTACTACACCACCGGCGAACTTCGTTCCGAGGGCTCCTCGATCACCGAGGGCATCGGTCAGGGCCGGATCACCCGGAATCTCGAGGGGCTCACGGTCGACCACGCCTATCGCATCGCCGACGACGAGGCCCTGGCGCAGATCTTCGACCTGGCCGAGCATGAGGGCCTGAACCTCGGCGGCTCGTCGGGGATCAATATCGCCGGCGCGATCCGGCTGGCGCGCGATCTCGGTCCGGGCAGGACCATCGTCACCATTCTCTGCGACTACGGCGCGCGCTATCAGTCGAAGCTGTATAACCCTGCCTTCCTGGCCGAACGGGGACTGCCCACGCCGGCCTGGCTCTGACGATCCGGAGCGTTTTTCGGTTTGATGGAATCAAACCGACGCCCTAGGTCCTTGTTTTGGTACGAGTTTGATCCGAAGACCGGTCTCCGCTTTTCGGAACGTGGTTTAGAAGAGGCCGCAATGCCCGACGATCCCCTGGTCTCCACCGACTGGCTCGCCCATCACCTGGACGCGCCCGACCTCAAGATCGTCGACGCCAGCTGGTATCTGCCGGCGGAGGAGCGCGACCCGAAGGCCGAGTACGCCGCGGCCCACATTCCGGGCGCGGTGTTCTTCGACATCGACGAGATCGCCGACGCCGACACCGACCTGCCGCACATGCTGCCCATGCCGGCCAAGTTCGCCTCACGGGTCAGGAAGCTCGGCCTCGGCGACGGCTCGCGCATCGTCGTCTATGACGGCTGGGGCGTGCGCTCGGCGGCGCGGGTGTGGTGGACCTTCCGCGCCATGGGCCACGACGACGTGGTGGTGCTGGACGGCGGCCTGCCCAAGTGGATCGCCGAGGGCCGGCCGACCACCGACCGGGTTCCCCCGGTGCGTGAGCGTCATTTCACCGTCCGCTTCGCCCACGATCTCGTGCGCGACCGCCATCAGGTCGCCCGCGTGCTCGGCAGCCGGCGCGAACAGGTGGTCGACGCCCGCCCCGCCGCCCGCTTCCGCGGCGAGGCGCCCGAGCCGCGGCCCGGCCTGAAGTCGGGGCACATGCCCGGCGCGCTCAGCGTGCCGATGAGCGAGATGATCGCCCCTGACGGAACAATGAAGTCGGCCGCCGCTCTGGCGGCGGTGTTCGAGACCGCCGGGGTCGACATCAAGCAGCCCGTCGTCTCCAGCTGCGGTTCCGGCATCACCGCCTGCGTCCTCGCGCTGGGGCTCGCCCGGCTCGGCCGCTGGCGCACGGCGGTCTACGACGGCTCGTGGGCCGAGTGGGGCGCCGCCGAGGGCTGTCCCGTCGTCAGCGGATGAGGGTGCGCCTGGCCACCAACGCCGACTGCGCCCGCCTGCCGGCGATCGAGCGCTCGGCCAACCGGCGCTTCGCCGAGATCGGCATGCCCGACGTGGTCGGCGCGCCCGTGGGCGAGGCCGAGACGTGGGAGCCACATTGCGCCAGCAGCCATCTGTGGGTCGGGGTCGACGCGGAGGACCAGCCGTTCGCCTTCCTCGCCGGCGGGGTGCACGGGTCGCTGATGTTTCTCTACCAGCTCGCGGTCGACCATGATCGCCAGCGTCAGGGCGTCGGCCGCGCCCTGTTGCAGACGGGGGAGGCGGCGGCCCGGGCGCAAGGCCTTCACGAAGTCTATCTGACCACTTTCTGCGACGTGCCGTTCAACGGTCCCTACTATGCGGGCCAAGGCTACCAGGTGGTCGAGGACCCGGATCTGCCGGACATGCTGAAGCCGGTGATGGACGCCGAACGCCGCCGCTGGATCGCCCCCGGCCGCCGCCGCTGCGCCATGCGGAAATTTGTTTAGCGGGTAGATCGACGGGTAGGAATGTGTCCAAAGACAGACCCTGGCGGCCAGCCACAATCCTGACCCATGTCGGGCCGAGCGGGACGCCGCCGCCCACGCGCACCGTGTCGCCGCCGATCCAGCGCGGCTCGACGGTGCTGATGCCCGACGCGGCGAGCCTCTACGCCTCGGACCAGCCGACCTACGGCATGAATTCGCACGCGGTGCATGAGGCCCTGGTCGAGGGCCTGAAGGCGCTCGAGCACGCCGGGCATGCGGAGCTGTTCACCTCCGGGCTCTCCGCGGTCACCGGCGCCCTGTCGGCGGTGGTCGGCGCGGGCGACGAGGTTCTGGTGGTCGACACTGTGTATGGACCGACGCGGCGGTTCTGCGACGGCTATCTGAAGCGGATGGCGGCGCCGGTGCGCTATTTCCCGGCCGCCGCCACGGCGGGGGAGATCCTCGCCCTGGCCACCCCCCGCACCCGGCTGATCTTCCTGGAAAGCCCGGGCTCGCAGACCTTCGAGATGCAGGACGTCCCGGCCATCGCCGCGGCCGCCAAGGCGCGGGGGATCCTCACCGCCGTCGACAACACCTGGGCCTCGGGCCTGCTGTTCAGACCGGTGGAGCATGGCGTCTCCCTGTCGATCCAGGCCCTGACCAAATACGTCTGCGGTCATTCCGACGTCTTCCTGGGCTCGGTCGCCACCAACGACCCCGATGTCGCCCGCCAGCTCACGGCCTTCGTCCGGGACACCGGCGCCTCGGTCTCCCCCGACGACGCCTTCCAGGGCCTGCGCGGGCTGCGCACGCTGGAGGTTCGGCTGAAGCGGCATGGCGAGAGCGGCCTCGAAGTGGCCGAATGGCTGGCGGGCCAGCCGCAGGTGGCGCGGGTGCTCCACCCGGCCCTGCCCGGCGATCCCGGCCATGGGATCTGGAAGCGCGACTTCACCGGCGCCGCGGGCCTGTTCGGCGCGGTGCTGAAACCGGCGCCCCGGGCCGCGGTCGAGGCCTTCCTGAACCGGCTCCAGCTGTTCGGCCTCGGCTTCTCCTGGGGCGGCTACGAGAGCCTGGCCATCCACTGCGACCCGCAGATCCGGCGCAGCTGCGGCCCGTCGCACCTCGAGGGCCCGCTGATCCGCCTCAACATCGGCCTCGAGGACCCGCAGGACCTGATCGCCGACCTGCGCCAGGCGCTGGACGCGCTGCCTTCCCCCTTCGGGGGGGATGGGAGTCGCTAGGCCCTCCGGCCCCCCCGCACCGCTTCCAGCCCGAGGTCGCTGATCTTCTTGCGCAGGGTGTTGCGGTTGAGGCCGAGCACCTCGGCGGCGCGGACCTGGTTGCCGCGGGTGGCGTCGAGGGTCAGGCGGATCAACGGACGGCTGACTTCCTCCACCACGCGGTCGTAGAGGCCGGGCGGCGGCATGCCGCCGGGCGCGTCGAGGAATTCGGACGCCAGCTTGCGCTCGATCAGATCCTCGAGCGTGGCCGTGGGCTCGGCCGGCGCCGAGGTGGCGTGGTCCTGGAACTCGCGCTCGATCACCCGCGCGGTGATGGTGTCCTCGGCGTAGAGGGCGGCGACGCGGCGCATCAGGTTTTCCAGCTCGCGCACATTGCCGGGCCAGTTGTGGCGCTTCAGCCGCTCGATCGCGCCCTCGTCCAGCCCCTTGGCCGGCAGGCCTTCGCGGTGGGCGCGCAGCAGGAAGGCGCGGGCGAGGTCGGGGATGTCGTCGAGCCGGTCGCGCAGGGGCGGCAGGCGCAGCGGGGCCACGTTGAGACGGAAGAACAGATCCTCGCGGAACAGGCCCTGGCGGATCAGGCTTCTGAGGTCGCGGTTGGTGGCGGCGATCAGCCGGGCGTCGGCCGGCCGGCCGGTCTTGGGATTGATGGCCTTCTCCGAGCCGTCGATCACGCGCAGAAGGCGGGTCTGCGCGTCGAGCGGCAGGTCGCCGATCTCGTCGAGGAACAGGGTGCCGCCGTCGGCCTCGACCAGCTTGCCGGTCTCGCCGTCGCGGCCGAACAGTTCGGACTCCACCCGCTCGCGCGGGGTGGCGGCCAGGTGGACCACCACGAAGCGGCCGTCGCGGCGCTTGCCGAGGTCGTGCAGGGCCCGCGCCGCCAGCTCCTTGCCCGAGCCGGACTCGCCGAGGATCAGCACGGTCAGCTCCGCGCCCACGAGGCGCGCCAGGGTGCGGTAGACCTCCTGCATCGGCGGCGAGCGGCCGATCAGCGGCAGGCGCTCGTCCCGCGCCGCCCGCGCCTTGGTCTGCGCCGGCTCGACCGAGGACGGCCGCGCCAGCGCCCGGCGGGCGGCCGAGATCATGTCCTCGAGATCGAACGGCTTGGGCATGTATTCGAAGGCGCCCGTCTCCGCCGCGCTCACCGCCGTCAGAAGCGTGTTCTGCGCGCTCATGATGATGATCGGCAGCTTGGGCCGAAGCTTGCGGATGCGCGGCAGCACCTCGAACACGTTCTCGTCGGGCATCATCACGTCGGAGACGACCAGGTCGCCCTCCCCTTCCGAGACCCATTTGAGCAAGGTCGCCGCCGCCCCCGTGGCGCGCACCTGGAACCCGGCGCGGGCGAAGGCCTGGCTCAGCACCAGCCGGATCGACGCGTCGTCGTCGGCGATAAGGACTTTACGGGCTGTCGTCATGAGTGAGGTTCCACGCGGGTAAGGGGACGGCTGCCCGAGGCAGGAGAATTGAGCGCCCGGCGCGGCAACAGCACCCGGAAGACGGTTCGGCCCGGCTCGCTCTCGAAGTCGATCACCCCCTGATGGTCGGCCACCAGCTTGGCCACCAGCGTCAGGCCGAGGCCGGCGCCGGTCACCTTGGTGGTGACGAAGGGATGGAACAGCCGCTCGCGCATGTGCGGGGCGACGCCGGGACCATTGTCCTGGACCCGCACCTCGAGCGGCGTGCTCGGCGCATTGTGGCGATATCCGGTGGAGATGGTCACTTCGCCGCGCCCGTCGCCCCGGCTGTTGGCGGCTTCGGCGGCGTTCTTGACCAGGTTGAGGAACACCTGGATCAGCTGGTCCTCGTCGCCCCAGGCGTGCGGCAGCGACGGGTCGTAGGATTCACGGAAGGTCAGCCGATCGCCGATCCCCGCCGCCATCAGCACGCGCACGCGATCGAGGATCCGGTGGATGTTGACGGCCTGGCGCGAGGGCGGCCGCTCGTCGGAGAAGGCCTCGACCCGGTCGATTAGCCGGCGGATCCGATCGGTCTCGTCGACGATCAGCTGAGCCAGGGCGGCGTCTTCGGCGCTGGCCCCCTGCGACAACAGCTGGGCCGCTCCCCGGATGCCGGCGAGGGGGTTCTTGATTTCGTGCGCCAGGGTGCGGCCCATGCCGGCCACCGAGCGCAGGGTGTCGGCGGTGCGGTCCGCAGCGGGGCTGTTGCTGCGGATCGTCAGGGTCAGCTGCACCAGGCCGCCCGGCAGCGGCGCCGCCGCCACTTCGGCCTCGAACGGCGGATGATCCGGAATGACGATCTCGACTTCCCGTTCGCGCACCACCGAACCATCGCGGGCGGCCCGGGCGACCAGGTTCGGCAGGACGCTGTCCGTGGGCAAGGCCGTCGACAGGGGGTGGCGGCGCAGCAGGCCCAGGGACTGGCCGAAGAACCGCTCGGCCGCCTCGTTGGCCGTGCGCAGCTCGCCGGCGGCGGTGAACACCAGCGACGGGTTCGGGCCGAGGTCGAAGGCGGCGGCTCTGAGGGCTTCGGGGGCCGGCGATGATCGGGTCAAGCTTATGGGCATCCAAGTCTCCGTGCTAAGCTGTGCACATAAATGCGCCATCGGCAACGCCCAAATTTGAGGCAAGCTCCGGAGACCCCTGGACAGGCGCCCGGCCGACGAGTCAGAAGCGGCCATGAAATTCGCCGCCGTGATCGTCGCCGCCGGAACGGGCAGTCGTGCTGGCGGCGCGCCCAAACAGTGGCGTCTGCTCAAAGGGCGGGCGATCGCGCGGTGGTCGGTGGACACCTTTAAGGCGATGGGCGCCGAACCGGTGGTGGTCGTCGTCGGCGAGGGCCAACGGGACGAGGCCGAGCGTTGGCTCGGCGACGCGGGCGTGGTCCTCGTCGCCGGCGGCGCCACCCGCACCGCCTCGGTCCGCTCGGGTCTCGCCGCGGTGGGGACGGTCGAGGCGGTGCTGATCCACGACGCCGCCCGCCCGCTGGTGACCCAGGCCCACGTCGAGACCCTGCTCGCCGCGCTCGAAGACGCCGACGGCGCCCTGCCCGCCCTGCCGGTGGCCGACACCTTGAAGCGCGAGACCCAAGCCGGCGTGGCCACCGTGGATCGCGAGGGGCTGTGGCGGGCGCAGACGCCGCAGGCCTTTCGCCTGCCGCCGCTGCGCGACGCCTACGCCCGCTGGCCGGACGAGGCGCCGGCGACCGACGATGCGGCGGTGCTGGAGGCCGCGGGCGGGCGCGTCAGCCTGGTTCCCGGCGACCCCCTGCTGATGAAGATCACACACCCGGAGGATTTCGCCATGGTCGAACGGCTGGCGGAGGTCACGCGCGTCACCCGCGTCGGTCAGGGCTTCGACGCCCACCGGTTCGGGCCGGGCGACGGCGTCTGGCTGTGTGGGATCAAGATCGCCCACCCCCTCACCCTGATCGGCCATTCCGACGCCGACGCCGGCCTGCACGCCCTGACCGACGCCATTCTGGGCGCCATCGGCGCCGGCGACATCGGCGACCACTTCCCGCCGACCGACCCGCAGTGGAAGGGCGCTTCGTCCGATCGCTTCCTGCGGCATGCGGCGGAGCTGGTGCGCCGGCGCGGCGGGCGGATCACCGGCGTCGACGTGACCCTGGTGTGCGAGCAGCCGAAGATCAAGCCGCACCGCGAGGCCATGCGCGCCCGGCTCGCCGAGCTGCTGGACCTGCCGCTCGAGGGCGTCAGCGTGAAAGCCACCACCACCGAGGGCATGGGCTTCACCGGCCGCAGCGAAGGCCTCGCCGCCCAGGCCATCGCCACAGTGGATCTGCCAGGGTGATGATGCTTGGGGCCAGCGAAGCCTGGCTAAGACTCAACGTAGCGGTCGCAGAGACTGCGCGGAGCGCGCAGAGAAGGGTTTCGCCGGACGTTCGCGCGGCGAGCCTTGTTTTAGCCTCCGCGCGCCCCGCGCATGTGCTGCGCTCTCTGCGTTTATCCTTTGTCTGCAGCGCGACCTGACCGGGAAAGGCGACCCCATGGACGACAGCATCTTCCCGCTCGAACTGCTCAGCCTGGCCCGGCTGCTGCTGGACGAATGCCGCGGGCGGGGTCTGCGCATCGTCACGGCCGAGAGCTGCACCGGCGGCATGGTCGCGGGTGTGCTGACCGAGATCGCCGGCTCGTCGGACGTGGTCGACCGGGGGTTCGTCACCTACTCCAACCGGGCCAAACAGGCGCTGCTCGGCGTGCCGGGCGACCTGATCGCCGACGTCGGCGCGGTATCCGAGCCGGTGGCCCGCTTCATGGCCGAGGGCGCGCTCGAGGCGTCGGACGCCCATATCGCCGTCGCCGTCACCGGCGTGGCCGGCCCCGGCGGCGGCTCGCCGATGAAGCCGGTCGGCACGGTGCACTTCGCCACCGCCCGCGCCAACGGGCCGATCCAGCACCGGATGGAGCGGTTCGGCGACATCGGTCGCGGCCGGATCCGCCTCGAGAGCGTGCGCGTGGCGTTGGAGATGATGCGCGAGCGGGTGTGACAGCCCTTCTTAACCCTCCCCCTCGTGGGGAGGGTGGCGGGCGAAGGCCGACGGGCGGGAGGGAGCCGCACCGCCGTAAAGAACCTTCGCCCGATCCTCGAAACTGCCGATCAGCTTCTCCACCGCCGCAGCGAAATTGGCCTTCAGCATCAGGTCGAGCATGCGTGACTTGAACTCGAAATCGATGTCGAAAATCACTTCGGCTCCATCGGCATGCGGCAGGAATTTCCAGCGGTTGTAGAGCCGCTTGAACGGGCCCGACAGCAGGCTGACGTCGATCTGCCGGCGCACGGCGTCGCGCTTGACCCGGGTCGAGAACCGCTCGGTGAGAAACGAGAACCCGACCGCCGCCTCGGCGTCGAGCACGCTGACGCCGGGCTCGACCTCCCGCGGCGGCTCCGCCTTCATGCTGGTGATCCAGCGGATGAACTCCGGATAGCGGGCGACATCGCCGACCATCTCGAACAGGGCGTCCGGCGCATAGGGCAGGATGCGGACGACGTGGTAGCGGGCCAAGGAGGTCCTACCCGGCCGCCGCCAGGGCGGGGGCGAGTTGGGCCTCGCGGGCCGCGCGCAGCCGGGCGAAGTCCTCGCCGGCGTGATGGCTGGAGCGGGTCAGCGGGCTCGACGACACCATCAAAAACCCCTTGGCGCGGGCGATCGCCTCCAGCGCCTTGAACTCGTCCGGCGTGACGAAGCGGTCGATGGCCACGTGGCGGCGGGTCGGCTGCAGGTACTGGCCGATGGTGATGAAGTCGACGCCGGCGGAGCGCATGTCGTCCATCACCTGCATGACCTCCTCCTTGCTCTCGCCGAGGCCGACCATCAGGCCGGACTTGGTGAACTGGGCCGGGTCGCGCTCCTTGACCCGCTCCAGCAGGCGCAGCGAGTGGTAGTAGCGGGCGCCGGGCCGGATCTTGAGGTAGAGCCGCGGCACGGTCTCGAGGTTGTGATTGAACACGTCGGGCCGGGCGTCGATCACCGCCTCCGGCGCGCTGTTGGGCTTTCGGAGGAAGTCGGGGGTCAGGATCTCGATGGTGGTGGCCGGGGTCTCGGCGCGGATGGCGCGGACCACGGCGGCGAAATGCGCAGCGCCGCCGTCGTCGAGGTCGTCCCGGTCCACCGAAGTGATCACCACATGCTTCAGCCCCATCTGCCGCACGGCGTCGGCGACGCGCTGGGGTTCGGTGGGGTCGAGCGGCGACGGCAGGCCGGTGGCGACGTTGCAGAAGGCGCAGGCGCGGGTGCACACCTCACCCATGATCATCATGGTGGCGTGACTCTGGCTCCAGCATTCGCCGATGTTGGGGCACGCCGCCTCTTCGCAGACGGTGGTGAGGCCGCCGGCCTTCACGATGGCGCGGGTCGCCTGATATCCGGGCGATCCGGGCGCGCGCACGCGCAGCCACTCCGGCTTCCTGAGCACGGGCGTTTCGGGCCGTTCGCGTTTTTCGGGATGACGCAAGGCTCCGGCCAAGGTTGTGTCTATGATCGTGGCCATGCGGGGATTGCGCCTCCTGAAGAGCCTAGATCGGATGTTCCGGCGGCCGGATCAAGCCGTGGCGCTCGGCTGCGTCCTTGCGGCCCTGCTGCCGGCCGTCGCCGGCTGCGACAAGGGAAGCAAGGCTCCCGACCTGCCGCACGCGCCGGGATCGCTGTCGGCGCGGTTCTACGCGCCGCCGGGCTGGGCCTGGGGCCGGATCGTACTGACCGATCGCAGCGAGCTTCGCTACGGGGTCTCGAGCCCGCCGGGGGTCCCGCGCGGCGCCGTACTGGTCCTGCCGGGCCGGGATGAGCCGGCCGAGGTCTGGTTCGAAACGGCCAACGACCTCTTGGCCCGCGGCTATACCGTCTGGGTGCTGGAGGCCGCGGGCCGCGGCCCGGGCGCGCTCGACCCGGCGAAGGGCGCCCTGCAACAGATGGTCGGCGCGGTGATTCGGCCCCGCGGCCGTCCTCTGGTGCTGGTGTGCCAGGGGCTGGGATCGACCCTGGCCCTGCGCGCCCTCGGCGACGGCCGTGCGCCGGAGGTCACCGCGGCGGTGATCGCCTCCCCGACCCTGGAGCTCGCGGGCGCCGACGTCGCCTTGGCCCCCGAGCCGCTGGAGACCGCCGCCGAATGGGCGACGCGCGCCCGGGCCGGCTGGATTCCCCTGCCCGGCGACGGGCAACCGCGCCTGGGCGGCCCCGCGCCGGCCGGGCTGGATCCACGCCGCGCCCAGCTGGCGGCGATCTGGCGGCGCAGCGACCCCTCGCTGAAGCCGGCCAGAACCAGCTTAGGATGGGTCTGGGGCTACGATCAGGCGATCCGCCTGGCGCGCGCGCCCACGCCCTACGCCGGCGTGAAGATCCCGGTGGTGATGCCGGCCCTGGCGGCCGACCAGCTGGCGGCGCGCGCCTGCAAACGTCTGGCGACCTGCGTCCTGTGGGTCCTCCCCACCTCGGCGCCGCACCTGGCGCGCGACGAGACGCGCAAGCTATGGCTGGAGCGGATCGTGGGGTTGCTGGAGGCCCAGCGCGGCGAGGCCCGCGACCAGGCGGCTCCCCCTCTGGGGGAGCTGTCGCGAAGCGACTGACGGGGCGGCGTCGCCGCCGGCGCTGGGCTCCTCGTCGAGCGTCGCGGGCGGGCCACCTCCTCCAGAGGGGAGGAGCTTTTCGCGCCACCCCTTAAAGGTGCAGCACCATGCCATAGGCGTCGAGCGAAGCCTCGTGCATGGCCTCGCTCATGGTCGGGTGTGGGAAGACGGTGGCGAAGAGTTCGGCCTCGGTGGATTCGAGCGTCATCGCCAGGGCGAAACCCTGTATCATTTCCGTGACTTCTCCGCCGATCATGTGAGCGCCGATCAAGGCCCCGGTGGCCTCGTCGAACACGGTCTTGACGAAGCCCTCGGTCTCGCCGGAGGCGATGGCCTTGCCGTTCACGCGGAAGGGGAAGCGGCCGACCCTGACCTTGCGTCCCGCCGCCTTGGCCTGGGCCTCGGTCAGGCCCACCGAGGCGATCTGTGGCGTGGAGTAGGTGCATCCGGGGATCGGCGCGGGGATGTTGGGCCCAGCCTTGCCGGCGATATGCTCGACGCAGTGAATCCCTTCGTGACTGGCCTTGTGCGCCAGCCAGGGCGGGCCAGCCACGTCGCCGATGGCGTAGAGGCCGGCGACATTCGTGGCCGAATGCGGATCGGTGGTCACGTGCCCGCGATCGACCTTCACGCCGAGCGCCTCGAGCCCGACGTTCTCCACATTGCCGTCGATGCCGACGGCGACGATGGCCGCCTCGGCGGTCAGGGTTTCGCTCTTGCCGCCGGAGTCGAGCACCAGCTCCACGCCGGTCTTGCTCTTGCCGAGCCTGGTCACCTTGGCGCCGACGCGGAAGGCCAGCCCGCGCTTCTCGAACGCCTTCTGCGCCGCCTTGGAGACGTCTTCGTCCTCCACCGGCAGGATTCGGCCCAGCGCCTCGATCACCGTCACCTCGGCGCCGAGCGCCCGATAGAAGCTGGCGAACTCGATACCGATGGCGCCCGAGCCGACCACCAGCAGGGACTTGGGGCAGGCCTTCGCCGTCATCGCCTGGCGATAGGTCCAGATCCGGTCGCCGTCCGCCGCCAGACCGACGGCGGGAATTTCCCGCGCCCGGGCGCCCGTCGCCAGGATCACGTTCCTGGCCTGAACCGTGCGTTCGCCGCCGGCCTTGAGCTTGATCAGAACCTTCGGGGCCGGCGTCCCCTTCTCAAGGCGCGCCTCGCCCTCGATCACCTCGATCTTGTGCTTCTTCATCAGGAAGGCGACGCCCTGGTTCAGCTGTTTGGCCACCCCACGCGAGCGCTCCACCACCTTGGTGAAGTCAAAGGTCGGCCTGGTCGCGCCGAGCCCATAGGCGTCGAGGTGGCTGAGCTGTTCGAACACCTCGCCGGACTTCAGCAGGGCCTTGGTGGGGATGCAGCCCCAGTTCAGGCAGATGCCGCCCAGGAGCTCACGCTCGACGATGGCGGTCTTCAGGCCGAGCTGGCTGGCGCGGATCGCCGCCACATAGCCGCCGGGGCCCGAGCCGATGATGACGAGGTCGAAATCCATCCGTTACAGCGCCTTCTCGATGGCCTTGGCGATGTCCTTGGGCTCGGTGGTGGGGGCGAAGCGTTCGATCACCTCGCCGTCGCGGCCGACCAGGAACTTGGTGAAGTTCCACTTGATCGCCTCGGCGCCGAGCACGCCCTTCTTCTCGCCCTTCAGCCATCTGTAGAGCGGGTCGGCGCCCTCGCCGTTGACGTCGATCTTGGCGTACATCGGGAAGCTGACCCCGAAGTTGGTGGAGCAGAAGGCGCCGATCTCGTCCGCCGTTCCCGGCTCCTGCCCGCCGAACTGGTTGCAGGGAAACCCCAGCACGTTGAAGCCCTTGTCGTGGAACTCTTCCTGCAGCGCCTCGAGCCCCTCGTACTGTGGGGTCAGGCCGCACTTGGAGGCGACGTTGACCACCAGCAGCACCTCGCCCTTGTGTTCGCGGAGCGGCGCGTCGCGGCCGTCCAGCGCCTTGGCGTCGAAATCGGTGATCGGCATGGGAATACTCCTAAGCCAGCATGGTGACAGGATCTTCGACGAAGCCTTTGAACGCCTGCAGGAAACGCGCGCCGATCGAGCCGTCGACCACCCGGTGGTCGCAGGTCAGGGTGACGCTCATCACCGTGGCGATGGCCAGGGCGTCGCCGTGCACCACGGCCCGCTTCTCGCCGACCCCGACCGACAGGATCGCGCCCTGCGGCTCGTTGATGATCGAGGCGAAGTTCTTGATGCCGAACATGCCGAGGTTGGACACCGAGAAGGTGCCGCCCTGGAACTCCTCGGGCTTCAGCTTACGGTCGCGGGCGCGGGCCGCCAGGTCCTTCATCTCGACGGCGATCTGCGCCAGACTCTTGGTCTCCGCCTTGCGTACGATGGGCGTGATCAGCCCGTGCTCCAGCGCCACGGCGACGGCGATGTCGGCGTTGTGGTGCAGGGCCAGGCCCTCGGGCGTGTAGCTGGCGTTGGCCTCGGGCACGACCTTGAGCGCCATGGCCGCGGCCTTGATGACGAGGTCGTTGACGCTGACCTTCACCCCGCGCGTCTCCAGCGTGGCGTTGATGCGGACGCGGGCGTCGAGCAGCCGGTCGATCTCGAGGTCGAGGCTCAAGGGGAAGTGCGGCACATCACGGAAGCTGTCGGTCATGCGCCGGGCGATGGTCTTGCGCATGCCGTCGAGCGGGACGAGGTCGTAGGAGCCGGCGGGGATGCCCATCTGCTCCAGCGACTGGACCTTGCGCGGCTCTGCGGTGGAGGCGGCGCCCTGTTCCGGCGCGGCGCCGGGCCTGGCGGTCTCCACGTCGGCCTTGACGATCCGGCCGTGCGGGCCCGAGCCCTTCACCGCCTTGAGGTCGACGCCGTTCTGTCCGGCGATGCGGCGCGCGAGCGGGGTGGCGAAGACGCGGTCGGCGCCGTTCACGGCGGGCGTGGGCGAGCCTTTGGTTTGTTGGGGCGTCGGCGCGGGCTTCCCCCCTCCGTCCGCTTCGCGGCCACCTCCCCCGGTTCCCGGGGGAGGAGAAGGTGTCTTCTGCTCCCCCGTGTTCGGGGGAGCTGTCGGCGCAGCCGACTGAGGGGGCGCAGCGGCGCCGCCGGAAGAACTCTCACCCTCCCCCTTCAGCCGCGCGATCGGCGTGTTGACCTTCACCCCCTCGGCGCCGGCGGGGACCAGGATGGCGTCGACGACGCCCTCGTCGACCGCCTCCACCTCCATGGTGGCCTTGTCGGTTTCGATCTCGGCGATCACGTCGCCGGCCTTCACCGTGTCGCCGACCTTGATGTTCCATTTGGCCAGCACACCCTCCTCCATGGTGGGCGACAGGGCGGGCATCAGGACATCGGTCATACGGAAGCATCCTCGCGCATGGAGGGTTCGTGGCTGAGGTGGGCCAGCACGGCGGCGTGCTGCTCCCAGTGGCGGCCGTCGAACGGTTCGACCGCGATCGAGAGGCCCGTCGGGTCGTCGAGACAGCGGGCGTTGACCGACCAGCCGTCGGGGTTGGAGCGCGGGCGGTAGAAGCTCTTCACGCCGCAGGTCCGGCAGAACAGATGGTGCGCCACGCCGGTGTTGAAGGTGTAGTCGGTCAGTTGCTCGCGGCCGGCGGTGAGGCGAAACCGGCTTTCCGGCACGATGATGTGGATGAAGCCCACCTTTTCGCAGATCGAACAGTTGCAGACCTGCGCCTCCACCCGGTCGGGCAGGGCCACGTCGAACCGCACGGCGCCGCAGTGACAGCCGCCGGCGCGCCAGGTGAGATCCGGAGCGCTTCCCATTACCCGCTCGTCCCGGCGGATGCCGGGATCCAGATCGAATGGCTCCCGGCATTCGCCGGGACGAGCGGAAAGAGAATTCGCGAGGTGTCGGCGGGTGTCACTTGTAGGTCACCGCTTTCACCGCGGCGACGATCTTGTCCACCGTCGGCAGGGCCAGGGCCTCGAGGTTGGCGGCGTAGGGCATGGGCACGTCCTCGCCGTGGACCCGCGTCGGCGGGGCGTCGAGCCAGTCGAAGGCGTTCTCGATCACCCGCTGGCAGACCTCGGCGCCGACGCCGAAGGCGCCCCAGCCCTCCTCCACGGTGACGATGCGGTTGGTCTTCTTCACGCTCTCGACGATGGTCTCGTGGTCGAGCGGGCGCAGGGTGCGAAGATCGATCACCTCCGCCTCGATCCCCTCGCCGGCCAGCTGTTCGGCCGCCTGCAGAGCCAGGCCGACCATGCGCGAGTGGGCGGTGATGGTCACGTCCGCGCCCTCGCGGCGGATGCGCGCCTTGCCGATCGGCAGCACGAAGTCGACGTCGTCCGGCACGTCGAACTCGAGGCCGTAGAGCATTTCGTTCTCGAGGAAGACCACCGGGTCCGGATCGCGGATCGCCGCCTTGAGCAGGCCCTTGGCGTCGGCGGCGTCATAGGGCGCGATCACCTTCAGCCCGGGCACCGCGCCGTACCAGGCGGAGTAGTCCTGGCTGTGCTGGGCCGCGACGCGCGCGGCGGCGCCGTTGGGGCCGCGGAACACGATCGGCACGCTGACCTGCCCGCCCGACATATAGCGCTGCTTGGCGGCGCCGTTGATGATGGCGTCGATCGCCTGCATGGCGAAGTTGAAGGTCATGAACTCGACGATCGGCTTCAGCCCCGCGAAGGCGGCGCCGACGCCCAGGCCGGCGAAGCCGTATTCGGTGATCGGGGTGTCCACCACGCGCCGGTCGCCGAACTCCTGCAAGAGCTCGCGCGAGACCTTGTAGGCGCCCTGGTACTGGGCGACTTCCTCGCCCATCAGAAAGACGTCGCCGTCGCGCCGCATCTCCTCGGCGATGGCGTCGCGCAGGGCGTCGCGCACCGACACCCGGACCATCTTCACCCCGGCCGGCAGCTCCGGATCCTTCAGCGGCGAGGCCTTGGCGAGGGGCGCCGCGCCCTCGGAGGCGGGCTTGGCCGGCTGGCCCCCTCCGTCCGCTTCGCGGCCACCTCCCCCGGTTCCCGGGGGAGGAGAGACCGTCTTCTGCTCGTCCGTGTTCGGGGAAGCTGTCGGCGCAGCCGACTGAGGGGGCGCGGCGCCATTCGAAGAGGAGTCCCCCTCCCCCTTGAGCCGGGCGATCGGGGCGTTGACCTTCACGTTCTCGGTTCCGGCGGGCACCAGGATCTGCTCGATCACGCCCTCGTCGACCGCCTCCACCTCCATGGTGGCCTTGTCGGTCTCGATCTCGGCGATCACGTCGCCGGCGCGGACGGTGTCGCCCTCCTTCACGTTCCACTTGGAGAGGGTCCCCTCCTCCATGGTGGGCGACAGGGCGGGCATCAGGACATCGGTCATCAGTTCACTCCGGCGGCGACGGCGCGCCGCACGACAGGCAGTTCGGCCGCCTTGGCGGCGAGGAAGACGGCGCCGCAGACGAACAGGCTGCCAAACATCAGCTCGGCCGCCGAATACGGCGCGAAGCCCCACACCACCGGCGCCCACGAGAAGCGCCAGCCGAGCAGGAGGAAGGACAGGATCAGCCAGGCGGCGAAGATGGCGGTGAAGGCCGAGGCCAGCGTCCGCTGCCGGGACCGGGCGACGCCGAACCACCAGAAGAAGCCGCCGGCGCACGCGGCGGCCACCACGGCCACGGCGACGAGATCCAGCAGGATGTCGGCGTAGATCGGCGCGCGCATCCGCTCCAGCCAGGCGCCCAGGGGATCGACGGCGAGGTGGCTGAACGCCGACAGCAGCCAGAACAGTCCGCAGGTCAGCACCCAGCTCCAGCGCGGCGGTGTCGACGAGTCCGCCACGGTCAGGCCTTCGCGTAGATGTCGGTATAGAGCTCGGCCGGATCCGGCTCGGGCGCGGTGCGGGCGAATTCGGCGGCGTCGGCGACGATCTTCTTCACGTCCGAATCGATCCGCTTCATCGCCTCCTCGTCGGTGTAGCCGAGCTGCTCCATCTTCTCGCGCAGGTGGTCGATCGGGTCGCGGGTCTTACGCACCGCGTCGACCTCCTCGCGCGTCCGGTACTTGGCCGGATCGCTCATCGAGTGGCCGCGATAGCGATAGGTCTTCATCTCCAGGATGAAGGGCCCCTTGCCCGTGCGGGCGTATTCGGCCGCCTTGGCGCCGGCCTCGGCCACCGCCTGCACGTCCATGCCGTCGACCTCCTCGCCCGGGATGTTGAACGACACGCCGCGCTTGTAGAGGTGGGTCTCGGACGAGCTGCGCTCCACCGAGGTGCCCATGGCGTACTGGTTGTTCTCCACCACGAACACCACCGGCAGCTTCCACAGCTCGGCCATGTTGAAGGCCTCGTAGACCTGGCCCTGATTGGCGGCGCCGTCGCCGAAATAGGTGAAGCTCACCTGCCCGTTGTCACGGTAGCGGTTGGCGAAGGCGAGGCCGCAGCCGAGCGGCACCTGGGCGCCGACGATGCCGTGGCCGCCGAAGAAGCCGGCGGCGACGTCGAACATGTGCATCGAGCCGCCCTTGCCGTGGGCGCTGCCGGCGGCGCGGCCGGTCAGTTCGGCCATGACTTCCTTGGGGTCCATGCCGGCGGCCAGCATGTGTCCGTGGTCGCGATAGCCGGTGATCACCTGATCGCCGGGCTTCTTCACCGCCTGCATGCCGACCGCAATGGCCTCCTGGCCGATGTAGAGGTGGCAGAAGCCGCCGATCAGGCCCATGCCGTAGAGCTGGCCCGCCCGCTCCTCGAAGCGGCGGATCAGGAGCATGTTCCGATACCAGTCGAGCAGCTTCGCCTTGTCAGGCCCCTTGGCCGCGACAGCCCCGTTCACCGCTGACTTGCCGGCCGCTGACTTGCCCGCCGCTGCTTTGGGCGTCGATGCTTTGGGCGTCGCGGACTTGGGCGCCGCCTTGGTGGGGGCCCTGTTCGCCGGGGCTCGCGCCATCTGGTCCTCCGTTGGCCTGGACCAGCAGAGGGACGGTAGGTCCGGCTGCTACTGGTTGCGGATCACATAGTCCGAAGGATCGGCGAACCCAAGCATGGTTCTCGCCTTCTCCTCCAGAAGATCACGCGAAAGATTGTCGTCCGACAGCAGCCGCACCTCGGTCTGCAGCGCCTCGCGCTCGGCCCGCAGCGCCTTCAACCTGCGGACGTCCTCGGCCAGGGTCGCCTCGCGGCGCTGGCCATGCAGCAACCCGCGCTCGCCGGTGAGGGCGTTCACGCCGAAGTAGAAGATCAACAAGGCCAAAAACGCGGTCGGCAGGTAGGGCCTGAAACGTGCGAACACGACGCGATCCTCAAACATCCCCCAAGGACTGTCTTGCGCGAACAGGCTTAACGGAGCGTTGACGTAAGTGGATCCTCCCCATCGGGATGGGGAGGGGAACCGCCCGAAGGGCGGTGAGGGGCCGCGCGAAGCGCGGAACCGGAGCGGAAGCTGACACCTACGCCGCCGCCCCCTCCCCGGCCGCCGGTACTCCCCCATCTTCGATGGGGGAGACCAAGGTCAAACCGCCCGGATCGCGCTGCGGCCGGCGTAGACCGCCTGGTCGTCGAGGGCTTCCTCGATGCGCAGGAGCTGGTTGTACTTGGCCAGCCGGTCGGAGCGGGCCAGGGAGCCGGTCTTGATCTGACCGCAGTTGGTGGCCACCGCGAGGTCGGCGATGGTGGAGTCCTCGGTCTCGCCCGAGCGGTGGCTCATCACCGCGGTGTAGCGGGCGCGCTGGGCCATATCGACGGCGTCGAGGGTTTCGGACAGGGTGCCGATCTGGTTGACCTTGACCAGGATGGAGTTGGCCAGGCCCTGCTTGATCCCGTCCGAAAGCCGGGCCGGATTGGTGACGAACAGATCGTCGCCCACGAGCTGAATCCTGCCGCCGAGCCGGTCGGTGAGCAGCTTCCAGCCGTCGAAGTCGTCCTCGGCCATGCCGTCCTCGACCGACAGGATCGGGAAGGCGTTCACCAGGGTCTCCAGATAGTCGACCATGCCGGCCTGGTCGAAGGTCTTGCCCTCGCCTTCCAGCACATATTTGCCGTCCTTGAAGAACTCGGTGGAGGCCACGTCGAGGGCCAGCCAGAAGTCCTCGCCGGCCTTGTAGCCGGCCGATTCGGCCGCCGTCATCACGAAGGCCAGGGCCTCGTGCGCAGAGCCGATGTTGGGGGCGAAGCCGCCCTCGTCGCCGACGTTGGTGTTGTGGCCGGCCGACTTCAGCGCCGACTTCAGGCTGTGGAAGATCTCCGCCCCCATGCGCAGCGCCTCGGCGAAGGTCGGCGCGCCGGCCGGAACCAGCATGAACTCCTGGATGTCGATCAGATTGTCGGCGTGGGCCCCGCCGTTGATGATGTTCATCAGGGGCACCGGCAGGATGCGGGCGTTGACGCCGCCGACGTACTTGTACAGCGGCAGGGCGGCCGACTGGGCCGCGGCCTTGGCGGTCGCCAGCGACACGCCGAGAATGGCGTTGGCGCCCAGGCGGCTCTTGTTGGCCGTGCCGTCGAGCTCGATCATCACCGTGTCGAGACGCCGCTGATCCTCGGCCTCGAAGCCGGCCAGGGCGTCGAAGATCTCGCCGTTCACCGCATCCACCGCCAGGCGCACGCCCTTGCCGCCGTAACGGGATTTGTCGCCGTCGCGCTTCTCGGCCGCTTCGTGGGCGCCGGTGGAGGCGCCCGACGGCACCGCGACGCGGCCGAACGCGCCGTCCTCGAGCGTCACATCCACTTCGACGGTCGGATTGCCCCGGCTGTCGAGAATTTCCCGGGCGGTGATGTCGACGATCTCGGTCATATGGCTTCAAGTCCCCTTCGCAGCGGCGCGGCATAGCCGACTGATCCGCGGCATGGAAGGGCCGAAGTAACCTGCTCCCCCTCTCTGGGGGAGCTGTCACAACGTGACTGAGGGGGCAGCGCCGACGCCCGCGACGGAACACATATCAAACGTCGCGCGCGGGCCCCCTCCGGCCGCTGAGCCTGACCTCGGGCCGGCCTTCGGCCGGACCCGGGAGCGGCCGCCTCCCTCAGTGGGGGAGGCGCCAGGGGGCGAACGCCTACTCGTCCTTGGGCGTGATCACCTGCCGGCCCTTGTACATGCCGGTCTTGAGGTCGATGTGGTGCGGGCGCTTCAGTTCGCCCGTGTCCTTGTCCTCGACATAGCTGTTCGGGCCGAGCGCGTGGTGAGCGCGGCGCATGTTCCGCCGCGAAGGCGATACTTTCCGCTTGGGAACGGCCATGGGATTCTCTCGGACAGGCTATAGGCGAAATGACAGCGCCGGCCGAAGAAATCCGGCCGGCGAGGTCGGGCCTTATGCTGCAAGTCGCCAGAGAATGCAAGCAGAACGCGGCGGACGTGACCAGCCGCCCGTGGAGGTGCTACCCTCGGGCATGATCTTCCGTGACGCCCTGCCCGAGGACATTCCCTATATCGTCAGCCTGTTGGCCGACGATCGTCTGGGCGCCCAGCGCGAACAGCTCGGCGATCCCAGCTACGCCAGGGCCTTGCAGGACATCGACGCCGACCCGACCACCCGTTTCATCGTCGCCGACGACGACGGGGTGGTCGTGGGATGCATGCAGATGTCGATCCTCCCCGGGCTCGCCCGGCGGGGCGTGCGGCGGGCGCAGTTCGAGAGCGTGCGAATCGCCGGCAGCCAGCGCAACCAGGGCCTGGGCGCCGCCCTGGTGGCCGAAGGGATCCGCCTGGCCAGGGAGGCCGGCTGCGGCCTGATCGAACTCTCCACCGACAAGACCCGCGCCGACGCGCTCCGCTTCTGGAAGCGCCAGGGCTTCGAGGACAGCCACGTGGGGATGAAGCTGTTTCTCTGACGTCCGCGCGGCGGGCGGGTGAAACCGGGTCACCGCGGAGATCGCAGAGGGTGACGCGGAGATCGCGGAGTTTCGCCGCCGCGATCAGACGGTCCACGCACCGTACTATCCTCCGCGCGCGCCGCGCCTCGCTCCGCGATCCCTGCGTTTAAGCTGAACGCAGCCCTCCTCCAGCCCGTCGGCCGGGGATCACACCAGCCGGCTCTGCTCCACGGCGGCGGCGATGAAGCTCTTGAACAGGGGATGCGGCTCGAAGGGCCGGCTCTTGAGCTCCGGGTGGTATTGCACGCCGACGAACCAGGGGTGGTCGGCGCGTTCGCAGGTCTCGGGCAGCAGACCGTCCGGCGACATGCCGGCGAAGCTCAGCCCCGCCTTCTCCAGCGGCTCGCGATAGCCGGTGTTGACCTCGTAGCGATGGCGGTGGCGTTCGTGGATCGTGGTCGACCCATAGATGTCGGCGATCTTGGAAGCGGCCGCCAGCACCGCTTCATAGGCGCCGAGCCGCATGGTGCCGCCAAGATCGTCCTCGGCGCCGCGGGTCTCGATCGCGTTGCCGCGCATCCATTCGGTCATCAGCCCCACCACCGGCTCGTGGGTCGGGCCGAACTCGGTCGACGAGGCCTCGGCCACCCCGGCCAGGTTTCGCGCCGCTTCGATCATCGCCATCTGCATGCCGAAGCAGATGCCGAAATAGGGCACCGCGTGTTCGCGGGCGAACTGCACCGCGCGGATCATCCCCTCCGCCCCGCGCTCCCCGAAGGCGCCGGGGACCAGCACGCCGTCGACCTCCTCGAGCCGGGCGGTGACGCTGGCCGGTTCGCCCTCGAACACCTCGCCCTCGATCCAGTCGAGGTTGACCTTGACGTTGTTGGCGAGCCCGCCGTGCACCAGGGCCTCGACCAGCGACTTGTAGGCGTCCTTGAAGCCCGTGTACTTGCCCACCACGGCGATGGTCACCTCGCCGTCCGGGTGGGCGATGGCCTCGGCGATGCCGTTCCAGCGTTCGAGGTTGGGTTCGGGCGCATCGACCACGCCGAAGGCGTCGAGCACCTCGCGGTCGAGCCCCTCGCGATGGTAGTCGAGCGGCACGGTGTAGATCGACGCGGAGTCCAGCGCCTGGATCACCGCCGAGGGCCGCACATTGCAGAACTGGGCGATCTTGCGCTTGTCGCTCTCGGCGATCTCCTGCTCGCAGCGGCACAGGAGGATGTCGGGCTGGATGCCGATGGCGCGCAGCTCGCGCACCGAGTGCTGGGTCGGCTTGGTCTTCATCTCGCCGGCGGTCTTGATGAAGGGCAACAGGGTCAGGTGGACGAAGATCGCGTTGCGGCGCGGCAGCTCCTGGCCAAGCTGGCGGATGGCCTCGAAGAACGGCAGGCCCTCGATGTCGCCCACCGTACCGCCGATCTCCACCAGCACGAAGTCGACGTCCTGGCCCTCGTCGTCGACGGCCGGCGCCAGGACGAAGCGTTTGATCTCGTCGGTGACGTGCGGGATCACCTGTACGGTCGCCCCGAGATAGTCGCCGCGCCGCTCCTTCTCGAGGATGGTCTTGTAGATCTGGCCGGTGGTGATGTTGTCGCCGCGCGTGGCGTTGACGCCGGTGAAGCGCTCGTAGTGGCCAAGGTCGAGGTCGGTCTCGGCCCCGTCGTCGGTGACGAACACCTCGCCGTGCTGATACGGGCTCATCGTGCCCGGGTCGACGTTGAGGTAGGGGTCGAGCTTGCGCAGCCGCACGCGATAGCCGCGCGCCTGCAGAAGAGCGCCAAGGGCGGCGGACGCGAGACCTTTGCCGAGCGAAGAGACCACGCCGCCGGTGATGAAGATATACCGGGCCATGGGATTCCACCCTATCGCCCGAATCACCCGGGCGTAAGCTCCGACGTGACGTCGCCGATCAGTGGGCGGTCGGCGCGGTCGTGTTTGCGGGCTTGGCCGCCGGCGGGGCCGAGAGCAGCGGCTGGACGGCGGGCGCGGTGTGCACCTCGGGCTTCGGCGCCTCGAGAATGGGCGCGGTCAGATTGCCGGCCGGCGCGGTCGCGGCGGGCGGCGGCGCGGCCGGGCGGCGGGCGGCGAGGGACGCCGGATCGAGGCCCTGGATATTCAGCCTGTCGACCACGGCGTCGCCCCGGTGCGCCCGGCCGATGATCAGGGTCAGGGCCAGGCACAGCACGAAGAAGGCCCCGGCCAGAATTCCGGTCGTCCGCGTCAGAAGGTCGCCGACGCCGCGCGTCGACATGAACCCCGACGGACCGCCGCCCATGCCAAGCGCCCCGCCCTCGGAGCGCTGCAACAGGATCACCGCGACGAGGGCGACACAGACGAAGATCAGGATAATGAGCAGAACGGCTTGCAGCACGGCGATCGGTCTTCCAGGGGCCTAGATGGGCCCGAAATGGGGGCGAGCCCCCCGGCTCGCAACGAGCGGGACGCTCTATCAGACCGGCAACGGTTGCGCCATAGGCGGAGGCATCGCGGTCCCCGCCGTCAGGCCTGGCGCGCGAGCCGCGGGCCGGATGTCCGCAACGCTGATCCAGTCGAAACGCGCGTCGAACCAGCGCAACGCCCGCTCGAGGAAGCGCCAGGTGTCCTCATCGTGCACGAGGTGATGCGTCAGCAGCCCGATCGGACGGCCGAGATCGCCGCGAAGACGCCGGTCGGCGAGCGCGCGGTTCAGCGACGACATCACCCGGGTCGCGCCGCGAAACCTTGGTCCCCGCTTCCAGGACAGCACGTCGATCTCGGCGGAGGCGTAGGGCAGATCGGCGCGGATCACCTGGACCGCGCCGGCCGACAGCAGCGGAAGACCGATCGCCGACAGCGCCGAGGTCAGGTTGGGATCGATCGCATTCCAGGGCGGCGTATAGAAGCTGGGATCGAGGCCGGCGCCGCGCATGCGCGCATGGCCCGCCGAAACCCGGGCGTGCACCGCCGCGACGGTCGGCGGCGCATCGAATTCGGAGGGGACGCCCGAGGTGCGCCGATTGGTGTGGTCGACGCCGTGCTGGCCGACGCAGACGGTCCGCGCACCGTCCAGCCGGGCCGCCAGCGCCGGAAGGTCCCCGTCGGGAATCACCGCCAGGGCCAGGGGACGCCGGTCCGCCAGCGCCAGCAGCCGATCGAGCGCCGCGGTCGGCGTGCGCGCGTCGTCGTCCCGCCACCACAGCCGCGGTCGCGCGCCGAGACCGCGCCAGGCGTCGAGTTCGGCGGCCACCTTCATCTCCACCGCCAGCGAGAAGGCCAGCGAGCGCAGCGCGTCAGACATGCGACTGGACGCCCGGCGCCACGGGCTTGCGCCACGGGCCTGGGCTGTTGGGGCGCCGGCCCATCAGGCCGTGGAGGGCCAGGCCGAGCGCCGGGGGGACCGGCGCGAAACGGCGCCAGCCGCCGAGCCGGGTGACGGCGAACAGCCGCTTTCTCACGCCATCCGCCGCGCGGCGCACCCGCCGCGCCGCCGTCCCGTAAGGTCCAAGCTGCGCGCGAACCTTGCGGGTCGAGATCTCGGAGGCGATGCGAGGGCTTTGCCGGACCGGGAAAGGCCGCAGCACATAGGGGGCGATGCCGTTCTCCCAATAGCGATCCATGGTCTGGTCGATCGGCATGAACGGGCGTTCGGCGTAGGACAGCATGCGCCGGGCCCCCTCGCGCCGGATCAGATAGGCGCAGCCGCCGACGACCCCCGTGCGAACCCGGGCCAGGGACCGGCCGCGGATGGTTTCGACCCGGTCCCCCTGCGTCGCGGGGCGATCGCCCTTGATGATCTCGCCCTTGATGCTCTGCAGACGCAGGATGAGCCAGTCCCGGCGCGGCCGGGCGAGGACGCCGTCCAGGAGTTCGCCGAAGTCCGCGTCGCAGTCGATGTCGTCCTCGAGCACGAGGGCGGTGTCGACGCCCCGCTCGACGATGAGCTGATAGACCTTGAGGTGGCTGAGGTGGCAGCCGATCTCCGCCGGGTTCATGTCGGCGCCGTAGACGTTGAGCGCGCGCTGGCGGTCGTAGAGGGCGCGCTGTTCGGCCGTCAGGGCCATGCCGTCCACCGCCTCGACGAACTCCGCCTCCAGGCCGCGCGCGGCGAGAAGAGCGCGCATGTGCCGCAGACGATCGGTGCGGCGTTTAAGACTGATGACGAAGATCGGCAGTCTGTGCGATGTCGCACATTCAAACGCCTCATGAACCGCACGCATGTGTTACGCCCCCGCAACTTTGTTGCAAGGTTGTATTAACGCAAAAGCTCAGCTGTCGCCTCGCCAAATCGCCGCATGTGCGCGGCTGGCGCCGAGATCTCCCCCGACGAACATTGTCGTCATCCGGAACCCGCGCAGCGGCTGTCCGGGAGCCTCCTCAGACCGCGCGGATGATCGGCAGGAAGTCCGCCGCCGTCAGCGAGGCGCCGCCGACCAGGGCGCCGCCGACCTCGGGGAGGGCCAGGATCTCGGCGGCGTTGGCGGGCTTGACCGACCCGCCGTAGAGGATCGGCGCCCGCCGGCCGGTATCGCCCAGGCGTTCAACCAGGGCGGCGCGAATGTCGGCGTGCAGGGCGGCGATCTCGGCGGAGGACGGGGTCAAGCCCGTGCCGATCGCCCACACCGGTTCGTAGGCGACGCAGAAGGCATGCGCCTTCAGGGCCGGCGGCAGCGAGGCTTCGACCTGCCCGCGCACGATCGCGGCCGCCCTGCCCGCCTGGCGCTGATCCAGGGTTTCGCCGACGCAGACGATCGGTTCGAGGCCGCACGCCAGCGCCGCCTCCACCTTGCGGGCGACCTCGGCGTCGTCCTCGCCGTGCAGGGCCCGGCGCTCGGAGTGGCCGAGAATCACCAGACGGGCGCCGGCGTCGGCGACCATGGCGGCGGAGACGTCGCCGGTGAAGGCGCCGGAGGCTTGGGCGGCGATGTCCTGAGCCCCGATCTCCACCGCGCCGCCCTTGAGCCTCTGCGCCATGCGACTGATAAGCGTGGCCGGCGGGCAGAGCGCCACCCGCGCCCTGGCCGGCTCGGACGCCAGCGCCGCGGCGATCGCTTCGGCCTCGCCGAGCTGGGCCTCCAGCCCGTTCATCTTCCAGTTTCCGGCGATCAGAGCGCGGATCGAATCGGTCATCGGGCCATGCGGTTCCGTGGAGCGTGGCCTCTCGGCTAGGCGATCGCGGCCGGTTTGTCACCTTCGCGCGGCGGGCAGCGCCTTGCTAGCGGGCAAGCCGCCGGACTATAGGGCGAAGCGGCCGCCGTCGCGGCCATGCCGATCAGGTCAGACCCCTTCATGCTTTCCGCCATCCGCGCCTTCGCGAAATCGCCGTTCGCTACCGCGCTCCTCGCCATACTGATCGTCAGCTTCGGCATCTGGGGCATCAAGGACGTGTTCCGCACCGGCGGGCTGAGCGACCTCGTGGTCAAGGCCGGCGCACGCCCGCCGATCACCAAGGCCCAGTTCAAGCAGACCTTCGACGAAGAGAAAGCCAACCAGGAGCAGCGTTCGGGACAGACCCTGTCCAACGAGGACGCCGTCAAGGCGGGCCTCGACCGCTACGTCGCCGAGCGTCTGGCCTCGAGCGAGGCCTTGGGCGCCCTGATGAGCGCCGAGGGAATCAACCCGTCCGACCAGCTGATCGCCAACGAACTGCGCAAGATCACCGCCTTCTTCAACCCGATCACCGGCCAGTTCGACAAGCAGACCTATCTGCGCCAGCTCGCCGCGCGTCACATCAGCGAGGCCGAGGCCGACAACGAGTTTCGCGACACCATCGCCCAGCACCATTATCTGGCCGGTCTGGCCGCGGGCCTGAAGGCCCCGCGCGCCTACGGGCTGGTGCAGGCGGCGGTGCAGAAGCAGGGCCTGGATTTCGGCTGGTTCGCGCTCGGCCCCAACACGGTGGAGCAGCCGGCCAAGCCGACCGACGCGGAGCTGAACGCCTTCCTGAAGCAGAACGCCGCCCAGGCGACCAAGCCCGAAATGCGCCGGCTGAGCGTCGCCAACTTCTCGGCCGCCAAGCTGGCCCTGACCATTCCCGCGCCCGAGGCCGAGGTGCAGAAGCGGTTCGATTTCGAGAAGGACACCCTGTCCTCGCCCGAAAAACGCACCGTGGTGGAGGTCACCGTCAAGGACATGGCCACCGGCGCCCGGGTGGCGCAGGAGCTCAGGGCCGGCGGCAACCCCGTCGCCATCGCCAAGGCCGCGGGCGGCCAGGCCACCACCTTCCCCGCCACCGCCAAGTCGGCGATCGCCGACCGCAAGCTCGCCGACGCCGCCTTCGCCCTCAAGCAGAACGAGGTCGCGGGACCTGTGCAGGGCGATCTGTCGCTCGCGGTGATCAAGGTGATCGACATCCTGCCGGCCAAGACCGCGACCCTGGCGGACAGCCGCGCCAAGATCGAGACCGAGGTCAAGCAGCAGGACGCCAAGCAGAAGGTCTATGACATCGTCCAGAAGTACCAGGACGTCCACTCCGGCGGCGCGCCGCTGGCCGACGCGGCCAAGGCCGCCGGCGCCGAGGTGGTGTCCCTGCCGCCGATCACCGCCCAGGGCGGCGCGCTGAACGGCGCGCGGGTCAACATGCCGCCCAAGGTGCTGCAGCAGGCCTTCAGCCTGCCGCAGGGCGGTGAGAGCGACGTGATCGACATGGGCCAGGGCGAGTACTGGGTGGTGCACGTGGACCAGGTGATCCCGCCCACCCTGTTCACCCTCGACGAACAGATCGGGCCGCAGAAGATCCGCGACCTCGTCACCAAGCAGGTGATGACCCGCGAACTGTTCAAGCGGCTGCACGCCAAGGCCGACGCCCTGCTCGCGGAAATCAAGAAGGGCAAGTCGCTGGAAGCCGCCGCGGCCGAGGTCGGGGCCAAGCTGACCCAGGCGACCGACGTCACCCGGGCCGCCGCCCAGCCGACGGCGCCGGGTCAGCCGCCGCCGTATTCGAGCGAGCTGCTCGGCCGGCTGTTCCAATCCAAGCCCGGCGACGTCGTCGTCGCCGAGGACACCAAGCCGGGCCTGGTGATCGCCAGGCTCGACAAGGTGGTCGAGCCGCCGCCGGAGGTTCTGGCGGGCCTGGCCGACGCGGCGCGCGAGCAGATCACCCGGGCCATGTTCAACGATCTCGGCGAGGCCACCACCCTGGCGGCCCAGAAAAAGGTCAAGACCATCGTCGACCTGAAGCAGGCGCGTCAGGCGCTCGGCGTGGCCGACGACGTCGCCCCGGCCAAGCCCAAGTCCTAGGAGCCGGCCTTGGCGACCCAGGCCTCCGGCGTCGAGCCCGCGTACCCGGCCTTCGCCGACGCCTTCGCGGCCGGCCGGCCGCAGGTGGTGTGGACACGGGTGATCGACGACCTCGAGACCCCCGTCTCGGCCTACCTCAAGATCGGCCAGGGCGCGCCCTACAGCTTCCTGTTCGAATCGGTGGAGGGCGGCGCCTGGCGCGGGCGCTATTCGATCATCGCCCTCAAGCCCGACCTCGTCTGGCGCGCCTTCGGCGACAGGGCCGAGACGGCGCGCGGCGAAGCGATCGCCCGCGGCGCCTTCACGCCCGAGCCGCAGCCGGCGCTGGACTCCCTGCGCGCCCTGGTCGCGGCCTCGGCCATCGCCCTGCCGGCGGGTCTGCCGCCGATGGCGGCCGGCCTGTTCGGCGCCCTCGGCTATGACATGATCCGCCTGGTCGAGCCGGTGGGACCCGGGAAGCCGGACACGCTCGGCCTGCCCGACGCGGTGATGGCGCGCCCCTCGGTGGTGGCGGTGTTCGACGCCATCGCCCAGGAGATCCTGCTGATCACGCCGGTCCGGCCGAAGGGCGACGCTGCGGAGACCGCATACGCTGCGGCCGCCGCCCGGCTCGAGGCCGTCCGTGCGGATCTGCGCCGGCCCCTGCCCTCGCCGACGGAGATCCGCCAGCGGGAGGCGTCGCCGCTGCAGTCGGGCACGCCGCGCGAGGCCTATCACCGGATCGTCGAGCGGGCGAAGCGCTACATCGAGGCCGGCGACATCTTCCAGGTGGTTCCGAGCCACCGGTTCTCCGCCCCCCTGCCCGGCGATCCGTTCGCCCTCTACCGGTCGCTGCGGCGCACCAACCCCTCGCCCTTCCTCTACTACCTGAACTTCGGCGACTTCCAGCTGGTGGGGTCGAGCCCGGAGATCCTCGTGCGCCTGCGCGACGGCAAGGTGACCATCCGGCCGATCGCCGGCACGCGCCCGCGCGGCGCCACGGTCGAGGAGGACCAGCGGCTCGAGGTCGAGCTGCTGGCCGACCAGAAGGAGATCGCCGAGCACCTGATGCTGCTCGATCTCGGCCGCAACGACGTGGGCCGCGCGGTCATGCTGCGCGACGAGGGGGCGAATGCGCCGGCGACCGCGCGGCCGCGCGTGCGCGTGACCGAGCAGTTCAAGGTCGAGCGCTACAGCCATGTGATGCACATCGTCTCCAACGTGGAGGGCGACGCGCCCGAGGGGCTGGATCCGGTGGACGTGATCCTCACCGCCCTGCCCGCCGGCACCCTGTCGGGCGCGCCCAAGGTGCGGGCCATGCAGATCATCGACGAGCTCGAGACCGAGAAGCGCGGCCTCGTCTACGCCGGCGCGGCCGGATACATCTCCGCCAACGGCTCGGTCGACACCTGCATCATCCTGCGCACCGCCCTGGTGAAGGACGGGGTGATGTACGTCCAGGCCGGAGGCGGCGTGGTCGCCGACAGCGATCCGGACGCCGAGTACGAAGAGACCCTGCACAAGTCCAACGCCCTGCGCCGCGCCGCGGCCGAGGCCTGGCGGTTCGGATAGCGATTCGGCTCAGCGCCGGCCGAGCGGATAGGTGTGCGCCACCGCGACGCCGCCGCCGGGGCCGAGGATCATCACCCCGGCGACCGAGACGCCCATCACCGCGGCGAAGCTCGCCGCCAGCAGCAGCGGCCAGATCGGCGCGCGGCGGCGCGGCGGGGCCTTGAGGTCGGCGCGCACGCTGTCGAGCGGCGCCAGCGAGACGAACTCGGGAAAATCGGACGGCATCCGCAGAGATGGCCTCCGGAATCGTTAACGGGAGCTTTCCGAGCCCTGGTCATGCGCGCCCTTTGTCGTCATCCCGGAAAGGCCGAGGCCTTATCCGGGATGACGACGCAGGAGGGTCAACTCCGAGCCCCCGACTTGGCGTGGGCCCGACCTCGGCCTAGAAGCAGCGCTTCCGCCGCGAGCCCGTCATGATCCTGGTCATCGATAACTACGACAGCTTCACCTACAACCTCGTCCACTACCTGGCCGAACTCGGCGCGCGGATGGTGGTTCGGCGCAACGACAGGATCACCGCCGAGGAGGCGCTCGGCCTGGGCGCGGAGGCGGTGCTGCTGTCGCCGGGGCCGTGCACGCCCAACGAGGCGGGGATCTGCCTCGAGCTGCTGGCGAGGGCGCCCGACAGCCTTCCGATCCTCGGCGTCTGCCTCGGCCACCAGGCCATCGCCCAGGCCTTCGGCGGCCGGGTGACCCGCGCCAAGTCGATCATGCACGGAAAGACCAGCCCGATCCTCAACGACGGCACGGGCGTGTTCGCCGGCCTGCCGAGCCCGGTGACCGCCACCCGCTATCATTCCCTGGCCACGCCGCGGGAGAGCCTGCCGGACACCCTGGTGGTCAACGCCTGGACCGAGGACGGCGAGGTGATGGGGCTGCGCCACCGCACGCGGCCGATCCACGGCGTGCAGTTCCATCCGGAATCGATCGCCACCGAGGGCGGCCACGCCATGCTGGCCAACTTCCTGAGGCTGGCCGGCGTTCCTGTGCTCGAGGGCGCCGCGGCGTGAGCACGGTCGACACCTTCAAGCCGCTGCTGTCGCGGCTGGCCGACGGCGGCACCCTGTCGGAGGAGGACGCGGAAGTGTTCTTCGCCGCCTGTCTGCGCGGCGAGGCCTCGCCGGCGCAGGTGGCGTCCGCCGTCACCGCCATGCGCATGCGCGGCGAGACCGTCGGCGAGATCACCGCCTGCGCCCGGGTGATGCGGCGCACCGCCGTGCGCCTCGACCATCCCTATGAGGTGATCGACACCTGCGGCACCGGCGGCGACGGCCTGCACACCTACAATATCTCCACCGCCGCGGCGATCGTCGCCGCCGGCGGCGGGCTGAAGGTGGCCAAGCACGGCACCCGCGCCCTCTCCTCCCGCTCCGGCTCCTCCGACGTGCTGGCCGCGCTCGGGGTGAACATCGAGGCGGGGGCCGACGCCCAGCGGCGCTGCCTGGACCAGGCCGGCGTCTGCTTCATGTTCGCGCCCGCCCACCACGGGGCGATGCGCCACGTCATGCCCGTGCGCGCCGATCTCGGCTTTCGCACCATCTTCAACCTCCTGGGCCCCCTGTCCAATCCCGCGGGCGCGAAACGGCAGGTGCTGGGCGTGGCCGAGCCGCGTCGGCTGGAGCCCCTGGCCCGGGTCCTCGGCGCCCTCGGGGCCGAACGCGCCTGGGTGGTGCACGGCGAAGGCCTCGACGAGATGACCACCACCGGGGTCAACCACGTGGCCGAATGGCGGGCCGGCGAGGAGATGGGCGGCGTGCGGCTGTTCAACATCTCGCCCGAAGCGGTGGGCCTGCCCCGCGCCGGCCTCGACGACCTGCGCGGCGGCGATCCGGCCGAGAACGCCGTGGCGCTGCGCGCGCTTCTGAACGGCAAGCCGGGGGCCTACCGCGACGTGGTCTGCCTGAACGCCGCCGCCGCCTTCCTGGTCGCCGACGCCGTGGAGACCCTGCGCGAGGGGGTCGAACGCGCCGCCGCGGCCATCGACGACGGCCGGGCGCTGGGTGCGCTGGAGGCGCTTGTGGCGCTGTCCAACGCATGAGCGACATCCTCGCCCGCATCGCCGCCTATAAGCGCGACGAGGTGGCCGCGCGCAGGGCCGCCGGCCGCGACCTCGAGGCCGCC
>CAILTK010000091.1 GCA_903837135.1 uncultured Caulobacterales bacterium
CGACGGGCTTGAATCGGCCGACCGGCTTGTGCGCCCGGGTCGCGCGCCCCGCTATATCTAGTAGGGAACAAAGCCTGAATCGCGGGCCATCGCCGATTCGGACCTGATTCGTTGCGCCGCTGTTCCGCGAGTCGCCGCCCGGCCGTTAACCTCGGCCGCACGCGCCTCTACCGCGGCGCCCCCGCGCCCGATAAGCTTGCGCCCGAACCCCGGGGGGAAGACGATGATCGAACGGTTGGACTGGTCTCGGCGCGGCATGATGGCGGCCGCCGGGGCGCTTCTCGCCGGCGGAGCCGCCGCGGCCCAGGCCCCGGCGATCCTCCTGCACGGCGGCCGGATCCACACCGGCGTTCCGGACCGGCCGACCGCGGAGGCCGTGCTCATCCGCGGCGACCGCATCGTCTACGTGGGCTCCCGCGCCGAGGCCCAGGCGCGCGGACCTGGCGCGCGCCGGATCGATCTGGCCGGCGCGGCCGCCTTTCCGGGCTTCGTCGACAGCCATTGCCATCTGACCGACATCGGCCTGCTCGCCTTCGAGCTCGACCTGACAGGGACCGCGTCGATCGCCGACCTGAAGCAGCGGCTCGCCGCCTACGCCGCGGCCCACCCGACCGGCGTCATCGTCGGCGACGGATGGATCGAGACGCACTGGCCCGACGGGCGTTTCCCGACCGCGGCGGATCTCGACAGCGTGGTCGCGGACCGGCCGGTCTTCCTCAGTCGCTCCGACGGACACGCCGCGGTGGCCAACACCAAGGCGTTGGCGCTCGGCGGAGTCGCCGCCGCGACGCCCGATCCCCAGGGCGGTCGCATCCTGAGGGACTCTGCGGGCCAGCCGACCGGCATGCTGATCGATCACGCCCTGGGCCTGGTGGCCGGCCGGATCCCGCCGCCCACCCTGCAGCACAAGGCCGAGGCGCTGGAGAACGCCGTCAAACTCTACGCCGCGCGCGGCTGGACCGGGGCGCACTTCATGAGCGCCAGCCAGGACGATCTCGACATCCTGAACCGGCTCGCCGCTTCGGGCCGGGCGCCGATCCGCGTCGACATCTATCTCGACGTCGCATACGCCGACCAGGTGCTGACCCGGGGGCCCGGAACGGACGCGGAAGGCCGGATCCGGCCGCGCGGGGTGAAGATCTACATGGACGGCGCCCTGGGGTCGCGCGGGGCGGCCCTGCTCGAACCCTACGCCGACGCCCCGGAGACGCGCGGCCTGCTCCGCGCCGAACACGACAAGACCCTGCCGATCCTGCGCCGGGCCCTGGCCAGCGGAGCCCAGGTGGCCACCCACGCCATCGGCGACCGCGGCAACCGGCTGGCGCTCGACTGGTATGAGGAGGCCTTCGGGGGCCGACCGCCGGCCAAGAGCCCCCGATGGCGCATCGAGCACGCTCAGCTGCTGACCGCCCAGGATCTGCCGCGCTTCGCCAGGCTGGGGGTGATCGCCTCCATGCAGCCGAGCCACGCCATCGGCGATCTCTACTTCGCGCCCGGCCGGCTCGGCGAAGCGCGACTGAAGGAGGGATATGCCTGGAAGAGCCTCCTCCGGTCGGGGGCCGTGGTCACCGGCGGCACCGATGCGCCGGTGGAGAAGGGCGATCCTCTGATCGAGTTCTACGCCGCCAGCTATCGCCATGCCCTGAACGGGTTCGCCGGTCCGGACTGGCATTTGGAGGAGGCGGTGACCCGCGCCGAGGCGCTGCGCATGTTCACCGCCGCGCCCGCGTTCGCGGGCTTTCGCGAAGGTGAACTCGGCGTGCTGGCGGCCGGGCGCCGCGCCGACGTCAGCGTCTTCTCCGCCGATCTGATGAGCGTTCCGTTCGCGGAGATTCCCAAGGCCCACGCGGCGATGACCATCGTCGCGGGCAGGGTCGTCCACGGCGGATAGACACGAACACGGGGGGGCGGGGCCGCACTTCTGCTGGGGATGAAGCACGGCCCCTGGGTCGGGGTTGGGCGCGTCTGGGGAACACGTCCAACCGGACCGACCTTTTGCTGCGGTCCCCCCGGCGCAGCCGAGGCCCGTATGGCAGAGCTTGCCCCGAGAGAGAACCGCTGTCGGCCCAAAATGGGCAGCCCAGGTGTCAGTAGTTCGACGACAGATCGCCGCACCCCGCCCGCCCTTGCAGCATTCAGTCATGCTTGCGGGCCGGCCGCGACTCTCCCACCTTCAACGCATGAGCGACCGTCCCACAGGCCAGGCCCCGTCCCGGGTGGTCGCCGTGCTCGGCCCCACCAACACCGGCAAGACCCATCTGGCGGTCGAGCGGATGCTCGGCCATGCATCGGGCATGATCGGCCTGCCCCTGCGCCTGCTGGCGCGGGAGATCTACGACCGGATCGTGGCGCTGCGCGGCCGCTCGGCCGTGGCGCTGATCACGGGGGAAGAGAAGATCACCCCTCCGCGCGCCACCTACTTCGTCTGCACGGTGGAGGCCATGCCGCTCGGCCGCGAGGTCGAGTTCCTGGCGATCGACGAGATCCAGCTGGTCGCCGACCCGTCCCGCGGTCACGTCTTCACCGACCGGCTGCTGCATGCGCGCGGCAAGTACGAGACCATGTTCCTGGGCTCGGCCGCCATGGGCCCGCTGATCCGCCGCCTGGTTCCCGAGGCCGAATTCCAGAGCCGTGAACGGTTCTCGGTGCTGAGCTACGCCGGCTCCAAGAAGCTGACCCGCCTGCCGCGGCGCACCGCCGTGGTCGCCTTCTCCGCGGAGCGGGTCTACGCCATCGCCGAGCTGATCCGCCGCCAGCGCGGCGGGGCGGCGGTGGTGATGGGATCTCTCTCGCCGCGCACGCGCAACGCCCAGGTGGCGCTCTATCAGTCCGGCGAGGTCGACTTTCTGGTGGCGACCGACGCCATCGGCATGGGCCTCAACATGGACGTCGACCATGTGGCCTTCGCCGGTCTCAGGAAGTTCGACGGCCGGCGGACGCGCTGGCTGTCTCCCGCCGAGGTGGCTCAGGTGGCCGGCCGCGCCGGCCGCTTCCGCCGCGACGGGACCTTCGGGGTGACCGGCGAGGCGGAGGAGATGGACGAGGACCTCGTCGCCAGCGTCGAGGAGCACCGGTTCGACCCCATCGTCGAGGCGCACTGGCGGACGGCCCGGCTCGATTTCGCCAGCCTGCCGACGCTGATCCGGTCCCTCGGCGCGCCGCCGCGGACCCCGGGCCTGAAGCTGACCGAGCCGGCGCTCGACGAGCTCACCCTGAAGGCGCTCGGCGACGACCCGGCGACCGCGCTTCGGGCCCGCGCGGGCCCAGGGTTGAAGCTGTTGTGGGAGGTCTGCCAGACGCCGGACTTCCGCAAGACCACCTTCGAGGAGCACCTCACTCTGACCCGAGAGGTGTTCGGCCATCTTTCGGCCCGTCCGGGGCGTCTGCCCGAGGACTGGATGGCGGAGCAGTTCGCCGCCGTCGATCATACCGCGGGCGAGATCGACGTCCTGTCGCAGCGGCTCGCCGGAGTGCGCACCCTCGCCTATCTCGCCAACCGGCCGGACTGGCTGCGCGACCCGGCGCACTGGCAGGCCAGGACCCGGGCGCTGGAGGACCGGCTGTCGGACACCCTGCACGAAAAGCTGATGGCCCGGTTCATCGATCGGCGCACCTCGGTCCTGATGCGCTCGCTCGGCGACAAGGCGGAGGTGCTGGCCGGGGTCGCCGAGGACGGCGCGGTGACGGTGGAGGGCCAGTACGTGGGCCGGCTGACCGGCGTGCGCTTCGAACCGGCGGTGGGGGCCAGCGCGCTCGAGGACCGCGCCCTGCGCTCGGCCGCCCTGCGCGCCGTCGGTCCCCAGCTCGCGCGGCGGCTCGGCCAGCTGGCGGGCGCGCCCGACGACGCGTTCTCGCTCGACCTAGACGGTGCGGTGCTGTGGGCTGGCGCGCCCGCCGGCCGCATCGCCGGCGGGACGCCCTTCGCGCCGGTGGCGAGGCTCTACGGCGAACTCGGTCCGGCGCCGGCGCGCGAGCGGGCTGAGCGCCGCCTCGAGGCCTTCCTCGCCGCGGAGGCGAATCGGCGGCTCGGTCCCCTCAGGACCCTGGATCAGGCCATGGCCGACGGCCGGCTGAAAGGTCTGGCGCGCGGCCTGGCCTATAGGCTGCGCGAAGCAGGGGGCGTGCTCGACCGGCGCGCCGTCGGCGCGCAGGTGCGGGCGCTCAGTCCGCGCGAGCGGCGGGCGCTCAAGAGCCTGGGCGTTCGCTTCGCGGCCTTCACCGTCCATCTTCCCGCCCTGCTGACGGACGAGGCGCGGCGGTTCGCCCTCGCCTTCGACCGCACGGGCTGGACGCCGCCGCTGGATCGGCCGAGTCGACTGCCGGAGCCGCCGCCCTCGGCCGCGGCGCTCGGCGTGCGCGGCCTGGTCGCGGCCGGCCCGTTCGCGACGTCGGTCGCCTCGCTCGAACGTCTGGACGCCCATCTGCGCGCTCAGCCGGCGGAGGCGGGAGCTTCGGTGCTGACCCCCGCCGCGCTCGCGGCGCTCGGCTGGGACGAAGGCCAGGCCCGCGCGATCCTGAAGGGCCTGGGCTTTGTCTCGGCGCGAAGGAGCGCGCCTGGCGAGCCGTCGCTCTGGCGCATGCGGCGCGACAGACCGCCCGGCCCCGCAGCCCCCACGCCGACCGACCCGGCCTCGCCGTTCGCGGCCCTGGCCGGCCTGACGTCCGCGCCGCGCCGGCGTCCGCGCCGGCCTCATACGGTGAAACGATCGGCGTGAACGAGGAGGCTTGCCGCATCGACGTCTGGCTCTGGCGCGCGCGCTTCTTCAAGACCCGCGCCCTGGCGCAGCGGTTCGTCGAAGACGGGCGGGTCCGGCTGACGCGGGCGGGACAGGAGAGCCGGCTCGACAAGCCGTCGCGCGCCGTGCGGGCGGAGGACATCCTGGTCTTCGCCCTCGGCCCCCGGCTCGTCGCGGTGCAGGTGGTGGCGCTCGGCGAGCGGCGGGGTCCGGCCAGCGAAGCGCAGGGCCTCTATCGGCCTGTCTAGTTAAACCGCATTGACAGACGGGCGACCCCGCCGCATGTCCGCCGCTCACGTCGTATCAGCTGAGCGCCGGCCTGTTCGCCCATGACCTATATCGTCACCGATCCCTGCATCAAATGTAAGTTCATGGACTGCGTCGAGGTGTGTCCCGTGGACTGCTTCTACGAGGGCGAGAATTTCCTCGCCATCAATCCGGACGAATGCATCGACTGCGGCGTCTGCGAGCCGGAGTGCCCGGTCGACGCCATCAAGCCCGACACCGAGGACGATCCGGACGGCAAGTGGCTCAAGATCAACTCGGATTATTCGCGGGTCTGGCCGAACATCACCATCAAGGGCGAACCGCCGGCCGATGCGGAAGCGTTCGAGCGCGAGACCGGCAAGCTGGACAAATATTTCAGCGAGAAGCCCGGCAAGGGATCCTGATTCCCCCGGGTCGCCGTGAGGCAACCCTTTCAAACGTCTAAATTTTGTGATACATAATCAAGCGACAGGGCGAGGTGGCGCGTGGCGCCCCGTTCTGCCGACGTCACATCAGCCGTCCGATCCAGACGCGCGTCAAACCCCTTTCCGGGGCGCTTCCCAGTGGAGCGCGTGATAGGACCAAGGCCGCAGCGGGGCGCGGCTGGCGGATCCGTCGCGGCCGGACAGGATCGAGACGCGGTGATCCCGGCGCATCGCCCGTCGCATCATAAGCGGCGCGCGACCGATGAAGAAGGGTTTTCCATGACCAAGAGCGCGAATGAATTTTCGGTCGGCGATCATGTCGTCTATCCGGCCCATGGCGTGGGCACGGTAAAGGGCGTCGAGACCCAGGAAGTCGCCGGCATCTCGCTCGAAGTCTATGTGATCACCTTTGACCACGAAAAAATGACCCTGCGCGTCCCGACCCGGAAGGCCAAGGCCGCCGGCCTGCGCGGCCTCGCCGAAGGCAATGTCGTCAGCCAGGCGCTGACTACGCTGAAGGGCCGCGCCCGGGTGAAGCGCACCATGTGGTCGCGCCGCGCCCAGGAGTACGAGGCCAAGATCAACTCCGGCGACCTGATCTCGATCGCCGAAGTGGTGCGCGATCTGCACCGGGCCGACAATCAGCCCGAGCAGTCCTATTCGGAGCGCCAGCTTTACGAATCCGCGCTCGACCGGATGGCGCGCGAAGTGGCCGCGATCGAAAAGATCGACCGTGACGCCGCGGTCGGCATGCTGACCAAGTCGCTGATCAAGGCGGCCTGAGCCCGCTGCATCGGTGCGCCGCCGGACGGGCCCCCTGGGGTCCGGGCCGGTGGAAACGACACGAGCGTGACAATTGTAGGCTGACGCGGGGATCGACTCGGCGCAAGGTTGTGGGGTCGCGGGTATTTGCGACAACCCCCAATGGAGGGGCGGGCGCATCCCCCATAGTCGCGTCCGCCCCGCTCGGCTCACACAGATCCCGCATCGCACGGCAGGCCCTTCCGCGGCGGGCGCCCTGCCGGTAAAGGATCACCCGTGGCCCGGTAGCTCAGCAGGATAGAGCAGTGCTTTCCTAAAGCAGAGGTCGGGGGTTCGAGTCCCTCCCGGGCCGCCATTCCGCATCCGACGACGATGGCGCGGCGCGATCAGTCCTCCGTCATGACCGCCAGCTCCAGCCCGTTGGGATCGGCGAAGTGAAACCGGCGGCCCCCCGGAAACCCGAAGATCGGCCGGGTGATCACGCCGCCCGCCTGCTCCACCGCGCGCTGAGCCGCCTCCAGGTCGTCGACGGCGATGACGGTGAGCGGCGCCCGCGGGGCCTCGCTCGGGTCTCCCTGCAGGCCGAGATCGACATCGCCGGTCAAGGTGCACGAATAGCTTGGTCCGAAGTCGGTCAGGGTCCAGCCGAACGCGGAGGCGTAGAAGGATTTCGCCGCCCCGAGATCGCCGGCGGGCAGTTCGATAAAACAGATCCGGGCTGCGCTCATCTCGTCTTCCCTCGGGCCGGCGCTCCGGCGGACGACACGCCCCGGACGCTGCACACCACCCATGATCTCAAGGCGTCGCGGTCGGCAAGCATGGCCTGCGGAACCACGACATAGGATTTGCTGACGGGCTGATCCGGTTCGTACTGCAGGGCCTTGGCGCCCGGGACCGACAGGAGCGCCTCCCGATCCGGACCGGCGAGCTTCAGAGCCAGTCCCACGTCCGACAGGGACGCGAAGACCTTGCCGCCCGCATAGCCCATGACGCCCCCGAACATGGAGCGAAAGGCGAGCTCGAGATCGGGGGGCCCCGCCCCCGCGAGGATCGCCTGCAAAGCCTTCGGATCCTGGGTCACGCCGCCTCCCGCCGCTCTCGCCGCATCCATAGCCGCGCCGCCGCCAGCGCCTGTCAGCAGGCGTGGAGCCCGACCGAGAAAAATCTCCGTCGGGATCGAAGCCTCGCCCCGCCCGTTGACGTTGCATCGGCGGAACACGCCTGAAGGAGACTGATATGGATCGCAAGACCGCCACCCTGCTGGGAGCCGGCGCCGCCGCCTTGGCCGCGGGTCCCGCCTTGGCCAGCCCGCCTCCACAGGCTCCCGCCGTGCCGATCGCCGCATCCTACGCCGAGCTCCTGGCGCCGATCCCCAACGCCGTCGAACGTCTGAAGGCGGCCGACGCGGAGGCGCTGGCGCAGCCGCCGCGGCTGATCGAGGCCCAGTACATGGAGCACCATCACCACCATCACCACCACCACCACAGCCGGCGCTGGTACATGCGTCATGGCTACGTCTGGAACAACGGCGCCTGGTTCATCCCGCCCGTCGCCCATCACCACCATCATCATCATCATCACCACCAGCACTACTGATGGGTCCCGGCGGCCGCCCCAGGGCGGCCGCCGGCCCTGCGGCGCGCCTCGGACGGCCCGCAAGCGCTCAGCGCGACGGGTCGCGCGCCTTGGCCGCGCGGAACAGGTGACGGTAGGCGCCGTCGAACACCGTGTTGGTGCTCGATAGCCAGCGACTGCCCTCGGCCAGGGCGTCGCGACTGGCGGCGAGCCGGCGGGCCCGCAGCTCGCGCTCGGCCGCTTCCTCCTCGGTCATCGGCTGAAGCTCCAGATCCGGCTCCGCCGGAAGCGCGATGAGGCTGAGAAACGGCTCGCCCTTCCGGAAAACATGCGTCACGCCCTTGGGCGGCGCCTTGAAGATGCAGAAGAACATCATCGGCCACCACTCGCTGCGCACCAGCGCCGGCACCGCCAGCGGCGTCGTATTGGTCGCGTCGGTGTAGTATCGCGGATGGGGCTCGGTGCGGATCGCCCAGCCCGGCGGCGCCTCGAGATCGAGCGAAATCTGGTAGGAGTAATAGTCCTCGCCAAAGGGCCGGAACGGCGGCCACATCATGTCGTCATCGACGGGCTCGCCCCAGTCCGCGCTCAGGCGAACACGGCCGCGCGAGGTGGTGACCCGAAGCTCCTGGTCGAACGGATAGAGAACCTCCACGCCGTAGCGCGCACTTTCCGAAAACGGCGTGCAGTGCCAGGGCTGCTCGTGGCTTCCATCGGCGCGCGGCTGCTGGGCGCCGCCCCAGCCGGGGATGGCGAGCTGGATCGGCTGGGGCGGCGGCCGGCGCCCGTGGAGGCGATACTTGATCGTCGGCATGCTCTCTCCTGCCTCGACACACGGAAGGGGGTTAGGACGCGGATCCGGGGCCGCCCGGCCGCTTCAGTCCGGCCATGCGCCAGAGCACCGGGCGGCCATCGAACTGATGTTTGAGCGCGCCGGCCACATGCAGGGCGAGGTTCAGGAGCACGATCCAGATCAGGATGTAGACGTGGACATGCGACAGCTGGTGGCGGACCGCCTTGGGGGCCGGCGATCCAAGCAGGGCGGCGACGCCGGGCAGGTGCGGCCACGGCAGTCCCCAGAACGAGATCGGCCGGGCGCCCAGCGAGACCAGCGCCCACCCGGTCAGCGGCATGACCAGCATCAGGACGTAGAACAGAAGGTGCGAGGCGCCGGCAAGGAAACGCTCCCAGGCGGGCATGCCCGCGGGCAAGGGGGGCGGCGGATTGGCGATGCGCACGCCGATCCTGACCAGCACGAGCAACAGGATCGTCAGCCCGAGCGAGATATGCACGCCTTCCACCAGCTCCTGCCGCGGAGAATGGTCGGGCAGCGCCTCGTTCATGATCCATCCGAGTCCGATCTGCACCAGGATCAGCACGGCGATGGTCCAATGCAGGATCATCGCCGCCGCGCCGTAGCGCCCCGGATCTCCGGCCGGCCGGATAACGTGGCTGGACATGGAAACCCCCTGCGGCGTCAAGCTCTGCAGGGAACGCACGACCATCGCTTCGGTTCGGCGCCTCGCGCTGTCTGCCGGGGCGGGGGCGTTCCGCTTCAGGGGGCCGGCTGGAACACCACGGTGATGGTCTGGCCCGCGCCGGCCGGCGGCGCGTGGGTATCCGATTGTCCGTAGGCGGCGACACGGAGCAGGGGCTGGCTTCCCGCCTGCCCGGGCGGCGCATTGGTCAGCCGGCCGAGAACCGGTTGCGCCGCCGTAAGCGCCTGATGGAAGGCGACCGAACGCTGGAGCGAAAGCGCCGCGGCCTGGCGGCCGGCCTCGCTGAAAGCGTCGAACCCGGCCTGCGCGATCACGTTCACCACCGCCAGTTTCTGCCCCGTGCAGCCGGTGGCGGCCGGCGCGCCATAGGCGAAACAGGGCAGCCTGTCCGCCAGGCTGGCGGCGAGATCGTGGGTCACCATCTGTCCCTTCGGCGACAGGGTGGCGGTTCCGGCGACGAACAGCTCGTCAGCGGCGAAGGAGAGCGCGTTGTTGGCCGGGTCGCCGTGGACGGGCGCTGAGGCGGCGCCGAGGTCGGCGGTGAGGAAATTGATCAGGTCGGCGCTGCTGTGGCGGGTCTGAACCGCCGACGCGGACTTGAGCGCGTCCGCGCTGTACGCGAAACACCGGCGTCCGGCGTCGGAGGCGACCAGCGCGCTCGCCGGCAGACAGACCACATGGTGGGCGTGATCGACCTCGGCCTGGATCGGTTGCGGCTGGAGCGCGGTGGCGATCCCCAGCAGCGCCGTGGTCTGGGCGTCCTTGGACTGGGTCAGGGCGGAGGTGGTCGCGCGGTACTGCAGCGCGAGGAAGCTCAGCATGATGATGAAGATGAACAGCACGCCGACCATCATGTCGGTCATGGAGATGTAGTAGCTCTCCCCCTCCTCGAGCGGCCGCGATCGGCGCCGCCCCCCTCTCATGACGCCAGCCGCACGGAACCGGCCAGCAGGCTCTCGATGCGCCGCAGGACCGTCAGCTGGTCGAACATGACCCGTTCGGGCGGCGCGAAGTTCACGCTGCTGTCGAGGGTCTGGAACAGGTCGGCCTGAAGCGCCTCGATCCGCCGGCGCCGATGGCGCGCCACCAGGCGCAGCAGGATCGAACTCAGCACGCCGGCGATGGAGGTCCAGAACTTGGTCGCGGCGATGGCCAAAAGTCCGAGAAGGGCGTGCTCGGCGCCGCCCGTGGCGCCGCCGCTGGCGGCGATCGCCAGACTGGTTTCGCTGAGGGCGGCGACGATGCCGAGGAAGGTGACCATCAGGCCGACGGCCACCAGGATGTTGGCCCACCATTCGAGCGTCCGGGCGGGTTCGTCGAGCGGTTCAAACACCTCCGCGGCCGGGAAGGCGGCGGCCAGGCCGCCGTCTTCGGCGACCGCCAACAGGGCCCGATAGGCCTTCCACCCCCGCACCAGCGCCGGCGGGGAGGATGAACTGGCGAAACGCTGGTCCAGCGCCGCGAACTGGCGCGCGAACCCGGTGGGACCGCCGCTGGAGGACAAAAGGTTGCACCGTTCGATCAGGGCGCGGACCAGCGGTCCCTGCTCCAGCCAGGAGGAGCTGGCGATGAGATAGATGGCGAACGCCAGAATGGCGGCGGCCAGCCAAAGCGCCACCCCCGGTTGGCTGAAGAGGGCGACCACCAGGTCTGTCACAGGATCATGCATGCAGCGTCCTCCGCGCCTCGCTTATGTCGGGTCGGCTTGGGTCGCTCCGGCGCACGGGCGAACGGGACCCGGCCTGGAGCCGGGTCGCAGTCAGAGCCGGGCGGCCGGACAAAAGCGCCGTCTCGTTCGCCTGACAGATTTACCGCGACTGGGCCAGCAGCGGCGTCGCGGCCAGATGCTCGGCCAGGAACCAGACCTGCATCTCGCCGGTGCGGACGACTTCGGAAATCAGCAGGTCGTTGGTGCCTTCGTCGCCCGCGTCGCCGGCCTGTTCGGCGGCCTCGCGCGCATAGGTCAGGATCAGTTCGTGGGCCTTGAGCAGGCGGGAGATCTGGGTCGGGACGTCCTCACGGCCGCGCGGCGGGCGAACCACCCGGGTCATCTCGGCCACGTCGTGGGCCATGGCGATCGAGACGCCGCCCAGGGTCATGATCCGCTCGGCGATGGTGTCGACCAGGGTCGACTGCTCTTCGTAGTGCTTATCGAGCAGGAGATGCAGGGAGTAGAAGGTCGCGCCGGACACCTGCCAGTGATGCTTCTTGTACAGGTCGCGGATGGTCATGGTGTCGGCGAGGATCTGGTTCAGCGACGCCACGCTGGCGGCGCGGGCGTTGTCCTCGAGGCCCAGCGGCAGATCCTTCAACGTCCCGTAGGGCTGAATCTCGTTGGCGGGGATGTCGTAGTCGGGCTGAGCCACATCCACCTTCGCCTTGTTCTTCGCCATTGGGAGTCTCCTTGAAGGGGTTGCAGTCGCACGCCGCGAGAGCGCGGGACAAACGTGGCGCTACAGCCAAGGTTCCGTTCCGCGGGACGCGGTGCGGATCACGGCTGCAGCGCCATGGCGGTTCTCGCCTGATCTAAACGCACCAGCTTCGCGTGGAAAGGGCGCCAGTCATCCTCTTTGTCGATCGCCGACCAGATGCTTTCGATCTCGTCGTAGAGCAGCTCTTCAGGCTCGGCAGCGGCGAAGTAGGCTGCGTCGAGCCGCTCGGGACGATCCGGGGCGTAGGCGGCGAACAGTCGGCGCAGGGCCTGGAAGGCCTCGCCCGCATAGACCGGCGCGCGCGGCCCCGTGAGCGCGCGGGTCTCCGACGCGGGGCCGCCGAACCAGTCGAAGAAGAACGGCTCCCAGCGGATCGCCTCGCCGCCCTCGGCAAGGGCGCGGAAGGCGGCGCCGGCCAGGGCGGCGTCCTCTTCGGGAGACCGGGGAAGGAGGCCCAGACGGGCGATCATCGCCCCCCGCAAGGCCGCCTGATAGGCGGGACCGAAGCCGGACAGGGCGTCCACCAGCGGCTGATGATCGGGGACGATCAGGGTCAGGCACGCGGCCAGCTGCTGCAGATTCCAGAACACGGCCTCGGGCTGGCGTCCGAAGCTGTAGAGGCCGCTCTGGTCGAAATAGGCGGCGACGAAGTTGGGATCGTTTTGCGGCAGGAAGCGATAGGGACCGTAGTCGAAGCTCTCGCCGTTGATGTTCATGTTGTCGGTGTTGAGCACGCCATGCACGAAGCCTGCCGCCATCCAGCGCCCCGCCAGGTGCGCGGACAGCGCCACCACCCGCACGAGCCAGGCGGCGACGCGGTCCGGGCCCTCCTGCGCCGAAAGGTCCGGCTGATAGGTCCGGGCGATGTGGTCCAGGAGGCGCGCCATCGCCTCGGTCTCGCCATGGAAGGCTAGGCGCTGAAAGGTCCCGAAACGGATATGGCTGAACGACAGCCGGGTCAGCACCGCCGATCGTGTCGGCGAAGGCTCGTCCGAGCGCTGGAGCGGCTCGCCGGTCTCGACCAGCGAAAAGGACTTGGACGTCGGCACGCCGAGCGCCTCCAGCATGGCGGTGGCCAGCACCTCGCGCACGCCGCCCTTCAGCGTCAGCCGGCCGTCGCCGCCGCGCGACCACGGCGTTCGGCCCGACCCCTTGGTCCCGAGGTCGAGCAGACGGCCCTGGTCGTCGCGCAGCTGGGCGAACAGGAAGCCGCGGCCGTCGCCGAGATCGGGGTTGTAGGTCCGGAACTGGTGGCCGTGATAGCGCATGGCCAGGGGCTCGCCCTGATTGTCGGGCAGGGGTTGGAAGCGTCCGAAATGACCGACCCACTCCGCGTCGCTCAGGCCGCCAAGGCCCACTCGGGCCGCCCAGCGGTCGTTGCGATAGCGCAGCACGGTCGCCGGGAAATCCGCCGGCCGTACCGGGTCGGCGAAGCCCTCGCCGAGCGAACTGTAGCGCGGATCGGGACGGTAGGCGGCGTCGACGGGCATGGCGAAGAAGTGCGACGCCGGCCGGCGAGGCGCAAGACCCGCGTCAGGCGCCCGCCTCCCTGGCGCCCGAGGCGCGATGGAAGAAGGCGCGGGTGCGCAGCAGGGCGAGACGGGCGGAGTCGGCGTGATAGCCGTTCGGCGCGACGAAGGCGTGTCCGGCGTCGTAGACGTGGACCGGCAGGTCGGGGTGCTGCTCGCGGATGACGTCGACGTCGTGGGGCGGAATCAGTTCGTCGGTCTTGCCGAAGTGCAGAATGGTCGGGCAGCGCGGCGTCTCCGACACATAGGTGATGATGTGGCCGCCGTAGAAGCAGGCGGTCGCCGCGATCCCGGTGCAGCGGCAGGCGGCCACCCACGCCGCCGTCCCGCCGAAGCAGAAGCCGAGCACGAATACCGGCGGCCGCAGGGCGTCGATCGCCGCCTGGATGTCGCGGTCGCAAGCCCCGCCCCAGCCGGCGGCCACCGCCGCCCGCTCTCGGGTCGGATAGAGCTCGGGATCGGTGTCGCGGACCGGAAAGCCGCCGTGCGGATCGTAGCGATCGAGCAGGGAGGGGGCGATCACCTCATACCCCTCCCCGGCGAACCCCGCGGCCAGGTCGATGATGTGCGGGGTGACGCCCCAGATCGCGTGGCAGATCACCAGGCCGCCCCGCCGCGCCTCCCGCGCCGGCTCGCGCCAGGCGCCGAACTCAGACCCGTCATGGGCGGTCAGAGCGATCCGGGGCATGTTCCGGCCTCCCGCTACTTCGCTCCGTGCTGTTCGAACCAGTCCAGCGAGCGCTTGCGGGCCAGTTCGGCGTCGGCGGGGTCCTGGGCCTCGACTCCATCGTTGTTGAAGCCGTGGCCGGAGCCCTCGTAGATATAGACCGGCACATCCGGATGCTTTTCGGCGATCTTGGCCTTGATCTCGTCGGCCGGGATGTGGCCGTCCTTGCGGCCGAAGTGGCAGATCACCGGGGCCTTGAGGGTGATGTCGAGGTCCGAGCCGATCCGGCCGCCGTAGTAGGCGGAGCCCGCCGCGAGGCCGGCGACGTCCGCCGCCGCGCGCCAGACGATCCAGCCGCCGTAGCAATAGCCGACGATGAACACCGGCCCCTTGTCCTTCAGCGCGTCGACGCAGGCCTGCACATCGGACATCGGCTGCTCGACGCCGACAGCGGTGGCGTACTTGAAACCCAGCTGCATGCCTTCGGCGTCGTGACCGGCGGTGAAGCCCCGCGCCTGCCGGTCATAGAGGCTGGGGGCGATGGCCTCGAACCCCTTGGCGGCCCAGCGGGCCACGTCCTCGTGCACATATTTGTCGAGGCCGAAGATCTCCTGGATCACCACGATCCCGCCGCGGCGATGGCCCTCGGCCGGGGCGTGCAGGGCGTCGAAGTCGAAGCCGTCGATCGCGGACTTCAGGGTGATGGTCTCGGCCATGGGTATCTCCGTTGGGACTGGGGTCAGCCGGGAATGGCGGCGCTGAGGGTGGGTCCGATCTCGTCGTGGATCACGAGGTCGGCGATCGCGTCGAGCGGCGTCTCCTCACGGTTGAGGATGACCAGTGCGGCTCCGTTGCGTTTGGCGATCAGCGGGAAGTCGGCGGCCGGCCGCACCACCAGCGAGGAGCCCAGCACCAGGAACAGGTCGCAGGCCAGGGTCTCGGCCTCCGCCCGCGTCATCGGTCCCTCGGGCATCGGCTGGCCGAAGCTGATGGTGGCGGTCTTGAGCAGGCCCGCGCAGTGGAAGCACATGGGGATCTCGCCGCGCTCGACGAAGCCTGGCTCGAGTTCGTCAAGGTCGTGGCGGGCGCCGCAGGACAGGCATTTGGCGTAGCTGGCGTTGCCGTGCAGTTCGATCACCTTGTCCGCGGGCACGCCGGAATCCTGGTGCAGATTGTCGACGTTCTGGGTGATCACGGCCGTGGCCTTGCCCCGCTCGACCAGGCGGGCGACGGCGAAATGACCCGCGTTGGGCGACGCTCCGGTCCATCCGGCCGAGCGGTTGAACACCCGGGTCCAGGCCTCGCGCCGCATTTCCTCGGAGCGGACGAAGTCCTGGAAATAGATCGGTTTCATCGTCGACCAAACCCCGCCCGGCGAGCGGAAGTCCGGGATGCCGCTCTCGGTCGAGATCCCGGCGCCAGTGAACACCGCCACGCGCCGGGCGGCGTCCAGCCGGCTCCCGAGCGCGGCGGCCGGGCTAGCCATTGAACAGGAAGTGCAGGACGTCGCCGTCCTTCACCAGATAGGTCTTGCCCTCCGCGCGCAGCTTGCCGGCGTCGCGCGCGCCGCTCTCGCCGTTCAGCCGCACATAGTCGTCGAAGGCGATGGTCTCGGCGCGGATGAAGCCCTTCTCGAAATCGGTATGGATCACCGCCGCCGCCTGGGGCGCGGTGGCGCCGATCGGAATGGTCCAGGCGCGGGTCTCCTTGGGACCGACGGTGAAATAGGTCTGCAGGCCGAGCAGGCCGTAAGCCTCGCGGATCAGCTTGTTCAATCCCGGCTCGCGCAGATCCAGGGTCTCCAGGAACTCGGCCCGCTCGGCCGGATCGAGCAGGGCGATCTCGGCTTCGATCTTGGCGGAGATCACCACCGCCTTGGCACCGTCCGCCGCGGCCCGCGCCGCGACCTTGTCCGACAGGCTGTTGCCCGTCGCGGCCGAGCCCTCGTCCACATTGCAGACGTAGATGGCGGGCAGCGCGGTCAGGAGCTGCAGCATCCACCAGGCCTTGTCGTCTTCCTTGGCCACCTTGGCGTGGGCGAGGCGGGCGGGCCGTCCCTCGCGCAGTTCGGCGAGCGCCAGGTTTATCAGCTCCACCGTCTTGGCCGCCTCCTTGTCGCCGCCGGCCTTGGCCTTCTTCTCCAGCGACGGCAGCCGCTTCTCTAGGCTCTCGAGATCGGCCAGCATCAGCTCCAGCTCGATGATCTCGAGGTCGGCGATCGGATCGACGCGGCCCTCCACGTGGGTCACGTCCCCGTCCTCGAAGCAGCGGGCGACGAAGGCGACGGCGTCGCAGTCGCGGATGTTGGCGAGGAACTGGTTGCCGAGCCCCTCGCCCTTGGAGGCGCCGCGCACGAGCCCGGCCACGTCGACGAAGTTGATCCGCGCCGGAATGATCTCCTTGGAGCCCGCGACCTTGGCCAGGGCCTCGAGGCGGGGCTCGGGAACCGCCACGTCGCCGACGTTGGGCTCGATGGTGCAGAACGGATAGTTGGCGGCCTGGGCCGCCGCGGTCTCGGTCAGGGCGTTGAACAGGGTGGACTTGCCCACGTTGGGCAGACCGACGATCGCGACTTTAAGGGCCATCAAGCTCTCGAATGGAAGTGTAGCCGGCCCTATACCGCTAGATCAGGCCCGCGACGAGCCCACGGTCGAACGCCTCTTGCGCCGACATATAGGTGGTCTCCTCCGCCATGGCGCGAATCTCCTCGAAACTGACGCTGGAGCCGGCGACGAGGGCGCGGAATCCCTCGTTCTGCAGGTGGATGCCCTCCTCGATCTCCTTGAGCTTGGCGAGCACGGTGAGCCGCACCGCCGACAGGGGACCGACGAAGTGGATGTTGGCGTCCATCTGCCGCTCGTGGATGAGCAGGCTGCAGCCCGGCGACAGGAAGCGGTCCTCGCGGGCAAAGCCCGACATGATGGTCATGCCGGCGGAGTAGACGGTGGTGACCCCGACCAGCGCCACCCGCCGGCCGAGGGCCTGGCTTCGCAATCCGATCTCCCGGGCGATCCGCCGGCCGGTGTCGGCCACGCCGCCGAAGGTGGTCAGCTGGACCACGACCGGATCCGCACGGATCATCAAGCCGTCGAACTGGGCGATGCAGCTCTGGAACATGGCGTCGTCCACCGCGCCGTACAGGCGGATGTCGGGCATGGCGAGTTTGACGGGCGTCAGGGCCGGATCGGTCATGCCCCTCGCTTAGCAATTGGCGGCGGCGACGGCAAAGAGGCGCGTGTCGGGGAGGCGCGCGTCGGGCCGAGCGGACCGCCGCACCCCGGACCCGTCACACCTGTTGCCGAAAAACACCACGCCGAGTTTCCCGCCGCGCGTCGGCAACGGCGGGCTTTCAACCCCGTTCGGAAGCCATACGTGCCGCCCCCACCCCGGCGATCAGACCGCGGTGGCTTCCTGCTGGAGTACCCCCCATGACGACTGCGCCGGTGATTTCCCGACTGTTCATCTATACCGCCATCGGCGCGGTGATCGCGGGCGCGGCCATGCCGCACCATGCCGCGGCGGCGTCCTTCTACCTGCAGGACCAGTCGGTGAAGGGCCTGGGGCGCGCCTATTCGGGCGAGGTCTCCGACCAGGGCGCCGAAAGCCTTTGGTGGAACCCGGCCGCCATCGCCCGAAGCCCCAACGAGATCTACATCGGCGAAAACTCGATCCTGACCAGCGCGACCGTGCTCGACCACGGCTCCAGCATCACCTATCCGGGCGGCGCGCGGTTCCCGACCAGCGGCGACGGACGCGCGTTCAATCCGGTCGAGTTCGGCGTGGTGCCGAACGGCGCGGTGTCCTACCGCCTCAACGACCGCATCGCCTTCGGCGTGTCGACGGCCGCCCCCTACGACTTCACCTCGACCTACGCGTCGAACTCCTTCGCCCGTTACAACAGCCTGAAGTCGCGCCTGACCACGATCGACATCGCCGCCACCGGGGCGATGCGGGTGACCGACTGGCTGGATCTCGGCGTCGCGATCAATACCGAATACACCTCGGCCAATCTCGGCAACGCCCTGCCCAACCTGTCGCCCCTGCTGCCCGACGGGCAGGAGACCCTGCGCGGCGACGGATGGAATGTCGGCTATACGGTCGGCGGCCAGGCCCACTTCGGCGCCTGGGAGTTCGGGGCCAGCTACAAGTCGGCGATGGATCACGACCTCGACGGTACGGCCACGGTCTCCGGCCTGCTCGGTCCTTTGGCCGGCAACAACTTCTCCACCGCGGCCAAGGCGCACTTCACCACGCCGTGGATCGCCACCGTCGGCGCGCGCTACCACCTGACGCCGCAGCTGACCCTCAACATCCAGGCCGAACGGTTCGGCTGGAGCGAGTTCAACGCCATCAATTACACCATCGGCGGCGCCAACACGCCGACCCCGGAAAACTACCACGACACCACCTCGGGCGCGGTCGGCGTGGATTACGCGATGAACAACCGGCTCACCCTGCGCGCCGGGGTCGGCTACGACCAGAGCCCGCTGAACCCGACCTATCGCGACACCCGCGTGCCCGACAGCGATCGCATGCTCTACACGCTCGGCGCGTCGTTCAAGGTGCTGCCGAACCTGACCGTGGACGCCTCCGGCGCTTATGTGGCCTTCCGCGGCTCGCCGACCAACAACAGCACCGCCTTCTACGCCGGCACCCTGGCGCAGACCACGGTCAGAGAAGTGTCCGACGTCGGCGGCAACGCCAAGATCCTGTCGCTCGGGATGCGCTACAACTTCTAGTCTGGCCGGCTAGGGCAAACCGCCCTTAAGCGGATTCGTTTAAGGGCGGACATTGCTTTGGAGCCTGAAGTTCAGAGCGCCGCCGGAGCGAAACCGGTTCCGGCTCTTCGCGCGGCGCTCTAGGACTCCCGCGCCGCGGCGCGGGGGTCGAGCTTCTCGGCGGGGGCCAGGCGCATGACCTCGGCCTGGTATTTCTCGTCCTCGCCGGCCGCCAGCAGCGGCAGGGCCTCGGCGCAGGCGCGGCACAGGGCCGCCACCCAGGCCTGATCGACCTTGTGGAAATCCGACAGCACATGGCCCATCACCCGGTCCTTGTGCCCCGGGTGGCCCACGCCCATCCGCGCCCGGCGGAAATGCGGTCCGATCTGGGCGATGATCGAGCGGATGCCGTTGTTGCCGGCCGCCCCGCCGCCGTGCTTCAGCCGGAAGCGGCCGGGCGCGAGATCGATCTCGTCGTAGAAGGCCACCACCTCCGACGGATCGACCTTGAAGAACTTGACCGCCTCGCCGACGGCGTTTCCTGTGCTGTTGTAGAAGGTCTGCGGCCGCAGGATCAGGGCGCGCACCTCTCCGCCCGGCGTGGGGATCTGCCCTTCGCGGGCCAGGCTCTGGAACCGCTTGCGCTCGGTCCCGAACGACCAGCGATCGGCGATGGTCTCCACCGCCCGAAAGCCGAGATTGTGCCGGGTGCCGACGTACTTCGGCTCGGGATTGCCGAGGCCGACCAGGATCAGCATGCCGCCGCCCCAGGACCCGCTTGTCAGTCCACGTCGGACTTGGCCGCCGCGGCGTCGGCTTCGATCGCGGCCGTTTCGGCCTCGGCCTCGGATTCCGCATGCTGTTCGGCCGAGACTTCGGCGTCGGCCGCCGCGTCTTCCGACGCCAGGGCCGAGGTGCCGACCACCGTCGCCACCACCACCGAGCCCTCGGCGGTGGGACGGACGCCCTTGGGCAGCTTCAGATCCGACACATGGACGGTGTCGCCGATGTTGAGGCCCTTGAGGTCGACCACGATCTCTTCGGGAATGTGGTCGGCGGCGACCAGGATCTCGATTTCGTGGAAGGCGACGTTCAAGGTGCCGCCGCGCTTGATGCCGGGGCAGACGTCCTGGTTCTTGAAGTGCACCTGGACCGAGATCTTCACGTCCTGGTGGGCGTCGACGCGGTAGAGGTCGAAGTGCACGGGCACGTCGGTCACCGGGTGGAACTGCACGTCCTTGGCGATGACCGGCTGGGTCTCTTCGCCGTATTTCAGGGTGACCAGGTGGCCGAGCAGCTTGCCGGTGTAGAGCGACTTGCGGAAGGCGTTGAGATTGACGGCGATGGGGACCGGCCCCTTGTCGCCGCCGTAGAGCACGCCCGGCACCTTGCCTTCACGGCGCGCCGCACGGGCTCCGCCGGTGCCCGTGTGCTCGCGCACTTCGACGTTCAGGACGATCTCGGCCATAGCAGCGCCTTACCAAACGAAACCGCCGCGCCCGATAGCCCTGTCTCAGGGCCGCGACGCGGCGAGCATGAGGGGTTGATCCGCCCACCAAAGCGGGGGCGAAAAACGAAGGCGCGTCCTTACACGCTTACGATGGACCGCGCAATGCCGGGCCGGCCGCTTATCGACCGGCGGCGTCGGCGCGGGCCGCCGGCGCGAGGCTCTGCGCCGCCGTCGACGGCGCCGGAGTCTGCACCGGCTGAGGCTGGCCCGCCGCCTTGGCGATGCACTGCCCCGTGTCGATCAGCACGTGCTGGCCCAGGCAGAAGATGTCCTCGTACCAGGGTTTGGCCACCGCCAGGCACTGGTAGAGGTTGAGCTTGGACATGTTGAGGCAGAACCCGTCCTTGGTGTCGTCGAGCAGCGGCTCGAGCGCCGCGTCGTTCTCGTCGCCGCCTTCGCCCAGGGCCGCGATCGCCGCGACCGCCAGGCCGCGGGTGACGACCTGGGTGTAGGGCGGCGCGGACGCCGCGCCGGCGACGGCGACCTTGCGCTCTACGGCGCGGTCGTCGGAGCCGGTCACCGCGCGTTTCATCTGGTTGAGATCGGCGGTCTCGGTGGTCATCGGCGCGGCCGAAACCACCTTGGCGTGCGCGAGCCGGCCGGCGGGATCGGTGATCGGCGTCTTGGACCAGGCCTGATGCTGCACGTCGTAGGCCGACTGCTTGACCAGCTCCCCGGCGCCGCGAACCTTGGCCCCTTCGGCGTTCAGGCTGGCGATGATCAGGCCGGCCGCCGCGGGCGAGCCCGGCAGGGCGGTGGCGTAATAGGGATCGGAGGCGAGCTTCTGAGCCAGAGCCTTCCGCTGGACCGGGTCGACGGCGTAGGTGCGGACGCTGGCGACGAAGCCCGGCTCCTGCAGCGCCACCACCGCCGCGTAGGCGATCGCTCCGCGGGACAACTGCTGGGCCTCGTAGCTTTCGCCGAGGGTGAGGGAATCCTCGATCGCCGGCCCGCTGGTGAAGCTCGGCGTGATCGACGCCGCGTGCCTCATGTAGGTGCGGAACTGGCCGGCGCGCTCGACCACCTGGCTGGACAGGGCGACCGGCGGCGGCGCCACGGCCGCGACCGGGATGGGCGCCGGCGGCAGCGGCGTGAGCTTCTGTTCGGGCGCGCAGGCGGCGAGAGCCCCGCCCATGAGGCCGGACAGCAGCAGCAGGCGCAGCGATGTCAGGCGGATCGAAGCAAGCATCATGACGGTGCGACCCCAGTTGTCGGAGAAGGCGAACATGTCGGCGGGAAAGGTTAATTCCCGCTAACGACGAACCATATCTTGCCCGATGCGGACGCTTTATGGCGCCTGTGAGTCCCGCAGCGGTCAGTCGAACAATTTAGACACCGACTCCTCGTTGGCGATACGGCGGATCGCCTCACCGATCAACGGCGCGACCGTCACCTGGCGCACCTTGGTGCAGCCGCTGACCAGGGGCGAAGGCTCGATGGTGTCGGTGACCACCAGTTCGTCCAGCACGCTGCCCATGATCCGCTCGCACGCCGCGCCCGACAGAACGCCGTGGCTGACATAGGCGGAGACGCTGTCGGCCCCCTGGTCCATGAGCGCCTTGGCGGCGTTGCAGAGGGTGCCGGCGGAATCGACGATGTCGTCGAACAGGATGCAGCGACGGCCCGCCACGTCGCCGATGATGTTCATCACCTCGCTCATGCCCGGGGCCGAACGACGCTTGTCGACGATGGCGAGGTCGGCGGTCAGCCGGTCGGCCAGGGCGCGGGCGCGCACCACGCCGCCGACGTCAGGCGAGACGATCATCAGCTTGTCGGAGCGGTGGTGGGCCTTGATGTCCTGGGCCATGACCGGAATGGCCAGCAGATTGTCGGTGGGGATGTCGAAGAAGCCCTGGATCTGGCCCGCGTGCAGATCCAGCGTCAGCACCCGGTCCGCGCCGGCCCGGGTGACGAGGTTGGCCACCAGCTTGGCCGAGATCGGGGTGCGGCCGCCCGTCTTGCGGTCCTGCCGGGCGTAGCCGAAGTACGGCATCACCGCGGTGATCCGCTTGGCCGACGCCCGCTGCAGGGCGTCGCAGCAGATCAGCAGCTCCATCAGGTTGTCGTTGGCCGGATAGGAGGTCGACTGGATCACGAACACGTCCTCGCCGCGGACGTTCTCCTCGATCACCACGAACACCTCGTTGTCGGCGAAGCGGCGCACCTGCGCCTTGGTCAGCGGTACATCGAGGTGATCGCCGATGGCGGTGGCGAGCGTCCGGTTGGAGTTGCCGGCGAGCAGCTTCATCGGAGGCGTCCTGAGGGTCGTTCGAGGGGTCGCGCAGGCTTCTAGGGTCACCGACCCGCGGCGGCAAGCCCGTGACGGCTCTATGTCATGCGCCGGGTCAGTGCGCCGCCGCCGCCTCGTGCTTTTCCTGGCGCGCGAGAAGCGCGCGGAGGGCGACCAGGATCGACAGGGCGTTGGCGGCGATCTCGAGCCACAGGCGGGCCTGGGCCACATAATTCACGTAGGCCGACCCTGCGTTGAGCGTCAGCACCAGGAGGGCGGAGATCAGCTGGGCCGGAAACTTGAACACCGCGGCGATCACGCCGGTGAGCGTGTCGTAGAGGTGGCTGGCGCCGGAGATCTGCTGGCCGGTGAAGTAGGCGTAGCCGTCGAACGCCAGCACCGGCGGGAAGACCAGCAGCAGATAGATCACCATCGCGCCGAGCCAGATCAGCGCCCCCGACAGCTGGCCGGAGATCAACAGGCCGACCCCGCGCATGGCCAGATAGCCTTCGGCCAAGACCAGCCCGACCAGCAGGATCGCCAGAAGCACGTCCACCACCGTGCCGAGGGGGACGCCGATGAACATGTTCGCGGCGATCGCCGAGGCGACCGCGGCCAGCAGGGCGAACATCCAGTAGCGTCCGAACCCGGCCAGCGCCGACACTGACGGATCACGCTGAGCATGGGCCTTCGCCATCCGCGCCTCCTCTGAGCCGTTAACCATAGTGCAGCCAAATCGCGCCGCTGCATACCGTGCTCGCCCGACAGGATGCGGGCGCCATCGTGTCCGGCGCGCCACCGCGGTGATCCGATCGCGGCCCGTGACAGAGCCGCGCTTGACCGGGCGATGGCCGGGGGCGCAAATCGCGGCGCATGGGGACACGAAGCACGATTGGATTTTGGGCGCGGACGTTGCGGGAGCTGCGCTTCCTCGGCGCGCTCAGGCGCTCCCTCAAGCGGCTGAAGGGCATCGAGGGCGCGAGCCGCAACCTGACGTGCGACGACCTCGAAGCGGCGGTGGACAAGTTCCCGCAGCGGCCCGCCATCGAGTTCGAGGGCAGGACGCTGACCTATTCCCAACTCGACGCCATGGCCAACCGCTACGCCCACTGGGCCACGGGCCGCGGCATCAAGCGGGGCGATACCGTCGCCCTCTTCATGCCCAACCGGATCGAGTACATCCCGGCCTGGTACGGCCTGTCCAAGGTCGGGGTGGCCACGGCCCTGATCAACAACAACCTCACCGGCGCGGCCCTGGCGCACTGCCTGAAGATCTCCGGCGCCGCCCACCTGATCGCCGACAATGAGACCGCCGCCGAGTTCGAAGCCGTGCGCGGCGATCTCGGCCGCTCGATGATGGAATGGATCGTCGGCGGCGCCTCGGCCAAGGCAGATCGCGATCTCGACCGCACCCTGAAGGGCGTGTCCTCGCTGCGGCCGACCCGCGAGACGGCGCGCTACGGCGTCACCGCCAAGGATACGGTGCTCTACATCTACACCTCCGGCACCACCGGCATGCCCAAGGCGGCGCGCATCCCGCACACCCGGGCGCAGACCTACATGCGCGGCTTCGCGGCGGCCACCGACTCCCGGCCCGACGACAAGATCTACATTCCCCTGCCGCTCTACCACGCCACCGGCGGTCTCTGCGCCGTCGGCGCGGCCCTGCTCAATGGCGGGCAGATCGTGTTGAAACGGAAATTCTCGGCCAGCCAGTTCTGGGACGACATCGCCCGCCACCACTGCACCATGTTCGTCTACATCGGCGAACTCTGCCGCTATCTGGTGAATCAGCCCGAACACGACGCGGAACGCACGCCGGTCAAGCTCGCCTTCGGCAACGGACTGCGTCCCGACGTCTGGGAGAAGATGACCCGGCGGTTCCGGATCGGCAAGGTGCTGGAGTTTTACGGCTCGACCGAGGGCAACGTCTCGCTGCTGAACTTCGACGGCAAGCTCGGGGCCGTGGGCCGGATTCCCAAATACCTGGCCAAGCGGTTCAACGTCCGGCTGGTCCGCTTCGACATCGAGACCGAAGAGCCGGTGCGCAGCGCCCAGGGGTTCTGCATCCCGTGCGCGGTGGGCGAGGTCGGCGAGGCGCTCGGCGAGATCCGCACCGACGATCCGCGCGCCAACTTCACCGGCTACGCCGACAAGGGAGCGACCGAAAAGAAGATCCTGCGCGACGTCTTCGTCCGCGGCGACGCCTGGTTCCGGACCGGGGACCTCCTGAAGCAGGACGGCGAGGGCTATTTCTATTTCATCGACCGACTCGGCGACACCTTCCGCTGGAAGGGCGAGAACGTCTCCACCAGCGAGGTGGCGGAGGTGCTGGCCGAGGTTCCGGGCGTGAAGGAGGTCAACGTCTACGGCGTGGTCGCGCCCGGCGCCGAGGGCCGGGCCGGCATGGCGGGGCTGGTCACGGCCGAGGGGTTCGAGATCGACGCCTTGGCGCGGCACGTGGCGGACAGCCTGCCCGCCTATGCGCGCCCCGTGTTCCTGAGGCTGCTGCCCGAGATCGAAACCACCGGCACCTTCAAGTATCGCAAGATGGACCTGGTCGAGGAGGGCTTCGATCCGGCCAAGGTCGGCGACCCGCTGTTCGTCCGCAACGTCGAGAACGGCTACGAGCCGCTCACGCCCGAGATCTACGCGGCCATCATGGGCGAGACCTACCGCTTCTGACGGCTCAGCAGACGCCGCCGAGACACCAGGCGATGACGGCCTTCTGGGCGTGGATGCGGTTCTCCGCTTCCTCCCACACCACCGATTGCGGGCCGTCCATCACCGCGTCGGTCACCTCCTCGCCCCGGTGCGCCGGCAGGCAGTGCAGGAAGAGCGCGTCCTTGGCCGCGAATCCCATCATCGCCTGGTCCACCTGGAAGGGCTCGAATGCGGCGACGCGCTCGTCGTGATCCGTGTCGCCCATCGACACCCAGGTGTCGGTGAAGACCGCGTCGGCGCCCTCGGCGGCCTCGCGGGGATCGTGGCCGACCTCCACCTTGCCGAGATTGCCGGCGCGGGCGAGGTCCATCAGGTCGGGGTGATAGGCCGCCGGCGTCGCCACCCGCAGGGTGAAGCCGAGCTTGCCGGCGGCGTGGATCAGGCTGGCGCAGACGTTGTTGCCGTCGCCGACCCAGGCCAGGGTCTTGCCCTCCACCGGACCCCGATGCGCCTCGAACGTCATCAGGTCGGCCAGGATCTGGCACGGGTGCCCGCGGTCCGTCAGCCCGTTGATCACGGGCACGGTGGCGGCCTGGGCGAAGCGCTCGATATCCTCGTGCCGGTTGGCGCGGATCATCACCAGGTCCACCATGCGCGACAGCACCCGGGCGGTATCCTCCACCGGCTCCCCGCGGCCGAGCTGCATGTCCTGGGCGTTGGCGATGACGCTGGCCCCGCCGAGCTGGCGGATGGCGGCGTCGAACGAGAAGCGCGTGCGGGTGGAGTTCTTCTCGAAGATCATCGCCAGCGTCCGGCCCGCGGCCGGGGCGTCGGCGTCCACCCTGCCGGTCGGCCAGCCGCCGCGCGCGGCCTTGCGCCGCGCCGCCTCGTCGAGCAGGGCGCGCAGGGTGGCGCCGTCGAGCCGCCACAGATCGAGGAAGTGCCTGAGCTCGGCCATGCGCTCAGGCCGCCTGACCGGCGGTCTCCGCTTCGGCGCGTTCGCAGATGCGGTCGAGCTTGGCCACCGCTTCGGAAAGCTCCTCGCGGGTGATGATCAGGGGCGGCAGCAGGCGAACGCAGTTGTCGCCGCCGCCGGCGATCAGGAGTTTCTCGTCCCGCGCCCATGCCATGAAGGCGCGGTTGTTCGGCTTCAGCTTGAGGCCGACCAAGAGGCCCTTGCCGCGGATGTCCTCGATCACGTCCGGATGGCGCGCCTTCAGCCCTTCGAGCTGCTGGGTCAGATAGCCGGCGACGTCGCGCACATGCTCGAGCATGGCGTCGGTGGCGATCTCGCCGATGGCGGCGCGGGCGACCGCCATGGCCAGGGGGTTGCCGCCATAGGTCGATCCGTGGGCGCCGACGGTCATGCCCTTGGCCGCCTTGGCCGTGGCCAGGCAGGCGCCGACCGGAAAGCCGCCGCCGAGGGCTTTGGCCAGGGCCATGATGTCGGGGGCGTAGTCCTCGCCCGCCCATTCGTAGGCGAACAGCTTGCCGGTCCGGCCGAGGCCGCACTGGATCTCGTCGTAGATCAGAAGGATCCCGTGCTCGTCGCAGAGTTCGCGCAGGCCGCGCAGCCATTCGGTCGACAGGGCGCGCGCGCCGCCCTCGCCCTGCACCGGCTCGATCAGGATGGCGGCGGCGGTCGGCCGGGCGGCGGCGGCCTTCACCATCTCCCAGTCGCCCCAGGTCGCCTGCTCGTAGCCCGGCAGCGTGGGGCCGAAGCCGTCCACATAGCCGGGGTTTCCGGCCGCGTTGACCGCCGCATAGGTGCGGCCGTGGAACGCGCCGTCGAAGCCGATGATGTCGATCCGCTCGGGCTGGCCGTTGGCCGAGTGGTATTTGCGCGCGGTCTTCAGCGCGCACTCGATCGCCTCGGCGCCCGAGTTGGTGAAGAAGCAGACGTCGGCGAAGCTCAGCTCGCACAGCCGCGTCGCCAGCGCCTCCTGGTCGGGAATGCGGAAGATGTTGGACACGTGCCACAGCTTCTCGCCCTGGGTCTCCAGCGCCTTGACCAGGGTGGGATGGGCGTGACCGAGCGCGTTGACGGCGATCCCGGCCATGCAGTCGAGGTAGGCTTCGCCCTCGGCCGTGTAGAGGCGCACGCCTCGCCCTCGCTCGAACGCCAGCGGGGCGCGGCTGTAGACGCCCATCAAATGGTCGGCGGGAACGGGGACCTCTTGCGATCCGGTTTCAGGAGCCGCCATCTGCAGCCCTCCAAACGCGAAACGCCCCGGCTGCCCCGCCTGGGGGTCAGGTCGGGTCCGGAGCGGAAGCGGCGCTTTTGAGCGAAAGGCCGCCGGACGTCAATGCATGTTCGGGCCGAGGCTGGCCTGCGGTCAGGTCTTCAGCCGCCAGCCGACTGCGAACAGCCGCCAGTTCACCACCGCCAGGGTCAGGACCAGCACGGCCGAGACCGCGGCGCCGATCGCCACATCGCCGGCGGAGGTCCCGAGGAAGCCGTATCGGAACCCGTCGATCAGGTAGAACAGCGGGTTGTAATGGCTGATCGCGCGGAACGGCTCGGGCAGGCGGTCGACCGAATAGAAGGTGCCGGACAGGAAGGTCAGCGGCATGACCACGAAGTTGGTCACCGAGGCCAGGTGGTCGAACTTCTCCGCCCAGATCCCGGCCAGCATGCCGATCAGGCCGAGCAGCAGCGAGCCCATCAGGCCGAAATAGAGCACCGCCCACAGATGGGCGAAATGGTAGTGCGAGAACGGCCAGACCGCGACCGCCGTCACCAGGCCGACGAACAGGCCGCGCGTGGCGGCGCCGAGGCCGAAGCCGGCGGTCAGCTCGAAGGCCGACAGCGGCGGGGTGAGAAAGTCCGGCGCGGTGCCCATGATCTTCGCCTGCAGCAGCGAGGACGAGGAGTTGGCGAAGGCGTTGTTTAGGATCGACATCATGATCAGTCCGGGCCCGACGAACTCGCCGAAGCTGGCCGCCGCCGTCGGCCGCACCCCACGCATGGCGACCACGAACACCATCATGTAGAGCAGGGTGGTGACGACGGGGGCGAACACCGTCTGCATGCCCACCTTCCAGAACCGCCGCACCTCCTTGACGTAGAGGGTCTTCAGCCCTTCCCAGTTGACCCCGCTGTAGCGCCGGGGTTCGAGCGGCGCGCGAACCCGCAGGGCGGGGGGCCTGGGGTCGGCCGATGCGTGGAGCGGGGCGGGGTCGAGAGCGAGCGTCATGTCGCAGATGTGCGATGCGCAGCCCGATTGCGCAACCGGCCGCGGTGAGACCCGTCCTGCACTTCAGCCTTGCCGGAGCTTGCGCCGCCGCCTGCGGCGATTCAACATGTAGCATGCTGTGGAGAAGTGCATGGCGCCTATTGTGGCGCCCCGGCATTTAGATACTGTATCTAGCGTGTGCTGACGGGCTGTGGGGCTGCTTGGCACAAGATGTAGAGCAGCCGGGCAAGCACCACCATGGAGGCAGCGATGGGATGGACGGACGAGCGGGTCTCGACCCTCAAAAGGCTTTGGCTCGAGGGCCTGAGCGCAAGCCAGATCGCCAAGCAACTCGGGGGCGTCACGCGCAACGCCGTCATCGGCAAGGTGCACCGCCTCGGCCTGTCGGGCCGGGCGACGCCCTCGCAACCCGCGCGTCCGGTGTTCAAGCCGCAGCGCCTGGCGCGTCCCGCCGCGCCGGCGCCTCAGCCGGTCCGCCGGGCGGTCGCCGTCGCCGCGCCGCCGTCCGAACCCCTGGTGCGCCGGGTCGAGGAGCCGGGCTCGGCCACGGTGCTCACCCTCGGCGCGCACATGTGCAAGTGGCCGATCGGCGATCCCTCGTCGGACGGATTCAGCTTCTGCGGCCGGCGCACCGGCGAGGACGGGCCCTACTGCAACGAGCACGCGCGGGTGGCCTACCAGCCGGCGGTGAAGAAGTCGGGCCGCAGCGGCCCGTCCGACCTCGCCCGGTCGCTGCGTCGGTACATCTGACGCGTCGGCGTCTGCCGCGTCGTTGCGGCGGCGGGCTCGGCCCGAGACAGCATAAAGGCCGGCGAGGGCGACCTCGCCGGCCTTTTTTGATGGGCCGGAGCCGTACGCCGCCTATTTGCGGGTGAAGGCGCCGAACTTGGCGTTGAAGCGCGACACCCGGCCGCCCCGGTCGAGCAGGGTCTGGTTGCCGCCGGTCCAGGCCGGGTGGGTCTTGGGATCGATGTCGAGGTTCAGAACCGCGTCCGGCTTCCCGTAGGTGGAGCGCGTCCGGTAGGTCGTGCCGTCGGTCATCGTGACGGTGATGAAGTGGTAATCCGGGTGACCTTCTTTTTTCATCGCCGTATCCCCGCCGGGCACGCCGGCGCAAATCAAGGAAGAGCCCGCCACCGCCGGAGGGCGGCAGGGCGGGCTCTGGAAGGGCGCGCTTCTACAGAAACGGCGGGCGGATGTCCAGCCGTGTTGACGCGCGGTTAGTGGACCGATACCGGCGCGAGCTCGTTGGCCACGGCCGCGGCGTAGGCCGACTCCCGGTCGGTCAGCACCGCCAGACGCGCGCCATCGGCCCGGTGCACGGCATAGAGAATCTGGTCGGGCAGGAGCTCGAAGCTCTGCAGCGCCTCCTTCGGCGCGCCGGCGAGAACCTCCTCGGCTTTCACCGGCCGGACGTAGACCAGATCGGGGCCGCCGAGGGCGGCGAATGCTTCAGTCGTCAGATGGGGCGTCATGATGACCGCCTCCTTTCAATCAATGAACGATCACGCAGCCGCTAGGTTCAGCCGGCCGTGCGAATGGGGATACGCTTGGCGACGGCCTCGGGCTCGGGCCGCGTCACGTCGACGTGCAGCAGCCCATGTTCGAGGACGGCGCCCTCCACCTGCATGCCGTCGGCCAGCACGAAGGTCCGCATGAAGCCGCGCGCGGCGATCCCCCGATGGAGGTAGCCTTGCGTATCGGTCCGCTCGCCCTCCGCCTCGCGGCGTCCGGCGACGATCAGCTGTCGATTCTCCACCGTCACGTGGAGCTGGTCGGGCGCGAACCCGGCCACCGCCAGCGTGATGCGTAGCCGATCATCGGCCAGCTGTTCGACATTGTAGGGAGGATAGGTCTCGGCCGCCGCCTTGGCGGCCCGCTCGATCAACAGCCGGGTGTGCTCGAACCCGAGCAGAAACGGACTGTCGAACACGATGGTGCGCGTCGTCATGGTTGGCCAAGTCCTCGCTACAAGCGACTTCACCTTGCCGGGACCCGCCCAAGAGCGGCGCGAGCCTCGGCTTAGTCTTCCCTAGATGGGAGGCGTGCGGCGCCTTTGCAACAGTACGCGTTACATAGCCTCGGCGATCAGGGCGGTCCGTTCGTCCGGCGTCAGCGGCCGCCAGCGGCCCTCGGGCATGTCGCCGAGGGTGAGCGGCCCGATCCGCACGCGGAACAGATCCACCACCTTCAGGTCCACCAGCTCGCACATCCGTCGGATCTGCCGGTTGCGACCCTCGTGCAGCACCATGCACAGGCGCTGATCGGAGATCACCTCCACCTCGGCCGGCTTGAGCTTCCGGTCGTCGAGCTCCAGGCCATGGCGAAGAAGGCTGAGCTTCTGCGGCGTCACCTCGCCCATCACCGCCACCCGGTATTCCTTGTCGAGGGCGGAGGCCGGCCCGATCACGGCCTTGGCCACCACGCCGTCGTCGGACAGCAGCAGCAGGCCGCGCGACGGCATGTCGAGCCGGCCCACCGGCGCCAGCCGGGTGTCCCGGCCCGGAATGGTCCGGCTTCGGCCGTAGAGGGTCTGGCGGGTGAGCAGGCGGATGGCGGGGATCTGTCCCGGCTCGGGCTGGGCGGAGACCACACCCACCGGCTTGTGCAGCATGACGGTGAAGCCGCCCTCGAGCTTGGCGTCCGCGGCGTCGGCCAGGGTCAGGGTCTGACCGTGGGCGATCTTGCGCCCGGCGTCCGTCACCGTCTCGCCGTCGATCGACACCAGGCCCTGGGCGATCAGGGCCTCGGCCTCGCGGCGCGAGCAGACGCCGCTCTGCGCCAGCCAGCGGTTCACCCGTTGCGGATCGGGTTCCTCATATCGTCGAACGAAGGCCATCGCCGCATCTAGAGCACGTTCCGAAAAGTGGGAACCGGTTTTCGGACCAAACGCGCGTCAAATCAGAGGCCTAGAGCGCCGGTTTGAGTCCATCAGATCGAAACGCGCTCTAGGCGTTGCGGCGGGTTGGCGCCAAGACGCACGCATGGATCGGTTCGACGTGGTGGTGATCGGCGCGGGCGCGGCGGGCATGATGTGCGCCCTCGAGGCGGGCAAGCGCGGCCGCCGCGTGCTGGTGCTCGATCACGCCTCGGCGCCCGGCGAGAAGATCCGCATCTCCGGCGGCGGCCGGTGCAACTTCACGAACCTCGAGGCCGACCGGACCGACCGCTTTCTGTCGCGCAATCCCCGCTTCGCCCGCTCCGCCCTCAGCCGCTTCCGGCCGCGGGACATGATCGCCATGGTCGACCGCCATCAGATCGCCTGGCATGAGAAGACCCTCGGCCAGTTGTTCTGCGACGGTTCGGCGCGCCAGATCGTCGAGCTGTTCACCGGCGAAATGGCGGCCGCGGGGGCGGCGTTGAGGCTCGGCCAGGCGGTGACGCGGCTCGAGAAGACCGAGGACGGTTTCGTCCTCGACGCCGGCGGGCCGATCGCCTGCGCCAGCCTGGTGATCGCCACCGGCGGCAAGTCGATCCCCAAGATGGGGGCGAGCGGCTTCGCCTACGATGTCGCGCGCCGGTTCGGGCTGGACCTGGTCGAGACCCGCCCGGGACTCGTGCCGCTGACCTTCGAGGCCGGCCTCCTGCAAAGACTGGCGCCCCTGGCCGGGGTCGCCGTCGACGTCCGCGTGAGCTCGGGCGGGACCAGCTTCGAAGAGGCCATGCTGTTCACCCACCGCGGCCTTTCCGGACCGGCCGTCCTACAGATTTCGTCCTACTGGCGGGAGGGCGGCGAGATCGCGATCGACATGGCCCCGGGCGTGGACGTTTTCACCGCCCTGCGCGCCGCGCGCCAGGCGAACGGCCGGCAGGGCGCCGCGACGGCCCTCGGCGCACACCTGCCGCAGCGGCTCGCCAGACTACTCGTCGAACAGGCGGGTCTCGACGGCCCGCTGGGCGGCGCGGCCGACACGGCCTTACGCGCCCTGGCCGAGGCGACCAATCGCTGGCGGGTGAAGCCGGTGGGATCCGAAGGCTACCGGACCGCGGAGGTCACCCTGGGCGGCGTCGATACCGACGACCTCGATCAGCGGACCCTGCAGGCGAAGGCGGTTCCCGGTCTTTTCTTCGTCGGCGAAGCGGTGGACGTCACCGGCTGGCTCGGCGGCTACAATTTCCAGTGGGCCTGGGCCTCGGGCTGGTGCGCCGGGCAGGCGGCGTGACGCCGGTCCTGGCGCTGTTGGGGGGGTGGTGGAGCTAAGCGGAGTCGAACCGCTGACCTCTTGAATGCCATTCAAGCGCTCTACCAGCTGAGCTATAGCCCCATTGGTCCCGGGAAGGATCGCGCGAAGTCCTGACCTCTGGTGGGGGCCGGGGCGCGAGGGGCCGGGTTCTACGTCAGGCGTCCGGGGAGATCAAGCCCGCCCGGACGCCCGTCGCACGCCCCGCCCAAGAAGTCCGTCAGGGCTCCCGTTCGTCTTCCGGCAGGCCTTCGATGTCGCCGTCGTCGAAGTCCTCGTCGTCGTCCTCCAGGAACGGCACGTCGTCGGTATCGTCTTCCTCGAGGCCCTCTTCCTCCTCGATGCCGACGCCGAGATCGGGTTCGGCGGGCCCGGGCACGCCCGGATCGAGTTCGACGTCGTCGGCCTCCAGGGGTTCGGCGTCCGGAATCTCCTCGTCGAGCTCGGGCGTATCGTCGGCTTCTTCCTCGAGACCGTCGGTTTCCGCCTCGGTATCCTCGGCGTCGGCTTCCTTGACCTTGGCCTCGGCCTCATCGCGGTCGTAGTCGGGCGTCGCGCCCCGGGTGCGGGTGCGGCGCGAGCGCAGGGCTTCTTCGGGATCGAAGTCCGACCCGCACTTGGGGCAGTGCGCCGGGCGCTTGCCGAGATCGTAGAATTTGGTCTGACAGGTGGGGCAAATCTGCTTCGCCCCCAGTTCGGGGTTAGCCAACGGGTGAACCTTCGAGTTCGCGGGATAGGGGATTGCGGGGTCCCTTGCCACGGAGAAACCGAGGTGTCAAAGCCCCGGCCATGCCCCACGGCCCGGCCTCCCCCTTCGTCATCGCCGTCGACGGCGCCGCCGCGTCGGGCAAGGGGACCATCGCCGGAAAGCTCGCGACCCACTACGGCCTGCCGCATCTCGACACCGGCCTGCTCTATCGCGCCGTCGGCGCGGCCATGGCCGAGGCCGGCGCGGACCTCGACGACGCGGATACGGCGGGACGGCTGGCGCGGGCCCTCGACCTTGGCCGGCTCGGCGATTCCGCACTGACCACCGCCGCCGCCGGCGAGGCCGCGAGCCGGGTGGCGGCCCTGCCGGAGGTGCGCGCCGCCCTTCTGGCGCTGCAGAAGGATTTCGCCAGCCAGCCGGGCGGCGCGGTGCTGGACGGGCGCGACATCGGCACGGTGATCGCGCCCGCGGCGCCGGCCAAGCTCTATGTCTCCGCCGCGCCCGAGGTGCGGGCGCATCGCCGCTGGCTGCAGACCTCGGCGCGGGGCGAGGCGCGCACGGAGGCCGAGACCCTGGCCGATCTGCTGAAGCGCGACGCCCGCGACGCCGGACGCGCGGACGCGCCGATGCGGAGGGCCGACGATGCGGTCTTGCTCGACACCAGCTTGATGAGTATATCCACGGCCTTCGATGAGGCTCTCCGCCACGTCGAGCAGGCGCGTCGCCGCTGGGAAGCCCTCACGGGCTGAGCATCGGCCAATCCAACCGCGCCGCTCTGGACGAGGCCGCCCCTTCCGATCCGCATCTTACGGCGTCGCTGCGCGCGGCGTCCGCATGGGCATTTCCACTTCAACCCCTGACAGCCGCCGCCGGTCCCGCGACCGCGCCGGCCGATACCCTTAGGAGCCTGCATGGCTGACGACATGAGCATGACCCCCACCCGCGACGACTTCGCGGCGCTTCTCCAGGAGAGCTTCCTCGGCCGCGATATCGCCGAGGGCTCGGTGGTGAAGGGCAGGGTGGCCGCGATCGAGAAGGACTTCGTCATCGTCGACGTCGGCCTGAAGACCGAAGGCCGCATCCCGCTGAAGGAGTTCGCCTCGCCCGACCGGCCGCTGCCGGTGGCCGGCGACACGGTGGAGGTCTATCTCGAGCGCATCGAAAACGCCCTCGGCGAAGCGGTGATCAGCCGCGAGAAGGCCAAGCGCGAGGAAGCCTGGACCCGCCTGGAAGTGGTGTTCGGCGAAGGCCAGCCGGTGAGGGGCTCCATCGTCGGCCGCGAGAAGGGCGGCTTCACCGTCGACCTCGGCGGCGCCTCGGCCTTCCTGCCGGGCTCGCAGGTGGACATCCGGCCGGTGCGCGACGTCGGCCCCCTGATGGGCAAGGAGCAGCCGTTCGCCATCCTGAAGATGGACCGTCCGCGCGGCAACCTCGTCGTCTCGCGCCGCGCCATCCTCGAGGAAGCGCGCGCCGAACAGCGGACCGAACTGGTGTCGCAGCTGCAGGAAGGCGAGATCCGCGAAGGCGTGGTCAAGAACATCACCGACTACGGCGCGTTCGTGGACCTCGGCGGCATCGACGGCCTGCTGC
>CAILTK010000092.1 GCA_903837135.1 uncultured Caulobacterales bacterium
AAACGCCGAGGTTGCTTCGCTCCGCCCGGCGGAGAGCGCCGCTCGGCCGCCCAGAAGCCTGCGACCGTCTCACGCTCCGGATTCAGACGTTTAGAGCGCCGCTGGCGCGAAAACCGGTTCCCACGTTTTGCTCGGCGTTCTAGGTCCCGCTACAACGGGTGATCGCCGTAGAACAGGTCGCCTCGCCGCAGGCTTCCAACGCCCGGCGCTCGGCGGCGGCGCGGTTGTCGGCCTGGCCCGTCCGGAACGGGCCGTCGCCCCGCGCCGCGACCGAAATGCACTGTCCCTGCGCCGAAGCCGCCACGCTGCAATCCTTCCCCCCCTGTTTGACGCAGGTGTCCAAGGCGGCCAATTTCGCCTCGGCCTCGGTCGGCCAATTGGCGGCCGCCCCATAAAGGCGGCCTGACTGTGACAAGGCCACCGCCGTCCAGCCCTGGGTTCTCCCTGGGGCCGGCGTGTCCGATCCGCGCCAAGGCGCCACGGCGCGCGACGGTGCAGGGCCGATGGACGTCGTCGAGCCTGACGGCAGGAAGGCGCTCGTTCCACTGGGGTTCCGCGCGCCGTTGGTCGACGGCCCGGCCGGCAGTTGGGCCGCTTGGTATGGACCAAGGATGGCGACCGCCGCGATGGCGGCGAGGGCGGCGAATGAAAAGCCAAGCTGCAGGGGCGAGACGACCTTGAACCCGGCGGCCCATCGCGGCCGTTTCGCGGGCTGGGCTTCCGCGAAGATCGCGCGGGTTCGCGCGGTCTGCTCGGCCGAAACGGGCTGAGGGTGGGCGGCGACTGTCTCGAGCAGGGCGGCCGATGCTTCCAGGTCCGCCAGGGCTTCCGGTGAGCGCGCCGCTTGCGAGAGGACGGCGTGGCGGTCGAATTCGGGCAACCCGCCTTCCAAGTGGGCGGCCAGAGTCACGGACTCCTGGCCGGACGGTCCTTTCGGCCCCGCGGATTGCGCCATCGCGGCCCTGAGGGCCTCGGCCAACTCCGTCCGCCGGACAGCGGCGTCGGGGTCCGACGGCTCCGGTTCGTTCAGGAGGGCCGCCAGGTCCTGGATCGGGCGATCGGTCATGTGAAGCGGACTCCTTCCATGATCAGACGGACGCGGTCGTGGTTTTTTTCAGGTCGGTGGCCAATCGGCCCATCCAGCGCTGAACCCTCTGCCGGATCCGATAGACCTCTTCGGCGGGTAGACTCATCAGCTTGGCGATCTGACGGGCGGGCAGGGGCTCGGCGCTGCTCAGGATCAGGTCGAGGAAGGCGCGATCCTGAGGCGCCAGGAATTCGGCTTCGCGTCGGACAGCCTGGATCAGATCCTCACGGGCGCGGGCCTCCTCGTCCTCCATCATCTGGTCTTCAGCGCTGAGGCCACCGGCCACCTGCCGGCCTGCGGCGCCCTCGTCACTGTCCAGGGAGACCGAACGGGAAGGGCTGCGTGCGTCGCGGGCGGCGAGGATATCGGCCGCCAGGTCGTCGAGCGCCGTCTTGATCTCCTCCAGCGTCGGATCGGGCTGGAGCTTGCCCAGGAGCGCGGACAGAAGCGCGCCGGGGTCCGGCGTCACGCCCCGCCACGCGACCGCAATGAACACCTGCCTGTGCAGCGGCGCCATGGCTGAAACCCTTGCCGGCAGCCTCAGCCGGGGCGCGTCGCGGCGCATCAGGTCCATGAGCAGGCGGTTGACCACCGTCAAGATGTAGCCGGTGAAGGCGTGGTCGCCCCTGTAGGCGCGGATGCGCCGGAAGTCGTCCTCGACCAGCTTCAGGCAGATGTCCTGGAAGATATCGTCGCGCTTGGTCTCGTCTTCCGGGCGCGGAAAGCGTCTCTTCACCAGCCGACGAATGTCGGCGGCGTACTGACGCTCGAAGCGCCGCCAGGCCCGGCGCGGATCGTCGCTGAACGTGCGCACCGTCTGTTCCGCCAGCCAATCACGAACATCCAGGGTCAGGAAGGCGGCGAGGCTTGAGCGGCCGTCGAAGCGCGCGAGCCGCGCGAAATTGCGCGCGGCCAGCGCCTGCATGACCGCGACATTCGCTTCGGCGCCTTCGACGTTGTCGCCCACCAGGGCGACAACGGTGGACCAGATGGGCCCGGCCGCCAGATCGACGAAGGGCGCGACGGCGCTGCGGTCGCCGGCGATCAGCCTGGCGACCAGATGGTGTTCCGCCTTGGATTGGTCCAACGCCATGCAGCCGCCCGCTCGACGGCGAAACTTTGGATGAATCCTCGCGGGCGACAAGCCGGACCGCCGCGAAATGATTGGAGTGGTGTTCTTTCCCGCGCGAAAATCCGAGCCCGTCCGTCTGGTCGGTCGGGCGTCAACAACGGCGCCGCCCATTCGAGGTCTTTGTCGTGACAATCCATTGCTCCGCCCGCGCGCCTCACCGCTTCTCCGCGTCCGGCCTGCGGACCCTCATTCTGACGTTGGCCGCCGCGGCGAGCCTTTCGGCGGCCGGCGCCCAGGCGCAGACTGTCGCCGACCCTGGGGCGACGGCGCCCTCCGGAGCCCAACGGGATGCCGCCGACGCGCCAAAGCCCGCCCCGAACAGCCATCTGGGCAATGGCCTTGACCCGCAGACGCGGGATCAGGTGGCGCAGGCCTCCGAGATCCAGCAGCGCATGGCCAATATCGCCCGCCTGCCCAAGGGCGTTTCGAACTGGAACGACGCCATGGTCCTGGGCGGAAACTTCGGTCAGGCCGCCAAGTTCAACCTGGCGCTGCGTCTTCACCGCTGGGACATCGTCGGCGGCATGGCCGCCGGCTATCTGTTCTGGTTCGCCATTGTCATGGGCGTACTCGCGCTTCTCGGCCGCCTCGGGCGCGCGCGGCCGTCCCATTGACGGCCGGACTCGGCGACGCCGTCGGCATCTCCGCGCTCGCGCCGGCGTCGGGGGGCTGGGGTCCGTCCAGCGCCGCGGCGCAGACCCGGATGAGATAGCGCGGTCTGCGCGCTTGACAGGGTTCGGAGCGGCCGCCGGCGCAAGCCCCAGCCCCGGCCTGATAAAAAATCACGACCGTCCGTCTAGCCCTGCATGAGCGCCGAACACCTCGGCCCGGAGGAAGACAAGATCATGGACCGCCAAGGAAGCCACATGACCAAGACCGCGCGCCGCACCGTGACGGCGCTGCGCATCGCCGGCGCCCTGTTCGGCGCTGTCGCCGCGCCCGTGTTCCTCGCGCCCGCCGCCCACGCCCAGGCGGCCAGCCCCCTTCCCGACGTGCGCCAGTTCCGCGAGGGGGACGCTTGGGATGCGTTCGACGCCGAATTGAGCCGCCGCACCGGCATGCCGAGCTACCAAGCCTACGTGGTCAGTCATGGCCGCTGGATCCACAGCACCGGCGGACTTCAGTCGTTCATCCATCCCAATTCGCGCTCTTTCACCGACCTGGCCGGCCAGCAGCCCAAGTTTCCGGATCACTGGACCGGCGGATTCTGGGCGGCGCCGGACGGGCAGCTCTATATGCCGACAGACCGGGCCAACACCTGGGCCCGGGCGCCCATGGGCTACACCGTCGACATCGCCAACGGCGGCAAGTTCACCGTCGCCGAGCGGATGACCCAGGCGCAGGCCGATGAGCTGAACCGCCGGTTCGCCGGTGGTGGCCTGCGGGCTCACTTGAACCTTGTGACGCCGCGACCGACCGCCGCGCATGCCGCCCCTCGCACGATCTACTGCCCCAATGGGCGCGCCTTCTCGACGGCGGTTTCGGGACCGGTCGGGTTTCGCCCGGGAGAGATCAGCCTGGCGGCTGCGTGCGCGGCGTTTGCCCCGTCGCCGGTGCGCCGATAGGAGCGCCGGCGCGTGGGCGGCGCGCCGGGTTGCCAAGCGCCTGCGAAGATAGACACTCACGGCCAAGGCCTGAGGAAATTTTCATGACCACGGAAACGGTGCGGACGCGACGGTTGTCCTGGAAAGTCATGCTGGTCATCGGCGCCTTCTTGGTGCTGGGGTTGCTGCTCCTGCGGCAGGGCATGATCCATGGGCGCACCCCGGTCTATCAGCCCACGGCCGCCAACGAGGCCCGGGCAAGGTGCATGACGGACGGGACCCTGACGGTCGTCCTGCTCCACGAGACGGGTCACATGATGATTCGTGAACTGCACCTTCCGGTCCTCGGACAGGAAGAGGACGCCGCCGACCGTTTTGCCGCCGCCGTGCTGATGGCGCGCACGTCCCATGACAAGCCCTTGAGCCTGCAGAAGACCTGCCAAGGCGTCGCGCCCGTCAACGCGACGATGCCGGACCTGGCCTTGGTCAGCAGCGCGGTCTTCTTCGACGCGCTCTACCTGCAGTCCCTCGCCGACCATCGCGCGCCCGTATGGGGCGACGAGCACGGCCAGCCGGAACAACGCGCTTTCACGATCTTATGCCTGCTTTATGGCGAGCATCCGCAGCAATTCTCGGACATCGTCGACCGGGTCAAAATGCCCGAACACCGCCGGGAAGGCTGCGCTGCGGAGGCGGCGACGAACCAGACGGCCTGGAACGCCGTCCTGCAACCTGCCCTGAGCGCGCAGGAGGCTGAGCCGCTGCCGACCAGGGTCGGCGTCTTTTACCATCCGGTCGGCGATGATGTACCCGAACCGCTGAGAAGGCGTTTGATCCAGGGCATGCAGCGGGTCCAGGCCAGCCATGTGCTGGAGGATGTCGCCAGCGTGATGAGCGGGGTGCGTCCGCCCCAGAGTTTGCTCGGGAACGGTCGCCTGGGCCATCCTCTGGACATCGACCGAACCATACGCATCGGCTTGCACGGACCGACCGAGCCCGGAGACGAGGAATATCTGGAAAGCCAGGACGACTACCGCGTGATCGGTGACGCCTGCCTGGACGGAAAGGGCGGGGCCATTGTCAATGCCGAGTGGAACCCGCAGACCCGCAGCATCACCCTCTGCTACGCCTTGGTCGATCAGATCGAAAGCGTGAACAAGCTCGAACTGGCCGCCGCCGGCGCCCGGTAACGGACGGAGTCGCCAAAGCCAACGTCCTAGAGTTTGATCCCGGTCGTCCGCTCAAATTCGCGAATCAGGCCGTTGATCCGCACGCGCGCGACGCCGACGCAGACCATGAACGACGCCAGGCCGATACCGCAGGCGATCAGGAACTTATATCCGCCGTCCCTGCCATCGTCCGGCAACAGCGCGAAGGCCACGAGGCCGACGACGATCATGATCGCGACGCCTCCAATCTTCGCCACGCGCTGGGTCGCTACGATCTTCGCCTGCATTGCTTGTGCAATCGCGTCGATTTCCATGTCCGTCATCATGGCGGCGCCGGCTCCCGTTGAACCTGATCGAGGCTAGAGCACGTCCCGAAAAGTGGGAACCGGTTTTCGGACCGGACGTGCGTCAAATCAAAGACCGAGAGCGCCGGTTTGAGCCCATCAAATCGGAACGCGCTCTAGGGTCAAAGACGTCGCCCGACAATGGTGGGGGCGGCGCCGTCAATATACTGGCCGATAAAAGCGCGACGTCCCGCGTGTAATTCCGCGCCGCGTCCGTCTTGGCCGGTATGGACGGCATTGCGTCGTCTTCCGGCTCGGGAGGAGACGCGGTGCAACGCAGCGCTTGGAAAGGGGCTCCTCTGGGCCTCGTGGTCGCGGCGGGGGTCGGCGCCCTGGCCGGCCCCACGCCGCTGATCGTATGGCTTTCCCTCGATCGGCTCATGAAAGGCCCCGTAACCCCCGAGAAGGTCGGCCAGGGTCTGGCCGTCGTGGACATGGCGTTCCTGGCCATGCTGGGAGTCAGCGTGACCTTCGGCGCGCCGCTGTGGCTCGTGCTGCGCGCACTGAGGCGCGAAGGCGCAAGGCGCTATTGCGTCTGCGGCGCGGTCCTGGGTTCGGGTCTTTCGATGCTCGTTCTGCGGCCCTGGCGTCATTTCGACGTCGATCAGGCTTTCGTCATCATCTGGTTCGGCCTGGCCGGCGGCCTCGCCGCGCTGGGCTTCTGGCTGACGACGAGGCGGCCCGTGGCGTCAGGGCCCCACGGCGATCGCTCGGGATCTAGGCCATGAAGGCGCCCATCTATCAGCGCGCCGAGATGTTCGAGGCCGTGATCGGCCGGGCGGTTCGCTCATTGCGCGACCCGATCGACAGCATCGCTCTGGTCGACGGCCGGTTCGTGGTTCGGGCCGGCGCCCGCCAACTGGTGTTCGACTGCGTCTGGGAGAACGGCCGTACAGACGGCGGTGAACCCCTGCTCGGCAGCGGCCGCTGGAACGCCCGCCCCGAAGCCGACGACGAAGACACCTATTTTTTGGACGACAGTTCCGAAAAGCCCTTCCAACCCACACGGAGGCCATGGCTATGGCGCATATTCGGAAACTGGTCGCGGCCCTGGTGATCGCGGGCGGCGCCGGAACTGTGAGCGCGGGGCCGCCGCCCCTGAAAAGCGCTGGCGCTCAATTCTGCTCGGCCGCCCTCAGCGCGGACGGCAGGATCGATCCGGCAGCCGTGCAGTGGACGATCGGTTACCTCAGCGGGCGCATTTCCGCAGACGGGCCGGTCCCGAAACATCGCCCGTTCGGCGGCCCCGATGGGATCCGGGCCAGGCTGATCGCCTACTGCCGGGCCAACTCCCATTGGCAGGTGGCCGACGGCGCCGCCAGTTTCTTCCCCTGACGCAAGCGCCCATGCGAGAACCGCAAGGACAGTCAGGATCCTCCCGCCGAACGAAAGGGCTGGCATGCGCGTGATACTGAAGGCCGGACTTTTGGCCCTCTCCGCGGAGACTGAGGAGGAGCAGGCGGCCTTCGAAGCGTGGCGGGCGTCCAAGCGCGACCACGTCTTCTACTTCGATGGCGGATCGGCCAGGGGCGGCGCCTTTCACGACCTCGGCCCCAAGGCAGACGCCTGCCGCGAACCGATCAACGTCGTGTCGGAGATGCGCGAGGTCGAATGGCGCGCCATCGGCAACTTGGCCCACACGCCGTTCGTCCTGCGCGGCCTCCCCTGCGCCAGCATCGAAGGCTTTTGGCAGAGCCTGAAGTTCGAAGATGAGCTGGATCGCCGGAGGATCCGCGGACTGTTCGGCAAGGCCGCGAAGACCGCCGCCTTTGATCGGCCCACGCCGGAGCGCTTCGACTACGACGGCAAGAGCTACGTCACCAGCTCGCCTGAACATCGGGCGCTGATGCTGGAGGCCTGCAGGGCCAAGTTCGCCCAGAACGAAGAGGCGAGAACCGCGCTTCTGTCGACGGGCGATCGACCTCTGACGCACCGGGTGCGCAGGGACAGCGCCAGCATTCCCGGCGTGGTGCTGGCCGATTTCTGGATGCGCATCCGAAAGTCCCTGCGCACCGCAGAGTCGGACGAGGGCGACGCCGCCACGCCTGACGGCCGAATCCTATATTTCAGGCGCGACCGGGGGACGTTCGGCTTCATGTCACATTTCGAGCCGTCGCCGATCGCCATTGACGGAGAGACCTGGCCGACGGTCGAACACTACTATCAGGCGCACAAGTCGCTCGACCCGGAGTATCGGGCGGCCATACGCGCCGCTGCGACGCCCGGCGAGGCCAAGCAGCTTTCCGCGCGCCCGGATAAGGATCGGCTGGGCGCCCAGAGGTCGTGGTTTGCGGCGACCGGAAAGCCGGTCCGCGCCGATTGGGCCCATGTGAAATTGCGGATCATGCGCCGCGCCGACCTGGCCAAATACACGCAGAATCCGGCACTGGCCGAACGTCTGCTCGCCACGGGCGAGGCGGAACTGGTCGAGGATTCACCCTATGACGACTACTGGGGCGTCGGCATGGACGGCGGCGGTCTCAATTGGGCCGGGCGTGTGCTTATGGAAGTGCGTCAGATCTTGAGAGACGCCCGATAGCCGCGCGAAAAATTCGCCGCCCTCGCGTGCGAAAATTCGGGTCGGTCCGTCTGGGTAGGTGAGGTCGGCGTACCCGGCCAGGGGGAATCTCGGCCTGTCGCCGGCCCTGAGGACGCAGACATGATCTCAGACACTTCCCCGCTGAAAGAGGCTCTGAAGACGGTGAACTTCGAAGACGCCCGCGGCTGGTGCTACCTGATGACGTCCGACCTCGAGCTGTTCAAGGTCGTGGTTCCCTTCGAGGTCGCGCGCGAGATGTGGAGCCGGCGCAAGCCTGATACACCGCTTTCCGCTGGCGACCTGCGCGCCTGGATGGCCTGTTCCACGCTTCTCTTTCTTCCGCGCATCGCAAAGCGCGTCTCGCCGACGTCCCACCCACGAAACATCGACGACGATCGCATTGAGGTCATCCCGATCCCGAAGAGCAGCACGCTCTACAAAGGCGCCCTGGCGGACAGGGGGTCCGTGGAGCTCGACAAGAAGATTTCCGAACCCGAGTTCGCGCCGGGCGTGCGCTTCATGTTCGGGGCCGAAGAAACGGCTGAGCTGAAGAGGAGCGCGGCCATGTCCGCTCGAGTTTGCAGGAACCAAACACGTGGAAGGGGGCAATGAACCGCCGCGCCTTCTGGGTCGCTCCGGCATCGAGCGCGGGACTTGCCGCGGTCGTCTACGGACCTTTTGGATTCGGGCGGGATTTTGGCGTGTTCATCATCACGCTGCTGTTCGTCCTGCCCGCGCTTGTCGTCCTCGCGCTGGCCTTCGGCCTATGGTCGTTGCTGGAACGGCGGCCTCGATGGTCGGCCGTCGCCCGTTCGCTTTTCATTGGGGCCCTCGCGCCGGCGTTGCTCATCCCGCCGCTATGGGCCTTCGGTGATCCCATCCGAGACTCCGCGAGATATGCCGTCTGGTCGACGGTTCACCGGCGGGAGTTGGCGGTCGCCCGTGGCCGAGACGGCGTGTTCAAGCACTGGGACGGCTGGGGAATGGCGGGCAACGACAATGACTCGTACCTGGCCTCCGATCTCACGGACACCCTGGACCGCCCCGGCAAGGCGGCCCGATGGGCGAAGGATCGCCGCTTGGGATGCGACATTGTCGGCGTGCGACGCATGGAGCGCGGCATCTACCTGCTGACGACCGCAAATTGCCCGCTATAAACGCCGAGGTTGCTTCGCTCCGCCCGGCGGAGAGCGCCGCTCGGCCGCCCAAAAGCCTGCGACCGTCTCACGCTCCGGATTCAGACGTTTAGAGCGCCGGCTGGCGCGAAAACCGGTTCCCACGTCTCGCTCGGCGCTCTGGGCGAACGTCAGGATCGCTCTGGAAACGGGGCGCCTGCGGCCGGTCCCACCGTCGATCGCGTGATCAACGCGACGTTGAAGACGATCTTTCGGCGTGACCCCTTGGGGTTCGCGATCCGGCGCAGCAGGGTTTCAACCGCCGCGACGCCCATCTCCTCCACCGGCATTTCGATGGTGGTGAGCGCGGGCGTCGTGAGCTGCGCCCAGGGTATGTCGTCGAAGCCGACAACCGAGACATCCGCCGGCACCTGCACGCCTTGGGACTGAAGATGGCGGATGGCGCCGATGGCCATCAGGTCGGCGCCGGCGATGACGCCGGTGGCCCGCCTCTCGTCCAGCACGGCTTTGATGGCGGGGTCGAGGTCGATGGCGAAGGCGCTCTCCACAGTCCAGGCGAGATGGGCGTGGGCCTCGACGTAGCGCGCCGCCGCCTCCGCCCGGATCCGAGCGCTCCAGGCGTCAAGCGGGCCGGAAATGATGCCGATCTCGCGATGGCCGGCGGCGATCAAGTGGGCGGCGGCGAGTTCGCCACCCAGCGCATAGTCGGCCAGGATCAGGTCATAGCTCGGCAGGATGCGGTCGAGCACGACGGTGGGCGTGTTGGCCAGAAGGGGGCCAAGCGTGTCGGTATCGACAATGGGAAACCAGATGAGGCCGTCGATCCCATGATCGATCAGCTGGCTGGCCGAGCGCCGCTCCTGTTCGGGCGAGCCTTCGGTGTCGGTGATGAAGACGCTGAGGCCGCTCAAGCGAGCGGTCTGAATGACGGTCTGAGCCAGACTTGGAAAGAAGGGGTTGGTGAGATCCGGAACCATCAGTCCGATGGCGCCGGTCTGACCGGTCTTCATCGCCTTGGCCATCTGGTTGGGCTTGTAGTCGAGCTCCCCCGCGACCCTCAGAATACGGGCGCGGGTCTCCTCGCCGAGCGACCCCGTGCCATTGACGGCGTAGGACGCGCTCGCCACCGACACGCCGGCCGCCTTGGCCAAATCCTTAAGGGTCGTCCTTCGCATTGATATTGCTGACATTCGCCGTTTTTCGCCATCGAACAGGATCGTTTGCGCCGAAAGTTAAACATTTAAGCTTCGTCGCCTGCCTGACGTATTCCGCGGCCCGTCCCTCCGCAAAGCGACCTCGATCCTACCTAGCCGCAGCCGCTGGTTTATGCAAGTCGGCTATTATATGCATAGATTCAACGTATTATTGGGTTCCGCGTTGGACCGGCGAGCCACGCGCGCCGGTGGCGACGGCGGCCGCCGACGCATATTTCACAAAAAGGAGATAGAATGAAACGTTTCACTTGGTTCATGAGAGCGGCTCCGCACGACCAGGGGGCGCGTCATGACTTTCAGATCCATCCTAAGAACATCGGTCGCCATAGGCTGTCTGGCGGCGCCGAGCCTGGCCCTGGCGCAGGTGACGCCTTCGGGCGAGCATCAGGACGCCAGCATTTCGGAGGTGGTGGTGACCGGCTCACGGGTGAAGGCCGCCGGTCTGAACAGCTCCGGGCCCCTATTTTCGGTGAGCGCGAAGGAACTTCAGCTCGAGGGAGCCGCCAATGTCGAGACCCTGCTCAATCGCCTGCCCCAGGTCTCCGGCAGCTTCACCGGCGGTCAGTCCACCTTCGGCACGTCGGGCATAGCCACAGTAAACCTGCGTGATCTCGGGCCGCAGCGCACGGAGGTGCTGATCGACGGCCGCCGGCTCATGCCGGGCGATCCGCTCCTGCCCTACGCCGACCTGAACTTCATTCCCTCGGCCATGGTGTCGTCGGTGGAGGTCCTGACCGGCGGGGCGTCGGCGGCCTACGGCTCGGACGCCGTGGCGGGCGTGGTGAACTTCAAGCTGAACCGTCACCTCACCGGCGTGATGATGGACTACCAGGTCTCTGCCGACCAACACGAGAACGACAACGGGGCCGCCCAGGCCGGACTGAAGGCCGCCGGCATCGCCATTCCGGGCGACAAGCTCGACGGCCTGACCCACAGCCTCACCATTGCGGCGGGCGCCGACACGCCCGACCAGCGCGGCCATGCGACGGGCTATTTCGGCTATCGCTCCACCGACCCGATCAGCGAATCCGACCGCGATTTCAGCGCCTGCGGCGTGGGGACCACCAGCGGCGCGCACCCTTATGACACCCACGCCTGCGTCGGCTCCGGCACCAGCGCCTATGGGCGTCTGCGCATCGCCGGCAAGGGCGCAGGCCTGTCCGCCAATCCCGACGGCACGGCCACCTTCGTGCCCTACACCACCGCGCTCAACTACAACTCCAATCAGGAGACAAACCTGCAGCGCGCCGACACCCGCTATACCGGCGGACTGTTCGCAGACTACGCCATCGCCCCGGCTCTGACCGCCTATGGCGAGTTCATGTTCATGAACGACCAGACCCGGGCCCAGATCGCGCCGGCGGGGATCAACTCCAACGTCACCTACACCATCAATTGCGACAATCCGCTGTTGAGCGCGTCCGAAGCGACGGCGCTCTGCGGCGCCAACGCCGGCAAGGCCGGGTCGGTGTTCAGCGGGACCATCGCCAAGCGGATCGTCGTGCCGGGCTATGAGCGCTACTATGACCTCACCCACACCGATTATCGCGGCGTGCTGGGGCTGAGGGGCGATCTCGGCGACGGGTGGAGCTTCGACGCCTACGGCCAGTACGGCGAAGTGGACTATCGCGACGTCGAGACCAACGACGTGTCGGTCTCCCACACCCAGGACGCGCTCCTGGTGCGCAATGTTAACGGCGTGCCGACCTGTATATCGGGCAATGCGGCCTGCGTGCCGCTGAACATCTTTCAACTGGGCCAGATCACCAGCGCCGCGGCCGCCTATGACCTGACCAGCGGGGTCCAGAGGGGCAAGGTCAGCCAGACCGTGCTCAGCGGGACCCTGAACGGCGATCTTGGCCGCTGGGGCGTGAAGAGCCCGCTGGCCGAGCGTCCCGTTACGGTGGCCTTGGGCGCCGAATATCGCCGCGACGAGATCAGGCTGAATTCGAGCGCCAACATCCTGGCCGGCGACCTGGCGGGTTTCGGCAGCGTCGCGCCGGCCCAAGGCCGCACCAACGTCAAGGAGGTCTTCATCGAGACCGTGGCGCCGGTCATCACCGACCGGCCCTTCGCCAAGTCCCTGTCGCTCGATCTCGCCTATCGCTATTCGGACTATAATATCTCCGGCGGCGCCAATACCTACAAGGCGTCGATGATCTATGCGATCAACAGCGAGATCACGCTGCGCGGCGGCTATAACCGGGCGGTGCGGGCGCCCAACGTGGTTGAACTGTTCCAGCCCAGGAGCACCACCACCGCGGCGGTGACGGACACCTGCGCCGGCGCCGCGCCGACCTCATCGCTCGCCGCCTGCGAAAACACCGGCGTCACCGTCCAGACCTACAAGAACATTCCAAGCTGCGCCTCCAACTACTGCACCGTTCAACTCGGCGGCAATGCGGCGCTGAAGCCGGAGGTGGCCGACACCTATACGGCGGGCCTGGTGCTGACGCCGCGTATGCTGCCGGGGCTGTCGATCACCGTGGACTACTTCAACATCGACGTGGAGAACCTGATCGGCGCGATCCCCGTACCGCTGATCTATTCGCAGTGTATCAACACCGGAAACCCTCTTTACTGCAACATGATCAGGCGGGACGCCAATGGCAGCCTGTCCAGCACGACCGGATACATCTCCGACACCAACGTCAACACGGGTTATCTGAAGACATCGGGCATCGACGTGGCCGCGGTGTATCAGGTCAGCCCGGCGCTCCTGGGCGGCGGGCGCTGGGGCGGGGTGGCGCTGAGCTTCGACGGGACCTGGGTTCACGATCGCCAGGTCTCGCCCTTGCCCGGCCAGGTGGCGTATAACTGCGCGGGCCTTTACGGCCCCACCTGCGGCGCGCCGGCGCCCAAATGGCGCCATGACGCCCGCATCAGCTGGGCGACGCCCTGGAAGGCGGTCCTGTCGCTGAACTGGCGCTATATCGGCGGAACAGGCGTCGACATCAACGCCGGCTCGGTCTTCTCGAGCGCCACCGCCGGTCAGCGCGACATCGCCGACGCCCACATCCCCGGCTACAGCTATTTCGATCTGGCTGCGACGATCCCTGTGGCGAACAGGCTCGTCTTCCGGTTCGGGGTCAACAACCTGCTGGATCGCGACCCGCCCGTCGTCGACAACTTCAATCTCAGCGTCAACGCCCAGTACGGCAATGGCAATACCTTCCCGGCCCTGTATGACACGCTCGGCCGCACGGTGTTCGCCGGTCTGAATGCGAGGTTCTGAAGCCATGGCTGGATACGGTCGTCGCCTGTGGATCGCCAGGCTTCTCGCCGCGGGCGGGCTCAGCCTTCTCGCGGCGACGACGGCTGTGGCGGAGACCCAGGCCGTGACGATCCTGCACGACAACGACCTGCACGGCCATCTGCGCGCCTTCTGCTATACGGAGACGGGCCGCCGGGCCGCCGAGCGGTGCGGCGTCGGCGGCGCGGCGCGGCGGGCGACCCTGATCGCCGCGCTGAAGCGCCAGGCCAGGACGCCGGTGCTGCTCGTCGACGCGGGCGACACGACCACGCGCGGACCGCTGACGACGCAATACGAGGGGATGGACGAGATCGCCGCCATGAACGCCCTGGGCTATGGCCTGGCGGCGCTCGGCAACAACGAATTCAAGCTCAAGGACGGCCTGGACAAGACCGATGCGGCCGGTGCGCAAGCCGATCTGAGGCGCCTGATCGCCGCCTCGACCTTCCCCTGGCTATGCGCCAACGTCACCGACCCGGAGGGGCGCCCTCTCGAGGGCGTCAAACCCTTCGTGGTGCGCAGGATGGGGCGGTTGCGGGTCGCCTTTCTGGGCCTGACCACCCTGAAGTCGGTACGCTACGCCCAGACCAAGGGCCTGCACTTCCAGGCCCCTGAGGCGGCGGCGCTGACCTGGGTCCCCATCGCCCGGGCCCAGGCCGACGTCGTCATCGCGCTGACCCACCTGGGCGTGGACCAGGACCGCAAGCTGGCGAAGGACACGCGCGGCATCGACGCCATCATCGGCGGCGACTCCCACACCTTCCTCTACACGCCCGTGGAGGAGACGAATCTTGACGGCCGCCGCGTACCCATCGTCCAGGATGGAGAATTCGGCGCCAATCTTGGCGCGTTTCGCCTGACGTTTTCGAGATCGGCCGGCCAGTCGTGGACGCTGGCGCGCGATAGCGACCGGCTGATCCCCGTCTCCAGCCATCTGCGCAGCGACCCAAGGATCCTCCGTCTGGTCGAGGGCTACGCCCATCCCTTGGACGTGGTCGTGGGGCGCCTTGGCCGGATCGGCGCGGATCCGGAGGAGCGCAAACGTCAGACGGCCGAAATCCTGTCCGCCGCCTGGCGTTCGGCCGCCCAGGTGGATTTTGGGCTCCAGCCCGAAGACACGCCCTATGAGGTTTTCCGAACCCGGCGGGTGACGCGCTACCAGATCCACGCCATCCTGCCCTTCCACGAAGACCTCGTGATCGCGACGCTGAAAGGCGACGCTCTGTCAGCCCTCCGCGACGCGCCGACCCGCCCCTTCGTCGGCCGCCTCCATCTCGCCTCCGCAGGATCGCCCATCGATCCGGCCCAAACCTATCGCGTCGCCATGCTCAACGCGGTGGCGGAGACGCTGGGAATTGCAGCGGCGCAGGACACCGGAGTCGAAGCTCGCGACGCCCTCGAGCAAATTCTGGCCAGGCCCGAGCGAAGCGTCGAAGGCACGCCGGCCGATCGGATCGTTCCCGGACGCGCCGATTTTTCCACGCCATAGCTCAGCGCGCGACGGGCGACACCAGCACCACGCCGAGCAGGACGGCGGCCCAGTGCACGCCGGCGGCGGTGATCACATGGCCGTGCCAGATGGCGCGGCAGAACTTCAGCTGCTTGCGCACATAAAAGAGCACGCCCGTGGAGTAGATCACCCCGCCGGTCACCAACAGCAGCAGAACCACCCACGACACTCCGTCGATCAGCGGCTTCAGCGCCACCAGCACCAGCCAGCCCATGGCCAGGTAGACGGCGATCCACACCCGCTTGTCGAGGCCGGGCAGGAAGGTCTTGCCCAGCGCCCCCACCGCCGCGATCGTCCACACCGCCGTGGTCATGCCCCAGGCCCAGGGGCCGGGCATGTGCTGGGTGGTGAAGGGGGTATAGGAGCCGGCGATCATCACGAAGATGCCGGCGTGGTCGAGCCGGCGCAGCAGCGGCCGGTGCGCGGGTCTGGCGAAGTTGTAGGCCGTGGAGAAGGCCAGCATCATCACCACGCCGATCGAATAGACGATCACCGCGGCCAGGGCGCCCGGCGAGTTCTTCCACGCCGACATGCCGGCCAGGAGCACCCCGCCGCCGATCGCCAGCACCAGGCCGACGATGTGCACCACCAGGTCCGCCCGCCGGGCGCCCAGGGTCGGATAATGTTCGGCCGGGCCGAAAAGCCATTCAGGCACGAGGCGCCTCCACACAGACAGCCCCCACCGTCCAGGCCGCCACCTTACACGGGCGAAGATGAACGTAGGCATCACGAATTCGGTTCACGTCGCGCGACGCCCCGTCGTTGGCTTCGCCGCCCTTCGGGTGGAGGCTCGCCTTTGCCTCGCCCCCCAGGGTGAGGCCGTCCCCCCGCCGGGTAGGGAAAATCCTGCTGCCCCCTGTTAAAACACTCCCATGGACACCCGGCCCATTCCACGCCCCCGCGGACGTCCGCCGCATGCCGACGTGCTGACGCCGGCGGAGTGGCGGGTGGTGGAGGCGGTGCGGCATGGGATGAGCAATCCCGAGATCGCCCGCCGCCAGGGCGTCAGCCTCGACGCGGTCAAATACCACGTGGCCAACGCCCTGCAGAAGCTCGGCTTCGAAAGCCGTTCCGAGTTGAAGCGATGGGACGGCGTGCGCCGCGACAGCCCCCTGCACGCAAAGGATCACGCCATGGACGCCGCTCTTACGATGGGGCCAATCGGCCAGGTGTCGCGCACGGTCAAGGACATCGCCGCCGCCCGCGACTGGTACGCGGGCGTGGTCGGCCTGACCCACCTGTATTCGTTCGGCGACCTGGCCTTCTTCGACTGCGGCGGCGTGCGGCTGTTCCTGTCGGAGGGCGAGGGCGAGACGGCCGACTCCATCCTCTACTTCCGCGTCCCCGACATCCACGCCGCCCACCGCCGCCTGGCCGAGCGCGGCGCGGAGTTCATCAACGCCCCGCACCTGATCCACAGGCATGACGACGGGGCCGAGGAGTGGATGGCCTTCTTCAAGGACCCCGAGGGCCGGCCCCTGGCGATCATGAGCCAGGCGCGGCCGGCCTGACCGCTCCCCGTTCGGGGCGCGGCGGAGCAAAACGCGCCGGCGGGCGAATGCCGGTTGCCAAATCCCCGCCGGCGCCGTCACCCTCGCCCGTCGAAACCCGAGGGGCGCGCATGTCTTCGAAAGTCCTCTTCGGCGCGGTGCTGGCGGCGGGGGTCGTGGCGGCCACGCCGGGCGCCCGCGCGCAGGACACCGGCCTGCTGGGCCTCGCCGCGGTGGTCACCGAGGGCCTGGGCCAGGCCCTCGGCGAAGCGTCGCAGGGCGGATCCAGCGTCTTCGTCACCGCCGCCGGCAAGGTGCGCCTGCCGACGCCCCTGTCGGGCTCCTACTTCGTCAACGTCGAGGGCAAGGCAGACAGCGCCGTGGAGGCCGCGCGCCTGCGCGACCAGCGGATGGTCGACGCCCGCCGCGTCGCCAGCCAGTTCGGCGTCGACATGGAGCTCGGCGACAGCGCCTTCCGCCGCGAGGTCGATCTCGCCGCCCAGCAGGCGGAGACCCAGCGGATCAACGCCGAGGTCCAGGCGGATCGGCGCGCCCACCCGGGCGAGCCCCTGCCGCCGCGCCCGGTCCGCGAACCGAAGAAGGTGTTCGTCGCCCGCACCGGGGTGCGCTTCCGGGCGCCGGACGCCTCGCGCCTGCCGGCCTTTCTCGACGCCCTGACCTCGGCCGGGATCGACATCGAGGGCGCGGGCCTGGCCAGCCGGCCGATGAACTTCCTGACCACCACCCAGGAGGTGCTGGGCTTCGGCGCGGTGGAGAAGATCGATCCGGCGATCTGGGACCAGGCCAGCCAGGCGGCGATCCAGGCCGCCCGCCGCCAGGCCGGGATCCTCGCCGCGGCTGCCGGCCGGCGGGTCGGCGAGGTTCGGCAGATCATGATGCTGTCGCGCGCCGTATCCGGCGGCGAAGCCAGCGTCACCGTCGCCGTCCGCTTCGCCTACGCGCCCTGAGGGGGGGCGCACGCTCTCCACCCTGGCGCGTCGCAGGCCCCTTCGCCCGATGCGTGAATCTCCCTACTGCGCGCCGGTCCGGTACTTCCCGAACCACGCCAGGATGGCCGCGGCTTCGGCGGCCTGCTGGGAGGGGCGTTCGGCCAGGGCGTGGTGGCTGGCGCCGGGGACGCGGACCAGTTCGGTGGCGACGCCGCGGATCTGCAGGGCCTGATAGTACTGCTCGGCCTCGTTGCCCGGCGTGCGGTGGTCCTCCTCGCCGACCATCACCATCGTGGGCGTCTTGACGTTCCCCACCAGCGACAGGGGCGAGCGGCGCCAGTAGTTCGCCTGGTCCTCCCACGGCGGCTTGCCGAACCAGTCCTGGGCCATGAACAGGTACATGTCGGTGGTCAGGATCTCGCTGGTCCAGTTGATCACCGGCTTCTGCGTCGCCGCGGCCTTGAACCGGTCGGTCTTGCCGACGATCCAGGCGGTGAGCAGGCCGCCGCCCGAGCCGCCGGTGACGAACAGGTTGTCGGGATCGGCCACGCCCTTGGCGATCACCGCGTCGACCACGCTGATCAGGTCGTCGTAGTCGTGGCTCGGATAGTTGTCGTTGATGGTGTCGGCGAAGTCGAATCCGTACGAGGTCGAGCCGCGCGGGTTGGCGTAGACCACCACATAGCCGGCGGCGGCGAACAGCTGCAGCTCGCTGCTGAACTCCGGGCCGTAGGCGGCGTAGGGCCCGCCGTGGATCTCCAGGATCAGCGGATAGCGGCGGCCCGGCTGATAGTCGGGCGGCGTCATCACCCAGGCGTCGATCGGCAGCTGGTCGGCGGAGGAGGGGACGGTGATCTTCGACACCTGGGCCAGGCTCTTGCCCTCGAGCAGGGCCGCGTTCAGCGCCGTCAGCCGGTGCACGGCGCCGCCGCTCGTGATCGCCACGTCGCCCGGCTCGTCGGGGCCGCCCTGAGTGAAGGCGACCACGCCGGTCCGCGACACCGAATACTCGCCGCCGGAATAGGGCCGGTCGAGCTCGCCGCCCGAGAAGCCCGCCGCCACCGGCGTCACCTGGCCGTCGAGCGACACCCGCGCCACCTTGCCGACGCCGTGGTCGTCGTACTGCACGAACACCGAGCGGCCGTCGGCGGCCCAGTGCGGGTTGTTCACCGAGCGGTCGAGCTTGGTGGTCAGCGCGCGCGGGCTCGAGCCGTCCGCGCCCATCACATAGAGGACCGCGTTCTCATAGCCGCGGTGGCGCGCGTCATAGCCGGTGTAGGCGATCAGCCGGCCGTCGGGCGACATCTGCGCCCCGTGGTTGGGACCGACCCGGTGGGTCAGCTGGGTCAGGGTCCCGTCGGCCACGTCGACGCGATAGACCTCCGTCTCCTGCACCGCCCGCTCCCAGTCCGGCCGCCGGTTGGCGGCGAACAGCAGGCCCTTGCCGTCGCTGGTCCACGACACGCCGCCGCCGTCGTCGAACGCGCCGAAGGTCAGCTGGTGCGGCGCGCCGCCGTCGGCGGGCACGGTGAACAGGTGGGTGTGGCCCGGCCGGGTATAGCCCTCGTCGTCGCGGCGGTAGGTGACGGCGGTGATCACCTGCAGCGGGGCGGCCCACTTGGCCCCGTCAGGCTTCTTCAGCCCGGCGTTGACCGATGCTGGATCCTCGGGAACGAAGCCGACGAAGGCGATGGTCCGGCCGTCGGGCGACCAGGCCAGCGACCGCGGGGTTTCGGCCAGGGTGGCCACCCTGGCCACCTGGCCGGTCTCGGCCCAGCGCACATAGAGCTGCGGCTTCTCCCCCTCGGCCGCGGCCACATAGGCCAGCCGCTTGCCGTCGGGGCTCCAGCGCGGGCTCCGCTCCGACCAGCCGGGGGCGGAGGCGATCGGCGTCTGCGCCCCGGTGGCCGCGTCGACGATCCACACCGACGGATGCGCCCGGTCGGTCATCACGTCATAGGTCTGCCGCACATAGGCCACCGCCCCGCCGTCGGGCCGGATCTGCGGATCGGCGGCATAGGCCAGGCCGAACAGGTCCATCGGCTGAAACGTCCTCGCCGGCCCCCCGGGCGGCTTGGCGGAAGCGGGGGAGGCGAGCACGGCCGCGGCGGCCACGAGGATCAGGATGCGCATGCCGAGACCTTAGCGCCTTCCCCGCCGCGCGGAAGGGGGAGGGGCGCCCCCTGGCCGGGGGGCGTTGTCCCACAGCGAACCCGCAACCCATGTCGTCATCCCGGAAAGCGCGCAGCGCTTATCCGGGACCCAGCAAGCGCTGCGCTCCAAGCCGCCGCCCAGCAGCGTTGAGCGCGGAGCTGCTGGCTCCCGGCTCTCCGCGCTGCGCGCTGCGGCCGGGATGACGACATTTTTTGCGGCGCGAGTCCTTCTGCGGAGCCTTGCCCGTTTTGCAGCGCGCGCTCACGACGTACCCTCACCCCCATGCTGCTCGCGCTGACCCTGCTTCTCGCCCCTCTGGCTCCGCCGCCCGCCGCCGCGCCGCCGCCCCTGCCGCCGCAGGCCCTCACCCTCGCCTGCACCGGCGACGGCGAACGGCGCCAGCGGGCCAGCAGCCCCTTCGCCGACCCCGACGCGGCCTTCAGCGGCGAAGCGGCCCTGGAGCTCGACGGCAAGGGCTCAGCCCGCGTCCGCCTCCCCGAGGTCCTGATCCCCCGCCTGCACGGCGGGGCCAAGGACGGCTGGTGGCCGGTCCGCGACCTGCAGGCGACCAAGGCCGAAGTCCGCGGCGCGGTGCGCTTCAACCCGTTCGACCAGGCCCACCTGATCGTCGACCTCGGCCTGATGATCATCACCATCGACGACAACCTCGGCCGCTTCGTCGGCCGCTGCCAACCGCTCGACCCTCCGCCGTGAACCAAGCGCCGCCCAAGCTGCTCCCCCTCTGGGGGAGCTGTCTGCGAAGCAGACTGAGGGGGCCAGCGGCTGCGCCCGCGACGCCGCTGGCCCGCCCCGTGAAGCCTCCGGCGAAGGGGTGTAGACTGCCACCTCCACTCCCGAGCCGCCCATGGCCCTCACCCTCAGAGACCCCGAAACCGACCGCCTCGCCCGCGACCTCGCCAGCCTGACCGGCGAGACCCTGACTGAGGCCGTGCGCACCGCCCTGGCCGAGCGCCTCGACCGCCTCAAGCGCGCTGCGCCGCCGTGGGACCATGCTGCGATCCAGGCGATCCTGGACCGCATCGCCGCCCTACCTGACCTCGACCCGCGCTCGGCCGACGAGATCATCGGCTACGACGAGAACGGCCTGCCGGGCTGAGACATGAGATCCCGAGGACCCACTCGCTCCGCCCTTCAAGTCGCGCCCCTGTATCCACCCAGGCTGCGGACCGCACAGCGCGCCGAGACTCCCTTCCCCTCGAGGGGCTGAGCCCCGCCGAGAGCCCACGATTGGGCTCTCGGAAGGCGAAAGGGGCTGCGGTTGGGGGCGCCGGAGTGCAGCGATGAAGCGAAAGGCGCGATAGGCGGTCGGCGATCTATAACCGCCGCCCACCCTTGAGCCCCGCCCACCTCGCGCTAAGCTCCCTCCCCCTGCACAGGAGCCCCCCCATGAAAGCGGTGTTCGACGTAAAGCCCGGCTCCGGATACGACGACGACATCACCCGCCGCTACCAGTTCCCCGCCCGCAGCAACTATCTCGAAGCGGCGCGCGGCGCGGTCGGAGACTGGGCCCTCTACCGCGAACCGCAGAGAAACGGCGGCCGCCGCGTCTACATCGCGGTGGCGAGGGTGGTCTCGGTGGTCCCGGCCGAGGCGGGCCACTACTACGCCAACGTGGCGGACTACCTGGAAACTCCATACAACGTCGAACGGGCCGTTCAGAATCGCTCCGCCAAGTTGCGGTTGGTCGCCTGAGCCATGTGAGGAAAAGCCGCCATGCCGCTCTGGGGAGTTCGTTCGGGTAAGTATGGGGAACGCGAAGCCCTTGCCCTCGACGAGGGACTGGCCGTTATCGGATGGGAGGAACTCCCTGATCTCTCGACGGTGAAATCGCGAGATCAGCTGAGGTCGCTGCTTCAGGCGACATACGTCGGCGAGAAGCCGAAAACGCTTTCCAACTGGGAAAGCCAGATCTGGCCCTTTCTTGCCGTGATGGAAAAAGGCGATCCAATCGTGTTGCCGCTGAAAAAGCGGTCCGGATTCGCGTTGGGCCGGATTAAAGGTCCATACAACTATGCCACCCACGGCGGAGAGCGCCTGCACACCCGGCCCGTCGAGTGGGTTCGTGAGGTCCCTCGCAGCGCCTTCGCTCAAGATATCCAATCATCTTTCGGCGCTTTCCTGACCGTGTTCCAGGTTTTCCGAAATCAGGCGGAGCAACGGGTCGTCGCAGTCATGGCCGGTAATGCCGACCCTGCAATTTCAGGCGCACCCATTCCGCCGACAAAGTCGCTCGACGCGCCAGTGACTGGGGTCGCCGCAGCAGATGAAGACACCGGCCGCATCGATATCGAACAACGAGCCGAAGATGCGATCCGCTTCAAGATCGCGACCGTCTTCAAGGGCCACAGGCTCTCCGCGTTGATCGGCGCTTTATTGGAGACCGAGGGCTACGTCGTAATGGTTTCGCCGCCAGGCGCTGATGGCGGGGTTGACATTTTGGCGGGCAAAGGGCCGCTCGGGCTTGATGCTCCCCGCCTTGTGGTTCAGGTCAAGTCACAGGATTCCTCTGTGGACGTGACAGTTCTGCGAGAACTCCAAGGCGTTATGAGCCAACTTGGCGCAGATCATGGGCTTCTGGTGGCGTGGGGCGGAGTGACGAAGGCTCTGCTGAGAGAGGCCCAACGCCTCCACTTCCAAATCAGGCTCTGGGATTCCGCAGATGTCATCCGCGCTCTGCAGCGAGGCTACGATCAAATGTCAGACGAGATGAAGGCCGATTTGCCTTTGAAGCGCATATGGACGCTTGCCGAGGATGAGCCGGGTTAGGTTTGCGATGGCTGTACTGTTTATCGCGCAGACCGTCCTTACGCGGGTTTATACTCCAGCTTGGCCGTCTTTGGGTCGTATTGGTAATCCGTGATTGTGCCGTCCCTGATCCGGCCGATAGCTTCGTCGATCACGAACAGCGGGACGAGGAACCACTCGCGCGGGATCACAGGCTGACCGAAGCGATCCTTGATTTCGACGTCGAGGCGCGCGGGGTCGAACACCCGGTGGATGACGTTTTCCAGCCGGGTCCGGTTGATGTTGAACAGTTCGTAAGTGGCGGCAATCTCCACCTCGGCCATGAGGAAGGTGGGATCGAGCTTGGCGTTTGCGACCCGCCGGGCGACGTCGCCGCCGGTGACGCCGATCTTGTGCAGCAGCTCGCGGTGCGCGGCGATCATCGGGTTGGCCGACTTGCTGCGCAGCACATAGATCGTCCCGCTGGCCAGATCGTCGTCGTCGCTCGCTTCGGCGAACAGGGGGCCGGCGGCGGGCTCGGTGATCCGGCGGCCCGCCTCGTCCTTGTAGAGGGCCCGCTGAAGCGAGCGGCGTAGCAGGTTGCTCTCCGTCCCGTTGGAATAGACGACGCGCAAACGGGCGTCGGTCTCTCCGTTCGGCGCCCGAAAGGTTTCTCCCACGTCGGCGACATAGGCGATCTGGCCGCCGAGGATGAAGAACTGGCCCTCCGCGATGTCGGCCTTCAACAAGCCGGCATCCCGCACGAACGGCCGGGCAGTCCTGATACCGGCGTCGAGGTCGCGCTGAGCGGCGACGAACAGCGGTTCGAACCGGGCGAAGTCCTCGCATATGTCCCTGTCGGCTATCTCCTCGGCCACGCGCTTGTCGGCGCTGGTGCGAACGTGGCGGAGCTGGGTGATGCTCTCGTCGCCCGCTGCGCTTTCCAGCTCCGCCGCGAGATCGTCGATGTCGAGGTCGTCCACTAGAGCGGCGGCGGCGGACTCGTCTCCGTCCAGAAGCCCCTGATGGTCGAGGGGCGCCAGCAGCGTACGACAGTCCTCCAGCCCGCGAAGTCGGTCCAGACGCACCGCATAGAGCCGCTCAAAGATGTCATGGTCCTCGCCGTGCCGGGGAGCGTGGCCGTGCTGCTCGACGAACCGCTGGATCTCCTCGAAGCCCGCGACGATCCGCTCCTCGCGTGCGGAGCGCCCGACTGCCTTTGCAGGCCGGGCGAAGTCGGCGAGTTCGTCGCGCAGCTCGTCGAGGTCGAGGTTACTCATAGCGACCTTCGTCCTTGAACCGTACAAAAGCGGCGGCGCCTTCCGCCATCCGCCTTTCCCAGGCGTCGGTGGAGCTGATCGACGGCAACCGCCCCCGCTCCCGTTTGAACCGCACGGCGCGCTGGGCCAGCTCCTTCGCGTCCTCCGGCGTCAGGGTTGTCCGCTTTGCGGCGATCGCAGCCGCTACTTGCCTGAGGCTGTCCTCACTCATGGTCTTGGACAGGATGGAGTAGGCTTCACCGAACGGGTTGATGCGATCGATCAGGTCGATGTCGAGTTCGCGGACGTCCATCGCGAACTTGCGCACGCCTTCGACCAGCGCGGTGTTGCGGGTCGGCTCATCCCCGTTGTCGCCGGACGCAATCTTCTTCGCCTGCTGCGTCAGGGTCAGGGCGGCGATGGCGTGCTGGCGCACCGCCTCCTGATCGTCGTCGTCCAGCTCCGGAAACTTGTCCTTGATGATCTTGCCCAGGCGGACCTGCGTCAGCTCCTCGGGCACCAGCTCCTCGTCGAACAGGCCGCGCTCGATCGAGGGCTTGTCCTGCACGAAGGTGGCGATCACTTCGTTAAGGTCCTCGCGGCAGATGCGCACCGCTTCCGGGCTCTTGGGCTCGACCAGACCCTTGACCTCGACCTCGAAGACGCCGCGCTCCTCATGGAAGCCGACGTTGCACTTCGCGGGATCGTAGCCGACCGCGCCATAGTCGAAGCCGGGGGTGGCGGCGCTGGTCGTCGGGTTCTTGACCTTGAACTCGAAGCGCGGCGCCAGCACCTGCTCCATTAGAAGGCTGGCGGCGATAGCCTTCAGCGTATCGTTGACGGCCTCGCGGACGGCTTCGTCCGAGGCATCGACGGCGGCGATCAGGTTAGTGAAGCGGGCGCGAGTCTTGCCCGGCGCGTCGCGGGTAGCGCGGCCGATGATCTGGACGATCTCGGTCAGGCTGGCGCGGTAGCCGACGGTCAGCGCGTGCTCGCACCAGATCCAGTCGAAGCCCTCCTTCGCATGCCGAGCGCGATGATGATGTCCACATGGTCGCGGTTGTTCTTCTGCGCCGGGTCCTTCAACGCGGCGGAGACGCGGTCGCGCTTGGCCGCGTCGTCGTCGACCAGGTCGGCGATGCGCAGGGTCCGCCCGTCCGGGGTCCTGACGAGCTGGAAGCCGGTGGCGGGGTCCGCACCCTGCCATTCGCCCAGCGCCTCGATGATGTGCTCCACCTCCCTGATCTTGTCCTTCGTGCTCTCGCGCGAATTGACGTTGGGAATGTGGATGATCGTCTTCTCGGCCGGGTCCAGCACGGCGAGGATGTCGTCGGCATAGGGACCGGAGTAGAAGAAATAGCCGATGTCGAGCTGCTTCAGATATTCGTAGCCGTTGAGCTGCTCGTAATAGGTGTAGGTGACGCTCTCGAACTTCGCCTCGTCACCGGGCGCCAGCACCGCCTCCGCATCGCCCCTAAAGTAGGACCCGGTCATCGCGACGAGGTGCACCGTGTCGCGGGCGATGAACTCGCCGAGGTGAAGCCCCAGCTTGTTGTCGGGGCTCGACGAGACGTGGTGGAACTCGTCCACCGCGATCAGCCGATCGTCGAACGCCTCGATGCCGAACTTGTCGACCGCAAAGCGGAAGGTGGCGTGGGTGCAGACGAGCACCTTGTCGTCGCTTTCGAGGAACGCGCCGACCGACTTCACCTTCCCGCCATCCTCGCCCGGCGCGTTGCATAGGTTCCACCGGGGCGCGACGCACCAGTCCGCCCAGAAGCCGTAGCGGCTGAGCGGCTCGTCGTTGAAGCTGGCGCCGATGCTCTTCTCGGGCACGACGATGATCGCCTGCTTGCACCCTTGGTTGGCGAGCTTGTCGAGCGCGATGAACATGAGCGCGCGGCTCTTGCCCGACGCGGGCGGCGACTTGATCAGCAGGTATTGCTCGCCGCGTTTTTCATAAGCCTGCTCCTGCATCGGGCGCATGCCCAGCGCATTGGCTTTCGCCGAGCTACCGGTGCGGGCGTAGGTGACCGAAACGGAGGGGACTGATTTCCTGTCGTCGGTCACGCGCTTGCCCTCGCCTTCTGCTTCTTGGCCGCTCCTGAGTCGGCGGTCATCTTGGTATAGAGCTCGAACAGCTTTTCGAGCCGCTCGGTGTCGTTCTTAAACCGCCGGCCGATATAGATACGCTCCAGCACCTCATCGTTGCGCTCATGCGCAGCGCGAAGGTCGTCGGGCATGGCCTCCGGATCATAGAGGTCGGCGATGGTCGCCGGAAAATGCGCCTCGCGTGCGAGAAGGATGTCCTCGGCGCAGCGGGTGAGGTCGGCTCTGTTCTTGTCGGTGAGCGGCGGGACGGGGAAGGTGTTCCAGCCGAGGGTGTTGGAATACCGAAAGTCAGTCTTCATCTTGCCACAGACGGTAGCGATCCAAGCCATGTGCAGCCGCGACGCAATCAACGCCATGTTCCACAGCGGCGCGCCGTAGAGAGCGAAGGCAAGATTGCTGACAATCGTTCCAGACGGTCTATAGCCAACAGGCAGATACTCGCGGGATTCTGATGAGACGCTGGGTACGATCGTGACAATCTCAATTCCCTTTTGTCGTACCTCACCAAACCTGTAAGGCGTTTGAGCAAGTGCCTTGGTCGTCGCGCGATCAGACGCTACTCGCTGAGCGAAAACTTTCGCGAATCGTTCGGAGAGCCAGTTGTTGTTCTGTGCTGCCTCCCGCTCTTTTTCAGATACCCAGATGCATTGCCGCTCGATGCCGCGGATTAACTCCTGAGATCCAACGAACGGGCGTATGTACCTTGCGGGGACGTCATAGTCTCTAATAGCCTCCGCCGCCTCCGCGGTGGTAAGTAATAGGTGCCCACCATCGTTGGGCATGTTCCCGAAGCTCATATCCGTCAGGTCGCTTAGCGGGCGAGACCGTGGTTCGATTGCTATGTTGGGCGCGGGCACGAGATAAGCGTTGATGTTTTCGACCGTCTTTGCGGTCGTGCCGCGCGGGTGGCCTTCAGAGTAGAGTAGTCGAGTGCTGCCCGCATGATTTGAGATGCCTACAATAACGACGGTTACGCCTGCATTGTGACTTGCAAGATTTGCCCATTTGAACGATGTATGTGCGAAGGTGATCTCGTGCCGCGTTGCGAATATCAAGGACCAGAGCGTTTCTACTTGTCGTCCTTGGCAGATAGAGTTGGTCGAAACGAATGCCGAACTGGCATTAGTATTTAAGCCGAAGTCGGCAGCTTTCATGAACCAGCCTGCTACGTAATCGAGTGACTTCCAATTGGACGTCCGCCAGTTGAAAATACTCTCAAGATCTGACTTCTGATGGACCGTCTGCCACTGACTCCCGCGATACGGCGGGTTCCCACAAATATACGTCTCCCCGCCTTCATTCTCGAAGTCGATCTGCGCCTGATCGAGCGGCGTGTGGAACAGGTCGTCGGCGTGGTGCTTCACGCCCGTCCCCGTCGGAGGACAGATGCTCAGCCAGTCGAGCCGCAGAGCGTTGCCCTGCGTGATCCAATTCTCCGCGTCGAGCGGCAGGAACTCGGCCAAAGCCAGCTTCTGCCCGCGATACAGCACGTCGGCCTGATACTCGGCGATAATCAGTGCCAGGCGCGCGACCTCGGCGGGGAAGTGGCGCAGCTCGATGCCGCGAAAGTTGGTGAGCGGGATGTCGGAAGCGCGCTCGGCCTCGCCGCGCCGCCGGTTAATCTCCGCCTCGATCTCCCGCATCTGCTTGTAGGCGATCACCAGGAAGTTGCCGCTGCCGCAGGCCGGATCAAACACCCGGATGCGCGCCATGCGGCTTCGCAGGTTCAAGAGCTTGCGCCCATTGTCGCCGGCTTCGGCAAGCGTTTCGCGCAGGCTGTCGAGAAATAGCGGGTTCAGCACCTTCAGGATATTGGGCACGCTGGTGTAGTGCATCCCCAGCGCGCCGCGCTCCTCGTCGTCCGCGACGGCCTGGATCATCGACCCGAAGATGTCCGGGTTGATCTTCGTCCAGTCGAGGCCGCCGATATGGAGCAGGTAGGATCGCGCGATCCGGCTGAAGCGCGGCACGTCGAGGCTGCCGGAGAACAGACCACCATTGACGTAGGGAAATGGTCGCGCCCACCGTGCGATGCCCGACGCCTCGTGATTCCCGGCCCTCGTGTTCATGGCGCGAAACAGCTCGCCTATCACCTCGTGGGTGTTCGACGAATCCCGCTCGCTCATCTTCTCGATCGTGCCGGTGAACGGGTAGCTGCGGTGAAAGATGTCGGTATCCTCCGCGAAGAAGCAGAAGATCAGCCGCGCCATGAAGTGGTTCATGTCGGCCCGACGCTCAGGCTTGTCCCAGTCCGGGTTCTCTTCGAGCAGCGTGCGATAGAGCCGGTTGAGGCGGCTCGTGGCGCGGATGTCGAAGCTGCTCTCGCGCAGCTGCCGGACGGTGGTGATCCCCGCCAGCGGCAGGAAGAATCCGAAATGGTCCGGGAAGGCGGCGAAGTCGCAGGCGACCGTCTCGCCGGACTCGACGTCCTCGGCCTCGAACGTTTCCCCATCGGTCGCCAGGACGAACTTGGCCTTGGCCTTGGCGGTCGCCGGGCTTGCCTTAAGCCGACTGAGGGTCTCGGTCACCGCGCCGGGCGCGGCGACGGCGATGTGGATGTTATTGGTCTGGAGCACGCCGCCCGCGTCCGAACGGTTCGACGCTCCCGTGCGCAACCGCTTGATGGTGGTGGCCTTGTTCCCGAACGCCTCCAGGAACGCGTAGGGAAACTCCTCAGGGTCGAACGGGCGCTCTGCGAGCGCAGATACAGCTTCTTCGATTTCGACGGCGTTCATAGATTTACAGCGTAGAGGATGGTGTCGCCCGTGGCGCGCGCTGGTTTCGGACCATCAGATTTTACCATGCGCGCAAACTAGGATTGCTCGCTGGCTCAAGCAATCACCGGCCTCCCGCGGACTGTGTGGCCACCTGCCCCATCAACCTAAAAACCTGCTCTGACGGTGCCACTCCAGGTTCACCTCGCTCGGACGCGCATTCGGCGGGACCGGGTCGATCAATCGTGACCCGTGAAGCCGGCGGTACTCGTTGCCGTTGTTGAAGTCGGTGCGGACGCGATCGCTGACCACGAGCCGAAGGTCCTCGTCGAAGGTCACGTAGCCGGCGTCGAACACGCTGTGGATGTCGCGCCGCAGGAGGAGGCCGTTGTCGACGGCGTGGGCGCCGCCTTCGCCGTAGGCGCGGATGTGCGCCGCCTCCAGGGCCGGTAGGACCTTGCCGCCGGAGATCGCGCATTGACGCGCGTAGGCGTCGGTTACCGCCAGGCGGAAGGCGCCCTGGCCCAGGCGCGGCCGGATCAGCGCCGGTTCGCCGTAGCGCGGCCCTTCGAACGGTTCGGAAACGGCCGGCTCGCGAACGCCGGACCTCGGAACGACGCTCGGCGCTGTGGCCAACCGGGCCGCCTCGATCACCTGCTCCCAGAGCCTCAGACCCTCGGGCTCGCTGGTATCGTAGGTCTTGCCGACGACGATCGACCGCGCCCAGGACGCCGGCTGGGGGATCCACAGATCCTGCGGCAGAAAGACCGGCTGGACGACGACGCGGCAGCCGATCAGATAGTCCGGCGCCAGGGTTTCATCGCGGCGGTACTTTCCGATGCGCTCGCGCATCTCGGCAAACGAACGCGCGCCGTTCTTCGTCCCGAACGCCTCCCAGGCGAGGGAGAGCGGAATGTTGGACGCCTGGCTTAGGACGCCGAACCCGCCGATCACATTGCGCGGGCTCTTGAGCTTGAACAGAAACAGCTCGCCCTTGCGGACGGCTCCGAAGTTGGACGCGCCGCTCGGCTGCCAGAAATTGACCTCGTCCACGTCCGGCTGACTGGCGAGATAGTCGAACCAGTCGAGGTCGGTATTGGCGACCCAAAGCTTTACCACTCAGCGCCTCCCCCGCACTGTATAGGAGCGCGTCGGCCGGGGTTGGGCAAGGGGGATGGAAGCGGTGAGCGTGGCTCGGGGATCTTGCCACTCGCCTCGCGCCGCGCGTCTGGCGGCGGCGCTGCCCCCAGTCACTTCGTGACAGCTCCCCCCGAGGGGGAGCAGCTTTGTTCTGGCTTGTCTTTGCGTGCAGGGCGGCGCCCTCTCGCTTGATCCCTCCGCCCCCTTCCGCCATTCAGCGCCCATGACCCTCCGCCCCTTCCACCTCGCCATCCCCGTGCACGACATCCCCGCCGCGCGGGCGTTCTACGGCGGGCTGCTCGGATGTCCGGAGGGGCGGAGCGCCGAGGCGTGGGTGGATTTTGATCTCTATGGCCATCAGCTGGTGGTGCATCTGGCGCCTGGGCGGGATGTGGGGGCGGCGGACGCGGGGACCAATCCGGTGGATGGGCATGAGGTGCCCGTGCCGCACTTCGGCGTGGTGCTGGCCATGGACGACTGGTCGGCCCTGGCCGCGCGGCTGACCGCCGCGGGGGTGGTGTTCGGGATCGAACCGCACGTGCGCTTCAAGGGCGAGGTCGGCGAGCAGGCGACCATGTTCTTCCGCGACCCCTCGGGCAACGCCCTGGAGTTCAAGGCGTTCGCGGATCTGGGGCAGCTGTTCGCGACCTAGGGGGCGGGTCGCCGGCGTGCTGCCTTCCCCCTCGGTGGGGGCTCCGGCCCTCGCAACCTCCCAGACGGAAAAATAGTCGTCATTCTCGGGCGAAGAGAGGGCGCGCAGCGACCGAACGCAGACCCGAGAACCCAGCAGGTCCACCCTCGACGCGCGTCGTCCGCGGCTTTGAACAAGATCTCTGCTGGGTTCTCGGGTCTTCAGTCCGCTTCGCTCCCTTACGCCCGAGAATGACAAGTATTGGTGCTGTAGCGATGGGTGCATCCCTTTAGCCGATCAGGGGGAGCGGAGAGGCGGCGTCGCGCCGCCGATTACGCCTGCCGGCGTGCTTCGCCGGCTATGTGAGGTTGTGGCGGCCGGGCGGCGGGAGAGGGCCAACCTTGTTAGGATTATCCTTATCATACAATGAATTGCGCCACCGAGTGACAAAAGCGCCCGGCGCCGGAGTGTGCTTTCGGCAACACGGTGTGGCGGGATCGTGACTCATTTGCGTCGGAAAGGTTGAATGTGAAGCTTTGCGCCGTACCTGCGGGCCTCGCTGCGGAAACAACCGCGGTCGTGAAGGCTTCAGGGAAGATCCATGCATAAGTCAGTTTGGTTGCGGACCAGCGCGTCCGTGATGGGGCTCGCCGCCGCCATGACCGCGGGCGCCGCCTTTGCACAAACCGCCGCCGCGCCGGCCGCCCCCGCTCTCGCCGCCGAGCCGCCCGCCGCCACCGTCGACCAGATCGTGGTCACGGCGCAGAAGCGCAGCCAGAGCCTGCAGGACGTGCCGATCGTGGTCACCACGGTCAGCCACCAGCTGCTGCAGGACACCGGCGTCACCGACATCAAGGACCTGGCCCTGCTGACGCCGGGCCTCCTCGTCACCTCCACCACTTCAGAAGCCTCGACCACCGCCCGCATCCGCGGCGTCGGCACGGTGGGCGACAACCCCGGCCTGGAGTCCTCGGTCGGCATCGTCATCGACGGGGTGTTCCGCTCGCGCAACGGGGTCGGCTTCGGCGATCTCGGCGACGTCAGCCAGATCGAAGTCCTGAAGGGGCCGCAGGGCACCCTGTTCGGCAAGTCGACCTCGGCCGGGGTGATCAACATCACCACCGCCCCGCCGCGCTTCACCTTCGGGGCCCAGGCCGAGGCCACCGTCTCCAACTACGGCGGCTATGGCGGCTCGTTCGAGGTCACCGGCCCCTTGATCGCCGACAAGCTGGCCGGGAGCCTGTTCTTCTCCGATCGCCAGCGCGACGGCTATTTCTCGGTCAACGACGGACGGGGTCCCAACAACAAGACCTCCGACACCAACCGCGACTACTACACCCTGCGCGGCCAGCTCCTGTACGTGCCCAACAACCAGCTGACCCTGCGCTTCATCGCCGACTACTCGCATCGCAACGAGGAGTGCTGCATCGCCGTGATCACCCGCGGCGGACCCTCCACGGCCCTGGTGTCGGCGCTCGGCGGCAATGACGGCAATCCCGCCAGCCCCTACGCCCGCAACGCCTATTCCAACCGCCCCGATGGGCAGAACATCCGCGACGGCGGGCTTTCGCTGCAGGCCGACTACAAGCTGCCGAACCTCAACGCCTCGATCACCTCGATCACCGCGGTGCGCGACTGGAAGACCACCGGCGGCTTCGACGCCGACTTCTCCACCGCCGACATCGACTATCTGCCGTCCAACGACAGCAACTCCACCGAATTCCGCACCCTCAGCCAGGAGCTGCGGATGGCCGGGAGCTACGGCAAGCTCGACTGGCTGGTGGGCGGCCTGGTGGCGCACGAGAACCTGCGCGACAACTCCTCGATCCTGGTCGGCAACCAGTTCACCCCCTACCTCAGCCTACTGTTCTCCTCGCTGGTCGAGGGGACGCCGGACCCGAACTTCCTCAAGACCGGCCTGACCTTCCCCTTCGTGGGCGGGGTCAACTATCCGGCCGGGTCGGGCTCGGTGGACCAGTATCGGCAGAGCGACGACACCTACGCCCTGTTCACCAACGAGACCTACCACGTCACGTCCAAGCTCGAGGTCAACCTCGGCCTGCGCTATACCGAAGACGTCAAGGTGCTGAACCAGTACTCGACCAACATCGGCAACGGCGCCGGGTGCTCGGCGGCCAACTCGGCCTTCGCCATCCTGTCCCATGCGGTGCCGGCGTCGACGCTGCAGTCGCTGGCGGCGGTGGACAACACCCTGTGCCTGCCCTTCCTCAGCCCCGGCTACAACAACTTCACCAACCACGAGGCGCAGACCGAGAAGGAGTGGTCGGGCACCGCCAAGATCACCTACCGCTGGAGCCCGCAGCTCCTGACCTACGGGTCCTACGCGCGCGGCTACAAGGCCGGCGGCTTCAACCTCGACCGGGTGGAGTGCTCGATCGGCGCGGCGGGCTGCGCGCCGGGTTCGGCGGCGGCGATCACCCCGGTGCGCAACACCGCCTTCCCGGGCGAGTTCGTGGACTCCTGGGAGATCGGAGAGAAGTCGACCCTGTTCGACCGCAAGCTCCTGCTCAACGCCACCCTGTTCTACCAGACCTATACGGGCTTCCAGCTCAACACCTTCACCGGCCTGGTGTTCGTGGTGGAATCCATCCCCAAGGTCACCTCCCAGGGCCTCGACGCCGACTTCGTCTACCTGCCGTTCCGCGATCTCTCGATCCAGGGCGGGGTGACGGTGGCCGACACCCGCTTCTCGCATTCGAGCTATCAGGCGATCCTGGCCAACGATCCGCAGTTCCTGGGCTCGCCCGGCGCGCAGATCTCGTTCGCGCCGCTCTACTCCCTGTCGCTGTCGGCCACCTACACCCAGTGGGTCACCGATGGCTACAAGCTGCGCTACAACGCGGGCGTGAAGTGGCAGAGCCGGTACAACACCGGCTCGGACCTCGATCCCGGCAAGGAGCAGTCCGCCTACGCCCTGGTCAACGCCCGCATCGCCTTCGCCCCGCGCGGCGACAAGTGGGCGGTGGAGCTCTGGGCCGAAAACCTGTTCGACCAGAACTACAAGCAGGTCGCCTTCGACAGCGGCTTCCAGAACGTCCCCACCAACGGCACCGGCGTGCTCGACGCCTTCCTCGGCGCCCCGCGCACCTATGGCGTGACCTTCCGCGCGAAGTACTAAGGGGGTCATTCTCCCTTCCCCCTCAAGGGGGGAAGGGCCGGGGTTGGGGGTGTAAGGGCCGCGGCCGAAGCGAAAAGCGCGCGGAGGCGCCTCCCGCTCTCGTCCGTCGCCGTCCTGCACTCACCTCTCCCGGCCTCTCCCCCTTCGAGGGGGAGAGGAGCCCCGCCAGTCCTCCGCGGTCTGTCCCCAGCAGTCCACCGGCTTGCTGACCGGCTCGGGCAGCATGGCGACGCGGAGGATCCGCGCGCCCAGCCGCTGCGCCACCGCGGCGGAGGGGGTGTTGGCGCTTTCGATGCAGTGGATCACTTCGCGCCAGCCCAGGGTGTCGAAGGCGAAGGCGACGCAGGCGGAGGCGGCCTCGGTGGCGTAGCCCTTGCCCTGGGCCTCGTGGGTCAGGGCCCAGCCGACCTCGGTCCCGGGCCAGCCCTCGGGGTGATGGCAGCCGATGCGGCCGACGAACCGGCCGGTCTCGCGCTCCCGCACCATGAAGAAGCCAAAGCCGTGGATCGCCCACACCCCCGCGGTCACCATGAAGGTGCGCCAGGCCACCGCCCGCGATTGCGCCCCGCCCAGCATCCGCATCACCCGCTCATCCCCCTGCAGGGCCGCGAACGCGTCGAAATCCGCCGCGGTGGGCGGGGTGAGGACCAACCGTTCGGTTTCAAGACTTGGTCCGAGCTCCATCCCTAACATCCCTTTTTGTCCGCTCATCCCGGCGAATGCCGGGACCCAGATCCTATGGCGCAGCGGGAGCTCGGCTGGCGCCCTCTTTCCCTCTGAAAG
>CAILTK010000093.1 GCA_903837135.1 uncultured Caulobacterales bacterium
CGCTTCGCGGCCACCTCCCCCAGAGGGGGAGGAGCTTGCAGCGGCGGCTGCTGCTTACCCCTCGCCCTTGGCGATCTCGATCACTTCCTCGAAGGTGCGCAGGCCGGGACGCTGGGCGGTGACCAGGACGCCCATGTTGCCGGGCAGGTGCTTGTTGGCCAGCATCTTCTCGTGGGCGTCGGGGATGGCGTCCCACGGGAAGACTTCCGACAGGCAGGGATCGATGCGGCGTTCGATCACCAGCTGGTTGGCGGCGGAGGCCTGCATCAGGTTGGCGAAATGGCTGCCCTGCACGCGCTTCTGGCGCATCCACAGGAAGCGGGCGTCCATGGTCAGGTTGTAGCCCGAGGTGCCGGCGCAGATCACCACCATCCCGCCGCGCTTGACCAGGAAGACCGAGACCGGGAAGGTCTGCTCGCCCGGGTGTTCGAACACCATGTCGACGTCGCGCTTGCCGGTGATGTCCCAGATGGCTTTGCCGAACTTGCGGCATTCCTTCATGTAGTCGCCGAACTCGGGGCCGTTCACCGGCGGCAGCTGGCCCCAGCAGTTGAAGTCCTTGCGGTTCAGCACGGCCTTGGCGCCCATGCTCATCACATAGTCGACCTTGGATTCGTCGGAGACCACGCCGATGGCGTTGGCGCCGGCGGTGGCGCAGAGCTGCACCGCGAACACGCCGAGCCCGCCCGAGGCGCCCCACACCAGCACGTTGTCGCCCGGCTGCAGCACGTGCGGCTTGTGGCCGAACAGCATGCGGTAGGCGGTGGCCAGCGTCAGGGTATAGCAGGCGCTCTCTTCCCAGGTCAGGTGCCGCGGCCGCGTCATCAGCTGGCGCGACTGCACCCGGCAGAACTGGGCGAAGGAGCCGTCCGGCGTCTCATAGCCCCAGATGCGCTGGGAGGTGGAGAACATCGGGTCGCCGCCGTTGCACTCCTCGTCGTCGCCGTCATCCTGATTGCAGTGGACCACCACCTCGTCGCCGGGCTTCCAGCGCTTCACCTTGCGACCGACCGCCCAGACGATGCCGGACGCGTCGGAGCCCGCCACATGGAAAGGCTGCTTGTGCCCGTCGAAGGGCGAGACCGGCGTGCCGAGCGCGGCCCAGACGCCGTTGTAGTTGACGCCGGCGGCCATCACCAGGATCAGGCATTCGTCGTCGCCGATGGTCGGAGTAGGGAGCACCTCGACCTGCATGGCGGTGTTGGGACTGCCGTGGCGTTCCTTGCGGATGGCCCAGCCGTACATCTTCTCGGGCACGTGATAGGGCGGCGGGACCTCGCCGATCTCGTAGAGGTCCTTTTCGAGCGGGCGGTCGAGGGTGGCGGTGCTCATGCGGGCTCACACACGGATGTCAAAACGGGAAACGATCGGCGAAACCTCCGCCAAACGCGCGCCAGGGGCAAGAGTTTTCCGCACTGCAGCACAAACGTCGAGCTATGATCGTTGCTGTGCGGCGACGGATTGGTAGTGTCGGGCCCGGAGAGAACGATGAGCAAAGAAATCCCGTTCCAGCACGCCGCGGACCCGGCCTGGATCTTTCGTACCTACGCCGGACATTCGACGGCGGAAAAGTCCAACGCGCTCTACCGCTCCAACCTGGCGCGCGGGCAGACCGGCCTGTCCATCGCCTTCGACCTGCCGACCCAGACCGGCTACGACCCCGACCACGTGCTGGCGCGCGGCGAGGTCGGCAAGGTCGGCGTGCCGGTGTCGCACCTCGGCGACATGCGGGCCTTGTTCGACGGCATCCCGCTCGACCGCATGAACACCTCCATGACCATCAACGCCCCGGCCGCCTGGCTGCTGGCGCTGTACGTGGCGCTGGCTGAGGAGCAGGGCGTCGATCCCAAGCTGCTGCAGGGCACGACGCAGAACGACCTGATCAAGGAGTACCTGTCGCGCGGCACCTACATCTATCCGCCGGCGCCCTCGCTGCGGCTGATCTCCGACATGGTCGCCTGGTGTTATCTCGAGACGCCGAAGTTCAATCCGATCAACGTCTGCAGCTACCATCTGCAGGAGGCCGGCGCCACGCCCGAGCAGGAGCTGGCCTACGCCCTGGCCACCGCCGTGTCGGTGCTTGACGCGGTCAAGGCGTCGGGGCAGGTGCCGGAGGCGGACTTTCCGACCGTCGCCTCGCGCATCTCCTTCTTCGTCAACGCCGGCGTCCGCTTCGTCACCGAGCTCTGCAAGATGCGCGCGTTTACAGAGCTTTGGGACGAAATCCTTGAGCAGCGCTACGGCGTGTCCGATCCCAAGCAGCGGCGCTTCCGCTATGGCGTCCAGGTCAACTCCCTCGGCCTCACCGAGCCGCAGCCCGAGAACAACGTCTACCGCATCCTGATCGAGATGCTGGCCGTGACCCTGTCCAAGACCGCCCGCGCCCGCGCCGTGCAGCTGCCCGCCTGGAACGAGGCGCTCGGCCTGCCGCGACCCTGGGACCAGCAGTGGTCGCTGCGCATGCAGCAGGTGCTGGCCTACGAGACCGACCTGCTCGAGTTCGAGGATCTGTTCGACGGCTCCAAGGTGGTCGAGGCCAAGGTCGAGGACCTGAAGGCCCGGGCCATGACCCTGCTTGGCGAGGTCGAGAGCCTCGGCGGCGCGGCCGGCGCCATCGAGTGGATGAAGACCTCGCTGGTGGGCGCCAACGCCGGCCGGGTGCGGGCGATCGAGACCGGCGACCTGACCGTGGTCGGCGTCAATCGCTGGACCGACACCGAGGCGTCGCCCCTGTCGGCCGGCGAGGGGATGATCGAAACGGTGGATCCGCGGCTCGAGGCCGGCACCATCGCCAAGCTCAAGGCCTGGCGCGCGGCGCGCGATCCGGCGGCGGTGGACGCGGCGCTGGCCGCCGTGCGCGAGGCGGCGCTGACCGGGGCCAACATCATGCCGCCCTCCATCGCCGCGGCGAAGGCGGGCGTGACCACCGGTGAGTGGTCGGACTGCCTGCGCGGCGTGTTCGGCGAATACCGCGGCCCGACCGGCGTCGGCGTGGTGGTGCTGACCGGCGCCGGCGAGGATCTCGACGATGTCAAGGCCGCGGTGGACAAGCTATCGGACGCCCTCGGCCGGCGGCTCACCCTGCTGGTCGGCAAGCCGGGTCTCGACGGCCATTCCAACGGCGCCGAGCAGATCGCCACCCGCGCGCGCGCGGTCGGCATGGAGGCGGTCTACGACGGCATCCGCTCGACCCCGGCCGAGATCGTCGCCCGGGCCAGGGAGACCCGGGCGCACGTGGTCGGCCTGTCGATCCTGTCGGGATCCCACCTCGACCTGGCCCAGGAGGTGGTGCGGCTGCTGCGCGCCGAAGGCCTGGAGCACATTCCCGTGGTGGTCGGCGGCATCGTCCCGCCCGAGGACGCCCTGGTGCTGAAGCAGATGGGGGTGAAGCGGGTCTACACGCCCAAGGACTTCCAGCTGACCTCGATCATGGCCGACATCGTCCGCGTGGCCGAGGCGGCCGCGCTGCAGACGGCTTGATCCTCGCCCGCCTGGGCTGGACAGTATTGTGACAGACTTGCGACGCCGGGCGACAATAGTCGCTTCGGCGACGTCAAAATTTTATGGATCGGCGTCACGGGTTTGATCGCGATCAAACATGCGGCCCGGCCGCCCGCCTAACCACAAGCGGTCTTCAACGAGGGTGTCGATAGCCGGAGCGGCGCGGACCGGTGGTCAGCGTATGCCGGGTCGCGACGCGCATGTGACCGCCATGGCCAAGACCAGGATCATCGAGGCGCTGGGGGAGACGGCCGTTCTGCTTCCGGGGCTGATCACCGAAGCCTTGTCCGCCAACGATCGGCTGAAGCTTCGCCTCAGCATGCTGCAGGAGGCCGCCGCCCAGGCGTCCCAGCCGCAGCGCAAGGCCCACGACTTCGCCGCCGAACGGCGCGCCGCCGGTCTCGACGATCCGGCGCTCGACCGGCTGATCGCCGGCGCGCACCGCCTCGGCCCCGGCCGTCTGTCGGCGCCGGGGGCGGGGACGCTGATCGCCGGCGTCGGCCCGGACCTTCGCGCCCTGTCGGCGCCCCTCGAAGCGGCCAGGAGCCCGGGATGGGAGGCGCTCGCGGCCCGGGTCGGCGCCGCGTCCGCCGCGCTTCCCAAGGCGGCCGATGACGACCTCGCGATCAGCGACATCGCGGCCCTGACCTCGGCGCGGCGCGAGGGCGGCGCGGGCCTCCATCCCCTCATCATGGACCTGCACAGGGCGATCAACCAGCTGGCGGCGGAGACCGCGGTGGAGGACGTCGACGGCGCCAAGGCGCATCACCTGACCGACGGACAAAGGGCGCGCGTCAAGGCCTTCATGGAGGGGCTGAAGCGCACGGCGCCGCTGGCGTTCGGCCATCCGGGACTGGCGACGCTCGCCGCCGGCGCCGGCTCCAGGCTGACGATCCAGAACGATATCGGCGAGACCGACGCGCACGTCCTCGTCCTCCACGTCGACGGTCTCGCCGTCACCGTCACCTACACGGACGTGCACCGTCGGCGCGCCAGGTTCTTCATGTCGCTGTTCGGGGAACGGATGGCGTGGAGCCCGCTGGCCGAGCCGGAGGGAGACGGCCTTGGCGACGGGGAGCGCTTCTACCTCGTGACCGGACGGTGCGTCGCCGCCGACGAGCGCGCGCTGGACGACCTCTTGCGATCGGCCGCCTCGCGCATCGTCTTCCTGATCGACTGGAACAAGGCGCGCAAGGCCTTGCAGCAGTTCGTCGGGCGCGAGGCGGCGGTCGATCTGCTGACCTGGGCGGCGGAGCACGATCTGGGCCACCGGGCCTTCCTCGAGCTCGGCGGGGCCGACCTCGTGCTGGAGGCGGTGCGCCGCGCCGCCACGGGCCGGGTTCCCTATGGCGTCCGGCTGGACACGGCCCTGGGCGCCGTGGAGACGGTGAGTTTCCTGCGGCGGGTTCTGCGGGAGACCAGCGAGGGCCTGTCCGCCGGCCGCTCGGCGCGCCTGGTGCGCGACGAGATCCAGGCGGACCTGGCGCAAAGGTTCGAGACCGCCCAGAGCGTCGTGCTGGCGGTCGTCGTGCGTCACCTCGGTCTGTCGCGAACGCTTGCGGCCGCCGCCGCGGATCGGCTGTCGCCCGGCCGGGTCAACGATCCTGCCGCGCTCCTGGCCCTGGTCGAGCGCTCCAAGCGCCTCGAGGCCAAGGCCGACCGCCTGACGCTGCAGGCGCGCGACCTGTGCGACCGGCTGCACGACGACGGCGCCATGCGCCGGCTGGTGGACGAGGTCGAAAACGCCATGGACGCCCTCGACGAATGCGTCTTCCTGATGAGCCTGTCCCGGCCGTCGGCCCCGCCGTCCTCGCCGGAGCTGTCCCGTCTGGCCGCCCTGGTGGTCGAGGGCCTCGGCCAGATGGTGCGGGCGACCGAGGCCTCCGCCGTGCTGCCCGACGGTCAGCGGGCCGATGCGGTCGCCGCCCTGCAGGCGATCGATGCGACGGTTCAGGTCGAGCGGGACGCCGACACCGCCGAGCGGGCCTCGATCAGCGCCGCCATGCGGTCCGGCAGCGGCGATGCGCGCGACCTGGTGCTCGGGCTCGAGGTCGCCCGGGCGCTGGAAGGGACGACGGACTTTCTGGCCCATGCAGCCCAGGCCTTGCGGGACCATGTGCTGGGGGAACTTTCGGCATGAGCGCCGCCGCCCCCTCGATGCTGTGGCTCGGCCCCGACAAGCCCGACGACGGATTGACCCCGGAGCTGGTCGGATCCAAGGCCCACGGTCTTTGGCGGATGGGACGGCTCGGCCTGCGAATCCCCCCGGCGTTCGCCCTGCCGACGACCCTGTGCGCCCTGCTCGACCAGGACCCCGAGCGCGCGGGGGCGCGGATCGCCGAGGGTCTTCGCGCCGGCGTCGAGCGTCTGGAGGCCGCCGCCGGCCGTCGTCTCGGC
>CAILTK010000094.1 GCA_903837135.1 uncultured Caulobacterales bacterium
CCGCATCGAGCGATGCTTCAACAAACTCAAGCATTTCCGACGCTTCGCCACCCGCTACGACAGGTTGCCCTCCCACTACCTCGCCTTCATCCACCTCGCCGCCATCATGCTATGGCTGCGCTGAATGTGGATTCGTCCTAGACCTCAGTTGGCGATCAGCTGGAGGGCTGCTTTACCGCCCTTCACGGCTTTCACCGAAAGGCGGCGGTCGAACGTCGCTAGTCGGCCACCATGGGAGACGGCCAGCGCCAGGAGGTAACTGTCGGTTACCTGCGCCGAGGTCAGGATCTGCGCGGGATCGACCTTGGCCGGGTCGACCAGGCTGATGTCGTCAGGCCAGAACACATGGCCGGGGAGCGCCCTTAACTGAACCACGATTGCGGCGACGGTCGCGGACGATCCCGGTGTGTTGGGGTATTTCGGATGGCCGACGATGCGAACAGCACCGTTTTCAGTGATGGGTCAGGTGGCCCATGCCGCATGCCCCACGGCTTCGAACCATCGGTGCGCGGATTCATGGCCGACATGCGCGGGATCGATCAGGGCGATCAGGACATTGACGTCCAGCAGAAAGGTCACGGCGCCTCATCGCGTAGCGCATTGATGATCGCCAGGGTGACCGGCGTCTGACCAGAACCTTGCGGAAGCAGGGGTATGCCGCTGCGAGTCGCGGACGCCGCCGGTTTGCGCAGGGCGTTGCGCGCGAGCTCGGACAAGACCTCGCCGATGCTCCGTTGCTGCTGCTCGGCGATCGCCTTGGCGGCGACCAGCACGTCGTCGTCGATCGTCAGTGTGGTCCGCACGTCGCCGCGCAATGAGCATCAAGCATCACGCATCATTATTGTCGTGGCGTCGCTTAGCAAGTTTTCGCCAGCGCTGACCGCTTGTCGGCAGACGTCTGCCTCTGCTCATAACGCTCCCGACCCCCGCCTCCCTTTCGCCCGAAAATCGTCTAGGCTCGCCAAAATGAGAATCCTGCTCGTCGAAGACGACCCCGACATCGCCCGGCAACTGAAACAGGCGCTGTCCGACGCCAGCTACGCCGTGGACCACGCCCCCGACGGGGAAGAGGCCCAGTTCCTCGGCGAGACCGAACCCTACGATGCGGTGATCCTGGATCTGGGTCTGCCCAAGATCGACGGCGTGTCGGTGCTGGAGCGCTGGCGGCGCGAGGGGATGAGCTCGCCGGTGCTGATCCTGACCGCGCGCGACGCCTGGTCGGAAAAGGTGGCCGGGTTCGACGCCGGCGCCGACGACTATCTGACCAAGCCCTATCACACCGAGGAGCTGCTCGCCCGCCTGCGCGCCCTGCTGCGCCGGGCCACCGGCCGCTCCCAGCCGGTGCTGTCGTGCGGCGGGCTCAGGCTTGATCCCCGCGCCGCGCGGGCCAGCGTCAACGGCGAGCCGATCCGGCTGACCTCGCTCGAGTACCGGCTCCTGCACTACATCATGATGCACCAGGGGCGGGTGATCAGCCGCACCGAACTCGTCGAACACCTCTACGACCAGGACTTCGACCGCGACTCCAACACCATCGAGGTGTTCGTCGGACGCCTGCGCAAGAAGATCGGTCCGGACCGGATCGAGACCGTGCGCGGCCTCGGCTATCGTCTCTCCCCGCTGCCGGGCGAAGCAGAGTGAGGTGAGACGGCCGCTTCTGAAGAGGATGACGCTGAAGAGGATGACGGGGGGGTCGCTGGTCGGCCGGCTGATCTGGCTGGCCGCCGGGTGGAGCGTGGCGCTGCTGATCCTCACCGGCGCGGGCCTGTCGATCGTCTTCCAGCGGTCGGCCACCTCCGAGTTCAACCAGGGCCTGTCGGAGGACATCGACACCCTGTTCTCGGGCTCGGGGGTGACGCAAGGGCAGCTTTACGCCCCGGCGATCACCGACGCCCGGGCCGTGCGCGCCTATTCCGGCAAGTACTGGGAGCTGGCCGAGCTCCGGGACGATGGTCGCCTGCACCCGGCCGGCGACCAGCGATCCCGTTCCCTGTTCGACCAGGAGATCGCCTCGCCGCCCGACATGGCCAAACGGCTCGCCGCCGCCCATGGCAAACTGCTGTTCTACGAGACCACGGGCCCTCTGAAGCAGAAGCTGCGGGTCGCGGTGCGCGAGACCCACATCGACGGTTATCCCAAGCCGGTGATCTTCATGGTCGCCCAGGACCACGCGCATATCGACCAGGATGTGCGCGGCTTCATGCTGATCACCGCCGCCGCCCTGTTCCTTCTCGGCGTGGGGCTGATCGCGGCGGTGTTCGTGCAGGTGCGCGTCGGTCTCGATCCCCTGTTCGGCATGGGCCGGGAGATCGCCGCGGTGCGCGAAGGCGAGCGCTCGCGCCTGTCCGAAAACCACCCCTCCGAGATCGCGCCCCTGGCGCACGAGCTCAACGCCCTGCTCGACCACAATCAGGAGGTCGTGGAGCGTCAGCGCACCCACGTGGGCAACCTGGCGCACGCGCTGAAGACGCCGATCTCGGTCATGCTGGCCGAGGCGCGAAGCACCCCGGGCCCGTTGGCGGACATGGTCGAGCGCCAGGCCGCCGCCATGCAGGGCCAGGTCGAATATCACCTTCGCCGCGCCCGCGCCGCGGCGCGTTCGGCGGCGACCGGCGAGCGCAGCTCCGTGGCCGAAGTGCTCGACGAGCTTGCGCGCATGCTCGAACGGGTCTTCCCGGACGGCGACATCGAGTGGGACGCCGACGAGGATCTGTTCTTCCTCGGTGAACGGCAGGATCTGCAGGAGATGGCGGGCAATCTGATCGAGAACGCCTGCAAATGGCGCCGGCGGCGGGTGACGGCGCGCGCCGCCCTGAGCGCGCCGGGGCGTCTGCGGCTGACGGTCGAGGACGATGGGCCGGGCCTGCCGACGGAGGCGCGCGTTACGGCGCTCAAGCGCGGCCAGCGGCTCGACGAGAACACGCCGGGCTCCGGACTGGGCCTGTCGATCGTCTCCGAACTCGCCACCGCCTATGGCGGGGCCCTCACCCTCGGCGATTCGCGGCTCGGCGGCCTGCGTATCGACCTCGACCTGCCCGGCGTCATGGCCCGCGGCGGCTCGGCCCCGCCTTGACCCCGCGCCGGCGACCTTTCGGCATTGGTTAATACCTCATGCCCATGTTGGGTAGGCGTCGGGAGTCGGGATCCCTGGGGAATATCGGGCTGTGTCGCTTAACGAAGCCAAGATCGCCCTGGTGGCGCAAATTTTCGCCGCGGCGCCCAACGCCGCGGTGGATCGGCTCGAGGCGCTGCTGAGCGCCGCGCATACGGCCGATCCGACGCTCGAGCCGGTTTACACCCTGGCCACACGGGAGGCCGACGCCCGTCGCGCTCTGGCGGCCGTCTTCGCGCCCCTGCTGTCCATGACGGGCCCCGTCGTCGCGCCGAAGCGATCCGTGCTCGCCATGCGCCAGCTGCGCGACGCCTGGAACCGCCTGAGCGCCGGGGATCCGGGCCTGGCCGAGTGCGCCACCTTCGCCGCCCGAGCCATGCGGCCGGGCGACGATCCGCCACACGAATTCGACCTGGCCTGCCGCCGCGCCGCCGAGCTGGTGGGCGAACATGACCCCGAGCTGACGCGCCTGCTGCGGCTGACGCCGGTCCTGCGCGCCGTGCAGCCCCGGCTCGCGGGGTGGGTCCGCGCCGTCACCGGCGAGACGGTCGCGGCCATTCGCCTGGCCTTCAAGGATGCGATCGACACCGATGAGAACGCGGGGCCGCTGTTCTGGGACGCGGTCATGTCCATGCTCGACGAACCGTGGCGGGTGCTGCGGCTGATCTCCGCCGCGACCGACCGGCCGAGCGACCGCTTTCTCGCCGCGTCCGAGCTCGCTCCGATCGGGGAGCGGATCATCAGCGACCTCGACGAGCGGCTGAACAGCTTGAAGCGCTTCGACCCGACGGGCGGCGCGGAGGCGGGGGCCGCGGCCGCGGCCTCCCTGATGATCTCCGTGCACGCGGTCGACGAGTTCGAGCAATGGCTGGCCATGAAGAAGGACGGTCCCTGGGGCATGCGCATCGTCGCGGCGAAGGCTGCGCTGGCGGGCGTGATGGAATCGCGTCTGCGGGAGACCGAGCCGGCGGTCGCCGCCGCCCTGCCGACCCAGGCGCGCGGCATGATCAAGGCCGTGCGTCCGGCGCCCAAACTGGCCGATCCGCCCGAGCCGGTGCTGGTCGCCCGCGCCGACGCCTTCCTGACGCTGCTGCACGATGGCCGCGTCGCCGCCAACACCGGGGGATTCGCCGCCGCGCGGGCCAGGACCGTCGAGGCGCTCGAGAAGCGGCTGGATCAGTACTCCGAGGACCTGCTGGACCTGCTTCACCGCAAGGAGTTCGACGACCTCGACCGCGTTCGCGCCTATCTGGAGGTCGTCGCCGTCTTCTACCAACGGGTGAAGGGGGCGGAGGCCGCGCAGATCGTCCGCCGCCGCGCCGCAGCGGCCTGAAGCCTGCCGTCTCGCGCGTCCGTCCCTCTCGCTTCCACCGGATAATCCCGCTAGCTAACCGCGTATGGGCGTCATTTCTCCGATCCTGTTCTGGCCGGCGGCCGCCGTTCTGGCGGCGCTCGCGGTCGTGCTGGTGCTGATGTTCGGCGCGGCGGCTTCGCGGCGCGCCGCCGCGGCCGGCGAGGATCCGGCCCGCGGCATCTTCCGCCGCCAGCTCGGCGACCTGGACGACCAGGTCGAGCGAGGTCTGCTGCAGCCGGAAGAGCGCGAGGCGGCGCGCGCCGAGGCGGCCCGGCGCCTGCTCGCCGAACCTGCGTCGCGGGCGCCGGAAACACCCGGCGCGCGCCTCTTGCCCCTCGCGGCGGCGGC
>CAILTK010000095.1 GCA_903837135.1 uncultured Caulobacterales bacterium
CTGCAAGGCCGGAGCCGGCACCACCTGCGCCGGCACCTCCAAGGTCAACTTCCAGAAGAACGCCTGGAAGCTCGTCCCCGCCGGCACCTGCGCCTCCATCAAGACCCCCAACGGCCACGGCTCCCTCAACCCCGCCTAGGGACGTGACCATGCTTCCCACCGCAGGCCTGGGCTTTAAGCTCCAACACTTGGACGAGGCGCTCGCCGCTAAGGCGCCAGGGCTGTGGTTCGAGGTGCACGCCGAGAACTATATGGTCGAGGGCGGCCCGCGTTTGGCGGCCCTAGCCGCCCTTCGCGAACGGTTTCCGATCTCCCTGCATGGCGTCGGCCTGTCCCTCGCCTCCCCCGAGCCGCCATCGGACGCGCACCTCGCACGGTTGAAGACGCTGGCCGAGCGCATCGAGCCGTTCCGGATGTCCGACCACCTGGCCTGGCAGAAATGGGAGGGGACGCACCACAGCGACTTTCTTCCCTTCCCGCGGACAGCGGCGGCCTTGCAGCATGTAATCGACAATGTCGATCGGGTGCAGACAGTGCTCGGCCGCCCCCTGCTGGTCGAGAACCCCTCCCTCTATATCGACCTTCCCGGCCATGAGCTCTCCGAGGCGGAGTTTCTCGCCGCCCTCGCCAAGGCGACCGGCTGCGGGCTCTTGCTCGACGTCAACAACCTGTTCGTCAGCGCCCACAATCTCGGCTTCAACGCCTCGGCGGCAATGGACGCGATCAATGCGGACCTGGTGCAGGAAATCCACCTCGCCGGCCACAGCCCCGACGGGGATTCTTCAAGCCGCCTGCTCATCGACAGCCATGGCGCCGATATCGCCGAGCCGGTTTGGGCTCTTTATCGCCGCTTCGTCGAGCGGGCCGGACCGCGCCCAACCCTGATCGAGCGTGACGACGACGTGCCCGCCTTCGAGGCGCTGATGCGCGAGCGCGACCAAGCCCACGACATCTTGAACCGGCGCCATGTCCTTGTCTGACCCGAAAGCTTTCCAGCGCCGCTTCGGCGCCCTGCTCGCCGACCCGACCGCTGCCGGCCTCGAGCCCGCGCTCGTCCGGGCGTTGACCATCCACCGCAACACCGCCACCAAGGCGGCGGTGGATGCGCTCGGGGAGAACTACCCGGTCGTGCGCGCGCTGGTCGGCGAGGAGCCGTTCATGGCCTGTGCGGTCGAATATGTGTCCGCCAGACCTCCGGTCGATCCGCGGCTTTGCGATTACGGCGCGAGTTTCGCCGACTTTCTGGCGGACTATCCGCCCTTCGTCGAGCTTCCTTACCTGCGCGACTGCGCGCGCGTGGAGCGGGCGGTGATCGAAGCGCTGTTCGCCGCCGATGCGGTCCCGGCGAGCGGCTCGGATTTCGACGGCGGGATCGATCCGGGCCTTGCTCTGCAGCTACATCCGGCGGCCCGGCGCGTCCACTGCAGCGCGCCGGCGGGATCCATTTGGCGCGCCCATCAACCCGATTCGCTCGACGCCCTCGACGCCCTCGCCTGGCGAACGGAGGACTGCCTGGTCACCCGCCCCGCGAACGCCGTCCAGGTCCTGCCGCTGGATCCGGCCGCCAGCGCCTTCCTTGAGGCGGCGGCGGCCGGCCGGACGATCGGCGAAGCCGCCGAGGCCGGAGCGGAACACGGCGACCTCGCCGCCGCCTTCTTCAGCCTGCTCGCCGCTGGCGCCTTCCGCCGCCCGTTGGACGCGGGGCGGTTTCTGTGAGGGCGACAGCCCGTTCAGGCGCACAGGGGCGACGACGACTCGTCGGGGATATCCGGTCTATGCAGGAAACCAAATCGCGGCAGGAACGAACATAACCGATAGAAGCGCCACGGCGCCGATAAAGGACGACGTCGTGGCGAAGATACCCAAAGGCGTGGCGCACCGGGATGATTGGGCTCAGACCCTTTCTACCCTGCCTCTCTTGGATGCGCCGCTCGAGCCGGATGGCTGTGTCATCCGCTGGTTCAAGAACACCCACCCTGACATCGCCCAGCCCGGCCTGGAGGACCATTATGTGGTTCTGCACCTTGGGGGCCCCAAGCGGGTGAAACGAGCGTTGGACGGGCCGACCGTCGTTCGCGACCTTGGCCCTGGCGCGATCAGCGTCATCCCGGCCGGCGCCGCCTATGATTGGTCAACAGAGGGGCACATCGAATACGCCCACGTCTACATTCCCCCCGAGCGCCTGGCGCGCGCCGCGGAAAGCATCTTCGATCGCGACGGAGCGCGGGTGCAGCTCCGCTCGGAAGTCGGGCAATGCGATCCTCTTTTGTCGGCCCTTTTCCATAGCCTGATCGACACGGCCCAGGCCAGCCGACGCGACGGCTTGTTCCTGGACGTCATGACCGACGCCTTTCTGGCGCAACTCCTGCGCGGCCACGCCAATCTGGACGACGGCGTTCGCCCCAGACAGCACGCGCTGGCCCCCAAGCGTCTGGCCGAGGTCACCGCATACATTGAAAGCCACATCGGCGAAGAGCTCACCCTGGATGAGCTGGCGGCGGTGGCGCGGCTCAGCCGCTACCATTTCAGCCGCGCCTTCGCCCGCGCCACGGGACGGACGCCGCACGCCTTTGTCATGGCCCGCAGGATCGACGCCGCAAAGACCCTGCTGCGAACCACCAATCTTGCGATCACCGAGATCGCGCGTCAGTCGGGTTTTGCGGGCTCCTCGCACCTGTCGAACCGGTTCCTGGAAGCTGAGGGATTGCGGCCGAGCGCGTTCCGGCAGAAGCGCTAGAGCAAACCGCCCTTAAACGGCGTCGTTTAGGGGCGGATAATTTGCTCTAGAGTCTGAAGTTTAGGGCGCCGCTGGCGCGAAAACAGGTTCCGACGTTTCGCGGCGCGCTAGGACGCCAGCGGCTCTGAGGTCTCCATCCGCGCGGCCGCGGCCGTCATGCGGCCGAGGCCGCGGTGAATGTTCACCTTCACCAGCGACGGCGATTGCCCGGTCATGGTCGCCGCCTCCTCGATCGAGAACCCTTCCAGCTTCACCAGCCGAATGACCTTGCTTTGCGCCGGCTTGAGCTCCGCCAGAAGGGCTTCCAGGACGGCGGCGCTGATGACCGCGGCATGGTGATCCTGCACGCCGAGGGACTCATCCAGCTCTTCAAAGCTCGCACGCTTCATCGCCCGCAGCCGATCGATCCACTTGTACCGCGCAATGGCGGCAAGCCAGGGCTCGAACGGCCGACTGGGGTCGTAGGTGTGCCGCTTCTCGTGCACGGCGATGAGCGTGTCCTGGACCGCGTCATCGACCATGGCCATGGGCAGACGTCGACGGAAATAGCGCTCAAGCCAGCGCCGCAGGAGATCGAGCAGACGCCTGTAGGGCGCCGTCTCGCCCCGTTGCGCCGCAGCCATCAGCGATCCCCAGCCGCTGTCCGTCATCGATCCGCCAGTCCTCATACCTCCGCCGGGCGCGCCCATGGGGTCCCCCAAGCCGTATTCAGTGCGGGTGAAGGTTATCCCCTTATCGGCAGGCCCGCCCTCGCGGCTTGGGAAGGAATGGCAATCTCATGCAAAAGAACGCACGATTGTGCACGTGCACAGGGCGACGAACACCTGTGTCCGTCCCGAGGCGGGATCATGACAAAGATTTTTTCATGCGGTGTAACACGCTCGCCTGAGCGTCGAACAAGCTAACGACAGCGACGTCGCCAGCTTGGCGGGGCCGCCCCCGCCAACGCTTTGCTCTCGGAGGTTCCTCTTGCTGATGCGGTCCGGGCGATGCTTGAAGCTCTGGCGCGACCTCGCTGCGATGAGGAAGGCCGGATGACCACAGATGACCTTGAGTCGCGTCTCGTCGCGGAGCTGACGCTCACGCCCCGCCTCTTTGTCCTTCGCCGGTTGCTGGCCGGGGCAGGGGCCGGCGCGGCGGTGTCCCTTGTCCTGGTGGCCGTCCTCCTGGGCTATCGGCCGGACATGGCCGCGGCCTCGCAGACGCCGATGTTCTGGTGGAAGCTGGTCTATGTGTTAGTCTTGGCCATGGTGGCCTTCTGGAGCGCGGATCGGTTTGCGCGCCCCGGCGGCGAGGGCGGATCACGGCGCGGCCTATGGGCGATAGCGCCGCTTCTCGCCGCCTTGGCGCTGGCGATCTGGCAGTTGGCGGACGCCCCGGCGAGTGCGCGCATGGCCATGGTTATGGGCGGCAGCGCGCGCGTCTGCTCCTGGTGCATCATCGCCTTCTCCATCCCTCCGATGGTGGGGCTGCTCTGGGCGGTGCGCGGCTTGGCTCCCACGCGCCTGGTCCCCGCCGGCGCGATGATCGGACTCGCCGGCGGGGGCCTCGGCGCGGCCGCCTATGCCCTGCACTGCACTGAATCTACCGGGCCTTTTCTGGCGGTCTGGTACTCCGGCGGTATCGCCGGCGCCGCTCTTCTCGGTGGCTTGCTGGGTCCCCTCCTCCTGAGGTGGCCGATCGCGCGCTTGGAGCTGCGTTAGCGCTCAGCGGAAACTTATAACGCCTGACGCCCGAAGGGCTTGGCAGCTCACTGGATAGGAATTCCCCATGCGTCACCAGATCCTGCTTCTAGCGGCCAGCATCGCGGTCCTCATGGGAGCCGGCGGCCAGGCGTTCGCCGCCGCGCCGAGCGGGGATCCCGCCATCGTCGCCCATGCGGCGGGTCTCCTGCAGGATCGCCAGACCCAGGTGCTCGGCGATCCGCAGGGCGATGTGACGATCGTGGAGTTCTTCGACTACGCCTGCCCGTTCTGCAAGGCGGCGGAGCCCCGGCTCGAAGCGCTGCTGAAGCAGGACAAGGGCGTTCGCCTGATAGTGAAGGAGTTTCCGGTGCTCAGTCCACAATCGGCTGTCGCCTCCCGTGCGGCCCTGGCGGCGGCGCGCCAGGGCAAGTACGCCTCCTACCATCAGGCCCTGCTCCTCCATCACGGCGATCTCAATGAAGGTGTGATCTACGACGTGGCGCACGACGTCGGCCTGAACACCATGCGGTTGAAGCGGGACATGGCCGACCCGGCGATCGCCGCGGAAATCCAGCGGAATCTGAAACTCGCCCGAGACATCAATGTCGCCGGTACGCCGACCTTCATCATCGACAACCGGATCGTGACCCAACCCTCGGCCACCTTGGACTTTATCCAGTTGGCGCGCGCCTCCCGGGCTGCCCACGGCCACTAACCGACATAACGCGTGTCTCGCCGACGTCGCCACGCCGCGTAACATTGCGAGCCCAGGTCCGCGCGGACGGACACTCACCCCGGACGCCCCGAGCGTCGGGCTGAGCCGCCGCTGGAGCGCCGCGCGAAAACTGGGAGCCGGTTTTCGCGCTAGCGGCGCTCCAAACTCCAGCTTGATTGTTTGCAGCGTTTCGCGCGGGGGAGAAACGACACCGCGATTTCGGCCGCCCTCGGGCCGTCCCGCCGCATGGTGGTGCGATAGGCGCGGCCTTCTGCGCCTAGGCCTTCGTCACGGGCGGCAGATGATAGGTCAGATTCTGCAACTCGGGCTGGGGCAGATAGGCGCGCATGAACAGGCTGAACGGTCCCGATTTGGGCGCCGGAAGCCAGTTGGAGGTGCGCTCACCGCCAGGATCATGGCGGCCGATCCAGATGTCGAGGCTACCGTCGGCGTTCCTCTTCAGCCCCGGCGTTCGATCGCCGACGGCGTAGCGGTTGAGCACGTTCTCGGTGAGGAAGTACTGTCCGTCCCTGGTCGCCTCATACATGGTCAGGGACCAGAAGCTGTTCACCGGGATCGGCTTGGACAGGTTCAGGCGATAGAGGCCGTCACCCTGGAAGAGAGGCGAGCCTGCTTCCGATGCGGCGCGCATATACATGGCCTCCGGCCGGGTTAAAGCGCCGAGCCCGAGCACCGCGATGATAGCGCGGTAGACGTAGTCGTCTCCGTAATCGCCGACGTCGGGTTTGAGATAGCTCCAGCCGTCGATGAAGCTCACGTGGTCGGTCGCGGTCTCGACGACCTTGCGCGCGCTCTCCACCCCCTTGGCGATGGCGGCGGCGTCGGCGGCGCTGTAGCCGGACGCGGCGAAATCCTTGCTGCGACCAGCGTTCTTGACACGCTCGAAGGCGGCCAGACCGTCAGGCGCCGTCCCGATCCCGTCGCTCTTCAGGAGCTCGGCAGCGGATTGGAAATAGGCGCTCCACGGCGCCTCGCGATGCGCGTAGACGCGCGGCCTTTCGGCCTTCGGACCGGAGAGCGCCACCGCGTGCTGCACCTTCTGGGCAGCAGCCATGTCGGGCAGGCCGTCGAGCAGGACGCGCGACAGCACCCAGGCGTGGGGCGTCTTGACCTGCAGGTCGCGCGGGCCGGTCGGCTTCATGTCCGGCCCGATCAGGCGCCAAGTCCCGGCCGCCCCGCCCGGCGTGCGCGCTCCGAGGATGACGTTGTTGTTGGTGAACATGTCCATCACCGCCACCGACAGGTAGCGCGACCCGACCTTCGGCACGGTAAGTGTCAATGGCCCGTTGGTCAGGTCGATGAAGCTATTGGAATAGAGGGTGTCGTTGTTGGGCGTGGTGACGCCGCGATCTTCCGGACCGGCGAGCTTCTCGCTATGACGGAAAAAGTTGATCCCGGCGTGCTGGCCGGGACGGCTCGTGTCGGTCATGCGGATTCGCGCCGCCGCCATCTCGATCAGGGGCAGTACATAGAGCCAGGCGTTGCGGGCGTCCGTCTCAAGGTCGGGGGATGCGGCGAAGGCGGCTTCGGCAATACCCAGCGCGGCGGCGCCGCTGACGGCGCCGATGAAATCACGACGATGCATAGGACACTCCCACGTTGCTCGCCGCTCGATCGTACGTCGATCTACGACGCGGCGCGGCAGGCTTGGGTGAACCTAGCACCCGGCTCGGTAGCGATGAAATTGAATAGGTTGCACGCCATCGATAGCCGACAGCTATCGAGCACGCGCAACCTTTCACTTGGGCGCGGCGCGTCGAAGCCACTGTTCTGCCCGCGACAACGAAGATGGCAGGGTGGGTTTGGCGGATTGTTTCGGCGCGGCCGGAGGTTCAGCGCGCCTCCTTCGGTGCTTCACCGGCACACCACCATGCCGTTAGGCGCCAGCACCTTTCAAGCCGCCCCCGCGCAGGAACGCGGCCCCCACCGTTCAGGAGCCAGCCTGGTCCTCGCCGATCTGGTTCACCCCGCGCTAGCCGCCATGAGCTCCGAGCCAACCGCTTCGGCATAGCCGACGATCTGGCGCAGCATGGGCGAAAGGCTGGCGGCCACGGTCATCGCCGCTACCGCGCGGTAGGTATAAGACCAGTCCACGTCGAGCCTGACCAACTCTCCGCGCTGGATCGACGGCATGACCGCATGCGCCGCCCCGGCGTAGACGCCTATACCTCGGCGCACGAGATCGAGGGTGGTCTCAAGATCGTTGGTGACGATCATCGGGTTGAAGCCATTGTGGGTCCGGGTTTCGTGCGACAGCTCCGGCATGGTGTAGAGCATGGGCGTGGAGGTGCTGGAGATGGCGCTGCCGATCACGTTATATGAGCCGAACTCGGCGACGCTGATCCCCGCCCTGCCTTCGAGCGGGTGACCCGGCGCGGCGACGGCGACGCCGGGCTCCTCGATGACGATGTAGCTGACCAGGCCGACTTCCGTCGCGACCGCCGTTTCCGCCACCAAGATCAGGTCATAGGCGCCGGAATTGACCCCCTGCAGCAGGCTCGTCGCGCTGTCGGCCATGATGGTCAGCTTGAGCTTCGGGTGGCGGGTGTTTATCTCCGCCGCCAGTTTCGGCATGAAGGCCGCGCGCAGGATCGGACCCAGTCCGATCTTCACCTCGCCGATCTCGCCGCGCGCAATCAGCTGAATGTTTCGGTCGAGGCGGTGCGCTTCGTCCACCAGGCTCGACGCCTGCTTAATGAAGAACTCGCCCATAGGCGTCATCTGGGCGCGCCAGCCGGACCGGTCGAACAACATAACACCCAATTCGTCTTCGAGCCTGGCGACGCTCTTGGAGAGCGTGGGCTGGGCGATACCTAACTCCTTGGCAGCTTTGGAGAAACTTCCGTGCCGCCCGATGGCGAGCACCTGCCTCATCTGCCTGACATCCAAGTTGGAGGCCTCCTGATTCCATAGTGTTTAGCTATAAAGTCGTCGAGATCATTTCCCTATCCCGTTAGGAATGCGCTGACGTAGTTTTCCCCGCAACGTTTTCCCCTGGCCGTTTGCCAAAATCGGCGGGCGAGAAGGCTTGGAAGAGGTTGCGAGGGGAAACATGAAGCGCTCGACTTTCTGGCTCGGTGCGTGCTCGACGCTGGCGTTGGCCACGGCGACCACCGCGGTCGCCCAAACCCAGCCTCGATCCGACCAGCCATCGTCCGTCGGCAACGGCATCGAACGGATCGTGGTCACCGCGCAGAAGCGGGCGGAAAACGTTCAGGACGTGCCGCTCTCCATCGTGGCCATCTCCGGCGGCCAGCTCGAGAAGTCCGGCATCACCAATGTGACCATGCTGCAGCAGGTGGTGCCGAGCTTCCAGATCTACACCATCGCCCAGGCTTCAGGCGTTACGCTGCAGGTGCGCGGCTTCGGCTCCAACTCCAACGCCGCCATCGACCCGGATGTGGCGCCTTATATCGACGGCATCTACATCCCGCGCCCCGGCGCCATCCTGACCAGCTTCCTCGACATCTCAACGGTGGAAGTGTTGCGCGGGCCGCAGGGCACGCTTTCGGGCCGGAACGCCACGGTCGGCGCGCTTGAGCTGACCACGAACCAGCCCTCGTTCCGTGGCTATTCCGGCATGGCCTCGGTGGATGTGAGCTCCTACGACACCGCCAAGGGCCAGTTGGTCGCCAATGTGCCGGTGACCGAGACCTTCGCCCTGCGCGCCGCCCTTCAGCTGGACAGCACCGACGGCTATGTCCACAACATCTACGATGGCGGCACCTACGGAGCGAGCAAGACCCAGACGGGCCGGCTCAGCGCCAAGTGGGCGATCGCGCCGACCCTGACGTGGGTGGGCCGCCTCGATCTGTCCAAGACCACGGGCGACGGGGTCAACGTCAACGTGCTCGACGTACAAAGCGCCCCGGCGACGCAGCTGGCGAACTTCGTCAACAAGGTGGCGGCTGCAGGCGGCACGCTCTCCTTGCACGGCGACAGCTCGTACAACAACAACCAGCACTATACGAACCCGACCCTGAACGATGGGCAGGGCGGCATCTCCAGCGACCTAACCTGGGACGCCTGGGGCGGCTTCAAGGTCCGGCTCATCGACTCCTATCGCGACTGGCGCAACAACCAGAACGACGGCGACAGCAGCGGCACGACTCTGGACACCTTCCGCCGCCGCGCCCATTTCGGCAGCACCAGCCAGAGCCATGAGCTGCAGTTGCTCTCACCGAAGGATCAGCTTCTGGGCGGCAATCTGAACTTTGTCTCCGGCTTCTATTACTTCAACGAGAGCTACAAGATCCGCAGCGCCAACGATCTCGGATCGCAGTGGTGCACCGTCGTCGTGCCGGCCGCCGGCCGAGCCGCCTGCACGGCCGCGCCGCTCGCCAACGCCGCTGTCAGCGCCTTCACGCAGAAAGAGGAAAGCTACGCCGGCTACGTGCAGGGCGACTACAAGCTGACCAAGAAGCTCGTGCTGACCCTCGGCGCGCGCATCACCTCCGACGACAAGACCGGTACTTTCAGCGACGTGTTGAACAACCCCGGCGCCTCGTCGCTCGGCGCTCCGGAGTCGGAGAACAACCTCGCCACGTCGAAGACCAAGCCGACCTACCGGGCCAACCTGAGCTGGACGCCCATGTCCGGCCTGATGACCTATGTGAGCTACTCGACCGGGTACAAGTCGGGTGGTTTCAACTCGGCCGGCTCTTCTCCAGCCCTCTCCACGGCGACCCGGACCTTCTCGGACGAAACCTCGACCAATTATGAAGCTGGGATCAAGTCGACCCTGCTGAACCACCGCCTGCAGCTGAACGCCGATATCTATCAAATGGATATCGACAACTTCCAACAGCGGTCCTTCAACGGCCAGTTCTTCATCATCCGCAACGCCGGCAATATCCGATCGCGCGGTCTGGAAATGGACGCGCAGTATCGCATCACCGATCACTTCCGCTTGGACTTCGGTGGAGACTATCTGTACTCGTACTACACCTCAAACCCGGCGGCCGCTGGCCTGCCAGGGTGTTCGGCCGCCGTGATCAATTCCTGCGTCGGCTATGAAACCATCGTCGGCGGCAACCCCGCGGTGCAGAATCTGACCGGCCGGCCCAACAGCTTGTCGCCCAAATTCCAGGGCGACCTGGCCCTGCAATACGACTCCGCGCCCTTTATGGGCGGCTATGTCCTGCAGGTCCGCCCGGATGTGAGCTATCTCGGCAAGTTCTATTCGAGCCCGGATGACAACCCCCAGGACGTGATCAAATCCCACACCCTGCTGGACCTGCGCATCAACCTGGTGAGCCCGGACGAGAGGTACACCCTGACCCTTTACGGCACGAACCTGACCAACGAGCACTACTGGACCCTGAAGTTCGCTCAGCCCCTGGCGGCGGCCTTCGGCGGCAGCAACGCCGTCACCGGCCAGTCGCTGCTGCGCGGTTTCATGGGCCAGCCGGCCACGGTGGGCATCAAGCTCGCCGCCCGCTTCTAAAGTCCAGGGACTATCCGTGAACCTTGGGCCGCCCGATCAGGGAGGTCATCTGGTAGTCGCCGATATCAGGCCGGCGTTCTTGATTTTGGGCGCCATCGCGCCGCTGGCCGGGGGCTTCCTCTGGGCGCTCCATAGGGATGTTGGAGACTCGCTGATCGCACGACCCGCTGGATTGCGAGCGTGAGGGGCGACCGGTCAGCCCCGGATGGAAGATGCAGCGGCCTGCGCCGGCGCAGACCGCCGCCGCGGCTTTCACACCCCAGCCCGACTTGATCTATTTTACAAGCGGCGCTCGACCCGCCTCCGTCGGGCGGGCATGCTTATGGATGTTCGTCCGAGGAGACCTCCGGCCGGAGTCAGCTGGCTTCGCAACCCCAGCGTCTCAGCCACCCCCCGGCGTGTGGGCCTGTTGGGCGTCGCGATCATTCAGTATGGTGTCGGCGTCGCCGCCCGTCCGCGTCCCCGCTATGATCCCCGCGGTGGTGATCTCGCAAGGGAGGCAATTCGATGGGACGCAGATCACTTTGAGGCGGCCCTTCGCCCCGTCCGAGGTCTGGTCCAAGCGCAAGGTCGCGGTGATCGCCATCGCCAGCGCCTGGATCCTGTACCTTGCCCTTGTCGCCATCCGCCTCGCTGTGCTTGGCCTTTCCAACATGCGCGAAGTCGCGCTCCGGCACGTGCTGACCGCGGCCATCGGGGCGCTTTTGACCGCCGCCTTGTTCGGGGCGCTAAGCCGCCTGGAGCGTCGCCCGCCTCTTGTGCAAATCGGCGCCGCGCTGCTGCTGGCCGCGCCCGCGGCCGCTGTTCTCGCGATCGCCAACTACGACGTCATGTTCGTCTTCGCGCCGCCGGGTCTCTGGTCGGTCGCGGAAAGGGCGGGCAACGATCTGCCGAGAGTGTTCGTACAGACGATCGCGGAGAACGAATTTCTCTTCACGGCGCTCGGGGTTCTCTACATCGCCGTCGCCAGCGCGATCGAAAGCCGCGACGCCCTGCAGCGCGCGACCGCGGCCGAGTCGAAGGCCCAGAGGGCGCAATTGCAGGCGCTGAGATACCAGCTCGACCCTCACTTTCTTTTCAACGCGTTAAACACGATCTCGGCGCTGGTGATGGAAGGCGAGGCCGAGAAGGCGGAACAGGCCCTTGCGTCCCTGTCGGCGGTTCTTCGCACCACCCTTTCGAGCGACGCCCTGGTCGATACGACGCTACGCCAGGAATTTCGCCTGCATCAGACTTATCTGGACATTGAGAGGCTTCGCTTTGGCGCGCGCCTTCAGGTAGCGCTGGACCTTCCGGACCATTTGGAGGACGTGCCCATCCCGCCGCTCCTGATCCAGCCCTTAGTGGAGAACGTGATCAAGCACGCTGTGGGCGTGTCCGAGGGGCCGATCCATATGTCCGTGCGGGCGAGGGGCGTGGAGGAGCACGTCGTCGTCGCCGTCGAAGACGATGGTCCAGGATCGCAAAAGGCGGGTTTCGGCCTGGGCCTCCGCAACGTGGCCGACCGACTGGCCCTGCGCTTCGGCGACGGCGCAACCTTTGAACATGGGACGCTCGCCGGCGGGGGATACCGCGCCGCCCTCCGCTTTCCCGTGAAACAGCCCGTGCCGGAATGACCGGCGCGCTTCGCATCCTGATCGTCGACGACGAGCCCTTAGCCGCCAGCCGTCTGGAAAGACTGTGCCTGCGCGCTATGCCGGACGCGCGGCCGACGAGCGAGACGAGCGGACGCGCGGCCCTGGCCAGCCTCAGCCGATGTGCGCCGGACGTCATGCTGCTCGACATCGACATGCCCGGCCTGAACGGTCTCGTCACGGCGGAGTTGGCGACGCGCGGGCCCTCCGCCCCCGGCATCGTCTTCACCACGGCGCATGACCGGTTCGCCGTGGAGGCGTTCGCGGTCGGGGCGGTCGATTATCTGCTGAAGCCGGTCGCCCTCGACCGCCTGCGTCAGGCCCTCGAGCGGGTACAGGACCGACAGGGCGCCCCTTCGTCCTCGAAGCCCCGGTTTCGCTCCGAGTTCTGGGTGCGTGACGGCGGCGACATGGTGCGCATCGAGGCCGATCGCATCGACTACATCTCGGCCGAGGGCGACTATATGCGGCTGCATCTCGCGGGACGGTCCTATCTGCTTCATTCCACCCTCTCCCAACTGGAGCGGGACCTCGACGCGGCGGCCTTTCTCAGAGTTCACCGCTCCGCCTTGGTGGCGAAACGCAGCATCGAGGCGGTTGGACGCGATAGCTCCGGAAAGTGGATCGTTCGCCTGCGCGGCGGCCGCCAGGTCGGCATTGGCGAGAGCTACATGGCGAGTGTGCGGGCCCTTGTGGCCGGTTGAAGACGCCGTGCTGTGCAGCGCGCTGTGCGCTGCGCCGGGTTCATCGAAAAGATCGGGAGGTTTGGCGAAAAGCGGTCGAGGCCAAAACGACGGTCCAGCAGAAGGGCCCACAGCCCTCCCACCCAGGACCTCCCGCTTGAAACCGCTTAGCTCCTCGACCGCCCCTGGGCGCTTGCCGCGTCTTGCTCCGTCGGCCGTCAAAGGCTGCATCATCGGCATGGCTTGCAGCGCTGCGGCGTTGCTGGCGGGAGCGGGCGCCGCCTCGGCCCAGACCCTCTTTCAATCGCCTCCCGATCCCGGAGCCCCCGCTCTCGCGGACGAAGTCCGTCAGTTCGTGTCCTTTGATGCGTCACACGCCGAACTGAGGCTGATCCACGTTCGCGTGATCGACGGAACGGGCGCTGCGCCCCTCGAAGATCGCACGGTGACGATCAACAACGGTCGCATCGCCTCGATCGCGCCCTCCCGTGCATCCGAACGGGCCGACGGAAAGCAAACCCTGGACATGGCGGGGCGAACGCTGATGCCCGGTCTGGTCGGAATGCACGAGCACCTGTTCTATGTGGCGCGCCCCGGTACGGACTTCGCGCATGCCCAGAGAGTGCCTCTGCTTCTCCCGCAGGAGACCTATACGGCGCCACGGCTGTATCTCGCCGGCGGCGTCACCACGATCAGAACCGCGGGCTCGATGGAGCCATATGCGGACCTGAATCTCAAACAGGCCATAGAGACCAACCAACTGCCGGGCCCCCACATGGACGTCACCGGCCCTTATCTGCAGGGCGCGGGAAACATCTTCCTGCAGATGCATACCTTGAGCGGCCCCGAAGACGCCCGCAGCACCGTCAACTATTGGGCGGCGGAGGGTGCGACGAGCTTCAAGGCCTACGACCATATCACCCGAGCCGAGCTGAAAGCCGCCATCGACGCGGCGCATAGTCATGGACTCAAGATTACCGGCCACCTGTGTTCGGTGACCTACCCCGAGGCGGCTGAACTTGGGATCGACAACATTGAACACGGGTTTTCCGTCAATACCCAACTTGACCCGGATAAGAAGCCCGACCTTTGCTCCAGCTCGCAAGGGTCCGCGACCGTGAAAGCGATGGACCCAGATGGGCCGCAGGCGAAGGCGCTCTACGCGCTGCTGATCGCCAAGCATGTCGCGATCACGAGCACATTGCCGGTCGAGGATGTGGATGCGACCGGCGTCCCGCCGTTGCGACAGGCGGAGCTGGATGTTCTGACGCCGCAGGCCAGGGAAGCCTATCTTTACGCGCGTAACGCCAACAGCACCGCCGTTCCCGAACGGAAGGCGCGCTGGTACGCCAACCTGAAGCGGCTGGAGGCGTTCGAGCGGAACTTCGTCTTGGCCGGCGGAACCCTGATGGCCGGCTGCGACCCGACGGGAGACGGACATATTATCCCGGGCTTCGCGGACCAGCGTGAGATGGAGCTCCTGGTCGACGCCGGCTTCTCTCCGCTCGAAGCGATCAAGATCGGCACTCTGAACGGGGCGACCTATCTCGGCCAAGCTGGGGACATCGGCAGCGTGACCATCGGCAAGCGCGCCGACCTGATGATCGTAAAAGGCGACCCAAGCCGACGCATTCAGGATATCGAAAACATCCAGCTCGTCTTCCGCGACGGGATCGGCTTCGACCCCGCCAAGCTCCTGAGCTCAGTCAAGGGCCTCTACGGGCTCTATTGAGTGGCGCGAAGGTCATGAGGATGGATGACGTCGGCAACACATCGCGAACACCCCTGCTGATGGGCGGCGCTCCTGTGGCCGCGGCTTCGACGGCGTGGCGACGAAGCCGTTCAAGCCAGAGAAATTGCTGGGCGATCTCGGCTCGGCTTTGACGCCATCGCGCGAGCCGGCTTCGGCAAAGGCGTCCTGAGACGTCTACTGCGACACCAGCTGGGGGTTCGAGGGCCCAATCATCCCAATCGGCCCGGGCCGCGCTGACCGGGAAGCCTTTACCTCGTCGCCCAGACCGGCGCGCTGCGGCCGCGACAGCTTGATGACAGCCTAAATCGCTACGCCAGCCCCCAACCAAAAACATAGACCGGGGAGGCCTCTCGATGCTTTTCAAATCAAGCCTGTTTGCGTGCGCGGCGGTGACGGCGCTGACGTGCGGCAGCGCCGCGGTCGCACAGACAAGCACGGCTCAAGCAAGCGTCAGCGACAAGCCGTCGCCCTCGACCCTGACGGAGGTCGTGGTGACCGCTGAGCGGCGCACCGTCAACTTGCAGAATACGGCCATCGCCGCGACAGTTCTGACGCAACACGACCTCACCAAGGCTGGCGTGTTCACTCAAGATCAGCTGCAGTTCGTCAGCCCTGGGCTGACCGTGAATAACTTCGGATCCGGCGCCGACATCGAAATCCGCGGCATCGGCAAGGGCGAGCACAATGTCCGAAGCACGACAGGGGTGATCACCTATCGCGACGGCGTCGCGACCTTCCCCGGCTTCTTCCAGGACGAGCCGTACTACGACGTCGCCGACGTCGAAGTGCTGCGTGGCCCCCAGGGGACCTTCAGCGGTCAGAACGCCACCGGCGGCGCCATCATCGTCAACTCGCAGGATCCAAAGATCGGCGGCGGATACCGCGGCTATGTCCAGGGGAGCTACGGCAACTACAACGACACCACCCTACAGGGCGCGCTGAACATTCCGATCAGCGATACATTCGCGGCGCGCATTGCGATAAACGACGAGTATCGGAGTTCGTTCTACCATATCACCGGGCTCAGCCATCCCGCCGATCTGTATTGGTCCAGCGCGCGTCTATCGCTGCTTTGGACGCCGGCGCCGGCGTGGAAGATCTCTCTGAAGGTCGACGGCGACTACCTGAACAGCGGAGGGTACTTCGGCGACCCGATCATCAATCCAGCGACCGGCAAGGTGAATCCGACCAACAACCTGTACAACCTCCAGACCAACTACCCGCACCCCTATGCGACGGACCAGTTTCTGCGGGCCGTCCTAAAGATCGACTATGTCGATCCCTCCTCCGGCATGACCTTCCGGTCAATCTCCGGCTACCAGGACGGGCGGGCGGGATACAAGGGCGACATCGACGGGACCGCGCTCCCCTCGCCCAACTACACGATCACCGTGGCCCTTGACGAACACATCTACTCCCAGGAATTCAACATCATCTCGCCCGACAAAGGCCCGTTCAGCTGGATCGTCGGGGCAAGCTACCAAGACAATCAGGCCTACTTCCCGCCCGGGTTCGACATCGCGACGCCGCCAGGCGCCCTGGACGAGAATAGCTACGGATCGGCGCCTACGCATACCTGGGGCGCCTTCGGCCAAGTCAGCTACAAACTGCCGGCAGGCTTCGAGCTGCAGGCGGGGTTGCGCTATTCCGACTGGGACGCGGGCAATTTTCAACGGTTCTACGTGCCGGAGTTGCTCGCCAGGGGCGTCAACTACTACGAGGACGGCAAGGCGAGCGGTTCGAATGTCACCGGCAAGGTCAACCTAAACTTGACGCTCGATCGCGACAACTTCCTCTACGCCTTCGTCGCGACGGGCGCGAAGCCGGGCGGCGTGAACACCGCTCTCTACCTGGATGGCGGTCTGGTGCCCCCTCCGTTCAAGCAGGAGTATGTCACGGACTATGAGTTGGGCTGGAAGGCGCGCCTGTTCGACAGTCACGTCCGCACCCAGCTCGGGCTATATTACAGCCACTACAGCGACTTCCAGGTCGTTGTGCCGCTGGCGAACAATCCCGCCCAGTCCACCGAGATCAGCGATCCCAGTCCGTCCAAGCTCTACGGCATCGAGGCGTCCGCCCAGGGCGCTTTCGGCGACTTGTCGTTCAATGCGAGCCTCGCCTGGGAACACACCGCCCTGGGCGCGTTCCACGCGGAGGACAATCGGGTCGCCAAGGCCGGGACCTGCGATCCCGCGACGGGTCCGACCACCGCGGCCTGCATCGACCTCGGCGGACATCCGCAGACCTACGCACCCGACTTCACCGGCAACTTCGGTGTCTACTACAATCTCCATGTCGACGGCGGGGACCTGCTGACGCCGGGCGTCCAGTACAGCTACATCTCGGGCCAGTGGGGGACGGTGTTCGACAACCGGGCCCAGGGTGACCGGCTCGCCGCACGGCGGATCCTCGGCGCAACGCTAGCCTGGACGCATGGCGATTTCGTCGCCACGCTCTACGCGCGGAACCTGACCAATGACCAGTATGTCTCGGCGCTCTACGCGCCCATCCGGTTCGCAGGCGCCCCACGTCAGTTCGGCGTCAGTCTCTTGAAGAAGTTCTAACCATGGAACGCCCGGCCAGCGCTCGTGCGGGCGTTGCGGAGTTTGCAACAGGGCGCCTGTCGCAACCCCGTTGAATTGGTTTGGCGATCGCGGGAGCATCGGCTGTCGGCGGTCATCGAGGATCGTCTTCGATTCAGCCCCTGAGATGGTCTCGTGGATGACGACAATCGAGCTGCCGGGCGCCGCGTCCCCTTCCATGGATCAGGCGATGACCGGGCGGCAGTGGCTCGCGCTATCTGTCTGCGTTCTGCTCAATGTCATCGATGGCTTCGACATCCTTGCAGTGTCGGTCGCCGCTGACCCCATCCGTCACGGGCTCGGCCCGTCCACCGCTGACCTTGGCCTGGTGTTGAGCGCCAGCTTGGCCGGTATGACCCTCGGCGCTCTGCTTCTCGGGCCCCTGGCCGACCGCTTCGGCCGCCGCCCCCTCATCCTGTCGTGCCTAGTGGTGGAGTTGGCCGGGATGCTGGCCGCCGGGTTCTCCACGGCCGGCGCGAGCTTGTTCGCCGCAATGGCGGGACTCTACGCCACCGCGCCGGCGACGTTCCCGCCAGCGGTGCGCGCATCAGCCACCGGCTTGGCCTTCAACCTCGGGCGCCTCGGCGGGACTCTGTCTCCCGTCCTCGGCGCCTTTGCTTTGAGCACGTCGGGTCTGGGTGTCGGCGGGGCGTTGACCCTCATGGGGGCTGCCCCTTGTCGCCGCGCTATTGACGGGGCTCAGGGCTGACAACGCAGCATGACCCACTCCCCCACGATCTCGATCGGCGCGCCCCGAACCTCCCTGTCGTTCTCGGGGCCAAGATCGACGCCAACCCCTGCGCCAGACTTCAAGATCGCCCACAGCATCACCGAGGAATCATCATGGCTCTGACGCGTCGGAATTGGCTGGTCGCCGCAGGGGCTGCTTCCCTGCCCATGGCCGCGCCCGCAACAGCCCTCGCCGCTGAGACGGAGGCCAGTGCTCAGACCCGCGGTCCGCCCGAGCCGTCATCGGTCGCTCTGCTGAGCAAAGAGAGCTTTCCGGCGATCAAGAACAAAACGTATATGAATTGCGCGGCCATCCACCCGGTCAGCGAGGGCTCGATCCGCCTGGCGGAGAAGGCCGCCCTTGCGGAATTCGATCGCAAGCCGGGCGATTTTTTTCCCGATGGCGACCGCGTGATTTCCCATTTCGCGGCCCTGATCAACGCGGCGCCGGAAGAGGTGGAGTTCGTGCCTTCGACCTCGGTCGGCGAATCCTTCATCGCCGCGGCGCTTGGGCTGCCGCAGCCTGGCGCCCACGTTATTAGCGACGTGCTGCACTACGACGGCGCGCAGATGATGTACCTGGAGATGCAGAAGCGGGGGGTCGAGGTCACCTTTATCCCGATGTCGCAGGACGGGAAGATTCCGCTCGAGGAATACGAGCGCCAGATCCGTCCGGGAAAGACAAAGCTGATCGCGCTCTCGGCGACTTCTATGTTGAACGGCTTTACCCAAGATCTGAAATCGCTCTGCCAGATCGCCCGTACGAGGGACATCTTCGTCCACGCCGATATGATCCAGACCATCGGCAATACCCCGGTCGACGTGAAGGCGATGGGGGTGGATTCGGCGTGCGCCGGAACCTACAAATGGCTGATGGCGAGAGGGACGGCCTTCCTCTACGTGAACGCGGCGTCGATGCATAAGCTCGCCCCACCGTTCTATCACATCAGCAACTACGACTTCCCCCTGCCGCACGAGACGCCCTCCACCAAGATGAGCTGGCCGGATACCCACATGTATCCCTACGACACGCCGGGAAAGCAGATTGTGGACAACTACGTGCCGAAGAAGGGCGCACGGGGCATGTTCAGCCTGGGGTACGAGCCGAACCTGTCAACGCTCGCAGGCCTGGAATACTCGCTGCCTTATCTGGAGCAGGTCGGGCTCGAAAGACTCCGAGCCCACCGCAAGCCGATGATCGAAAGGCTTAAGGAGCAGCTTCCCAGGAAGGGGTATCGCCTGCTCACGCCCGCCGATTCCGAGTCGCCGATCGTTACGGTCGCGGTGAGGGATGCCGGTCGATTGGACCCTTTCTTCGAACGCGCCAATGTCAAAGTGACCACTCGGTGGAACCACGTCCGCATCTCGGTCTCCCTTTTCAATGACATGGAAGACGTCGAGAGAGTCCTGGCCGCCTTTCCCATGAGCGATCGGCCAAGCCTCATGTAGCGCCAAGGATCTCGGGCCCATTCGACACGTCGGCGACGTCGGGACGTATACCCTGCCCCCATCGGACGCGACGGGGGCGTTGAGTTTCGCCTCGTCGCGGGCGACCGCAGGAAACCTGCATGGTCTCGGCGGCGAAGCGCTGGACCAGAGCCCCTTCGAGCCCCGGTCCGCCCCCGAAGACGATTGCCGTCTCCCGCCTCGCCGTGGGTCTCCGCCTAAGCCTCCAGGCCGCGAAGAACTTGCAGATGCTGGAAGGCCGCGGGTACGTTAACCGCGTTATGCGCCCACTCGAACAGGCTGTATTCCCCGTAGTCGGCCATGCGCACCGCCTCGAGCGTCTCCTCGACCGATCGTCCCTCGTCAAGGGCCACGCTCACCGCCGCATCCAGCTCGCGAAGGTAACGGAGTGGGAAGTCGATGTCCGCGGGCCGCATGGGCCGGCCGTGACCAGGAATGATGATCGCCTCGTCCGGCAGGAAGTCACGGACGCGGGCGAGCGTCGCGATCGTCTCCTTGTGACGCCCTTCAAGGAGCCAGGGCAGCGCTGGCGAGGGCGCCTGGATCATGTTGCCGACCCAAAGGATCTTCGCATCCGGCGCCCAGATGACGAGATCGCCAGGCGTCTGGGCGAAGCCGAAATGGCGGACCTCGACGATGCGACCGCCCAGGTCGATGCTGAGCTTGTCCTCCACGGTGATATCGCCGGGCCGGGACTGCACGCGTTCGATACCCTTGCCCTTGCCCATCAGGCCGAGCATGAAGCGGCGATCGTCCTCGAAGTTCTCCTCCATGTAGCGCTTGGTGGCCGGGTGCTGGATCACCACGGTGCTGTCGGGGAAGAGGTAGTTCCCGTAGGCGTGGTCGCCGTGGTAGCTCGTGTTGACGAGGTAACGGATCGGCTTCGATGTCTCGCGGCGGACGAGCCCGATCAGCTGGGAGGCGAGATCGCCGTTCAGCATGGCTTCGACCACGAGGACGCTGCGCTCACCGATGACGAAGCCGGCCGTGGTGGCCACGTGGTCCTTCGCGAAGACGTCGTCGGGCATGACCACGAAGACGCCAGGAGCCATCTCCTTGGAGGTGAGGTTGACGTGTGCGGCGTCCCACGGGGGCGCGGATTCCTGCTCGCTGGTGTGCGACATGGCTATTCTCCTTTGAATGGTATCGGATACGGGCGCCATAGGGGCCGGCGCATCGTCAGTAAGCGGAGGCGTTCGAGCCGCCGGGCGGGTAGAAGTCAGACGGTCAGCTCTTCCACGACTTCCGGCTCAGCAATGTCCAGAAGATCATGATGTGGGACAGAACGACCAGGGGCGCGAAGAAGGTATAGATGTACCAAGAAGTACCCAGGTCGAACCTCGGCACATTCAGCTGGATGACGCCGCGCAACCCGTTCAGCAGATCAACGAAGCCCCAGGTGTTCGTCACCCACACCAACGGGATGGCAAGACGCCAGCCGCCCCGCAAGGCGACGATGCAGCAGAAGGCCAGCGCCGCTTCGATCAGGTCGCCGTAGGCCGCGCTGGACCGGAAGCTTTCGGGAAGGCGCGGGTCGATCATGTACGGAACAAGCAGGACCATGCCGACGTAGCGCAGCACATGCACGTAGAGCATCGCGATCAACGCGGAATTGCGTGGCCATGTCCTCAGCCGTGGCCAGACATACCACGCCGCCGTGACGCCGAAGACCATGATGCTGGTCAGGATCTGCAGCCAGAAGATCGCGGTGCTAGTCATTTCATACCCCTGTCCATTTGAATTGCTTCGCCTGAGGCGTGACGCTTCGACCGGGTGGGACCCCACGCGAGGCGCCGCGCCTTAAGCTGGCGAAAAGGATCGCCTTCGGGCGATCAGGCGATTTCCAGGCGCCGAAGTTGCTCCAGGACCGGGAAGACGGCCGAGGGCTCGGGGCGCCGGGTGTAGTCGGCGTTGACCTCGGCGTAGGCGATCACGCCGTCCTGCGCGATGACGTACCGGGCGGGCATCGGCAGGGTCCAGCTGTCCTCGCCGTTGAAAACGGTCAGGTCCGCCCCGAGCGCCTTTTGAACCTCCCGCAGATACTCCGGCAGGGTCCAGCGGACGCCGAACTGAGCGGCGACTTCACCACCGTGGTCGCCGAGGATCGGGAAACCGAGCCCGTTCTGCCGCTGCGATTTGCGGCTGTTGGGGGCGGTCTGCTGAGAGATCGCCACCAGGGTCGCGCCCCGCGCCTCGATTTCCGCGCGGGCTTGTTCCAAGGCGCTCAGGTCGAAGTTGCAGAACGGGCACCAAGCGCCGCGGTAGAAGGTCGCCACGAGGGGGCCCCGGGCGAGCAACGTCTTGGAGGAGACGGGATTGCCGTCCGGGTCGGGCAGGGTGAACTGCGGCGCCACGTCCCCCGCCTTCAGCGCGCGGTTCTGGGCGCCGGACGCGATCAGTTCGTCGGTGGCGCGGTGCATCGCTTCGACCGCCGCCGGCGGGGCGATGTTGTTGTCGAATTCGTATTTGAACGCGTCGAGCTTGCCTTGCAGCGGCAGGCCGGATTGGGCGATCGACGCCAGGGTTTCCTGAAGGGTCATCTCTTGTCTCCTTGGATATCGCCACGAGCGCGATGACGGGAAAATCGGCCTTTGCGCCGGAATGAACTAGCCGAACTGTTCGGCTTTGACTTATCCAGTCCTGCTATGAGTGATCGCCTCGCCGCCCTTCGGACGTTCATCCGGGTCTCCCGTCTGGGGAGCTTCTCCGCGGCCGGGCGAGAACTCGGCGCGCCGCAGTCCAGCGTGTCACGGACGATCGCGGCGCTGGAGCGGGAGATGGGCGCGTCGCTGCTTATCCGCACCACGCGGGCGGTCACGGTGACCGACGCGGGCGCCGAGTTCCTGGCCCGGATCGAACCGATCCTGGCCGAACTCGACGAAGCCGAGCACGCCGCCCGCCATTCGGGCGAATTGCGCGGCGCGCTGCGCATCGCCATCGGCACCAGCCTGGCGGCCCGCATGGTCATTCCGCACCTGAAGCCCTTCCTTGACCGCCACCCCGCCTTGCGGGTCGATCTGATGCTGGATGACGACCGGCAGGACCTGGTGAGGGAGGGGGTCGACGTGGCGTTCCGCTTCGGCGCCCTCTCGGACTCCACCGCCGTCGCGCGAAAGCTCGTCGCCTGGCCGCGCGCCCTGGTCGCATCCCCGAGCTATCTGGCGACAGCCCCGCCCCTTAATGTGCCGACGGACCTGGCAGCCCACGCGGTCATCGTCGGTCCGCAAGGGGTCGGGGACTGGACGTTCCGCAATGGGGGCACGACCGCATCGGTGCGCCTCGACGGCCGGCTGAGAATCTCGGTCCTGCAAGGCGCCTATGTGGCGGCCGTCGCCGGCATGGGGATCGTCCTGACCACACTGCCTGCGATCAGGCGCGAGCTCGAGAGCGGCGCACTGGTGCAGGTCTTGCCCGAATGGGACATGGGCACGGTGGACGTCAACGCCGTCTTCACCAACGGCCGCGCCGCCAAACCCGCTGCACGCGCCATCGTCGACTACCTCGCGGCGGTACTGGTGCGCGCCTGAGCGGCTAAGACTTCTCGGCGGTTAGCCGTCGTTGGGGCGGCCATTGTCGGACGGGCTTTAGCGATCGCGCCCTTGCGCGATGAGCCCCGATCAACTCGCGAAGCCTTGCACGACCTTGTCGAGCATTGGGAGCAGTTGAACCTCTCCACCCGCCGGATTGACGTCGGTCAAGCCGAGATTGCGGGCAATAGCAAAATCGTCGGTGACGGCGCGTCGGTGGACAACGACCAGATCGAGCGCCGGGAAGACACAGAGATATTGACCATAGTTGCCCAGGGCGGCGAACGCGCCGTTGAAGGCGGAGCTGCTACGGGCCGGATCGAGCCGCCACCAAAGATATCCGTAGCCCAACTGGCTGGCGTTTGTCGCCGTTCCGGGCACGTGCATGGCCGTGGAGGTCTTTACCCAGCTCTGGGGAATGAGCCGGCGACCCTTCCATCGCCCCTCGTCCAACATCAACTGGCCGAGCTTGGCCATATCGCGGCAAGAGAGAAAGAAATGGTAAGCGAGAAAACGGGACCGGCGAGGCGTGTAACCGAGCATGCGCTGGCGTGCGGGATCAAAATCCTGCAATCCCAAGGGCGCCGCGAGCTCCGTCGCGAAGGCGTCGAAGATCGACCGGCCTGTGGCCTTCTCATAAACGGCGCCGGCCACGTTGAAGTCCCAATTGTTGTAAAAAAAGAAGCTTCCCGGGACGTGGGAACCCCGGGCTGGTCCGTTTTCGACCCCACCTGGACTGCCCGCCGCATGATAGACGCCGGATCGCGCGGTCAGAAGGTCCGCGACCGTTGCTGTCCGTTCAAGGGGCGTGAGGTCCCCGTCATCATCAATTCCAAGCTGTTCGAGCGTCGCGTCCAGCCGAATCTGTCCGCGCTCGATCGCCGCGCCAAAAAGCATTGAGAGGATGCTCTTGCGCGCGGAGGCGAGATAGCTGGCTTGCCTGACGTCGCCGTAGGTCCAGGCGACCTTCCCGCCGCGCAGGATCATCATCGAGGTCGTCGGCAAGGGATAGACCATGGCTTTCAACGCATCGCTGTTCGCGAGTCCGGCCGCCTCCGGGTTTGGGTAAGCGTCTAGGGCGGAGGGATCGCCGTGGCGTGATTGGGCGCTTGCGGTGTGGGATTGCGCCGAGAACCCGGCAATCCCGGCCACCGAGACGAGGCCCAACGCGTCGCGCCGAGAACGGCCAGATCCTTCGGGCATCTCAACTCTCTAAAAACGCGCTCGATCTTTGATCAACGGCACGCCGCGGGATCGAAGACCTCAGGGAGCAGCTCGGATCGCGGAGGCTAGACCGCCGACCTGTCGTCAATCTGTCGCGCCGTTCCGGGCATTGCGCGCCTCATCGGCCGAGGGCGCGCTTCCACTCCGCAATCCGCTTGGCGTGCTTCAGATGGTCGAGATTGGCCATGAGCTCGGGACCGACGCGGATGGCCTGGAGGTTCTGAGCGCCGCCATGGGGTTGGGCGGCCTGAAGGTCTGTTCTGACCGGAGTGATAAACCGTTTGGAGAGCTCGGTCTGGCCTTCGCGCGAGAGGAGGAAGTCCAGAAAGAGCTTGGCCGCGGCGGGGTGGTGAGCGTTGTTGGAAATGAATCCGATCCGCGACATGACAAGGGTGTAGTCTTCAGGAAAGATCACTTCGACCCAAGGGTTCATGGCTCGGCGCTCCAACGCATAGGAGCTCATGACGTTATAGGCGAGGATTTGCTCGCCGGTGCTCACTCGCGCCAGGATTTCGTGCGCCCCGACATCGAGCTTCGGCGACGCGCCGCCCAGCGCCCGCAGCACGTTCCAGGTGTCGTTACTGAGCCGCAAATCCTGGGTGAAGAAGAGGAACCCGGTGCTGCTGTGCTCGACATCGTAAGTGCCGATCTTTCCCCTCAGCGCCGCGGCTCTGCGCCGCAAAAGGCGCTCCAGATCCACATGGGACCGCGGCGCTTCACTGACGCTCAGAAGCCGCCGGTTGTACGCAAAGACAATCGGTTCGGCGGTGATCCCATAGGCTTCGTCCTTCCACACCGCCCAGGGGGGAAGGTTCGGTTTCTCAGGCGACGCGTAGGGCTGGGCATAGCCGTCGTTGACGAGCTTTATCTGCACGTCCATCGCCGAACTGAACAGAAAATCCGCGGACGGCTTGTGCACGCCGACCTCGGCCAGGAATCGATCGTAAAGATCCGTCGAGTTGAAATGACGATAGTCGACCTTGATAGCCGGATAGCGTTGCTTGAAGGCGTTCAGCACACCGGCCATGTCGGTTAGGTCCGCCGAAGAATAGATCGAGAGGGCGCCTTCACGCCCGGCCTGTTCGGCAAGTCCGCTGTAGGACCGTGGATACCCGCGCGGGTAAGCCTCGTCGGCGTGGACGACGAGAGGGTTGGCGAGCGCCAGCGCGCCAATGGCTCCAGCGATGGATCGTCGCGATATCGTCATGGCGCGTAAACTTCACCCATGGGGTCAGGAACGCAACCTCCAGCCTTCGCCCGCCGGGCGCATCTCCCTCTGGACAGTTCCGCCGTCGGTGCGCCACCCTTGAGGCCAGTGGCCTCGTGGGACCCTGCCGTGCCAAGATTACTTCTGGTGGAAGACGACCTCGCGCTGGCCCGCGGCATCACAGCGTTGCTGAGCGACCAGGGATATGCCGTCGATCATCTCGCCTCGGGGCAAGCCGCTCTGGAGTTCGAGCCCCTCGAGCCCTATGCATTGGTGGTGCTCGATATCGGACTCCCGGATATGTCCGGCTTCGATGTGCTACGGGCGTTGCGCCGAAGGGGTTCGCGTACGCCGATCCTCGTCCTGACCGCGCGAGACACCATACAAGACAAGGTGACGGGGCTGGATCTTGGGGCAGACGACTACCTGCTCAAACCCTTCGATCCAGCGGAACTGGAGGCGCGGGTGCGCGCGCTTATCCGCCGCCGTCACGGAGATCCTAATCCGACCTTGAACCTGGGAACGATGAGCCTCGACCGCTCGTCGGGACTCGTCCGTATCGGAGATCGGTCGATCGAACTCAGGAAGCGGGAGTTGGCGGTTCTCCTGGTCTTGACCGAAAATGTCGGCCGGGTTGTTCCAAAAGAGCGGTTGTCGGCCGAGGTGTTCGCCTACGACGACTTGGTCAATCCAAATGCGCTCGAGCTTTATGTCGCGCGGCTCCGGAAGAAACTCGGACCCGACGGCCCGCACATCCGAACCCATCGCGGCGTCGGCTATCAGATTGACGCCTTGTGAAGCGGCGACAGCACCGCCCCTCCCTGCTCCAGCGTCTGCTTGGCACGCTTGTGGTGTCCTTGACACTGGTCGCGCTTCTCTTGGGAGCGGGCGGCGCCTGGTTGATCAACGGAATCGTCGAGCAGACCTCCGACAGCCTTCTCGCCGCCTCCGCGCGCGCCATCGCCGAAACGCTTGCGGTCGAAGATGGCGACATTTCGCTCGACTTGCCGCCCTGGTCGCTGGGGATGCTCGAGAATACCGAACGCGACAACATCTACTACAGTGTGCGCCGTGACGCCGAATTGATCACCGGCTATCCCGATCTTGCGGTCGCACCGGCCTCCACACTCAATCTCGACCACGCGGTTTTCCGCTACGACCACTATCGCGGACAAACCGTCCGCGTCGCGGTGGTGTCGCGTCGCCTTCCTCGAATCAACGGCATAGTGGCCGTGGAGGTCGCTGAAACCTTGCAGTCCCGCCATGAACTCTCCGATCGGATGCTGGTCGGACTCGCCTCGCTTGAAGCGGTGTTCGTGCTCACCGCGGGCTTCCTGGTATGGCCGGCTGTCCGATGGAGCCTACGCCCCATCACGCGCCTGCAGGCTCAGATGGCGGCGCGCTCCGGCCAGGATACCGTTTTTGACAAGCTCCCGCTGGATCGGGTGCCTGCCGAACTTGTCGGCCTTGTCCAAGGGTTCAACACTTTGATCGAAACGGTCGAGCATTCCGTTCGTGGCGTCCGCAGATTCACGGCGGACGCGTCGCATCAGATGCGCACGCCCCTGGCCATCCTGCGCACGCATCTGGCGGTTTTGAAGCGCCATCCCCCCCAAAGCGAGGCGGGGCGGAGGTCCCTGGACGATATCGTCCAGGCAACCGAGCGGCTGCAAAACCTCCTCACTGGACTTCTGGCCCTGGCGCGCGCGGAAGGGTCCGGGCCAGGCCGGGAGAATGCGACGACCGACCTTCTCGCAGTTGCCCGCGCTGTACGCGCGGAACAGAGCAAGGCGGCCAAACGCGCCGGCGTTCGCCTGGATATCGACCCAGGTTCAACGACCGTCGTCGCGGCGGCGGACGAAGTGTTGGTCACCGAGATCCTAACCAACCTCGTGGACAACGCGATCCGCTATAATCGCGAAAGCGGCCGCGTAGTTCTGTCGGTCGGCGAGACGATCGAACGCGCTGTTCTCCAGGTCGAGGATGATGGGCCAGGCGTTCCCGACGCAGATCTGGAGCGAATCTTCGAGCGCTTCCACCGTCTGTCGCGTGACCAGGGGCAGGCTGGCAGCGGCCTGGGCCTTTCAATCGTGCGCAGCCTGGCGGACCGGCTCGGCGCCGATGTGATCGCCAGCTCCGGGTCGGATGCGAAGGGACTTCGCGTCCGTATTCTCTTTCCGCTGCTTCCGGGCGCGGCGGCCTCGGTCTTGGCGTCACAACCGGCTGAAGGTTAGACGAGATCCAGCCCGCCTGGGCGGGATCGCCGGCTGCTGGCTCAGCCGTACGGTCCGGCGTTCCCCTTCGTTCAGCGCGACAGCTTCGTGACAGGTCGGGCCGCTAGGCTTCCAGAATATAATGACGACCAGCCCACTGGGCGAAGCGCAACTGGGATCGTGAGCGACGCGCCAAATAGGCGTGTCATAAAAAACGAAACAAGAGGAGACAATGCTCGGTTTCAACCGAATAACTTCTGCACGATTGCCTCAGCATCTATTCTTGACGACTCCGATTATCTGCGCGTCTGGCGGAATTGTACACGCTCAATCGGCTCAGGGGACCGTGGATGAGGTGGTGGCCATCGGATCGCGCGTGATCAAAGACGGGAACGCCTCGCCCACGCCGCTGACGGTGATCGGCGCGGAGCAACTGCAAGATTCCGCGCCGACGGGAGTCGCCGATGCGCTGGCCGAGATTCCGGAAACCATCGGCAATGCTCGCCCGTCGTCCGCCCTCAGCCCTATCGGCCCCACCGGCTCCTTCTTGAACCTGCGGAGCCTCGGCCAGTCCCGGACTGTGGTCATTCGCGGACAGTTCTAAGGGCGGGTGGAGTTCCATGAGATCGAGGCGTTTGATGAACAGCCGTGGCTTTGGCTCGATCGCGGCGGCGGTGGCCGCCTTGTGGGGGCTGGCCGCCTCCTCTGGCGCCGACGCGCAATCGAACAATCAGGCCGAGCCGGCCCTGGCGCCGAGCGACCCTTGCGCCGCACTGGCGTCGGTAAGACTCGAGCATGCGAGCATCTTATCGATCACGCCGGTTCAGGCCGGGACGCTGCCGGCCTGTCGCGTGTCGGTGGCAAGCCACCCCACATCCGATTCTGACATCCGGATCGAGGTCTGGATTCCGCAAGGGGCGGGGTGGAACGAAAAGTTCGTCCAAGTCGGTAATGGCGGCTACGCGGGGGAAATCCATTCGGATTCACTGAAGGCCGTCGCAGCTAGGGGCTATGTCGCCGCCGGAACTGACGATGGCCACCAGGCGCCGACCGTGGAGACCGGTTGGGCGCTGGGCCACCCACAGAAGTTCATCGACTTCGGCTGGCGGTCGCTGAAGGAAACCACGGAAGTCGCCAAGGCGCTCATTCGGGTCTCCAAGGGCCGCGCATCGACAAAGTCATACTTTATAGGCTGTTCGGACGGTGGACGCGAAGCTCTGATGGAGGTTCAGCGCTTCCCGTTGGATTTCGATGGCGTAGTCGCGGGGGCCCCCGGCAACTACATGGCGCGGTTGATGACCATGCGGGCGGGCTACTATCAGATCCTCAAACAACCCGGCGGCTTCCTCGAGACGCCAAAGCTGCAGATCATCGAAAACGCTGCGCTTGCCGACTGTGGCGGCGCCAAGACCGGCTACATCCTCGATCCTGAGCGGTGTCGTTTCGATCCGGCCAAGCTCCTCTGCAAGGAGGGCCGACAAAGCGACTGCCTGACCAAACCCGAACTGGCCAGCATAAAAGCCATCTACGGCGGCTGGCGCGATCCGGGATCAGGGGTGCTGCGCTTTCCGGGCTTCGAGCCCGGCGCAGAAACTCTTCCCGTTTGGCGCGCCACGATCCTGGGCCGCGAACCCGAGGACATCGACCACACCGCCATCGGCTATCTCTTCGCGATCGGATACCTTCGGAACTTTGCCTTCTCCGACCCGAAGTTCGACTTGATGTCGCTCGACATGGGCCAGCAGGCGCTCGACGGCGTCAACCGGACCGCGCCCGTCATTGATGCTGAAAATACCGATCTTTCGCAATTCAGGGCCCACGGTGGAAAGTTGATCCAGTACCATGGCTGGAACGATCAAAATATACCGCCCCGCTCCTCGCTTACCTACTTCGGCCTGGTTCAGAAGAAGATGGGAGACACTTCGGATTTCTATCGACTATTTATGGTTCCGGGCATGCTTCACTGCACGGGCGGGCGAGGCCCCAACAGTGTTGACTGGCTCGGCCAGCTCGACAGCTGGGTGTTACAAGGCAAGGCCCCTGAGGCGATCGTCGCACGGGGGGCAAGCCCGGCGGGCACGGCGTCAACGACAGCGCCGCAATCGCAGGTGCTGTGTCGTTATCCTGAAGTAGCGCAAGCCTTACCCGGCGTCCCACAGGAAGGCTCGGCCGCTCAATGCATCATTCGCAGGTGAGCGACCCTGGCGGGCGACGACGAGTGTCGTCAGCGAAGACGCATCGGAACGTAAGCACAATGGCCGAGCCGAACCTGAAGTGGAAACGTCGAAGCTTCGTTGTTTTGGCGCTAACGATGGCGTTCGCCAGCGCGGCTTCGCCCCTCCTGGCGCAGGCTCCGTCTCAGGCGCCGGTCCTTCATGTGATGACCTCAGGAGGTTTTGCCGCAGCTTTGCAACGGCTCGCACCGCTGTACGAGGCGGCGACTGGCGTGCACGTCGAACTCACGTACGGCGCGTCAATGGGAAGTTCGTCGACCGCCCTTCCCGCGCGTCTACGCCGAGGCGAGCCGGCGGACGTGGTGGTGCTCGTCAGCGATGCGCTCGACGATCTGGTGAAGTCAGGGCTGGTTCGCGCCGATGGCCGCACCGACCTCGCTCAGTCGCGGATCGCCATGGCTGTCAAGGCAGGCGCGCCCGCGCCGGACATTCGAACGATGGCCAACTTCCGCCAAGCCTTGCTGGCGGCCAAGTCGGTGGCCTGGTCCGACAGCGCCAGCGGCGTCTTCCTCCAGAACACCCTCTTTCCGCGGATGGGCCTCGTTGACGCGATGAAGGCCAAGGGCCGGATGGCGCCTGCGACGCCAATCGGCCAAGTGGTGGCGCAGGGCAAAGCAGAAATCGGGTTCCAGCAACTGAGCGAGTTGAAGCCCATCCCGGGGATCACCATTGTGGGGGCGATCCCCGAGGAAGCTCAGAAAGTCACCGTCTTCTCCGCCGGCGTGGCGGCGGCCTCGACCCAGAACCAGGCGGCGCGCGCGCTTATCACCTTCTTGGCGTCAAAGGCGGTCGCTCCGGACATCCGCGACACGGGTATGGACCCGATCGGGGCCGCGCAATGAAGTCGACGGCCCGGGCGAGCGCGCCATGGCGGCGCATTTTCGTCGTCGCGAGCGGCAATTTTCTCGAAATGTACGACTTCATGGTGTTCGGCTACTACGCGCCGGCCATCGCCAAAGCGTTCTTTCCCGCGGGCAATGAATACGCCTCGCTCATGCTCACCTTGATGACGTTTGGGGCCGGCTTCTTGATGCGACCGGTCGGCGCCATCGTCTTGGGCGCCTATTTCGATCGTCACGGTCGACGGAGCGGGTTGCTGCTGACCCTTGGCCTGATGGCGGTCGGCACGCTCGCGATCGCTGTCACCCCGACTTACGCCCAGATCGGGCTTGTGGCGCCGATCCTGGTGCTGCTGGGACGTCTCGTGCAAGGCCTCTCCGCCGGTGTCGAGCTTGGCGGCGTGTCGGTCTACCTTTCCGAGATCGCTCCGCCGGGCCGCCGGGGTTTCTACTGCGCGTGGCAGTCAGGAAGTCAGCAGGCGGCAGTGATGGCGGCCGCTATCGTGGGCCTCGCCGCGGGCCTCTGGCTTGGTAACGCCCGTATGTCCGCCTTTGGCTGGCGCTTGCCGTTCTTCGTAGGCTGTCTTCTGATCCCATTTCTCTTCATCATCCGCAGTCGTGTGGAAGAGACCGAAGCCTTCCGCAATCGCGTCGATCGTCCGGATTTTGCGACACTGCTCAAGGGGATCGGCGCCAGCACAGGGGTGATCGTTCGCGGTGCGATGATGGCCATCATGACCACCGTCTTCTTCTACATGATCACCGCCTACACTCCGACCTACGGGGCTAAGGTCTTGGCGCTCAAGCCGACAACGAGCCTTCTGGTCACGGTCTGCGTCGGGCTTTGTAACTTCGTTATGTTACCGGTGATGGGGGCGGTGTCGGACAAGATCGGGCGCCGGCCCCTGTTGGTGGCGGCCAGCGCGGCCGCCTTGATCCTGGGCTATCCGGTGATGCTGTGGCTCGTTGCGGCCCCATCGTTTGGCCGTTTGCTGGCCGCAGAGATCGCGCTGGCGCTGATCTATGGCGCCTACAACGGCGCCTTCATCGTCTATCTTGTCGAGATCATGCCCGAACGGGTTCGCACGGCCGGCTTCTCTCTCGCCTACAGCCTCGCCACAGCGCTGTTTGGGGGGTTCACGCCCGCCATCGCGACCTATCTGATCCAGCTGACCTCAAACAAGGCGATCCCCGGCGCCTGGCTGTCATTCGCCGCGTTGCTGGCCTTGGGCTCCCTTATCTTGCAAGGGCGTCAGGCCGTGTCGACGAGCGCCGCGACGCGCCCGGGCGCGCTGGGCGCGGACACGTCCATCGGCTGAACGCGCGAGGAGGGGGCGACGCCGAGCGACGCGGGCCCATGGGTCCTGACCATCGAGCGTTTCACCAGACGCCGGCTCGAGTGCCGCGGGCCGCCGCCCCAACCGATAAATCAGGCCTTATTGGCCCCCCAGCCGCCAGGAAGATTTTTGGCATCGATTCGATTTAACGGCCTTCCGCGACAGGTTGGCGACAGGTCTAGCGACTACGGCGGGTTCAAGAACAAAAGTCGGTTCGGGGAGGACCTTGGTGAATATCAAAAAGCAATGGGTCGCGGGCGTTTGCCTAGCGGCCATTTCCGCCATGTGGACAGGTGAAGCGCTCGCCCAGACATCGGCCGCACCGCCAACGGACGCCGCGAGCGCAGCCGCTCCCGCGAGCGGATTGCAAGAGGTCGTGGTGACCGCCCGGCGCCGCAGCGAGGATCTCCAGTCCGTCCCGATCTCTATCACGGCCTTCTCGGGCCAACAGCTTCAAGAGCGCCACATCACCAACCAGGTGGACCTCGCCAACAACACCCCGTCTCTCGTGGCTATACAAAGTGGCTATCCGGGCGAGTACGGCGGCTTCATCGTGCGCGGACAGGGACCGGCGTACAACGCCACCTCCGGCACAGAAACCTATTTCGCCGAAACGCCCGACCCCTACCTCGGTCTGGAAGGCCGGCCAGGCAGCTACTACGACCTCGCCAACGTCCAGATCCTGAAGGGACCCCAAGGCACCCTCTTTGGTAAGAACTCGACCGGCGGCAATGTCTTGTTCGAGCCGCAACGCCCTACCAACCGGTACGGCGGCTACATCGAAGGTCAGCTCGGCGATTATGGCGACCGCGAAGTCGATGGAGCAATCAACCTCCCCATCGTTGATGACAAGGTGCTGTTAAGGGTCGCCGGCGCGATCGAGCGGCGCGACGGCTACACCAAGGATGTCGGCCCCTCTTTCCCGGGACGCGACTACGACAACCTGTCCTATGAGGGGTTCCGTATCGGACTCACCTTGAAGCCGATCGCGGGGCTGGAGAGCTACTCGCTCTATCGCTATCAGACGTCCGATTCAAACGGCGCGGGTACCGTGCCGTTCGCCAATGAATCGACCGTTCCGGCCCGCATCGCCGCCTTCAACACCCAGCAAGCCCTGGGCGTCCGCGATGTCTCCTACAACACGCGGGAGTTCGGCAAGGCCTACTATTCGCAGTTCCTCAATTCCACGAGCTACAAGCTGAATGACGACCTCACGATCAAGAACATCGTCAGCTTCACGCGCAACTATCTCGCCTACAGCTACGACTACGACGCCAGTCCCATTACTGTCGGCGGCCAGACGAGCACCGCCATGCCGACCGATGGCTTTGATTATGTGAGCGAGGAGTTCCAGCTGCAAGGCAAGGCCCTCGACAAGCAGCTGCAATACACCGTGGGACTGTTCGGGGACAACCTTCATACGCCGCGCTATGAAGGATTCACCTACGTCCTACCGGCCCGCACGCTGCTGGTCGATCAGCTCGCCACTGACCGCAGCCAGGCGGCGTTCGTGCAGGGCACTTACGACTTCAGCGAACTCGCTCCGGTCCTGAAGGGCCTCAGCGCCACCGCCGGCTACCGCTACACGACGGAATATACGAGCTCGGCCAGCGTGATCCCCGCCGCCGGCTCCAACACGACAGGGTCAGCTGCTTTCCACTACGGCAGCTACACCTTTGATTTAGATTACAAGATCAATCGCGACACGATGGTCTATGCGAGCCTGCGCGACGCTTACAAGGCCGGCGGATTCAACACTACTGTGGCCGCCTCGAGCGGTTTGTCTTCCTATGCGCCGGAAAAGCTGGTCAACAAGGAAATCGGCATCAAGTCCACTCACCGGTTCTGGGGCGTCGACACCCGGATCGACGTCGCCGCCTTCTTCGGCGATTACGACAACATTCAGCGCCAGGCCCTGGTCAGTATAACGACCGCCGCTGGCGTCACGGCCCCGGTTCAAGTCGTTCAGAACGCCGCGAAGGGGCATGTGAACGGTGTTGAGGTTGAAGCCATTGTAATTCCAGTCACCGGACTGCAGTTCACCTTCAATTACGCCCACACCGATTCCGCCTACGACAAGATCCTGCCGAGCGCGATTTCGCTGAATCCCGGAACTCCTTTCCCTGCGCTGCCTGAAGACAAGGCATCGCTTGTGGTCGCCTATACGCTCCCGCTCAATCGGGACTATGGAAAAGTCACTCTGTCCGGAAACGTAACCTACCAAAGCAAGGTCTCTGTCGCGACCACCGCCGCCACGCCTTATCCCTGGCTTCCCGGATACGGCACGCTGAACCTACGTCTTGACTGGGATCACATATTGGGGCGCCCCATCGGCGCCGCGCTCTATGTGACCAACGTGACCGACAATACGTATGCGACAGGTCAGCTGGATTTCAGCGCTTCGAACGGGTTTGTGACACGCACTTATGCGCCGCCGCGCATGTTCGGCGTCCAGCTCCGCTACGCTTTCGGAGCCCAGTGACAAACTCGAGGCACGCCCGGCGGTTCAAGCGTCTCCGCGCAGACCGCCGGGGCCGGCCCCTTCCATCTTTGGCGCGGCGACCAGCGTAAGTCTCTGAATGCCCTCCGACGCCACCGCCGCTCACCCGCCGCCGTCCGCTCTGTTCGAAGAGCTGTTCGAGCACGTCCAGGCGCAGCGGATTTTCCCAGACAGCAAGACCTTCCCCGATCTGATCCCTCTGGAAAGCCCTGAGATCATTCTAGATCGATATCGGCGCGCGGGCTCTTTGGAGCGGGACCAGCTTCGCCGCTTCGTCTCGGACCACTTTCGTCACGTGGCGCCCACGGAGCACCTAGACTGCCCGCCTGGCCAGGACCTTGTGGGGCGTATTCAGGGCCTCTGGAATGTGTTCGTCCGTCAGCCAGCGCCCGAGCTGGCGCACGGCTCGCTGATTCAGACCGGTCATGCCTATGTGGTCCCCGGCGGCCGGTTCATGGAGGCCTATTACTGGGATAGCTACTTTTCCCTTCTCGGCCTCATGGTCGACGGGCGCGAGGCGGAAGCCGTCGAGATTGTGCAGGGGTTCGCCAGCCTGATCCGGCGCTTCGGCTTCATCCCCAATGGGACGCGCGCCTATTACCTGGGGCGCTCCCAGCCACCGCTTTTCTATCTGATGGTCGAAATGACCCACGGAGCCGGCTTAGGCGAGGAGGCGCTGTCGCTCCTTGTCCGAGAGCACGCCTTCTGGATGTCGGGCGCCGATGGCCTTTCGCCCGGCCACGCGGACCGCCGGGTGGTGAGGCTCTCCGACGGTAGCCTTCTGAATCGGTATTGGGACGATTTCGCCCGGCCTCGGGACGAGTCCTACGCCGAGGATCGCGCGTTGGCCGCCGCAGGCCAGCGGCCCGAGCATGACGTGTACCGGCACCTGCGCGCCGGCGCGGAGAGTGGTTGGGACTTCAGTTCTCGATGGCTGGACGACGGCTCAAACCTTGGCTCTATCCGGACCACCGCCATCCTGCCTATCGACCTCAACGCCTTTCTCTGGAGCCTCGAGCGCTCGATCGAAACGCGTGCGACGCTGCAGGGCGATCGCGTGTTGGCGGATCGCTATGGCGCAATGGCCGCGCGGCGCGCCAAAGCGATCCGCACCTGGTTGCGCGACGATCTCACCGCGGTGTTCTGCGACTACGATTGGGAATTGGGCGAGCGCCGCCCTGGCCCGACGGCGGCGCTTGTCACGCCCCTGTTCGTGGGCCTGGCCGATCTGGATGAGGCGGCCGCCGCCGCCGGAGTGGTCGAGACCAGCCTTCTCCGCGCCGGCGGCCTGGTGACCAGTCTTGTGCATTCCGGACAGCAGTGGGACGCCCCCAATGGTTGGGCGCCTCTGCAGTGGATCGCCGTCATGGGGTTGACGCGCTATGGTCATACCGCGTTAGCCGAAACGATCGCCGACCGCTGGCTCGCCATGGTCCACCGCGTGTTCGACCAGACCGGTCAGTTCTTCGAGAAGTACGATGTAGAGTCTGCGGCGGGCGGGGGCGCCGGCGGCGAATATATCCCCCAGAACGGCTTTGGCTGGACAAACGGCGTCACCCTCGCCCTGCTGCATTGGCGGTCCTCATGACCGGTTCTCGCTGGCGGGTTCTTGCGCCCTTCGCCTTGACCTTCCTTCTGTTCGCGCTGCTGTTGAACAGCACCGGACCGGTCATCCTCCAATCCGTCCAGAGCTTTCGGGTCTCGAAGGCCGACGCCTCGCTGTTGGAGGGATTCAAGGACCTGCCGATCGCTTTCGCGTCCTTCTTCGTGGGCGCTCTCCTTCCAAGGTTTGGTTATCGCTCGGCGACCGTTCTTAGCCTTGTCGCCGTCGCGATCGCCTGTGCTGTGACGCCCGTAATCGGCTCCTTTTGGGCGCTGAAACTGCTGTTCATGGTGGTGGGTGTGGCGTTCGCCGCTGTGAAAACCTCGATCTACGTCATCGTCGGCCTTGTGACCGACAGCCCGCGCACCCACGCCAGCGTCACCAGCGCCTTGGAAGGCGTTTTCATGCTCGGCGTCCTGTCGAGTTTTTGGTTGTTCAGCCTCTTCATCGATCCCAAGGCGCCGCAGTCGACGCACTGGCTGCGCGTTTATCCCTGGCTTTCCGGGGCGACCGCCGTAACAGCGGTCATCGTCGCTCTCTGCCCACTCGACGAACGGTCCGCCCGGCCGGAGGGCGGTGATTTGCGCGGCGCCACGACCGCCATGCCGAGGCTACTGTCCGAGCCGTTCGTGCTGGCCTTCCTGGCCTGCGCCTTCCTCGATGTCCTGGTCGAGCAAAGCATCAACAGCTGGCTGCCCACCTTCAATCGCGAAGTGCTGAACCTGCCTGCCGCCCTCGCCGTCCAGCTGGCCAGCCTCTATGCGGTCGGAATCGCATTCGGCAGGCTGGGCGCGGGCATGATCCTTCGGCGAACCAGCTGGGTTTGGCCGGTGAGCGTAGGCTTGATAGCGTCGGTCGTCCTCATGGGGGCGGTCGTTCTGTCCATCAGCCCGGTTCGCTCGGGCCTCGCGTCGGGCTGGCCTGACCTGCCGGTCATGGCTTACGCCCTCCCGGCAGTAGGGCTCTTGCTGGCGCCGATCTATCCCACCCTGTGTTCGGCGGTGTTGAGCGCGCTGCCGCCCGTCCGCCATTCCGCGATGACCGGGTTGATCCTGATCTCTTCGGCGCTTGGCGGCACCATCGGCTCGGCGATCACCGGGCGCGTGTTTGCAGCGTTGAGCGGTAAAGCGGCCTTCCTGGCCATCATTCCGTCGATGGCGGCGCTATTCCTGGCCGGGTTAGCGTTCAACGCCAGCTTGAGACGGGGCCGGTCGACGTGATGCGGATTGGCCTGATCGGCGCCTCGCGCATCGCTCCGGTCGCGGTGATCGCGCCGGCGGCGGCCCGACCCGATGTGAGTGTGACGGCGGTCGCCGCCCGTGATCCGACGCGAGCGGCCGAGTTCGCGAACCGATACGGCGTCTCCAGTGTATCGGAGAGCTATGCCGCCCTGGTGCAGCGCGACGATGTGGATGTCGTATACTGCGCCCTCCCGGCGCACGGCCACCCGAGCGTCTGCGAACTCGCCTTAGCCGCCGGCAAGGCGGTCCTCATGGAGAAGCCTTTCGCGGCGGACGCGGACTCCGCGCGGGGGATGATGGACAGCGCGGCGCGCGCCGGGCGCCCCTTGATCGAAGCCTTCCACTACCGGTTCCACGGCCAATTCGAGCGAGCCTTGGACCTCGTTCGATCCGGCGCTCTTGGTCGCATACGGCGTGCCGACGGCGTGTTCGATGTCGCAATCCCGAGATCAGCCGGTGAATTCCGTTGGAGTCAGGGCCCTGACGGCGGCGCACTGATGGATTTGGGGTGTTATGTCATTCATGCCCTGCGCACGCTCCTCGGCAGCGAGCCCCTGCTCACCGGTGTCGACGCGGACATGGAAGGCGATATTGACGCCCGCCTCACGGCCGAGCTGAAATTCGGCGACGTTCGGGCGTCGGCAGCCTGCTCCATGATCCGTCCGTTTTTCGCCCGGCTGAGACTCGAGGGCGAGACGGGTACAATGACCCTCCACGACTTCGTCGCGCCCCAGCGCAACGGACGACTTGTCCTCGAAACCGCCAGCGGCTGCTTTGCTGAGGTGGCCGAGGGGCCTAGTACTTACGCGGCTCAACTCGAACATCTGGTTCAGGTTTGGCGCGGCGACGCGCTGCCGATCACTGGCGGGGCTGACGCAGTCGCCAACATGATCGCAATCGACGCGTGCCGCGAAGCGGCGCGTCGCAAAGGAGGACCCCATGCCTAGGTATTCAGGCGCGCTTGCGGCCGTGCTTTTGGCTATGAGCCGGGTCGCCGCACCCGCGACTTTGGCCCAGCCTGCAATTCCGACCTTGCCGACGATGAAGACGGAGGAAGGACAAACGGTCATCTACGACCGGTATACTTGGCAACGGCGGGAACTGGACAAGCGTCTGCCGCTGAATCTCCCTTGGCCCGACAATGAAGGAACGGCCATCCAGGCGGCGTTCAAGGCCTATGGACTTGACCAGCCGCCCGTGCCGGCCACCATCCCGATCCCTTCACGCATCATGACCGACATCTATCTGGTCAACACCGTACCCAATCTGACCTATTTGATCGACGCTGGGCCCGCAGGCCTGGTGCTGGTCGATCCAGGTCTTGAACTCAACACCGAGTCGATTTTGAAGAATGTTGAGAAACTCGGCTTCTCCCGATCGGCCATAAAATGGGTCGTGAACACCCACGCCCACCTGGACCACGCTTGGGCGGATGCGCACTTCCAACGGCTCGGCGCCAAAATCCTGATCGGCCGAGGCGACGTCGCCGCCGTCGAAAAAGCGACGGACGTTACTGCCCGCTCGGCGCTCCCGCCCGCCATGGCCGCCGCCTATCCCACCTTTAAGGTCGATTGGCCCGTCGATGACGGTGAAGACCTGGTGCTTGGAAACAAGACCTTCCGCGCCATCTGGACGCCGGGGCACACGCCGGGTTCAACCTGCTATTTGCTGACCATTGACGGCAAGAACATCCTTTTTGGGGGCGACACCCTCCTGTTCGACTATCGCCTCGGGTTCCAGGGCAACTCCTACGCCGACGATCCGGCCTATCTGGCCTCGCTGAGGAAGCTCGCCCAGTTCCGCGCGACACCCTCCCCCGCCGGCAAGGTGCGATGGGACGTCCTGCTGCCTGGCCACGGCGCCATCGTGCTCGACCGCGCCTACCTCGATGTCCTGAAAGCGCTGCGGCAAGTGGAATGGGACGTGCACACCGGGGCGGAGATTAAGGCGCTGCCCTTCTATGATGACGACTACCGCAAGCTCATGTTCGGACGGCCCACACCCTAAAAATCAGCCGGCGAGTTATTGAACCTTAAGTTAAGCCTGCCCGGGGAAGGCCGGGGCGCAGCCGTGTCAGTAGCGCTATAACGCTCGCCGAGGCGATGCGGCGGGGGCGACGCGGCGGGCGACGGTTGCCCGCGATCTGTTCTCTGCGTATGTCCCAAGGGGTGCAACGGTCCCGACTGGGACGCGCAGGCGCGCGCGCGACCCGTCCGGCTCCAGCCCCGCGAGAGCTCAATGACGCCACCGACCGATCGCTCCGCTTCGCTGCGCTCCCAGGCCTGGTTCGACAACCCGGACAACATCGACATGACGGCGCTATACCTCGAGCGCTATCTGAACTTCGGCCTGTCTCCCGCCGAACTGCAGTCGGGCCGGCCGATCATCGGCATCGCCCAGACCGGCAGCGATCTCAGCCCGTGCAATCGCCATCACCTGGTGCTGGCCGAGCGGGTGCGGGACGGAATCCGCGAAGCCGGCGGCGTCCCGCTCGAGTTTCCCGTCCACCCGATCCAGGAGACGGGAAAGCGCCCCACCGCCGGGCTGGACCGCAATCTGTCCTATCTGGGGCTGGTGGAGGTCCTCTATGGCTATCCGTTGGACGGCGTGGTCCTGACCATCGGCTGCGACAAGACCACGCCCGCGGCGCTGATGGCGGCGGCCACGGTCAACCTGCCGGCCATCGCCCTGTCGGTCGGACCGATGCTCAACGGCTGGCACAAGGGCGAGCGGACCGGCTCCGGCGCGATCGTCTGGAAGGCGCGGCAGATGCTGGCGGCCGGCGAGATCGATCACGCAGGCTTCATCAAGCTGGTCGCCTCCTCCGCGCCCTCGACCGGCTATTGCAACACCATGGGCACGGCGTCGACCATGAACTCCCTGGCCGAAGTGCTGGGCATGCAGCTGCCCGGATCCGCGGCGATCCCCGCGCCCTACCGGGACCGGCAGGAGATGGCCTACCACACCGGCCTGCGGATCGTGGAGATGGTGCGCGAGGATCTGAAGCCGTCCGACATCATGACCCGGGAGGCCTTCCTGAACGCCATCGTCGTCACCTCGGCGATCGGCGGCTCGACCAATGCGCCCATCCATCTGGCGGCCATCGCCCGGCATCTGGGCGTCGACCTCGCCCTGAAGGACTGGCAGACCTACGGACACAAGGCGCCGTTGCTGGTGAACCTGCAGCCCGCGGGGGAATACCTCGGCGAGGACTACTACCGGGCGGGCGGGGTCCCGGCCGTGGTGGGCGAGCTGATGAAACACGGACTGATCCACGAGGCCGCTCTCACCGCCAACGGCCGCACGATCGGCGACAATTGCCGAGACGCCGCCATCGAGGACGAGGACGTGATCCGGCCGTTCTCCAACCCGCTGATGACCGACGCCGGGTTCATCGTCCTGACCGGCAATCTGTTCGATGCGGCCATCATGAAGACCAGCGTGATCTCGGCGGAATTCCGCGACCGGTATCTTTCCAACCCCGACGATCCGGACGCCTTCGAGGGTCCCGCCGTGGTGTTCGACGGCCCGGAGGACTACCACCGCCGCATCGACGACCCCGCGCTCGCCATCACGCCGCGGACCCTCCTGTTCATGCGCGGGGCCGGGCCGGTGGGCTACCCGGGGGCGGCCGAGGTGGTGAACATGCGGCCGCCGAGCTATCTGATCCTTGAAGGGGTCCATGCCCTGCCCTGCATCGGCGATGGGCGGCAGTCGGGCACCTCCGGCAGCGCGTCCATCCTCAACGCCGCCCCGGAGGCGGCGGTCGGCGGCGGTCTCGCCCTGCTTCGGACCGGCGATCGCGTGCGCATCGACCTGAAGCGCGGCACGGCCGACATCCTGATCGGCGAGGCGGCCCTGGCCGAGCGGCGCCGGGCGCTGGACGCGGCCGGAGGCTACGCCTACCCGGCGTCGCAGACGCCCTGGCAGGAGATTCAGCGCGGACTGGTCGGCCAGCTCGACACCGGCGCCATCCTCGAGGGGGCGGAAAAGTACCAGAGGATCGCCCAGACCAAGGGCCTGCCCCGCGACAACCACTAAGCAGGCGGAAACGCCGCGGTTATCGAGGAAGGCCCTCGCCTACGGCGGGGGCTCAGTCCTCGAACGCGTCCACCAGGATGCGCTCGCCGCGGAGAAAGGCGTCGGCCACGTGCTGCAACGGCGTGACGTCGAAATCGTCGGCCCCCGTCGCGATCAGATGGGCGAAGCGATCGTAAAGCCCGCGGTATTCGCCCTCGGGCGGCAGGTCCTGCGCCGCGCCGTCGATCGACAGCGCGCCGCCGCCCTTCGAGAGCAGGAGGGTCCCGTCGTCGGTCTCCATGCGGATATCCCAGCTCTGCGGCCCGGTCTGGCGCCAGTCGAAATCGGCGACGATCTCGGTTCCGGCGAAGTCCGTGAAGGCGAGCTCGGCCGCGATCGGCGCCGCGCGATTCATTGGGAAGGAAAGGCGGGCGGCGGTGAGGAAGAAGGGGCGCGGCAGCACCGCGGTCGCGATCGACAGCGCATTGATCCCGGGGTCGAACACGCCGAGACCGCCCGCCTCCCAGATCCAAGCCTGCCCCGGATGCCAGTGGCGAACGTCCTCGCGCCACTCGATCTCCACCCGCCGCACCCGGCGACCGGCGAGCCAGGCGCGCGCCGGTTCGACCCCCGCGGCGAAGCGGGAGTGCCAGCTCGCGAACAGGCGCACGCCCCGCTCGCGGGCGATCTGGGCCAGGATCGACAGCTCGCTCAGCGTGGCGCCCGGCGGCTTCTCCAGGAAGACGTGCTTGCCGGCCTCCAGGGCGGCTCGTGCGGCGGAAAAGCGCGCCTGCGGGGGCTGGCACAGCGCGACCGCCTGGATCTCGGGATGGGCCGCCAGCATCGCCTCGATGGTCAGATAGCCTGGCCTGTGCTCGAGGCGCGTGTGCGGACTGGCGACCGCGACGAGGTCGAACGCCGGAGACGCCTCGATCACCGGGAGGTGCTGATCGCGGGCGATCTTGCCAAGACCCACCAGACCGATACGCACGACCATCAGCGCACCGTGGCCGGCGAGGCGACGGGGGCGGAACGGAACGCCGGAGCGCGCGCGCCGGCGCCGTTCCCAGCTCCGTCTTCCGACGCACCGGCTGGGCTCAAGCCTCCGATCACGCGCCGAACACTCCAGTTACTCGGGGAGTATCGACCTACCGACCCCACCGGGACGGCGCAAGGCGGATCCGACCGATCGCCGTGAAGCGCCACGCGCCGGCGGCCGGTCAGACGCCCTTGGCCGACTTCGCGGCCTTCGCCGTCCGCGCCGCTTCGACGTCGCCGATGCGCTTGGCCGTGACCAGACGAAGCCCCTCGACCACCCGCCGCCGCCGCGCCGGCAGCATGTCGGGGCCCCCATTCCGCAGCAGGCGCAGGACCATGATGTGCACTTCGACGGTCTGGCGGTCCCAGACGCCCCGTTCGGCGCTGAGGTCGACCATGTCGCAGAGCGCGTAGGCCGCCTTGTCGATCAGGCTGCCGTTGAGGCAGGCGGAGGCGTCTATGATGTTGGACGCCAAGGCGTAGAGGGCTTCATAGTCGCCCTCCGAACCGTCCGGGCTCGACTCGCCGAAGCGGACCTCCATCTCGGCGAGAATCGCATCGATCGCATCCACGAGCGTCTGCCGGATGCCTTCGACCGCGGCGTCGGCGCGCGCGATCGCCTCCTTGGCGGTGATGCCGCCGCGGCCGATGGCGCTGGAAAGCCGGCTCTTGATCCGGATGATCCTCGCGTCGCTCATATGGCGACCTTGGCCGGCTTCATGAACGAATTGATCTCGTCCTGGCTCAAGTTGGGTTCGGTCGCCTCTCCAAGAGCGGCGGACACATCTTCCTTGCGCCGTCCGCGAACGCCGCCGGGCGGTCCCAGCCGCTTGAACCGGCGATCCGGACCGACATAGGCCTCGCATTCCACGAACGGGCGGTCCTCGCGGCCGACCCAGAAGATTCGCTCGAGCAGCACCTTCGGCGTGAAGGGCTTGGTGATGATGAAGTGAGCGCCGCAGTCGCGTGCGAGCAGGATTTGCGAGAGCCGCGTGTGGCCGGTGCAGATCAGGGCCGGCGCAAACCGGTTGGGGTCGCCGCCCTCCCGTCGAAGCCATCGCAGAAGGTCGTACCCGTTCTCTTCGGGCATTTCGGCGTCGGTGACGATCAGATCGAGCGTGGTCTTGCGGACCACTTCGCGCGCTTCGCGGGCCGACAGGGCCTTGGTTATGTTCCGCACGCCAAAGCCGGACAAGGCCGAATACATGATGTCGAGCGATTGCGGATTGTCGTCGACGATCAGAATATTGACCCGTTCGAGGTCGATGCGGTCGCTAGAGAGTATCTGCCGTCCGGCCATGGTACATTCTCACCGGAACTCTGTGACTGGAGCGGGAAGATCATCGCCGCGGCGGCCAGGGCGGGGCCGGACGATCGAGACCGGCCGGACCGCCCTCGACGGCGCGATCGAGCCCGCCTCGAGCCAGGGGAGGGGCGCTGCAGCCATGCTCAGAATTCTTCCCAGCTTTCGCTTCCGGCGCTGACCTTGAAGCGGAAGACCGGCCGGGCCCGCTCCTGGGTCTCGCCCTTCAGCGAAGGGGCGACCCAGCCGCAGATGGCGAAGACAGCCGCCGCGACGATGAGGGCAAGCGCGGCCAGGTCGACATGACTGGCGTTGAGCGTCCGAAGCTGACAGGTCGCCACGCCGACCACGAAGACGCCGGACACGGCGATCGCGGTGAGCCGTTTGCCGATGAGGAAGACGCTTTTCATCTTTGTCGTCCGGATTGCAGGCAGTGGAAATCGCTGCGAGTCTTGGGCGGAACACTCAGTAATTGCATGATGTATAAGTTCATTGCCGCAGCGATACAGACCACACATACGTATCCACTCTAGTTAACACCGGCTGAAACGGCATGTATCTAGGTGTTCGTACGTATTTCTGGCTCTTGAATTTTGCTGTGCTCCACCCTTGCGCCGTCCTGGTCAGTCGGACACGTCCATCTGGACCATCACAACACGTCCGCATCATGCGCATGAGCGCGAGGACGGTAAATTTACTACCCAGAGTGGGCGCTGGTCTGCGTCCGCCGCTACTGAAGTCAGGGACGCCCTTGTGATCGCCGGCGTCGCCTAGACGATCCTGAGATCGACAATATTGATAAGCTTAACCGCAACTTAGCCGTTTCGAAGGTATACGAAAATCCATTATTATTCAGGATAATACTCTTTCCACGATAATATTCAGACATTCCGACATAGTCGGCGAACAGCAAGGATGAGGGTTCCCGCCCTACGTATTTACCCGTATAGGCATTTGCACCGGATACGTGTGAATACGCCCGGCGCAGAATCCATGCGGTTGGAGGGCCAGGGGTTCGACATGGTCATTGACGCGGCAGTGACCTTCATCGCCGGACTCCAGCGGCGGCGGCGGGTGGCGCGCGTCACCGCCTGGACCCTCGTGGCGATCACCCTGATCGCCCCGTCCCTCGCGCCGAGCCTGCTTGGCCACAGTATCTACCTGCTCGGGGTCGTCGCCGTGGTGGCGGCGGCCGGCCTGACCGACTTCGCCACCTCGGTGATCGCCGCGGCCGTCGCCCTGCTTGCGGCCCTGGCCATGGAGCTGCGGCTGCGGTCGCCGCCCATGGACATCGGCGTCCGGGCGACCCTGTTCGTCGCCATGACCCTGCTGACCGCCATGGGGGCCGAGGCCTTCCGGCGGTTCCAAGGCGACGCGACGCGGGTGCTGGCGGAACTGCGGACGAGCGAGGCGCTGACGCGAACCATCCTGGAGACCGGGCCCGACGCCATGCTCGTCATCGACGTTCATGGCCGCGTGTCACGCTTCAGCCCGGCGGGCGAGGCCCTGTTCGGCTGGTCGGCCGAAGAGGTGATCGGTCGGAATGTCAGCATGCTGATGCCGGCGCCGTATCATAGCGAGCACGACGGCTATATCTCACGCTACCTGAGGACGGGGGAGCGACGGATCATCGGCCAAAGCCGCGAGGTCACAGGCCGGAAGCGGGACGGGACCGAGTTCCCGATGATGCTGCATGTGGGCGAGGTGCGGGTCGGAGACGATCGCTACTTCACCGGGTTCCTCCACGATCTGACCGAGCTGCACGCCGCCAACCAGCGGACACAGGATCTCAGGGCCCAGTTGGCCCACATCTGGAGCATGACCTCCCTCGGGGAGATGGCGGCGGTGCTGGCGCACGAGCTGAACCAGCCGCTCGCCGCCATCACCAACTACCTGCGCGGCGCCCGCAACGTCACCGCGCGCCTCGAACTCGAGAACGACGACCTGCTGGAGGCGCTGGACAAGGCCGGCGACCAGGCCATCCGGGCCGGGGAGATCATCCGGCGGATGCGTAACATGGTCACACGAAACGCCGCCGATCCGACGCCGGAGAGCCTTTCCGATCTGATCCGCGAGATCGATTTCATGTCCAACCTGATCGCCCGCGAGGGCGGCGCGACCCTGCGTTATGACCTCGCCGAGGGCCCGGACGAGGTCCTGGCCGACCGGATACAGGTCCAGCAGGTGACCACGAATCTGGTTCGAAACGCTGTCGAAGCCATGCGCCATATGGGTTCCAGGCTTCTGGTCGTCTCGACCGTGCGCAAGGGGCCGTGGTGGATCGTCCGCGTGGAGGACAGCGGTCCGGGCATTCCCCCCGGCGCCGCCGAGCGCCTGTTCGAGCCCCTTCTGAGCGAGAAGGTCCAGGGCATGGGCCTTGGACTCTCCATCTCCCGCGCAATCATAGAAGGTCATTCCGGATCAATCTGGGTAGAAGACTCTCTCTTGGGTGGCGCCGCTTTCTGCTTTAAGCTTCCGGCTGCATCGTTCTGATGCGCCAGAGGGCCACACAGCATGCACCAGACCATCTTCGTCATCGATGACGATGATGCAGCAAGGGACTCACTGATCTACCTCCTGCGGACGGAGGGCCTGACCAGCCGGTCGTTCGCTTCGGCGCAATCGTTTCTCGACCAGCTCCACAAGGATCAGCACGGGTGCATCGTCACCGACGTGCGCATGCCCGGGATGGACGGCATCGCCCTCGTGCAGGCGCTGAGCGAGATCGGCTGCGTCATGCCGATCATCGTCATCACCGGCCACGCCGACGTACCGCTGGCTGTGGAGGCCATGAAGGCGGGCGTCGCCGATTTCATCGAGAAGCCGTTCGAAAGCGACACCATCCTGCGCGCGGTCCGCTCGGCGCTTGAAGTCGCCACTTCGCGGGACGCCGTCGAAACCCGACGCATCGCCATAGACCGCCGGCATGCGACGCTGACGGATCGGGAGCGGCAGGTGCTGAACAAGGTCGTGGACGGCCTCTCCAACAAGGAGATCGCCCAGGAGCTCGGGATCAGTTTCCGCACCGTGGAGATCTACCGCGCGAACGTCATGTCGAAGATGCAGGCCGACAGCCTGTCTGAACTGGTCCGGATGGCGATGCTGGCGGTGGCCGCCTGAACCGGAGGCGGCGAGCGTCCATGGGCCGATGACGGGCCTGAAACTCGGGGCCTGAAACTCGGGGCCCGAAACTCGGGGCCTGAACACGGGGCCTGAACACGGGGCCTGAACACGGGGCCTGAAACATCGTCGCACCCCGCCGCGTTCGATATCGCGGCCGCGAAGCCATCGGCTAGATTGCGCGCAGGGGGGGGCGGATGCGGCGTCAGCTGGTTTTACTCGTGATCGCGGCGCTCCTGCCGCTGGCCCTGGTCAGTGTCGCCTTCGAGGTCGCGTCGACCGCCGGGGGGCGGGCCGCCATGCGTCGGGAGGCCCTTGACGACGCCCATGCGGCCGCGACCCTGGTCGGCCACGAACTCTCCGCCGACGTGCGCGAGGCGCAGATGATCGCGCAATCGCCGGCGTTCGATTCCGGGCTGGACGCTCGACGGTTCGCGCCGCTGGCCCGGCGCCTGCTGGAGTTGGAGCCACGCTGGCATGTGATCAGCGTCAGCGACGCCAACGGCATGCGCGTGCTCGATCTGCCGGCGCCGATCGGGGGCCGCCAGAAAGGACCGGTGGTCGATCGGGCGAGCCAGCAGGCGGTCGTGGCCCGCCGCGAACCCGGGCTTGGACCGCTCGTGCTCGGCCCGGAGCGGCATGCGGCCTTCGCCGTGCGGGCGCCGGTGATCCGCGACGGGCAGGTCCGCAACGTGGTCTCCATCATCGTCCAGCCCTCCTCGCTGCGCGACCTGATCGTTCCCAGCGAGCTGCCGCCGGGCTGGATCGTCCGGCTGCTCGATGCGCGCGGCACGGTGGTCATCGCCACCGATCTCGCGCCGGGCGCGGCCCTGGGCGACGATGAGCGCCGGTTGAACGCCGCCGCGAAGGACGGCGCCGTCTACGGCGAGCGCGTCGCCCGGGTCGGCCGCGCGCTGACCGCCTGGAGCGCGGCGCCGGGGACTGACGGCTGGCGAGTGGACGTGATCGTCCCGCCGGCGGCCTATGACGCCCCTCTCATTCACGGACTGCAGTCGGTCGTGCTGGCGATGGTCGGCGCGCTGGCGCTCGCCGCCCTGTTCGCCTGGCTGCTGTGGCGCGAACTTCAGCTGGAGCGCCGGCGCGACGCCGCCGCCGTGGAAGGCCAGAGGCTCGAGGCGATGGGGCGGATGACCGGCGGCGTGGCCCATGACTTCAACAACCTCCTGACCCCGATCATCGGCGCCCTCGACCTGCTGCAGCGGCGCGTGGAGGACGATCCGGCGAGCCGGCGACTGGTCGACGCCGCCCAGCAGACCGCCGGGCGCGCCAGGACCCTCGTCGGCCGCCTGCTGGCCTTCGCCCGCAAGCAGACGCTCGAGACCCGCGACATCGACGTCGGCGCCCTCCTCGCCAGCCTGGCGGACCTGCTGCAGCGATCGGTCGGGCCGGCGGTGGAGTTGCGGCTGCAGATCGCCGACGCCCTGCCCCTGGTCCATGGCGATCCCTCGCAACTCGAACTCGCCGTCCTCAACCTCGTGGTCAACGCCAACGACGCCATGCCGGACGGCGGCGTCCTCACCGTGCGCGTCGAGGCGGCGACGCTGGAGCGGGCGGCGGCCGATCTCGGCCGGGGCCGCTATGTGAAGATCGCCGTGGAGGACACGGGCATGGGCATGACGCCCGACGTCCTTCGCAAGGCGATCGAGCCGTTCTTCACCACCAAGGCGGCGGGCGCCGGCACCGGCCTGGGCCTGTCGATGGTGCACGGCCTGGCGGCCCAGTCGGGCGGGGCCCTGCGCCTGTCGAGCCGGATCGGCAGGGGCCTCCTCGCCGAGATCTGGCTGCCGGCGGCCTGAACCGCCAGCCCGCGCGGGCGGCGCTACCGCTGCATCCGCATCAGCTGATCCATGCCGGGCGTGTGGTGGCTGAGGTTGGCCATGATCCACAGCGAGCCCGCCATGATCAGGAACACGATCAGCACGCCGAAGGCCAGGGCCAGCACGTTGTTGGTGTTGTCGGGCCCGGTGGTGATGTGCAGGAAGAACACCAGGTGCACGCCCATCTGGGCGATGGCCAGCACGATCAGGGCGGTGGCCACGGCGGGCGCCCAGACCAGCGGGCTGTGGGCGAAATAGAACGACGCCGCCGTCAGCCCGACGGCCAGGGCAAGTCCCAGCAGATAGCCGCGCAGACCCTGGGCGACGCCGCTGCCGTCGAGCTCCTCGTCGCCCGGCGCGAGATCGTGCACGCCGTGTTGGTCGGCCCCGTGCTCGCTCATGCGGCGCCTCCGATCAGATAGACGACGGTGAACAGCGCCACCCAGATGATGTCGAGCGCGTGCCAGAACAGGCTGAAGCACAGCATGCGGTTCAGCACGTCGCGCCGAAAGCCCTTGGCGAACACCTGGGCCATCATGGTCAAGAGCCAGAGTAGGCCGGCGGTGACGTGCAGGCCATGGCAACCGACCAGAGCGAAGAAGGCCGACAGGAAGGCGCTGCGCTGGGGTCCGTCGCCGCGGGCGATCAGCCCGGCGAACTCGTGCAGCTCGAGCCCCAGGAAGACGGCGCCGAACACGAAGGTCGTGGCCATGGCGGCGTAGAACTTCAGCTTCATGCGCGCGCCCACCGCCAGGATGGCGAGGCCGCAGGTGAAGCTCGAGGCCAGGAGGCAGGCGGTCTCGAGGGCCACCGTGTTGAGGTCGAAGATCTGGCGGCCGGTGGGACCGCCGGCGGTCTGCCCGGCCAGCACCGCATAGGCGGCGAAGAAGCCGGAGAACATGACGATGTCGCTGAGCAGGAACAGCCAGAAGCCGTAGCCGACGACGATCCGGTTCGGCGCCGGGCCGCCCTCGCCCCGACCAGAGGCGGCTCCGCCGTGGCCCTGGCTGTGACCGATGCGGTGCGGATCACCTCCGGAGACCGCGGCGGTCATGGCCGCGGTCCCGTGTAGGTGGCCAGGGCGTCCTGGCGGGCGCTTCGGTTGGCGCGGTCGATCTTCGCCACCTCGGCGGCGGGAATGCGGTACTCGGCCGTGTCCCGCCAGGCGAACACCACGAAGGTGGCGTAGGCGCCGATCAGGCCGATGACGGCCATCCACCAGATGTGCCAGATCAGGGCGAAGCCGACCACGGTGGCGAAGAAGGCGCAGACGAAACCGGTCGGGCTGTTGCGCGGCGCCTCCAGGTCTTCGTAGGCGGGCTCTTCGCGCAGTCGGTTCTGTTCGCGCGCCGTCTGCTTGAGGCTCCAGTAGGCTTCCTCGCCCTCCACGTTCGGCAGGACCGCGAAGTTGAAGGCCGGCGGCGGCGAGGCCGTGGACCATTCCAGCGAGCGCCCGTCCCACGGATCTCCCGTGGTGTCGCGCAAGGCGTCCCGCCGGCGGATGCTGACCACCAGCTGGACCACCTGGCAGATGACGCCGACCGCAGTCACCGCCGTGCCGATGGCGGCCCAGGTCAGCCAGGGCTTCCAGCCGGCGACATCATAATGCTGCAGCCGCCGGGTCATGCCGAGCAGGCCGGCGACGTAGAGGGGGATGAAGGTGACGTAGAAGCCCACCAGGGTGAACCAGAACGCCGCCTTGCCCCAGCCCTCGTCGAGGGTGAAGCCGAACGCCTTGGGAAACCAGTAGGTGTAGCCGGCGAAGACGCCGAACAGCACACCGCCGATGATCACATTGTGGAAGTGCGCCACCAGGAACATGGAGTTGTGCAGGACGAAGTCCGCCGGCGGGATCGCCAGCAGCACACCGGTCATGCCGCCGATCACGAAGGTGACCATGAAGCCCAGCGACCACAGCATGGGCGTGGTGAAGCGGATCCGTCCGCCGTACAGGGTGAACATCCAGTTGTAGATCTTCACGCCCGTGCCGACGGCGATGACGCTGGTGGCGATGCCGAACACCGCATTCACGTCGGGCCCCGCCCCCATGGTGAAGAAGTGGTGCAGCCAGACCGTGAAGGAGACCAGACAGATGAACAGGGTCGCCGCCACCATCGACCGGTAGCCGAACAACGGCTTGGATGAGAACGTGGAGATCACTTCGGAGAAGATGCCGAAGCACGGCAGCACCAGGATGTAGACCTCCGGGTGCCCCCAGGCCCAGATCAGGTTCATGAACATCATCACATTGCCGCCGCCCTCGTTGGTGAAGAAATGGAAGCCGAGGTAGCGGTCGAGGCTCAGCATGGCCAAGGTCGCGGTCAGGATCGGGAAGGCGGCGACGATAAGGAGGTTGGCCGCCAGGGCGGTCCAACAGAACATCGGCATGCGCAGATAGCCCATGCCGGGCGCCCGCATCTTGAGGATGGTGGTGACGAAGTTGACTCCCGTGAGCAGGGTGCCCACGCCGGAGATCTGGATGGCCCACAGATAATAGTCGACACCGACGCCCGGCGAATACTTCAGCTCGCTCAGCGGCGGATAGGGCAGCCAGCCGGTGCGGGCGAACTCGCCGATCACCAGCGAGATGTTGACCAGCAGGGCGCCGGTCGCGGTCAGCCAGAAGCTCACCGAATTGAGCGTTGGAAAGGCCACGTCGCGATCGCCGAGCTGCAGCGGCACGACGAAGTTCATCAGGCCGATGATAAACGGCATGGCCCCGAAGAAGATCATGATCGTCCCGTGGGCCGAGAAGATCTGGTTGTAGTGCTCGGGCGCCAGATAGCCGGCGCCATGAAAGGCGACCGCCTGCTGCGAGCGCATCATGATCGCGTCGGCGAAGCCGCGGATCAGCATGACCAGGGCCAGCACGATGTACATCACGCCGATCCGCTTGTGGTCGACGCTGGTGATCCATTCGCGCCACAGGTAGGGAACCCAACCCTTGAAGGTGACGAAGGCCAGCACGCCCAGGATGGCCAACGCCACCACGCCCGAAGCGATCATCGGGATCGGCTGATCGAGGGGCAGCGCGGCCCAGCTGAGCTTACCCAGCATGCGACGTCTCCACCTTGGCGTTGGGGGCGCTGGCGTGGGCGCTCGGAGATCGGGGCGAGACGCCCGAACCGCCGCGGCCATCGTCCGGCCCCGGACCCGGCGGCGCCCGTTGGCTGAGGATGGCCTGGAACAGGTCGGGCGCCACCCCGCGATAGGTGAAAGGCCGGGCCACGGTGTTCTGCTGGGCCAGCCCGGCGTAGGCGCCCTGGTCCAGCGTCTGGCCTGATCCCCGCGCGCCGGCGAGCCAGGCGGCGTAGTCCGTCGGCGCCAGCGCTTTCACCTCGAAATGCATGTCGGAGAAGCCGTCGCCGCTGAAGTGGGCCGATTGGCCGTAGAACACCCCCGGGTGGTCGGCCTGCAGGTTCAGCTGCGTGGCCATGCCGTTCATGGTGTAGATTTCGCTGCCGAGCTGCGGCACGAAGAAGACGTTCATCACGCTGGCCGAGGTCAGCGTGAAGTGCACGGGCCGTCCCGCGGGGATCACCAGCTGGTTGACGCTGGCGACCCCTTCCTGCGGGTAGATGAACAGCCATTTCCAATCCAGCGACACGACCTGCACTTCGGTGGTCGGCGACGGGGACGGGATCGGCCGGGCCGGATCGAGCTCGTGCGAGCCGATCCAGATCAGCCCGCCGAGGAAGGTGATGGTCAGCACCGGAATGGCCCACACCACGAGCTCGATCCGCCCCGAATAGACGAAGTCCGGTAGGAACTTCGCCTTGGTGTTGGAGGCGCGGAACCACCAGGCGAAGCCGAGGGTGGCGAGTAGGGTCGGGATGACGATGGCCAACATGATGGCCAGCGAATTCAGCAGGATGATCTTCTCCTGCGCGCCGACCGGCCCCTGCGGATCGAGCACCGACGCCTCGCAGCCCGACAGGCCCAGGATCGGAGCGGCGACGCAGCACCAGCGCGCGGCGGCGATCACCCCCGTGTGCGCGATGTCCGACCGCCTTGACCGTCCGTAGCCGTATGGGCTCATCACCAGGTCGCCTGCTCGCCGCGGACGCATACACCGGCGGTCGGCACGAGCCTATAGGCGGGTGCGACATTTTGACCGAAGAATTCACACGCGCCGCTTTGGGGGGCCGCGTGGGTCGTCAGGCGGCGGCCACGTCGCCGGCCCGGCCCCTGGCGTCCAGCACCTGTTCGAGCGCCTCGAACAGCTTGGCCGCTTCGATCGGCTTGGTGACATAGCCGTCCATTCCGCCCGCCAGATAGGCGCTGATCTGATGGCTCATGGCGTTGGCGGTCAGGGCGATGATCGGCGTGCGCGTCCGGCCGGTGGCGGCTTCACGCTCGCGGATCAGCCGCGTCGCCGTCGGCCCGTCCATCACCGGCATCTGCACGTCCATCAGGATGGCGTCCCAGTCGCCGGCCTCCCACGCGTCCACCGCCGCCCGGCCGTTGTCGACCATCACCGGATCGACGCCGACCTGATGCAGAAGGGTCTTCAGCACCAGCTGGTTCACCGTGTTGTCCTCGGCGGAAAGGACGCGGAGTTGCAGCATCGGGACCTCGGCGACCGACGGCGCGACCGGAGCGGCGCCCCGGGCCTCGCCGACCCGCCGGAGCGGGATGCGGAAGGTGAAGGTCGAGCCTTCTCCCTCCGCGCTGGTCACGCCGACCTCCCCACCGATCAGATCCGCCAGCTGCTTGCAGATCGCGAGGCCGAGGCCGGTGCCGCCATAGCGTCGCGTGGTCGAGGCGTCGGCCTGGCTGAACTTCTGGAACAGGGTCTCACGCACGGCGGGCGACATGCCGATACCCGTGTCGGAGACCGTCAGGGTCAGTTCGCGCCCGTCGTGCATCGCGATGACGCGGATCTCGCCGTATTCCGTGAACTTCAGGGCGTTGGAGATCAGGTTGTAGAGCACCTGGCGGATGCGGGTCGGATCGCCGAGGTAGAGGCCCCGCGCCTGGGCCACGTCGAGGTTGAAGCTCAGACCCTTCTTGTTGGCCAGGGCGGTGAAGGTGGCGTGCGCGCCGCGGGCGATCTCGTCGAGATCGAACTCGATCTCCTCGATCTCCAGTTTTCCGGCCTCGATCTTGGAGATGTCGAGCATGTCGTTGAGGATGGCGAGCAGGCTTTCGCCGGACTGGCGGATCACGTCCAGCCGGTTGCGCTGCAGATCGCTGAGGGCGTCGGCCGCCATGGCCTGCGCCATGCCGAGCACGCCGTTCAGAGGCGTGCGGATCTCATGGCTCATGGTCGCCAGAAAGGCGCTCTTGGCCACGTTGGCCGCCTCGGCCTCGTCCTTGGCGTCGCGCAGAGCCCGCTCGGACAGTTTGCGGGCGGTGATGTTCTGAAAGGCGCCGATCGCGCCCGTCGCGACGTTGTTCTCGTCCGTGAACACCACGGACGAACTCTGCACCCAGACCAGCTTGTCGTCCCGGTTCATGCGGAACTCGATCGCTCCGCTCTCTTCTCCGGTGCGCAGCCGCCGCTTCAGGGCGTCCGCCATGGCGCCGCGGTCCTCGGGATGGATGCTCGCGAAGACGTCGCGGACGATGTCCTGATAGGACAGGGACCGGGGAAAGAATTCCAGCTCGTCGCCGACCTTGACCACCTCTTCGGCGACGAGATCGAGCTCGTAGACATAGAGGTTGGCGTTGGCGACGGCGATCCGAAGCCGCTCCTCCGATCGCTTCAGCCGGGCGATGGTCTGGGCGTGCTCGGCGGTCGCGGCTTGGAGCGCATCGCGCGTGGCGTGCTCGGCGCGAAGGATCCGCTGCAGCGTCCGCCAGGACATCAGGGCGGCCAGGACGTTGACGCCGACGGCGACGCTGACCGCCAGGGCCTCGCCCGGCGTGGAGCCCCGCACGGCCGCCAGGATCGGCAGCATCAGCAGGTAGACGACCGGAGCGACGATGGCGGTCCGGAACACGAGCGCCGAGCTGGCGCTGGTCAACACCGTGTTGATCATCGAGGCGCCGAGCATGACCGCCCCGCACACGACGCCCCAGGCGTCGCCACGCAGCGCCAGAGCCGGCGCGATCATGCCGTAGACCACGCAGTTGGCCAACACCACGCCCAGCGCCAGCGTCGGGCCTCCGCGCCGCGCGAGCCGGCGATCGATCATCGCGGGGCGGAACAGCCAGGCCTCGAGCCCCTGTAGCCCGACGAAGGCGACGATCCACCCGACGGCGATCGGCCAACCGGTGTAGCCCTGCAGCATCGGGGTGAGAACGACCGGCAAGGCCAGGCGCAGCCACAGCTGCTGACCACGCGCCCGCATGACGCTGGCGATCGCGTGCGCGTGCGTAGGATCCTGGTCCAATGCCCGGTTCACGCGGACATGAGACACCCGGCGTGACTACAATTCGGTTAATTCTCCCCCGGAAGTTGATTCTTCGGCGGGGCGGCGGCAATTTCGATCGACCTGGGGTAAAGCACCTCGCCGGATTCGACCGCGATCAAGGCTGGCATGGGCGCCCCCCACAGAGGCAGTTTGTCGCCTCTCGACTCCGGACGGGGCCGGGCGCTGGCCGGGCGTGATGTTCGCCGCCTATCCTCGCGGCCAGCGGCCGACGGCGGCCGCGCCTGCCGGATGCGCCATGTCCTCCCCTGTCGACACCCTGTCGAACGACGATCTGACCCCGACCACCGCGGCCCAGCGCACCTGGCGCTGGTATCATTTCGCCGCCCTCTGGCTCGGGATGATCATCGCCGTGCCGTCCTACATGCTGGCCGGCGGGCTGATCGACCAGGGCATGTCGCCGCTGGAGGCGGTGGCCACCGTCTTCCTCGGCAACCTGATCGTGCTGGGACCGATCCTTCTGGTCAGCCATATCGGCGCCCGATACGGCGTCCCCTATGCCGTGGCCGTGCGCGCCGCCTTCGGCGTCCGCGGCGCCGCCCTGCCGGCGTTGGCGCGCGCGGCGGTCGCCTGCGGCTGGTTCGGCATTCAGACCTGGATCGGCGGCAAGATCCTCATGGCCCTGGCCGCCCTGATCCTGAACCGGTCGATGGAGGGCGCTTCCATCCCCTGGCTGGGTATCCACGTCGGCCAGCTGACCTGCTTCTTGCTGTTCTGGGCGCTGCAGCTCACCTTCATCAACAAGGGGCTCGGCGCCATCCGCCGGCTCGAGACCTGGACCGCGCCGGTCAAGCTGGTGATCTGCGCCGTGATGGTCGCCTGGGCCCTCCGCGCCACCCATGGCCTTCACGCCATCGTCGCCGCCCGCTCGGCCTTCGCCCCCGGGGCGGCCAAGGCCGGACTGTTCTGGCCGACCTTCTGGCCCTCGCTCACCGCCATGATCGGCTGCTGGGCCACCCTGGCGCTGAACATCCCCGACTTCTCGCGCTTCGCCCGGAGCCAGAAGGACCAGCTGATCGGCCAGGCCCTGGGCCTGCCCCTGCCCATGGGCCTGCTGGCCCTGGTCAGCGTGATCACCACGACCGCCACCCTCGTCGTGTTCGGGCAGGCGATCTGGGATCCGGTGGCCCTGGCGCAGCGGTTCTCGGGGCCGGTGGTCCTGACCGGGCTGGCCGTCATCCTGCTCGACACCGTCTCGTGCAACATCGCCGCCAACCTGGTCGGGCCGGCCTATGACTTCGCCTCCCTGTGGCCGGCGAAGATCAGCTATCGCACCGGCGGCCATATCGCCGCCGGCATCGGCCTCGCCCTCATGCCGTGGAAGCTTTTGGAGAGCACCCACGGCTATATCTACACCTGGCTGACCGGCTACGGCGCCCTGCTGGGTCCGATCTGCGGGGTGATGATCGCCGACTACTGGCTGATCCGGCGCACACGGCTTTCGGTCGAGGACCTCTATCGGCTCGACGGCGAATACCGCTACGCCGGAGGCTGGAATCCCGTCGCCCTCGTGGCCTTCGCCCTCGGTGTCACGCCCAATATCCCGGGCTTCCTGCACGCGGTCGCGCCGGGCGCCTTCGCCGGCGTGGCGCAGGCCTGGCTCTCGATCTACGCCTTCGCCTGGCTGATCGGCCTGTTCACCGCCATGGCCGGGTATGTCGGCCTGACCCGCTTGAGCGCGGCCGTCTGGCCAAGGCCGGCGCTGGCGGCCTGACGCGCGTGGGGCCCTTGCGCCGAGCGCCCGGTGCTGCTCGAACGCGCCGGTGCCCCGTATCGTCAAACGCCTGCTGATCGCGGCCCTGGTGGTCTTCGCCCTCGCCTTCGGCGCGACGTCGTGGGCCTTCCTGGAGTCGCGCGCCGCGCCGATCGTGCGCCGCGCCGGTCTCGCGCTCGCCGACTGGCCGGCCGGACAGGCGCCGGTCGCCGTCGCCCTGCTAAGCGACCTGCATGCGGGCAACGCCTCCACCGACGCGGCCCGCCTTCGGCGCGTCGTGGCTCAGGTCGACGCCCTGCATCCGGACCTGATCCTCATCGCCGGCGACTTCCTGCCCGGACATCACCCGCTGTCGGCCGCCCGGATCCGGACCCTGCTGGCGCCGCTGGGCGGGCTGCACGCCCCGCTGGGCGTCGTGGCCGTGCTCGGCAACCACGACTACCTGGCCGGCGAAGCGACCGCCCGCCCCGCCCTGCTGGCGCTGGGCGAAACCGTGCTCGTCAACCAGGCGGTTCGGCGCGGACCGCTGGCCATCGGCGGGATCGACGATCCGGTCACCGGGCACGCGGATGTCGGCGCGGTGACGGCCGCGCTTGCGCCTCTCGGCGGCGCCCGTGTGATGGTGGCGCATTCGCCGGAGATCGTCGGCGTGCTCGCGTCGGATGGCGCGCCGCTGTTGACCGGCCACACCCATTGCGGCCAGATCCGCCTGCCGCTGCTGGCGCCCCAGGGACCGCACCGCTTCTACCACCGCTACAACTGCGGCCTGGTGCGGGACGCGTATCGCACGGTGGTCGTCGGCGCCGGGATCGGCACGAGCATCCTGCCGCTGAGGCTCGGCGCCCCGCCGGACGTCTGGCTGCTGACGCTGGGGCCTGGGTCCGCCGCGCCGCTCAGCCGGCGTAGCGAACCACGCCCCCGGTGACCGTCTGCACGATCCGGATGTCCTTGATCCTGTCCGGAGCCGCCGTCAGCGGATTGTCCGCCAGCACCACGAAGTCGGCCAGCTTGCCGGGTGTGATCGACCCCTTCACGCCCTCCTCGCCCGCGTTGTAGGCGCCGTTCAGGGTGTGCACGCGCAGCGCCTCCTCCACGGAGATCCGCTGATCGGCGCCCCAGGTCTTGCCGTCCCAGCCCGTGCGCGTGACCATCGCCTGGATCGCCATCAGCGGCGAGAACGGGCCCGGCGGAAAGTCCGAGCCGGCCGCCACCGGTATGCCGGCGTCGAGCATGGAGCGGATGGCGATGGCGTGCTCCATGAGGGCCTCGCCGTAGAACCTGAACTTGTCCGAGTTGTAGTACGGATAGGTGGAGAACACCGCCGGGACCGCGCCGGCCGCCTTGATCCGCCGGACCAGCGCATCGTCGACCAGGGTGCAATGGGTGATCTTGGGCCGGGGATCGCGCCGCGGGAACAGGGCCTGGGCCCGCTCGCACGCGGTCAGGTACATGCCGATGGCGACGTCGCCGTTGGCGTGGCAGTTCACCTGCAGCCCGGCCCGGTGAACCTTCTCGACCCAGGCGTTGAGCCCGTCCTGGGTCTGGGTGACGTTGCCGTGATAGGGCGGCGAGACGCCCGGATAGGGCATGCTGATCGCCATGGTGCGCTCGGAGAAGGATCCGTCGACGGTGTGCTCGGCGGTCGCGCCGATGCGGATCCACTCGTCGCCGAAGCCGGTCTTGAAGCCCTCGCGGATCAACACCTCGACGAGGTCGCCCTCGGGTTCGAACCCGACCCGATGCAGGAGCTCGCCGCGCGCGCGGACGTCCTGAAGCGCCCCGAGATCGCCGCCCTCGTGGTGGACCGTCGTCAGGCCGTAGCGGGCGAACTGCTTGGAGATGTGCGCCAGTCCGGACCGCGCCCGTTCGGCGGTCTCGGCCGGCGTGAAACGCTCCCGCTCGCCGACCTTGTCGAACACCTCGGCGGCGAGGTCGGTGACCCGGCCGTTGAGTTCGCCGTCGGCATCGTGGTCGAAGGTGCCGCCGAACGGGTTCGGCGTGGTCCTGGTGATCCCGGCCAGCTCCAGCGCCCTGGAGTTCACGAACACGGTGTGGCCGCCGCGATGGTGGACCGCGACCGGATGCTCACGAGAGACCAGGTCGAGGTCGCGCCGGTGCAGCGGCCGATCGCTCTTGAGCTTGGTGTCGTCGAAGAATTCGCCGACCACCCAGACGCCGGGCGGCGTCTTGGCCGCCCGCGCCCGCAGTTTCCCGACGATGCTGTCGATGGTGACGAACTCGACCTCGTACGGATTTCCGACCAGGACGTCGTATAGCAGGCTCTCGCCCGAGGCGTGGTTGTGGCAGTCGATGAAGCCGGGGACGACGGTCATTCCCTTGGCGTCGAACACCCGGGTTCCCGGGCCGATCAGCCCGCGGATCTCCTCACTGCGGCCGACGGCGATGAACCGGCCGCCGCGCACGGCGAAGGCGGTGGCCCGGGGCGCCCGCGCGTCGACGGTGAGCACCGTGGCGTCCACCACCACGCTGTCGGCCATGCGCGGGTCCGAACTCTGCCCGCGCGCCAGGGAGGCGGCCAGCGCCGCCATCGTACCCGCGCCGCCTGCAAACAGGAAACGTCGCCGTTCCGCCGCGCTCGAAGCCATGATCCACCCCTCCCCGGCCGGACGATAGGGCCGGACCTGCCGCGGTCAATCGGCCGGACGGCCGCCGTTGCAGGCGGCGCGGTACGGCGTGATAAAGCTGCGCTCGGCCTCCCGCGGCCGGTCCACCTGTCCATTCCCTGCGCACTCGCCGCGACGCTGGGAGCCGTATAGGAACGAAGCCGCAAACCGACGGAGGACCGGCGTTGACGTTCGACGAAGTGGTGATGGGGCGCCGGAGCGTCCGCGGCTACAAACCCGACCCCGTGCCCAGGGCGCTGATCCGGGAGGTCATCGGCCTGGCCATGCGGGCGCCCTCGTCGCTCAACACCCAGCCGTGGAATTTCTATGTCGTCGCCGGCGAACCGCTCGACCGGATCCGCGCCGGCAATACCGAGCGCAACCTGGCCGGCGTGCCCTCCTCGCGTGAGTTCCGCAGCCACGGCGAATACGCCGGCGAGCACCGCGAGCGGCAGATCGGCATCGCCAAGCAGCTGTTCGCGGCGATGGGGATCGAGCGGCACGACCAGGAGAAACGCAAGGACTGGGTGCTGCGCGGCTTCCGCCAGTTCGACGCGCCGGTGTCGATCGTGGTCACCTACGACCGGTCGATCCACGGCGGCGACATCGCCCCGTTCGACTGCGGCGCGGTGACCAACGCCCTGGTCAACGCCGCCTGGTCGCGCGGCCTCGGCTGCGTCATCAACAGCCAGGGGATCATGCAGTCGCCGGTGGTGCGCGAATACGCCGGCATCCCCGACGACCAGGTGATCATGATCTGCGTCGCCATGGGCTTTCCGGACGAGACCTTCCCCGCCAACGCGGTGGTGTCCGAGCGCAAGGCGGTCGACGAGGCGGTGGTGTTCGTCGGCTTCGAGGACTAGCGTAACGCGAACCCGCCTCGCGGCCTTGCGTTACCCTTCGGATGCTTCGCCAAAAGGACCCCGACCATGCAGCTCAAGCGCGCCGGCTCCCAGCCGTCCCAGACGGGTCCGGCCGAGAACTTCACCGGCGTGGTCCGGATCGATCCGCTCAACGCTCCGCCCGAACCCTCGCGGGTCTCGTGCGCCAGCGTCACCTTCGAGCCCGGCGCCCGCAGCGCCTGGCACACCCATCCGCTCGGCCAGACCCTGATCGTCACCGCAGGCTGCGGCTGGACCCAGTGCGACGGCGAGCCGATCGTCGAGATCCGCGCCGGCGACGTGATCTGGTGTCCGCCCGGCCATAAGCACTGGCACGGCGCCACGCCCACCACGGCCATGACGCATATCGCGATCCAGGAGGCGCTCGACGGAAAAAACGTCGTCTGGATGGAGAAGGTGGCCGACGCCGAGTACCTCGCCGGTCCCGGCTGACCCTCAACGACGCTGGTGGCGGCTGCGCGCTTACAGGTTCAACAGCGCGGGGTCGCCGCCCTGGGCGGCGATGTTGACGCTGACCGCGCGCTCGACCGCATAGCGGGTCAGGGCGTGGGGACCGCCCGCCTTGGGACCGGTGCCCGACAGACCTTCGCCGCCGAACGGCTGGACGCCGACCACCGCGCCGATGATCGAGCGGTTGACGTAGACGTTGCCGGCCGGAACCAGGGCCTGCACCCGCCGGGCGAAGCCCTCGATCCGCGAATGGACGCCGAGCGTCAGGCCGTAGCCCTTGGCCGCCAGGGCCGCGCAGGCGGCGTCGAGCCGTTCCGGATCGTAGCGCACCACGTGCAGCACGGGGCCGAATACCTCGCGGTCGGGCAGGTCGGCCAACGGGATCTCGGCCAGCGCCGGGGCGAAGAAGGTCCCGTCGCCCTCCGGCGCGGTCAGCCGCTTCAGCACCCGGCCGCCGGCGTCGAGCTGCGCCAGGTGTGAAGCCAGCGCCGCGCGCGCGTCCTCGTCGATCACCGGACCGACGTCGGTGGCGAACAGGGCCGGATCGCCGAGCACGAGCGCATCCATCGCCCCCTTCAGCCCCTCGATCGTCTCGTCCGCGGTGTCCTCGGGCAGGAACAGCAGGCGCAGCGCCGAGCAGCGTTGGCCGGCCGACCCGAAGGCCGAGAGGATCACATCGTCGATCACCTGTTCGCGCAGGGCGGTGGTGTCGACGAACATGCCGTTCAGCCCGCCGGTCTCGGCGATCAGCGGCAGGATCGGGCCGTTTCGCGCCGCGAGACCGCGGTTGATGGCCCAGGCCGTCTCCGTGCCGCCGGTGAAGGCGACTCCGGCGAGGTCGGCGTGGGCGGTCAGGGCCGCGCCCACGGTCTCGCCGCGACCGGGCAAAAGGTGCAGCAGCCGCGCGTCGAGCCCGGCGCGGTGGTAGAGCCGCACGGCCTCGGCGGCGATGAGCGGGGTCTGCTCGGCGGGCTTGGCCAACACGGCGTTGCCGGCGGCCAGCGCCGCGGCGATCTGCCCGGTGAAGATGGCCAGAGGGAAGTTCCACGGCGAGATGCAGGCGAACACCCCGCGCCCGTGCAGTTCCAGCGCATTGGTCTCGCCGGCCGGCCCGACCAGGGCCGTCGGCTCCGCGAACTGGCGTTCGGCCAGGAGGGCGTAATAGCGGCAGAAGTCGGCGGCCTCGCGCACCTCGCCGATGGCGTCCGGCCAGGTCTTGCCGGCCTCGCGCACCACGAGCGCCGCCAGCCGGTCGCGGTTGGTCTCCAGCGCATCGGCCATGCCGCGAAGCACGACCGCCCGCTCGGCCCCGCCGCGCGCGTCCCAGGCCGGCTGGGCCGCCTTGGCCGCCGCGAACGCCGCGTCGATGTCTTCCTGCACGGCTTCGCAGACCTGGCCGACGATCACCCGGTGATCGGCGGGGCTGCGCACCGGCGTGACCGGCAGGCGCGAGGGCGACTGGCCCGACACGATCGGCCCGGCCCACAGATGCTCGCCGTCGAGGGCCTTCAGCGCCGCGTCGAGACGGGCGCGCTCGGCCGCCACGCTCACGTCCGCGCCCATCGAGTTCCGCCGGTCGCCGTACAGGCGGCGCGGGGTGGGAATCCGGTCGTGCGGGCCCGGGTGGGCTTCGACCGCGGCGATGGGATCGGCCACCACCTGCTCCACCGGCACGCGCTCGTCGAGAAGAGCGTGGACGAACGAAGTGTTGGCCCCGTTCTCGAGCAGGCGGCGCACCAGATAGGGCAGCAGGTCCTCATGCCCGCCGACCGGGGCGTAGGCGCGCAGGGTGATCCCGTCATAGAGGTCGGCGGCGGCCTGGTAGAGGGCCTCGCCCATGCCGTGCAGCCGCTGGTGCTCGATCTTCACCCCCCGGGTCTTGGCCATGCGGTGCACGGCGGCGAGGGTGTGGGCGTTATGGGTGGCGAACTGGCCGTAGAGGTGCGGCGCGGCCTCGATCAGGGCGCGGGCGGCGACCAGATAGCAAAGGTCGGTGGCCGGCTTGGTGGTGTAGACTGGATAGTCGGGCCGGCCGGCCACCTGGGCACGCTTGATCTCGGTGTCCCAGTAGGCGCCCTTGACCAGGCGGACCATCAGCCGGCGACCGGACTCCTTCGCCAGGGCCGCCACCCGGCGGATCGTTTCCGGGGCCCGCTTCTGGTAGGCTTGCACCGCCAGGCCGAGGCCGGTCCAGTCGCCGAGCGCCGGCTCGCGCGCCAGCCGGTCCAAGAGCTTCAGCGACAGCACCAGACGATCGGCCTCTTCCGCGTCGAGGGTGAAGTTGATGTCGTGGCGGGCGGCGATCGTCGCCAGGCGCAAGACGCGCGGATAGAGCTCGTCCCAGACGCGCGCCTCCTGCGTCGCCTCGTAGCGCGGCGACAGGGCCGACAGCTTGACCGAGACGCCATGGCCGGTCTCCGGCCCCGCGCCGGCGGCGTGGGCGCCGACCGCCGCGATGGCCGCGGCGTAGGATCGCTCGTAGCGCTCGGCGTCGGCGGCGGTGCGCGCGCCCTCGCCCAGCATGTCGAAGGAGCACAGATAGCCCTCCTTCCTCGCCCGCTTCAGCGCATCGCCGATGGTGCGGCCGAGCACGAACTGCTCGCCCATGATGCGGATCGCCTGGGCCACGGCGGCGCGGATTACTGGCTCGCCGACCCGGTTGGCGAGGCGCTTCACGAATCCGGCGGCGTCGCGCTTGGTCTCCTCGTCCACGTCGATCAGCCGGCCGGTCAGCATCAGCCCCCAGGTCGAGGCGTTGACGAACAGATTCTCCGACTGCCCAAGATGCCCGGCCCAGTCGGCGGGACCGATCTTCTCGGCGATCAGGGCGTCGCGGGTGGCGTCGTCGGGCGTGCGCAGCAGCGCCTCGGCCAGGCACATCAGCGCCAGCCCCTCGCGGGTGCCGAGCGAGAACTCCTGAAGGAAGCCCTCCACCACACCCTGGCGGCGCGCCGAGCGGCGGGCGGTGCGCACCAGGGCCTCGGCCTCCGCGGTCACGGCCGCGCGCTCCTCGCCGGTCAGGGGCGGAGCCGCCAGAAGCTCGGCGATCGCCTCGGCCTCGTCGCGATACTTGCCGGCGTCGAGCGTGTCCCAGGTCATGACGAAATCCAGAATTGTTCGGACAGATCTCTTCGTTATATGTTCGATTTGCCCGAATGTGCTTCGTTTAATGGACCCGGCCAGCGTAGCTATCGCGGCAAAGGCGGTTCCGTGTGAGCATTTCTTTGGACGACATGGATCGGCGGCTGCTGCGCATGCTGCAGGGCGACGGACGGATCACCAACGCCGACCTGGCCAAGGCCTGCCATCTGTCGCCCGCCGCCTGCCACGAGCGGGTCAAGCGCCTGCGCGACCGCGGGGTGATCGCCGGCTACGCCGCCCTGCTCGATCCGGCCAAGGTGGACCGGGCGCTGCTGATCTTCGTCGAAGTGGTGCTCGACCGCACCACCGGCGAGGCGTTCGAGGATTTCGCCGCCGCGATCGCCCGCACGCCGGAAATCCTCGAGTGCCACATGGTGGCCGGCGGCTTCGACTATCTGATCAAGGCCCGGGTCAAGGACATGGAGGCCTATCGCGCCTTCCTGGGCGACATCCTGGTCGAAATGCCCGGCGTCCGCGAGACCCGCACCTACGCCGTGCTGGAAGAGGTCAAGAACACGGTGCGGCTGCCGATCTGAAGCGCGAACCGCGCGAAGAGCGGAGCGCGTGCATTGGCCGACCGCGGGACAGCCCGGGCTTCCCAGAGCTCAGGCCGCGCCGCCCCGGGAATCCGCCTTGCGACCGAGCCGCTCGGCCGTCAGGGCGGCCACGGTCGCCACCTTCGCATCGATAACGGTCTCGACGTCACGCCGGGTCTTCGCCAGGGCGGACCTGGCGTCGGCCAGGCTCTGCTCCGCCGCCTTCAGGGGCGTGATGTCCACGACCAGGGCGCGGAACCCGGCGACGCGACCGTTCTCGTCCCGGTCCGGAAAGTAGTGGGCGCGGGTATGGCCGACCGCGCCCGCCGGCTTCTTGAGACTGCGTTCGAACATCTGGGTCTCGCCGGACAACGCCGCGCGGATGAAGGCTTCGTTGGTGGAGAAGAGCTCGTCACCCATGAGGGTGTGGATCGACAGCCCGAGCATGTCCGAGCGGTCCCGGCCGAACCACTCGAGATACCCTTCATTGGCATAGAGGCATTTCAGGTTGCGGTCCCAATAGGCGAGCATGCCCGGCGACAGCGTCGGGACGGCGAGCGCGGGAGCGGCGGCGACGCCGGAAAGGGCGCGACCCGCGGGATCGGCGGCGCCGTCCGCGTCCAGGCTCGTCGATCGCAAGCGTACGCCCTCGCCCGCCGGTCCGTAGAACTCGAACTCGACGCCCAGGTCCGCGAGGGCGCGAAGGATGGCGGCGCGGGTCCTGGGATTCACCGCGACGGGACCCCGCAGGCGTTCGATCCGCTTGATCGTCTCGAGGCTCACGCCCGACCGAAGCGCGAGGGCCCCCTGCTCGATCCTGGCCATGGCCCGGCCGGCGCGAACCTGTTCGGCGGTGATCCGGCTAGGCGCGGGCATGACCGTCGCCCAGGCCAGAGCGGCTGCGCTGTCCGGACCGCACCGGAATGAACGCGGTTTCGACGTCGGGGATTCGCCGGTGAGGATCCGCCATGCGGTCAGGTTACGCCGAGGGCGAGCCTCGTCCAGACCCGTAGCGGTACGTATTGCCCCTCTGGGGCAATTCTAGGTCCAGCTTAAGCGTCGCTGTAGGCAGGCTTGGCTGGACCCACGTTCCGAAACCCTGATCTCATGAACAGCTCGATCCGACCCGCTTCGACCGACCCCATCTCCATCGCCCGCGCCGCGCAGACCGTGTTCGTGATCGACGGCGACGGCGCCGCCCGCAAGTCCCTGACCCTTCTCATGCGATCCGACGGCTGGACCAGCCGGGCGTTCGGCACGGCGTCGGCGTTTCTGGAGCAACTGCACCAGGACCAACAGGGCTGCATCCTTTCCGAAGCGCGGATGTCCGACCTGGACGGTATGGAGCTTGTCTGCGCGCTCAACGCCCGGGCCTGTCTCATGCCCGTCATCTTCGTCACGGGGTGCGCGAGCGTCCCCCTGGTCCTGCGCGCGATGAAGGCCGGTGTGGTCGACGTCATCGAAAAGCCGTCCGACGACGAAACCATACTCAAAGCCGCCCGGTCGGCGCTGACGATGGCGCCCCTGCGAATCCTGCGGGTCGCCGAGCGCGCGGATTTTGAACGACGGCGAAACACTCTGACCGAACGCGAGCGGCAGGTGCTGGGGCTGGTGATCGACGGCTTCCCCAACAAGGTGATCGCAGCCCGCCTCGGGATCAGCTTTCGCACGGTCGAAATCCATCGCGCCGGCGTGATGACGAAGATGGGAGCCGGCAGTCTGCCCGAACTGGTCCGGATGTCGCTGTACGACATCGCGGCCTGACCGGCTTGGCCCGCCGGAGATCCTCGAGCGCCGCATGGGCGCCTGCGGCTTCGGCCATGCGGCGATCCGCCTCGCCCCCCGGCGCGGGCGCCTTACCGTCGAGGTAACCTCTCGCACGACATATGGCCTGCTCGCCCGACGTCAGGAAACCACAATGCCCATCATGATCTGGGACAAATCCCTCGACATCGGCGTCGCGCCGATGAACGCCGAACACCAGGACATCCTGAGGGTGATGAACCAGATCTATGACGCGCGGGAGAAGGGCCAGCACGGATCGACGATCAACCTTCTCGTCGCCGAGCTCGGAGAGGTCTGCGTCCATCACTTCGCCGATGAAGAGCGGTACATGGAGTCGATCGGATTTCCGGGCCTGACGGGGCACAAGCTCCTTCACAAGCAATTGCTCGACCGATACGGCCAGCACGCGGCTGAAATCCGCGCCGCCGGCGGTGAAGCCAGCGACGAGTTCTTTCAATTCCTGCGGTTCTGGCTGACCAGCCACATCAAGGGCATCGACACCAAATACGCCGCCCACGCTCACACGCCCCATCCGGCCTGAGGGTCGGCTCGCCACGGCGAGGGCGCCATGGCGCTGGTAGGCCCGGAGGGACTCGAACCCCCAACCAGACCGTTATGAGCGGTCGGCTCTAACCATTGAGCTACGGGCCCCCAGGTCGACGCGCCACCGGCCCGCGTCGGGGGTCCGGGTCGCCTAACATTTCGGCCCCCGGCCCGCAACGCGGGCGCGCCTTGTGCTCGCCGCGATCCTGGGCTGTCTTGTCGCTCCGTCAAAGGAGGCCGCATGTCCGCATCGCGCCAAAAGATCATCTTCGCTCTCGCCGCCCTGCTGCTGGCGGCGCCGCTCGGCGCCCACGCCGCGCCCGCCGACGACGCCGTCCTGCTGCACATGACCACGGTGAACCTGCAAGCCACCGGCGAGGTGAAGGCCGACCCCGACCAGGCCAGCCTCACCTTCGGGGTGCAGACCCAGGCGACCACCGCCGCCGAGGCCATGCGTCTGAACCGCGTCAAAATGGCCTCGAGCCTCGCTGCGCTCAAATCTGGCGGGATCGACGGCAAGGACGTGCAGACCTCGTCGCTGACCCTCGGCGCCCAGTACGCCTACGCCCCCAACCAGCCGCCCCGGCTCACCGGCTACCAGGCCAGCAACCAGGTGACCGTCGTGGTGCACGACCTGGGCCGGCTCGGCGCGATCATCGACGCGGTGACCGCGGCGGGGATCAATCAGATCAACGGCATCGAGTTCGGCCTCGCCGATCCCAGGGCGAGCGAGGACGAGGCGCGGCGGCGCGCGGTGAAGGCGCTGGCGGCGCGCGCGGCGCTCTACGCCGACGCCAGCGGCCTCAAGCTCGGCCGCCTGGTCACCCTGACCGAGGGCGGCGGCTACCAGCCGCCGGTCCTGCGCAAAACCTTCGCCGCCGTGGCCATGCGCAACGCCGAGGCTCCGACGCCGATCGAACCCGGAAAGCTCATCCTCAGCATAGACGTCTCGGCGACGTACGAACTCGTCAGATAGACCCGGATCCTGGGGGAGCGAGAATGAAACTGATGACCTCCATCGCCGCGCTGCTGCTGGCGTCGGGCCTCGCCCAGGCGGCGCCCGCCTCTCGGGCCGAGGCGGAACGGGCGCCCTATGTGGCGACCATCGCCTCCACCCCGCCGCTCTACGGGCCCGCCCCCTGGTGGATGCGCGAGCCGATCATCGCCGCCACCGGTGAAGTGCAGACCCATCTCACCGCCAACCGGGCCCGCTTCTCGGCCCAGTTCTCCTCGCTCGACCGGAGCCTGGCCGCCGCCCAGCGAATGGCCTCGGACAAGGTCAGGGTTCTCGCCAAGACGCTGCAGGCGTACGGCGCGGACAAGGCCCGGGTGGAGACCAGCCTGTCGGTGCAGCCGATCTACGAGCAATACCGCGACAAGGACGGCAATCTGCAGACCAACAGCCGGCCCGACAAGATCGAGCGCTACGACGTGAGGGTGATCTTCAACGTGCAGGTGCGCGACCTCGACGTGCTCGAGCGCGCCTACGCGGCGGTGGCCTCGGCCCATCCGACGTCGATGGCGCAGGTCTATTTCAGCCTGGAGCCGGACAACGAGACCAACGCCGAGCTGTTCAGGGCGGCCATGGCCGACGCGGCCCGTCGCGCGCGGCTCGCGGCGGAGGCGACCGGCGCGAAGCTCGGCCGGGTGCGGCTGATCGATCCCACCAGCCGCGCGTGCGAGACCGATGTCCTGGTCGCCGGCGCGCCGCGCGGCTTCGGCCAGGACGCCGGCGGCGTGCAGGAGATTACCGTGACGGGCCAGCGGCGCATGGAGAATGGCCAGAGACTCGCCGTCCCGCCGCCACCGCCGCCTCCACTCGCGATCGCCGCACCGCCCGCGCCCGGCGAAGAGGTCTCGGCCGATCAGCTGCTGCCGCTGCAGCCGCCGCTGCAGCTGCTGAGCCGCCGCGCCTGCGTGGTCTACGCCCTCGACTAGCCGGCGAACCAGGACTGCCCATCCGGCGGCCGCTCTGTCATAACCGGCTTCTTCCAGACGGAGCACACGCGTGCCGTTTCCGAATTTCGACCCGGTGATGATCCACCTGGGTCCGATCGCCATCCGCTGGTACGCGATGGCCTATATCGCCGGCATCCTGTTGGGCTGGCGCTACGGCGTCGCGCTCGCGCGCAATGCGAAGCTGTGGGGCGGGACGAAGCCGACCCTCGACGAGCGGCAGATCGACGACCTCGTGGTCTGGCTGGTGCTGGCCATCCTGATCGGCGGCCGCGTCGGCTATATGCTGTTCTACAACACCGAGGTGATCTGGAAGGACCCGGTGGAGATCCTCCAGCCGTGGCACGGCGGCATGTCGTTCCATGGCGCCTTCATCGCCGTGGCTCTGGTGATCATCTGGTTCTCGATCAGCAGCCAGGGGATCCCGATCCTTCGATCCCTCGGCCTGGTCTTCACGCCCTGGAAGCCCGAGGCCCGGCGCGGCTTCGCCCAGGCCCTGCGCATCGGCGACCTCACCGCGCCCTGCGCGCCGTTCGGGCTCCTGTTCGGCCGGCTGGCAAACTTCATCAACGGCGAGCTCTGGGGGCGGCCCACCACCCTGCCCTGGGGGATCATCTTTCCCAACGCGGGCCCCGAACCGCGTCACCCGAGCGAGCTCTATGAGGCGGGGCTCGAGGGGCTGGGCCTGTTCGTGATCCTGCGCATCGCCACCCATCATCTGAAGTGGCTGCCGCGGCGCGGGGCCAACACCGGCCTGTTCTTCCTTTGCTACGGCCTGTTCCGCATCGCCCTCGAGAACGTCCGCGAGCCCGACCGCAACATGCCGACCTTCCCCCTCGGCCTGACCATGGGGATCATGCTGTCGATCCCGATGGTGCTCATCGGCGCGTGGCTGCTGTGGCTGTCGCGCCGACCGGACGCCCTGGCGCCGCAGCGGGTCGAGGAGACGCCGCTCGACCCGTCGCTGAACCCGACGCCGGCCGACGTGCCCGAGCTGGCCGCCGATCCCTTCGCCTCCTCAGATTATGCGGATGAGTCTCAGCACTAAGCTGGTCCGCCTGATCCGGGCGGACGGGCCGATGACGGTGGAGGCCTTCATGCGCCTCTGCCTGCACGATCCGGAGTTCGGCTATTACGCCACGCGCCCGCGGCTCGGCGCCGACGGCGATTTCCTCACCGCGCCCCTGGTGTCGCAGATGTTCGGCGAACTGATCGGGCTCTGGGCCGTCGACGCCTGGACCCGGCTCGGGCGGCCGGCGCCGTTCCGACTGGTGGAGATGGGGCCCGGCGACGGCGCGCTGATGAGCGACCTGATGCGGGCCGCGCGGGTGATCCCGAGTTTTCGCGCCTCGGCCGAGCTCTGGCTGGTGGAGACCAGCGGGCCGCTGATCGCGCGTCAGCGCGAAACGCTGGCGGCGCATGGACCGCGCTGGGCAGGTTCGCTGGCCGAGGTTCCGGCCGGCGCGCCGCTGGTGCTCATCGCCAACGAACTGCTCGACTGCCTGCCCGCCCGCCAGTTCGTGCGGACCGCCGCCGGCTGGGCCGAACGACGAGTCGGACTGGACGCCCAGGCCGCGTTGACGTTCGGCCTGTCCCCGGCGCCGAGCGGATTCCTGCCGCCCAGGGGCCTGGAGAACCTGCCTCCGGGATCGCTGGTCGAGGCCTCGCCGGCCCAGGAAGCCCTCGGGGCCGAGCTCGGCGCGCGGATCGCCGCGGACGGCGGCGTCGCCGTGTTCATCGACTATGGCCGGGACCGGCCCGAGCCCGGCGACACGCTGCAGGCCCTCCGCGCGCACCGCAAGGTGGATGTGCTGACCAGCGCCGGCGAGGCCGACCTGACCGTCCACGCCGACTTTCCCGCCTTCGCCGCCGCCGCCCGGGCCGCCGGCGCCGCGACCACCGCCATCACCGGGCAAGGCGACTTCCTGCGCGCCCTCGGCCTCGACCTGCGCGCCCAGGCTCTCGCCGACGCCCGCCCCGACCAGGCCGACGTCATCGCTCGCCAGCGCCATCGGCTGACCAGCCCGGACGAGATGGGGACCCTGTTCAAGGTGGTGTGCGTACACCAGGCCGGCCTGGAGGTGGCGGGCTTCGCCGACTAGGGGCTCGCCGCCGGGCCGGCCCTGCAGGGCGCGTCAGCGCCGAAGCAGGTTCACCACAAGTTCACGAAGAAGGATGGATCGCCTTCGATGGCGCTGAACCGCTTGGCGCTGTTCGCGCCTTTGTGGTGAAATCATCTTGCGCTGGCGCGCGCCTGTGCGATGGCCTGAAGTGGATTCCCCAGGCCCGACATCCATCGCCATGACCGCTCTCAATCCGTTGTCTTCCCCGCTGCTGTCCGCCTTGCCGGGCGTGCGTCACGCCTTCTTCACGCGGGAGGGCGGGGTCTCCACCGGCATCTACGCCGGCCTCAACGTGGGGCGCGGTTCGAAGGACGACGCCGACGCCGTGGCCGAGAACCGCCGCCGCGCCGCCGCCTGGTTCGGGGCTGAGCCGGACGCCCTTCTGACCGCCTATCAGATCCATTCGGCCACCGTCTTGATCGCCGACCGCCCTTGGGGCGACGCGCGGCCCGAAGGCGACGGCGTGCTGACCGCCGAGACCCGCCTCGTCTGCGGGGCCCTGTCCGCCGATTGCGCGCCAGTGCTGATGGCCGATCCCCAGGCGCGGGTGGTGGCCGCGGTGCACGCGGGCTGGCGCGGCGCCCTCGGCGGCGTGGTGGAGAGCGCCGTCGACGGGATGACCCGCGAAGGGGCGGACCGCCGCCGCATCGTCGCCGCCGTCGGCCCCTGCATCGGGCCGCAATCCTACGAGGTGGGCGAGGACTTTCTGGCCGCCTTCGTTGGCGCGGACGCCGCCTACGCCGCCTTCTTCCATCCGGGCTCCAGGCCCGACAAGCGGATGTTCGACCTGCCCGCCTTCGTGCTCTCGCGGCTCGAGGCGTCCGGAGTCGCGGAAAGCGAATGGATAGGCCGCGACACCTATGGCGAGGAGGCGCTGTTCTATTCCAACCGCCGCGCCGTGCATCGCGGCGAGGGCGACTACGGCCGCCTGCTCTCGGCGATCGCCCTGAGCTGAATTCTGCGACCGGCGATCGCCGCCGCCGGTTTCCGTGGCGGGGCGCCTGCGTTCCTGCGCAAACCGGTGTATAACAGGGGTTCGCTCAGCTCAAACGACGGGGTGCTCGTCATGCTCAGCCTGGTTTTGGCCGCGGCTTTCCTCGCCGGGACGATGTCCGGCGATACGGCCCTCACCCTGCAAACCGTCCAGCATCGGCTGGCCGAGATCGGCCCGACGGCGACGGTGCGCGAACTCGACGGCGGCGGCCGCTGGGAGCAGGTCCTGGACCGGATCGGCGCGGGCGACAGCCGCTGGATCGCCCTCGCCCCTCAACTGGCCGCCGGGACCGACGCCAACACCTCCGAGACTCTCACGGTCGCCCTGGCCGAAGCCCTGCCCAAGAGCCCGCGGGCGGTGCTGACGGCGCTCGACCTGAAGGGCCCCTTGCCGCTGAAGCCCGATCGTGTGTGCACCGCGCCCTTCTATGAGGGATCCACGGTCGACATTCCGACCTACAAGGCCGAAGCTTTGCGAGTGCTCGGGTCGGTGTCGGACGCGCGCCTGTCCCGGCGGCGCGACGCCTGCGTCTCACGCCTGCAGGACCTGTGAAGCATGCCGGCGCCGCGGCGCTGGACCGGCTCGAACCGCTGTTGGCGCGGATCCGGGCCTTGCCGCAGCTGACCGAGAGGAGCCGCGGCGTGTTCTACAACCGCCCGCGCCTGCTCCATCGGATCTCCCGATCGTTCCTGCACTTCCACGAGGACCCCGCCGGCCTGCACGCCGACCTGCGAAACGCGGCGGGCGACTTCGACCGGTTCCGGGTCGAGGAGGAGGACGAACGCCGGGCCTTCCTCAGCGTGGTGGTTGACCGCGTTTCCGTGGCGAGCGATCCAGCAGCCGCGTCGCGCTGACCAGGGCGCCGCCAGTCGCGAACGCGGCGGCGAGCCCCAGCGACAGCACCGGCCCCGCGGCGGGCGCCGCCCGGAACAGGATGGCGGCCAGCGTGGCGCCGATGGTCTGGCCGCTGAGCCGGGCGGTCGCCAGCAGGGTGCGATTGTTGGGCGCCTGGAAGACGCCGAAGCCCAGGCCGCACACCGCCATGCGCCACATCACGTCCAGCATCCCCGCGCGCACGGGCAGAAGGGCGAGCAGGGCGAGGCCGATGGCGAGCACGACGAGGCCGATGCTGCCGAGCACGGCGGCGGAATAGCGGTCGGCGAGATGGCCCGACAGGGGCGCGGCCACGCCGACCGCCAGCGGCCAGGGCGTGATCAGGATTCCGGTCTCGACCTGGCTCCGGTGCAGCACGTCCTGGAAGTAGAACGGCAGGGCGACGAAGGCCAGCATCTGCGCCGCGAAGGAGGCGATCGAGGTCAGCACGCTGAGGCTGAACAGCCGGCTGCGCAGAAGATCGATGGGGACCATCGGCCGCGCCTGGGAGAAGGACCGGCGGATCAGCAAGGCGGCGGCCAGCACGCCGGCCGCGAGGTCCAATCCGCCGATCCACCCCTGCGCGCCACGGGTCAGGACGTCGACGCCGACGATGATCAGGCCGAAGGCGGCGACGTTCAGCGCCGCCGAGATCCAGTCGAGGCGCTTACCCGTTCTGGCGCTGTCGGGCAGCGAGAACCAGCCCACCAGCAGGGCCGCCGCCCCCACCGGCAGGTTGACCGCGAACAGCCACTGCCAGGGGCCGACGGCGAGGATCGCCGACGCGATGCTCGGCCCCAGCACCGCAGCCACCGAAATCACCAAGGCGTTCATACCCACCCCGCGCCCGAGCTGGCGATGCGGATAGGTGTGGCGGACGATAGCGCCGTTGACGCTCATCACCCCGGCGGCGCCGAGCCCCTGGATCACCCGTGCGAAGGCCAGTTGCGGCAGGGTATGCGCAAGAGCGCAGCCGGCCGAGGCCAGCACGAACAGCAAAAGCCCGCCCTGGAGCACACGCCGGTAGCTGACGATCTCGCCGAGCGCCGCCAGCGGCAGCAGCGAGACCACGATGGCCAGCTGGTAGGCGTTGATCACCCAGATCGACTCGGCCGGCGCGGCGTGCAGGTCGCGGGCGATGGCGGGCAGGGCCACGTTGGCGATCGAGGCGTCGAGCACCGCCATCGTCAGCGCCAGCCAGGTGGCGGCGATCGACCAATAGCGCCGCGGCGTCGGCAGGCCGTCCCAATCGTCCATCCGCGGTGTCTTAAGGGTGTCGGCGCGGGATGGCTACCGTGAGCGGCTCGGGGCCTTCCTCCCGAGGAGATCGCTAAGCGTTCACGCATCTCCCAGGCCTGTAAAATCGTTGTCATTCTCGGGCGGAGAGAGGGCGCGAAGCGCCCGACCGCAGACCCGAGAACCCAGCCGCAACGCCGTCGACGCGC
>CAILTK010000096.1 GCA_903837135.1 uncultured Caulobacterales bacterium
ACCTTCATGGCCAAGCCGATGTTCGGCGACAACGGCTCGGGCATGCACGTCCACCAGTCGATCTGGCGCGACGGCAAGCCCCTGTTCGCGGGCGACAAGTACGCCGGCCTGTCGGACATGTGCCTGTGGTACATCGGCGGCGTGATCAAGCACGCCAAGGCCATCAACGCCTTCTCCAACTCGACCACCAACTCCTACAAGCGGCTGGTGCCGGGCTATGAGGCGCCGGTGAAGCTGGCCTATTCGAGCCGCAACCGCTCGGCCTCGATCCGGATTCCGTGGGTGTCCTCGCCCAAGGCCAAGCGCATCGAGGTTCGCTTCCCCGACCCGATGGGCAACCCCTACCTGACCTTCGTGGCCCTGCTGATGGCCGGCCTCGACGGGATCGAGAACCGGATCGATCCTGGCCCGGCCATGGACAAGAATCTCTACGACCTGCCGCCGCGCGAGCAGAAGAAGGTGCCCGAGGTGTGCGGCTCGCTGCGCGAAGCGCTCGAGAGCCTCGACAAAGACCGCGCCTTCCTCAAGAAGGGCGGGGTGATGGATGACGACTTCATCGACAGCTACATCGAGCTGAAGATGGAGGAGGTGATGCGCCTGCAGCTGCATCCCCACCCGGTCGAATTCGACATGTACTACAAGTGCTGAGGGCGTCGTTCCCGGCATGACATCAGGGCCGGGGGGCGACCTCCGGCCCTGTTTCATGGAGCGTCCGCGGTCGGCGCGCTCCGCGTCCCGATTGGAAGAGACTCGAGCATGAAGACGGCCTTGTGGATGGCGGCGGCTCTGACTTTGAGCGCCTTGGGCGCCCACGCGGCCGAGCCGGCCAAGCCCGCCGCGGCGACCTCCGACGCGCAGAAGCCCACCGGAACGAGCTCCTCGCCCGATCAGGGCGTGCTGTTCCATCCCGAGAGCAGCGAGAGCGAGAGCGATGTCGTCGTCGAGGGCAAGCCGGTCGCCTACAGGGCGGTGGCCGGGACCATCATCGTCCATCCCAAGGGCTGGGACGACGCCGCCGCGCGCGAGAACGAGGCGGACAAGAGCAAGACCGCCCTCGCCGACACCCCCAATCCCCAGGCCGAGGCCTCGGTCTTCTACGTCGCCTACTTCAAGAAGGGCGCGCCCTCTGCCGACCGGCCGATCACCTTCCTCTACAACGGCGGGCCGGGTTCGTCCTCGGTCTGGCTGCACATGGGCGCCTTCGGTCCGCGCCGGGTGGTGACGCTGGACGACAGCCATACGCCCGCCGCGCCCTACAAGCTGGTCGGCAACGCCTACTCCCTGCTCGACGCCTCCGACCTGGTGTTCATCGACGCGCCGGGCACGGGCTTCAGCCGCATCGCCGGCAAGGACAAGGAGAAGGCGTTCTGGGGCGTGGACGCCGACGCGCACGCCTTCGGCGACTTCATCATGGGATTCCTGTCCAAGTACGGCCGCTGGAACTCGCCCAAGTACCTGTTCGGCGAAAGCTACGGCACGCCCCGTTCGGCGGTGCTGGTCAACATGCTGCAGAGCGGTCAGTCGATCGACTTCAACGGGGTGATCCTGCTGTCGCAGATCCTCAACTTCGACCTGTCGGCCGATACGCCCGCCTTCAATCCCGGCAGCGACGAGGCCTACATCACCGCCCTGCCGACCTACGCCGCCACGGCCTGGTACCACCATCGGCTGACCGGAGCGCAGCCGGCCAGCCTCGAGGCCTGGCTGAAAGAGGTCGAAGGGTTCGCCACCGGCGAATACGCCCAGGCCCTGCAGGCCGGCTCCGAACTCGACGACGCCCGCCGCCAGGCGGTGGCCGAACACTACAGCCGCTACACCGGCATCCCCGCCGCCTATGTGCTGAAGTCGAATCTGCGGGTCGACGGGGGCCAGTTCGAGAAGAGCCTGCAGGACGCCTCGGGCCTGACCACCGGCCGGCTCGACACCCGGTTCTCGGGCCCCGACATGGATCCGCTCAGCAAGGAGGCGGACTACGACCCGCAGTCGGCCTCGATCAGCTCGGCCTACGTCTCGGCCTTCAACGACTATGTGCGCAAGGAGCTGAAGTTCGGCCAGGGCAAGACCTACAAGCCCGAGATCGACACCGGCACGAGCTGGAGCATGGACCACCAGCCGCCGGGCGCACCGACAGCCATCCCCGGCATCACCAACGTCATGCCCGACCTCGCCGCGGCGATGAAGTACAACCCCAACCTGAAGGTGATGGTCAACGGCGGCTACTACGACCTGGCCACGCCGTTCTACGAGGGCTGGTACGAGATGCACCATCTGCCCATCCCCGCCTCGCTGCAGGGCAATATCGAATACAGGTATTATCAGTCGGGCCACATGGTCTACGCCCACGAGGAGGCGCTGAAGCAGCTGCACGACAATGTGGCCGACTTCATCCGCCGGACGGACAACCTCGGCCACTGAACCGGGGCGAACGCGGTCCGATCGTCGACGTGGGGGATGGCCAAATCAGCGGCGTCGTGCGCTGTAGCGCCATGGCCCGCGAAACCGTCCACATCCTTCAGACCTACGTCGCCGGCCGCGGCAAGAGCCTGAAGGCCGAGCCCCAGGTCGGCTGCAAGACGGCGGAGGAGGCCCGGCGCAAGGCCGAACGCCTCGCCCCGCTGCGGCTGGGCGCCCTCGCCTTCTCGATGACCGTCGACGTGGAGATGGGCGACTACGACGAGAACCCGGTGATCCTGTTCAAGTCGGGCCAGCTGCCGCCGCCCTGGAACGAGGACTGACGCCCCCTCCCGCCTCACGGCCGACGCAACCTTAAGTCGGCTCGCGGCTTATGCTCCTGCCGACCTTTGGGAGCGGCGTTTTCATGTCACAAACCAAGGTTCTCGTCGTCGAGGACGATCTTCTGGTCCTGCGCCTCTCCTCAGACTCACTCGAGCATGACGGCCTTGACGTCGTCGAGGCCGAGACGGCCGATCAGGCGGCGGAAATCCTGCGCGCGGCCGACGCGAATATCTCGGTGGTTTTCGCCGACATAAAGACCCCGGGGCGCCTCAGCGGGTTGGATCTGGCGCAGGTGGCGCACGACCGCTGGCCCACCATCCTGGTCATTCTGACCTCCGGGGTGGCGGTCCCCATCCTTTCGGCCCTTCCGGACAGGACGCGCTTCCTGCCGAAACCTTACGATCTGCAAAAGCTCGCGAAATTGATTAAAGCCCTCGTCGGAACCTGGCGCCTTGAACCGCGCATCGAGGACGTCGCCGGGGCCGCACCCATGCCGGTCAGATAAGGATTGGTGTCCCCGTGGAGGACATTTCGGCATGCATTATGAACTCAACCGAACCTTTTTCTTCTGGCATTGGCTCGTGCCGCAGTACGGCGAAGGGCGCGCCCTGACCAAGGCCGGCGCCAAGCGCGCGGCCGAGGCGCTGATCGCGCGGATCAAGCCGGCGTCCATGCAAAGACCATAAACGACCATCACAGCGCGCAGCCGCCATGAGAAGGACACGCTTCGGAATAGCGACGCTTCGCGTTCAAACTATGTTATGTCGATGAGCCGACGCCGACTTCGGCCATCTCGCGCCTTGTATCCCCCGGGTATGGCTTTCGCTCCGCGAGCCTCCGGTCGGTCCGAAAGGACCAGTCATGAGTTCCTCTACGCATCCTGATGTTGCGCTCAAACTGGCGCTGGCGATGGTCGCATCGTCCAACGCGCCACTGCTGTTGCTCGACGGCGCGCTGGTGGTGATCGCCGCCAGCACCTCCTTCTGTCGGGCGTTCTCGATCGACCCGGGTCTGGCGGCCGGGCAGCCTGTGTACGTCCTGGGCCGCGGCGAATGGAATTCGCCGAAGCTGCGGTCGCTGCTGGATGCGACCCTGTCGGGGCAGGCGCGTATCGACGCCTACGAGATGGACCTGCCGCGCAAGGACGCCGAGCCGCGCAGGCTGATCCTCAACGCCCAGAAGCTTGAATACGGCGATGGCGAAGCGGTGCGGATCCTGCTGACGGTGTCCGACGTGACGGACGCGCGAGCGGCCGAGCGGCTCAAGGACGACCTGCTCCGCGAGAAGGCCATTCTCTTGCAGGAAGTGCAGCATCGGGTGGCCAACAGCCTGCAGATCATCGCCAGTGTGCTCCTGCAGAGCGCGCGCAACGTGCAGTCCGAAGACGTCAAGGTCCACCTGCAGGACGCCCATCACCGGGTCATGTCCATCGCCGCCGTGCAGCGGCAGCTGGCGGCGTCGAGCATCGGCCAGGTGGAGCTGCGCCCCTATTTTACCCAGCTCTGCGAGAGCCTGAGCGCGTCGATGATCCGCGACCACAGCCAGGTTTCGCTCGACGTGACCGCCGACGGGTCGAAGGTGGACCCCGACACCTCCGTGAGCCTCGGCCTGGTGGTCACCGAACTCGTCATCAACGCCCTGAAGCATGCCTTCCCCGGCCAGCGCAGCGGCAAGATCCTGGTCGGCTACCTGTCCAACGGTCCGGACTGGACCCTCTCGGTCAGCGACAACGGGGTCGGCATGCCCGACGATACCGCCCCCGCCAAGGCCGGCCTGGGCACCAGCATCGTCGAGGCGCTGGCCAGGCAGCTGAACGCCGAGGTACAGGTGACCGGCGCCGCGCCGGGCACCAGGGTTTCGCTGGTCCACGCCAAGATCTTCGCGGTGGACAGCGACGCCCAGGCCGAGTCCGCCCACACCGCCGTCTGATAGCCCCGGGACGCCGCGGAGCAGAACCGGCGGCGTCCTCGCTCAGGCCTCCGCGACGGGTCCCTATCGGCAATAGCTGTAGGGCGCATCGAGCAGGCTGTAGATCAGCGGCGGCGTGCAATAATAGGGCGAGTCGTAGATGACCGGCGGGTACTGGTAGTAGCCGCCGCCCCATCCGCCGCCGCGATAACCACCGCCCCGGTAACCGCCGCCGCCGCGCCCGCCGCCGCCGCGGGCGAACCCGCCGCCGCCCCGGTTTCCGCCGCCGCCGCCGCCGCCGCCGTGGGGTGCGCCC
>CAILTK010000097.1 GCA_903837135.1 uncultured Caulobacterales bacterium
CGACACCGCCCGCGCCGCCGACATCCTCAACATGGCCATCGAGGACAAGGACTGCTCGCCCTGGCTGATCCTGGCGGGCTCCACCTCCGCCGGCGGCTGCATGCACGTGTACCGCGACATGGTGAAGTTCGGCATGGTCGACGCGGTGGTGGCCACCGGCGCCTCCATCGTCGACATGGACTTCTTCGAGGCCCTCGGCTTCAAGCACTATCAGGCCGCCGGCCCGGTGGACGACAACGTGCTGCGCGAGAACTATATCGACCGCATCTACGACACCTATATCGACGAGGAAGAGCTCCAGGCCTGCGACCACACCATCCTGGAGATCGCCAACCGGCTGGAGCCGCGCGGCTATTCCTCCCGCGAATTCATCTGGGAGATGGGCAAGTGGCTGTCCGAGGGCAACGCCAAGAAGCCGGGCTCGCTGATCCAGACCGCCTATGAAGAGGGCGTGCCGATCTTCTGCCCGGCCTTCGTCGATAGCTCGGCCGGCTTCGGCCTGGTCAAGCACCAGAAGGAGCGGGCTGCGGCCAAGCAGCCCTACATGATGATCGACGCGGTGGCCGACTTCCGCGAACTGACCGACATCAAGATCGCCGCCGGCACCACCGGCCTGTTCATGGTCGGCGGCGGCGTGCCGAAGAACTTCGCCCAGGACACGGTGGTGTGCGCCGAAATCCTCGGCGAGGAAGCGGAGATGCACAAGTACGCCGTGCAGATCACCGTCGCCGACGTGCGCGACGGGGCTTGTTCGTCCTCGACCCTCAAGGAAGCGGCTTCCTGGGGCAAGGTGGAGACGACCCACGAACAGATGGTGTTCGCCGAGGCCACCACGGTGGTGCCGCTGATCGCGTCGGACGTCTATCATCGCGGGGCCTGGAAGGGCCGCGAGAAGCGTCGCTGGCAAAAGCTGTTCGCCTGAGCGGGCGGTCGCCCCGGTCCGCATCCCGGGCCGAGACCCGGAGCGCCGATTTGAGTCCCTCATGACCGGCGCTCCTGCGCGTCCCCGTTCCATGGCCGGGGACGTGGGGTCCGCCGGCCCGAGGGCGCCGGACCTTCAGATCATTCGGCGCCCTGAAGCTTAGCCGATCGCCGCTTGGCCCATGAGGCGCCGAGCGCACGCGACAATGTATGCGACGGGCGCTCGACGGCGAAGTAGAACGCCGACGCCAGCACGATGAAGCCGAGCAACTGGACGCTCCACAGCACAAGCCAGTTCAGGTGGCCGGAAATCTGCGCCGCGGCGTTTATGACGATCTTGTGGGTGAGATAGATCGAGTAGCCCGCCGCCCCCAGGGCTTCGAACACCCCGGTGACTCGCGTCAGCCTGAACTGATTGACTTCAATCCACAGCCACAGGGCGCAGTAGATGGAGAAAGGCGGCATCGTCCAGATGTAGCCGATGGCGTGGCCAGGCAGGTGGGAGAGGACGGCGGCGCCGGCGCCGAACAGGATCGCCGCGAGGCGAAGCGCCCATAGCGGGACCCGCGGCAGGCTGAAGCGCCGGGCGCGAAACAGCTGGGCGAGCAGGCACCCGACGAGCCACATGGGCAGGCAGAACAGCCAAGTATAGGGGCCGAAGTCGCCGGGGAAAATCAGGTGCGGGTTGGCTATGGCCATCGCCAGGGAGACGGCGGCGGAGAGCCCCAGCAGCGACGCCATGCGCCGCCCCACCATCATGTGGCGCATGAGCGGGTAGAGCAGATAATAGATGATCTCACTGTAAACCGACCACAAGACCGCGTGTACGGCGGCGCTGTACGTCGGTCCGAGGAGGGCGGAGAAGAGCAGGATCCCCACCAGCGGGGCGCCGATGCGGATCACCCGTTGGATGAGGAAGCGCCGCCAGTCGAACACGGCGCGGGAGGTCGAGCCGAAGTGGATGACGAAGCCCGATATGACGAAGAACAGGACGACGGCGGACACGCCGTTGAACGGGAGACGACCAAGGTCGTGCAACAGCGTCGTCTTGCGGGGATCGCTGACGAGATGCTCGATCGGGAATTGGCCGCCATGGTAGAGAACGACCCAGGCCGCTGCGAAAAACCTTAAGCTATCAACCCCTTTGATCGTGTGCTCGCTCGGGGATCGAGCCGGTATCTTCCCATCGGACATGCGCCGACCATGGCATTTTGCCGCTCGCGGCTCAAGTCATCCTTTCTTGACAAGACAGCATAGCGTCTGGTGTGCACGGTGAATTGACAGCCTGCTTCATTGCGAGGCCCTGAACTAGAGCCGCGCCGTGCGGGAACGCGACTTCTCTACTTGAAGATTTGCTTCGCGGTCTGCTTGCCGAGCCAGACGCCGGGGCGTTCGACCAGCCGGTAGGTCGCGTAGGCGGCGGGGATCGTGAGCGCGACCGTCGCCGCGGTGAGCAGCAAGGCCAGCTCCAGCGGGGCCAGACCGGCGATCGGCGACACGGCGATGAGCTTGGCTACGATGAACATGATCGGAAAGTGCAGCAGATAGACCGAGAAGGATATGTCGCCCAATCCGATCGCCCACCGGCGCCGGAGCAGGGAGAATCCCGCGCTGCTGTAGAGGATCGCGCCGATCACGCCGAAGGCGGCCAGGGCTTCGACCGCATTGCCGAGCGGTCCGGCGTCGGGACGGTCGAACAGGGCGCGATAGAGCCAGAGCATCGCCGCGCACCCGCACAGGAACAGCGGTGAAAAGCGGCCCAGACGCCGAAACAGGGCCGGCGCCTGCGTGGTGGTCAGGGCGGCGCCCAGGAAGAAGTCCACCAGGAAGATCGCGATGTGGTAGGGCGTGCGCATACCGATCGTGAAACTGACCACGAACGCGGCGAGCACGGCCAGCACGGCGAGCGGCGTCCCGCCACGGCGGATCAGCACGGCGGCCAGGGGGACGAAGGCCGAGCCGACCAGCTCCACGGCGATCGTCCACAACGGCGGGATGACGTAGTTCTCGAGCGCCGCGTACGACAGCACCACATCCTTCCAGGTCAGGCGACCCCGAACGAAGGTGGCGGCGAAGGATCCGGCCGCATAGGGCTTTGGCTCGGAAAAGTGAAAGCCCAGGAGGTAGATCAGCGACAAGGTCGTCGCCACGATGACGGCGGGGTAGATTCTCCAGAGCCGTTTCCAATAGAAGACGAGCGTGGTCTTGCCGAACAGGGGACTGAACCGCAGCGAGCGGGACAGGACAAAGCCGCTCAGCACGAAGAATATCACCACCGAGGCGTGGGAATTGAATACCAGAATGGAATAATAGCCGACCGCCTGAGGCATCGGATAGAAGTACAGTGTATGGGCGAACAGCACGGCGAGAGCCGCCAGGCCGCGGATGCTTTGCAGCTCGAGGTACTGCTCGCCGGGAGGAAGCTGTGCGTCGGCAGTCACCTCATGGGATGTCGCGACGGGCGAAGTCGCGGCCGCCGTCATGCGCGCCCTGGAACGGGCTTGGGCGAGGCCACCCGAGCGGCGAGAGAGTCGAACCCGAGCTCGACGTTGGCGTAGCGCGCCGCGAGCGGGTTCGGATCGCCCGGTCCCCGGTAGACGCCGTACTTGAAAAAGGGGCCCACAATATCGTGGTAGCCGATCGGAATCCCGTCCAGGGCGACGATGGCCTGGCCGTTATGCCAGACGTGCAGAGCGCCCGCGCCGAACGGATCGAACACGATCCTGAAGACGAAATTGTGCCACACGTCCCTGGCGAAGCCTTCGAAGGTGTAGCGCGTGACGAAAGGGGGATAGTTCTTGTGGGTCTGCCGCCAGCGCGTGTCGGAGGCGGTGACGATGGTGAACTTGTCGTCCTTCAGCAACAGGGCGATCGGGGGCGACACATACTCGTCCCAGGGATCCTTGAACGCGTGCCACTGGCCGAAAATCGACCAGGGCGCCTTATTGGGAAGCCCCGACTCCAGAAGCATGCTGTAGGAGAGCCAGAACTCTTTCTTCCACGGCATGTAGCGGTGCACCGCGATTTCCGAACGCTCGGACGGATCGCCGCGCCAGTGATCGCCCCCCCGGATCTCAAAGCGCTCAAAGCCGGGACCAGCCTGGTAGGACCAGGGCTTGCCGGCGCTATCCAGTATATTCTTGTTGTATTCCCGTATAAAGTTACAACCTGAAAGCGTCGGCAGCGACACGGCGCTGAGCGCCAGGATTTTTCTGCGGCTGAAAGCGGTCGAAATCACATCAAACCTTCATCTGTCTGTATGGCGACGAGCGATCAGCGGTTATCGAAAGGGAAATCGCCGAAACAGGGGACTCCGCCAGAGGATAGCGGCTTGCTACTCCAGCGGCAACGACGGCGTCAAAATACTTCGGCAATTCGGTTAAGTAAGCCGGCCTGTTGTGAAGTTTCCGCGTCACCGGGCGGCGCGCCGGTCAGCCGGTGGACTTCCGAGCCGCGATCCAGGCGTCGATGCGCCTTTCGAGCAGATCCAGCGGCACAGGCCCATCGAGCAGAACCGCGTCGTGGAAGGCGCGCACGTCGAAGCGCGCGCCCAGCGCCGCCTCGGCGCGACGGCGCAGTTGCATGATCTTCAGCTCGCCGATCTTGTAGCCGAGCGCCTGGCCCGGCCAGGAGATGTAGCGGTCGAGCTCCACCTCGATGTTCTTGGGGGCCAGGGCGGTGTTGTCGGTGAAGCAGGCGCGGGCCTCCTCACGGCTCCAGCGCAGCCAGTGGATCCCGGTGTCGGCCACCAGCCGGCAGGCGCGCCACATCTCGTAGCTCAGATGGCCGAACCGTTCGTACGGGGTGCGGTAAAGGCCCATCTCGTCTCCGAGCTGTTCCGAGTAGAGCGCCCAGCCTTCGACGAAGGCGGTCAGGCCGCCGTGGCGGCGGAACGCGGGCAGGTCGGTCCGCTCCTGCTGCAGGGCGATCTGCAGGTGGTGGCCGGGCTGGCTCTCATGCAGGCTGAGCGACGGGATCTCGTAGAGCGGCCTCTGGTCGAGGTGGGAGGTGTTGACCTCGTAGCCGCCCGCCACGCCCAGCGCCGGCGAGCCCGGCTCATAGTAGGCCGTGGTCGCGCTCTCCTCGCTCTCGCGGGGGATCTCGCGCACCGCGAAGGGCAGGCGCGGCAGGCGGCCGAATTCGTGCGGCAGCTTGTCGTCCACCGTCTTGGCGAACAGGGCCGACTTTTCCAGAAGGGCCTGGCGGCTTGTCACATAGAACCGGGGGTCGGTGCGCAGGAACGCCTGGAAGGCCTTGAAATCGCCCTTGAAACCCGAGGCCTCGATCTCCGCCTCCATCGCGGCGCGAATGCGCTTCACCTCGTCGAGGCCAATCTGATGGATCTGGTCCGGCGTCAGGTCGGTGGTGGTGTGCTCGGCCACCTGCGCCCGGTAGTAGGCCTCCCCGCCCGGCAGGTCCCTCGCCGCCAGACTGGCCCGGGCGTGCGGCGCGTAATCCCGCTCCAGGAAGGCGACCAGGGCCGTTTCCGACGACTTGAACGCCTGCACCCGCCGCAGACCTTCGGCCTTCAGCCTCGCCTGCTCGCCCGGCGGGATCGACGGCGGCAGATCGTTCAGAGGGGCCATCAGCCCGTCGTCCGCCGCCGGGATCGCCGCCTGCTTGCGGGCGATGGCCAGCACCACCTGCACGGTCGGCGCAGGCTGGGTGAACCCGGACGCGATCCCGCGCCGGGCGTTGCCGATCTCGACATCGTAGAAGTGAGGCAAGGCGGCGAGCCGTTGCAGATAGGCGTCCGCGTCGGCCCGGTCGCGGATGTGGGTCTGGCGCCCCAATTCCTGCGGCCGCAGGTGGAAGCCCGAATAGGCGTCGAAGTTGATCCGCGCCGTATCGAGCGCCAGGCCGGTCAGTTCGGTTCCGAGCTGGAAGGCCAGGTAGCCGCGGTTCACCGCATCCTCCGACAGCGGATCGCTCGGCGGCAGGGCCTCGAGCCGCGCGCGGACGCCCTCGAGACCGCACCGCAGAAGGGCCAGGGCGGCCGGGCTGTCGTCCTCCAGGCGCGACAGGGCCTCGCGGTCGCCGTCCTGGGCGGCGATGTCCGGATGGAAGCGCCGTTCGAGCGCGTCGTAGTCGGCGATGATCCTCGCCAGGACCGGAGAAGCGGGAGCCGAGGCGGGTTTCGCCCCCGCGGCGGGAGCGGTGAGCGCAAGGGCGGCGGCGGAGAGAAGGACGAGGCGGATCATGCCGCGACCTTAGCTTGGTGTAGCGACTCCGCCAGCCTCCGGCGCGCGGCCGGGACCGGCTTCGTAGACCCCCAGGATCTCGAACCTTCGGGTGAAGAACTCCAGCTCGTCGAAGGCCCGCTTCAGCGCCGGATCCTCGGGCCGCCCCGACACCTCGGCGTAGAACATGGTGGCGGTGAAGGTCCCGCCCTCGGCGTAGCTCTCCAGCTTGGTCATATTGATCCCGTTGGTGGCGAAGCCGCCCATCGCCTTGTAGAGGGCGGCCGGCACGTTCTTCACCTGGAAGACGAAGCTGGTGATGCAGACGGCGTCCTTCGCGGGCGCCGGCGGGCTGGGCTCGGCGGTCAGGATGACGAAGCGGGTGGTGTTGTCGCCCCGGTCCTCCACGCCCTCGAGCAGGGTCTCCAGGCCGTACAGGGCCGCGGCGCCGGGCGGGGCCAGGGCGGCGCGGGTCGGGTCGGGATGCTCGGCCAGGGCGCGCGCGGCGCCGGCGGTGTCGCTCATCGTCTCGGCCGTGAAGCCGTATTTGCGCAGCATGATCCGGCACTGGGCCAGCCCCATGATGTGGCTGCCCACCACCTTCACGTCCTCGAGCCGCGTGCCCGGATTGGCCATCAGGTTGAACCGGATGCGCATATAGCGCTCGCCGATGATCTTCAGCCCCGAGCGCGGCAAGAGGTGGTGCACGTCGGCCACCCGCCCGGCGATGGAGTTCTCCAGCGGGATCATCGCCAGCTCGCACCGGCCCGAGCGCGCCGCCTCGAACGCCGCCTCGAAGGTGTCGAACGGATGCGGCTCATAGTCCGGGAAGTGGGCCCGGCACATCAGGTCGGAATTGGAGCCGCGCTCTCCCTGGTAGGCGATGCAGTGTTCCGTCATGTCAGGCTTTCCGCCGCGGTGCGCGCGGCTGCGAGATCGGCCGGGTTGTCGACCGATATCGGCGCTTCGTCGATCACCGCGGCCCAGATCGACAGGCCGAGCTCCATGGCGCGGAGCTGCTCCAGCTTTTCACGCGTCTCGAGCGGCGATGGCGGGGCGGCGCAGAACCGCTCGAGCGCCGCCCGCCGATAGCCATAGATGCCGAAATGGTGCCAGACCGGCCCTTCGCCGAACAGGGTCGAGCGGGTGAAGTAGAGCGCCCGGCCGCGGGCCTCGCCGGTCATCGACAGCACCGCCTTGACCACGTCCGGATCGCTGCGGTCCGCCGGCGACCGCTCCAGCCCGACGGTGGTGGCGATGTCGCAGGCGGGCTCGTCGGCCAGCAGGGCGGCGCAGGCGGCGATGGCCTTGGGGTCCACGAAGGGCATGTCGCCCTGGACGTTGATCACCACGTCGTGCCAGCCGTCGGGGTCCAGCCAGTGCAGCGCCGCCCGCACCCGGTCCGAGCCCGAGGGCAGGGCCGGATCGGTCATCACCGCCCGGCCGCCGGCCGCCTCGACCGCGTCGACGATCTCCGGATCGCCGGCCGCCACGGCCACCGGGCCCACCCCGGCGCGCTCGGCCTGGCGCAGCACGCGCACGATCATCGGTACGCCGCCGATGTCGGCGAGCGGCTTTCCGGGCAGGCGGGCGGCGGCCATGCGTGCGGGAATAAGGACGATGGGTTTCATGCGCGGGGCACGTCAGGGATATCTCAATGCAGGCTTGGCTTTGGATCAGACGCCGGTTGCGCGGGCGGCGTTAGCGTGCCACAGACGCCCACGCAAGACCGGGCCCGCTGGGCGCGGAAGGACAGGCTGACGAGGGTGTTTTCCCCTCTATCGATGGACCGCATATGAACGACGACCTGGGCTGGAACAAGATCTTCGGCGCCATCCTGGGGACGGCCCTCGTGATCCTCGGTCTGACCATTGCAGCGCAGATGATCTACGCGCCGCACAAGGCGGCCAAGATGGGCGACGCCATCGCCGTCGCCGAAGACACCTCGGGTCCCGGCGCCGCGGCGGTCGACACCCCGCCCGACTGGGGCACGGTCCTGCCGACGGCCGATGTCGCCGCCGGGGCGCAGGTCTCCACCAAGTGCGCCTCCTGCCACACCTTCACCAACGGCGGCGCGGACGGCACCGGCCCCAACAACTGGGGTGTGATCGGCCGCCAGCCGGGCTCCAAGCCGGGCTTCGCCTACTCCACGGCCATGCAGGACTTCGGCAAGAAGGTTTCGAAGTGGGACTACGACCACCTCTACCTCTTCCTGGCCAACCCCCAGAGCTACATCTCCGGCACCAAGATGTCCTTCGTCGGCCTGAAGAAGCCTGAGGACCGGATCGCCCTGATCGCCTGGCTGCGCCAGCAGTCGTCGAGCCCCGCGCCGATCCCGGCGCCCAATCCCAAGGCCGCCGCAGCCGCCGCCGGCGCCGCGACCGCTCAGGCCGGCGCCGCCGCGCCTGCCCCCGCCGCCGGGACCAAGGTTCCGGAAACCGGCGTCAACGCCACCGCGCCGGTGTCGGCCGCCGCCGGCGCCGCGACCGGGAGCGCCGGCCAGACCGGGTCGGGCGCCGCCGCCGCGCCGAAGACCGACAAGACCGCGCCGGGCGCCCCGCCGAAGTAGGGCCGCCGCCGGGCGGGATCGTCCGAACGGCGAATCATGCGCGCGGAAATCTTCTGCGTAAGGGTCGATACCGCGCACGGACCGGGCTATGAAAAGCCGTCAGGCGCAACAGCGTCGCTCCGGATCCGGCCTCTGGCATGATTTTGAACCACGGCCCCTCGCTCGATTTCGGCCTCGGCGAGACCGCCGACGCCATCCGTGAGACCACCGCGCGGTTCGCCCAGGAGCGGATCGCGCCGATCGCGGCCGAGATCGACGCCACCAACACCTTTCCACGCGCGCTCTGGCCCGAGATGGGCGCGCTCGGCCTGCACGGAATCACCGTCGACGAGGCGGACGGCGGCCTTGGTCTCGGTTACCTCGAGCATGTGGTGGCGATGGAGGAGGTGTCGCGCGCCTCGGCCTCGATCGGGCTCAGCTACGGGGCTCACTCCAACCTCTGCGTCAACCAGATCCGCCGCTGGGGCACGCCCGAGCAGAAGGCGCGCTACCTGCCGAAGCTGATCTCCGGCGAACACGTGGGCTCGCTGGCCATGAGCGAGGCCGGCGCCGGTTCGGACGTGATCGGCATGACGCTGCGCGCCGACCGGCGCGGCGACCGCTATGTGCTGAACGGGACCAAGTTCTGGATCACCAACGCCCCGCACGCCGACACCCTGGTGGTCTACGCCAAGACCGACCCGGAGGGCTCGAGTCGCGGCGTCACCGCCTTCCTGATCGAGAAGGGCTTCCCCGGCTTCAGCGTCTCGAAGAAGCTCGACAAGATGGGCATGCGCGGCTCGGATACCGCCGAACTGGTGTTCGAGGACTGCGGCGTGCCGGAGGAGAACGTCATGGGTCCGGTCGGCGGCGGCGCCGGCGTCCTGATGAGCGGCCTCGACTACGAGCGCGCGGTCCTGTCGGCCGGGCCGCTCGGGATCATGCAGGCCTGCCTCGACGCGGTCCTGCCCTACGTCCGCGAGCGCAGGCAGTTCGGCAAGCCGATCGGCAGCTTCCAGCTGATGCAGGGCAAGGTCGCCGACATGTACGTGGCGCTGAATTCCGCCCGCGCCTACGTCTACGCCGTGGCTCGGGCCTGCGACCGCGGCCAGACCACGCGCTACGACGCGGCGGGCGCCATTCTCCTGGCCAGCGAGAATGCGGTGAAGACGGCGCTGGAGGCGATCCAGGCCCTCGGCGGCGCCGGCTATACCAAGGACTTTCCGGTCGAGCGCTATCTGCGCGACGCCAAGCTCTACGACATCGGCGCCGGCACCAACGAGATCCGCCGCTTCCTGATCGGCCGCGAACTGGTGGGGGCGGGATGATCCATCTCTATCACTGCACCGACGCCCGCTCGTTCCGGCCGCTGTGGGCGCTGGAGGAGCTCGGCCTGGCCTACGATCTGACCGTCATGCCCTTCCCGCCCCGCTACCGGGCCAAGGATTTCATGGCGGTCAATCCGCTCGGCACCATCCCCGCCATGCGGGACGGCGACACCTTCATGACCGAGTCCGCCGCCATCGTGCAGTATCTGGTCACACGATACGGCCCCTCCCCGCTGGCGGTCGCCGTCGACGAACCGGCCTATGGCGCCTGGCTCAACTGGCTGCACTTCGGCGAGGCCACCCTCACCTTCCCGCAGACCCTGGTGCTGCGCTATCGCCGCTTCGAGCCCGGCAAGGCCGAGGTGGTGGCCGACGACTACGTCAAATGGTTCCTCGCACGGCTGCGGGCGGTCGACCGGGCGCTGAGCGGCGCCGACTGGCTGTGCGCCGGCCGGTTCACGGCGGCGGACATCTCGGTCGGCTACGCCCTCCTGCTGGCGGCCCAGCTCGGCCTCGACGCCGAATTCACGCCGGCGGTCGCCGCCTACTGGGCGCGGCTGCAGGCCCGCCCCGGCTTCCAGGCCGCCAAGGCGTCCCAGCAACGGGACGCGGCCCCCGGCGCCGAGAGCTTCGCCTCGTGACACGGCTGACCTCCACCCTCGATCCCGGCGGCGAGGCCTTCAAGGCCAACGCCGCGCACAACCGGCGCCTGGTGGAGGAGTTGCGCTCGCGCGTGGCCGGCGCGGCGCTCGGCGGGCCCGAGGCGGCGCGGACCCGGCACACCGGGCGAGGCAAGCTCCTGCCGCGCGAACGGGTGGAGCGGTTGCTCGACCCGGGTTCGCCGTTCCTGGAGGTCGGCCAGCTGGCCGCCTTCGGTCTTTATGACGGCGAGGCGCCGGGCGCGGGGATCATCACCGGTGTCGGCCGGGTCTCGGGCCGCGAGGTGATGGTCGTCTGCAACGACCCGACGGTGAAGGGCGGAGCCTACTTCCCGCTGACGGTGAAGAAGCACCTCCGGGCCCAGGAGATCGCCCAGCAGAACCGGCTGCCGTGCGTCTATCTGGTCGACAGCGGCGGGGCCAACCTGCCGCATCAGGCCGAGGTGTTCCCGGATCGCGACCACTTCGGCCGCATCTTCTTCAACCAGGCCAACATGTCGGCCCTGGGCATACCGCAGATCGCCTGCGTCATGGGGCTGTCGACCGCCGGCGGGGCCTATGTGCCGGCCATGAGCGACGAGACGGTGATCGTGCGCGGCGCGGGTCCGGAAAGCCAGGGCGCCATCTTCCTGGCCGGCCCGCCGCTGGTGAAGGCGGCCACCGGCGAAGTGATCTCGGCCACGGAACTCGGCGGCGCAGACACCCACGGCCGGCGCTCGGGCGTGGTTGACCATGTGGCGCAGAACGACGAGCACGCCATCGAGATCGTCCGCTCCATCTGCGCCCGGCTCGGCCGGTCCGAACGCACCCTGCTCGACGGGCGCGAGCCCGAGCCGCCGAAGTTCGACGCGCACGAGCTCTACGGCCTGATCCCGCAGGACGTGCGCGCGCCCTACGATGTGCGCGAGGTGATCGCCCGCCTGGTCGACGGCTCGCGCTTCGACGAGTTCAAGGCCCTCTACGGGACCACGCTCGTGACCGGCTTCGCCCACATCTGGGGCTTTCCGGTCGCCATCCTGGCCAACAACGGCGTGCTGTTCTCGGAGAGCGCGCAGAAGGCGGCGCACTTCATCGAGCTCGCCTGCCAGCGCAAGATCCCGCTGGTCTTCCTGCAGAACATCTCGGGCTTCATGGTCGGCGGCAAGTACGAGGCCGGCGGCATCGCCAAGGACGGAGCCAAGATGGTCACCGCCGTCGCCACCGCCAATGTGCCCAAGTTCACGGTGCTGATCGGCGGCAGCTTCGGGGCCGGCAACTACGGCATGTGCGGCCGGGCCTATTCGCCGCGCTTCCTGTGGACCTGGCCCAATGCGCGGATCTCGGTGATGGGCGGCGAGCAGGCCGCCAGCGTGCTGGCCACGGTCCGCCGCGACGGCATCGAGGCCAAGGGCGGCGCCTGGAGCCCGGAGGAAGAGGCGCAATTCAAGGCGCCGATCCGCGACGGCTACGAACGCGAGGGCGATCCCTATTTCGCCACGGCCCGGATGTGGGACGATGGGATCATCGATCCGGCGCAGACGCGCGACGTGCTGGGCCTGTCCATCGCCGCGTCGCTGAATGCGCCGATCCCCGACGCGCGCTTCGGCGTGTTCCGAATGTAGGGTTGGAGCAATGGTGGGGCGGGAACTCGAACTGGCCGGCGCGGGGGCGCTGGGGGCGCTGCTCAAGCGCAAGGCCAGGCATGCGCCCGAGCCCGGCAAGCCCTGTCCCAACTGCGGCGCCGACCTGCAGGGTTTCTTCTGCCACATCTGCGGTCAGTCGGCCGACGACCACCATCGCTCGATCTGGCATCTGGCATGGGAGGGGATCGAGGGCCTGACCCATCTCGACGGCCGGCTCGGGCAGACCCTGCCGCCCCTGTTCCTCAGCCCGGGCAAGCTGGCCAAGGATCATTTCGAGGGCCGTCGCCAGCGCCATGTGCCGCCGTTCCGGCTGTTCCTGATCAGCCTCCTGATCTTCATGTTCGTGCTCGAGAGCCTGTTCCACAGCGGTCGGCGCGAGCCGGTCAAGGTGGTGGGACCGGGCCATACCGTCACCGTTCCCGCGGGACCGGGCAAGGAGGTCACGGTCACGCCGACAGCGAAGGGCGGTGCGGTGAACTTCACCGTCGGCGCGCCGCCCAAGGGCCAGCTCGCCACAGTCAAGGTCGACGGCAAGTCCATCATCGAGAACGGCGACGCCAACGAGATCGATCGCGCCTTCGAGGAGGCCAAGAGCGAAAAGGCCGAAAAGGTCGGCGGCTGGCTCAAGCCCAGGCTCAAGAAGGCGATCGACAACAAGGAATACTATCTGATGGTGCTGTTCACCTGGGCGCACCGGCTCGCCTTCCTGCTGCTGCCGATCCTGGCCGGCCTCATGGCGCTCGTGTACGTGCGCCGCCGCCAGTATTTCATCTACGACCACCTGATCGTGGCCATGCAGTTCCTGTCGTTCGTGTTCCTGATTTCGGCCATCGCCTGGATCATCCCTGAACCGGTGCGCGGCTGGGCGATCCTGATCGCCTCCCTCTGGGTGCCGATCAACCTCTACCAGACCCTGCGCGGGGCCTATGGCTCGCGCTGGTGGACCGCGGTGGTCAAGACCCTGTTCCTGTGGTGCTCGACCCTGGTCCTGTTCGGCGCCCTGATGCTCGGGCTGATGACCCTGGCCCTGGCGGAGATGGCGTAATGAAGCGTTTGCTCATAGCGAACCGGGGCGAGATCGCCCGGCGCATCATCCGCACCGCGCACCGGATGGGGATCGAGACGGTGGCGGTCTATTCCGACGCCGACCGGCATGCGCCGCATGTGCGCGAAGCGACCACCGCCCGCCACCTCGGCCCCGCCCCGGCGCGCGAGAGCTACCTCGATCCGGCCAAGGTGCTGGCCACCGCGGCCGACGCGGGCGCCGACGCGGTTCACCCCGGCTACGGCTTCCTGTCCGAAAACGCCGCCTTCGCCGAGGCGGTGATCGCCGCCGGCCTGACCTGGGTCGGGCCGCCGCCCAGCGCCATCACCGCCATGGGACTGAAGGACGCGGCCAAGTCCCTGATGGCCGAGGCCGGCGTGCCGACCACGCCCGGCTATCTCGGCGAGGACCAGTCCCCCACGCGCCTGCAGGCCGAGGCCGACCGGATCGGCTATCCGGTGCTGATCAAGGCGGTGGCCGGCGGCGGCGGCAAAGGCATGCGCAAGGTGGAGGCCGCCGAGAGTTTCGCCGCCGCCCTGGCCTCGTGCCAGCGCGAGGCGGCCGCCAGCTTCGGCGACGATCGGGTCCTGCTCGAGACCTACGTCACCCGCCCGCGCCATATCGAGGTGCAGGTGTTCGCCGACGCCTGGGGCAACGCCGTTCACCTGTTCGAACGCGATTGCTCGCTGCAGCGCCGCCACCAGAAGGTGATCGAGGAGGCGCCCGCCCCCGGCATGGACGAAGCCACTCGCGCCGCCATCACCTCCGCCGCCCTCAAGGCCGCGCGCGCCGTCGGCTACCAGGGCGCCGGCACCATCGAGTTCATCGCCGACGGCTCCGGCCCGCTCAGCGCCGACCGCATCTGGTTCATGGAGATGAACACCCGGCTGCAGGTCGAGCACCCGGTCACCGAGATGATCACCGGCCTCGACCTGGTCGAATGGCAGATCCGCATCGCCCGCGGCGAACCCTTGCCGCTGGCTCAGGGCGCCATCCAGGCGCGCGGCCACGCCATGGAGGCGCGCCTCTACGCCGAGAACCCGGCGAAGAAGTTCCTGCCCTCCACCGGCCCCTTGCAGCACTTCCGCCTGCCCGCCGAGGGCGACGGCGTGCGCATCGACACCGGCGTCGAACAGGGCGGCGAGGTCACCCCGTTCTACGATCCGATGATCGCCAAGATCATCGTCCATGCCGAGACCCGCGAGGCCGCCGCCCGCAAGCTCGCCGACGCCTGCGCCGAGGTCGAGGTCTGGCCGGTGAAGACCAACGCCGGCTTCCTCGCCCGCTGCGCCGCCCATCCCGACTTCGTCGCCGGCCGGGTGGATACCGGCTTTATCGACGGGCGGCTCGAAGCGCTGCTCGGGAACGGACTGCCGTCCGAGGCCGCCCTGTCGGTCGCCGCCCTGGCCCTGGTCGAGCTCGAGGACCGGGATCTGTCGCCGACGCCGTGGGCCGCGCTCGGCGGCGCGACGGGCTTCCGGCTCAACGCCGATCCCATGGCCGAGGTTCGGCTGGAGACCGCGGGCTCGGTGCTGACGGCCCCCCTGATCGACGCCGAACTCGGCGAGGACGACGCGCTGCTGGTCGAGGACGGCGTGGTGGTGTTCGACGCCGGCGACGTCCACGCCTTCCGATGGCCGGAGGCTGAACGGCTCGGGGCCGCGGCGGCCGGGAACGGCCTTTTGACCTCGCCCATGCCCGGCCGCATCGTCTCCGTCGGCGCGGCGGCGGGCGCGCGCGTCAGGAAAGGCCAGCCGATCGTGACCCTCGAAGCCATGAAGATGGAGCACGCCCTGGTGGCGCCCTTCGACGGCAAGCTCGTCGAGCTGAACGTCAAGATGGGCGACCAGGTGAGCGAGGGCGTCGCCCTGGCCAGGATTGAAGGGGACGCCTGATGGCCGGCAAGCCCTGGGACGACTGGGCGGTGGGCGAGACCCTCCAGCATGAGCTGCACCGCACCGTCACCGAGACCGACAATCTGATGACCTGCGTGCTGACGCACAATCCGCAGCCGCTGCACCTCGACGCCGAGTACGCGGCGGCCACCGAGTTCGGCCGGATCGTCGTCAACGGCATCTATACCTTCGGCCTGATGGTCGGCGCGTCGGTGGGCGACACCACCGTCGGCGTGCTGGTCGCCAACCTCGGCTACGACGCCCTGGTGCACCCCAAGCCGGTGTTCGTCGGCGACACCCTGCACATGGAGACCACCGTGCTGGAGAAGCGCGAGTCCAGATCTCGTCCGACCGCGGGTCTGGTGGTGTTCGAACACCGCGCCATCAACCAGCGCGGCGAGGTGGTCTGCCAGTGCAAGCGCACGGCCCTGCTGCACAAGAGGAGCGCCCTATGAGCCAGGGGATTGGGAGCCGTAAGGCCGCGCGGTCCTGGCTGTTCGCGCCGGGCGACCAGCCGGCCAAGATGGCCAAGGCCGCCGCGAGCGGGGTGGGCGCGGTAATTCTGGACCTCGAGGATTCCGTGGCCGAGGGCGGCAAGCCCGCGGCGCGCGCCGCGACCCGCACCTTTCTGGAGGCGCGGGACCCGGCCGGGCCCGAGCTTTGGCTGCGGATCAATCCGCTCACCACCGCCCACTCGGCCGCCGACCTCGCCGCGGTGATCGCCGCCGGTCCCGACGGGATCGTTCTGCCGAAACCGGACGGCCCGCAGGACGTGGTCCGGCTGGCGCGGGAGCTCGAACGGCTCGAGGCGGAGGCCGGCCTCGCGGAGGGTTCGGTCGCCATCCTGCCGATCGCCACCGAGACGCCGGCGTCGATCTTCGCCCTCGGCGGCTACGGCGTGGTCGGGCCGCGGCTGATCGGCCTGACCTGGGGCGCGGAGGACCTGCCCGCCGCCGTCGGCGCGCAGATCAACCGCCATCCGGACGGCCAGTTCACCGACCTCTGCCGCATCGCCCGCTCCCTGTGCATCGCCGGCGCCGCCGCCGCCGACGTGGCGGCGATCGAGACGGTATACCCGGCGTTCAAGGATCTCGACGGCCTGCGGGCCTACGCCGCCGCCGGCCGGCGCGAAGGCTTCACCGGCATGATGGCCATCCACCCGGCCCAGGTGGCGATCATCGAAGAGGTGTTCCGTCCCTCCGAGGCCGAGATCGCCCACGCGCGGCAGGTGGTCGCCCTGTTCGCCGCCAACCCCCACGCCGGCGCCCTGGCCCTCGACGGCCGCATGGTCGACCGCCCACACCTGAAGCAGGCCGAACGGCTGCTGGCCGGGATTTAAGCCGACGCCCCGGTCGGGGGGACGGGGGCCGGCTGGACGATGCCGGCTTCGGCCTTCAGCCGCTGGATCAGGTCGAACGACAGATAGCCGTCGGCCGGCAGACCGCGCGAGACCTGCCAGGCGCGCGCCGCCCTGCGCGTGCCCGTGCCGATCACCCCGTCCTGGCCGCCGGGGTCGAAGCCGAGGGCGGTCAGCGCCTGCTGGGCGGCGATGCGGTCGTTCAGCGCCAGCGGCTTGTCGTCGGGCCAGGCCTGCGCCAGGGGCCCGCCGCCGGCGATGCGCCAGGCCAGGAGACCGACGCCGAGCGCATAAGCGGTGGAGTTGTTGTAGGCGCGGATGGCCATGTGGTTGGGATAGATCAGGAAGCCCGGCCCCTGCCAGCCCATCGGCATGATCAGGCCGGCGGCGTCGCCATGCACGCCGGGATCGGGAAAGCCGCCCGGCGCGGTCACCCCCATCGCCTGCCAAGCGGCGATCGGCTTCATCGGTCCCTCGGTCTGGCTGTAGTCGAAGCCCTGGCGCGGCACGACCACCTCCACCTGCACGGCCCCCTCGGGGCGCCAGGCCGCCTTGTGCGCCAGGAAGTTGGCGCTCGAGGCCAGGGCGTCGGCGGGCGAGCCCCAGATGTCGCGCCGCCCGTCGCCGTCGCCGTCCACGGCGAAGTTCAGGTAATCCGAGGGCATGAACTGGGTCTGGCCCATGGCCCCGGCCCAGGAACCGCGCAGCTGCGACCGGCTGGCTTCGCCGGAGGCAAGGATCCTCAAAGCGGCGATCAGCTCGCCCTCGGCCCAGGCGCCGCGGCGACCGTCAAAGGCCAGGGTGGCCAGGGAGCGCAGCACGTCGTCCGAGCCCTGCATGGCGCCGAAGGCCGACTCCATGCCCCAGATCGCCACCAGGATCTCGCCTGGCACGCCGTAGTGGTCGACGATCGGCGTCAGCGGCTGCTGCTGCGCCTGCAGGGCCGCCCGGCCCTTGGCGATGTTGGAGGCTGAAGCGGCGCTGTTGATGTAGGCCGAGAACGGCCGGGTCAGCTCCGGCTGGCGGTGGTCGAGGGTGATCACGTGCGGATCGGGCGTCAGGCCGTCGAGTTCGGCCCGCACCCGCGCCTCGGGCAGACCCTTGGCCACGGCCTTGGCGACGAAGCCCTCGCGCCAGGCCTGGAAGGCCGGATCCACCGGCGGCGCCCCGCCTTGATCCTGCCCGCCGCCCAGGCTCGGGGCCAAGCCCTGCGGCGGCGGCGCCAGCGACAGCCCGACCGTGGAGAATAGAAAGGCGCGTCGATCCATCGCTGCAGCCTAGCCGAACTCTCCCCACGGCGGAATCGCCCGCGCATCACAACCGCGATAGGGAGAGGGCGCCTGCTGCGGCGTCCAGCTGCTCCCCCATTTTGGGGAGCTTGGGGGGCAGCACTGCGGCCCCCTCGCCCAGAAGGGGAGGAGCTTAACCCCGCTTGACTCCCTGCCCCCCTTCCCGTATCCACCCGCCTCCCGTCCCGCGCCGCTGCGCGGGGCGTTTCTGTTTGTTGAACCCGACGCCAGGTAGCGCCATGAAGGTCAGAAGCTCGCTGAAGTCCCTCAAGGGCCGCCACCGCGACTGCAAGGTCGTGCGCCGCAAGGGCCGCGTCTACGTCATCAACAAGACCGACCCCCGCTTCAAGGCCCGCCAGGGCTGATGTCCGCGCCCGCTGCGCCGCGGGCGAGCGGCTCGGAGCGACCAGAAGGACGGCCGAAGGCCGTCCTTTTTGATGTCGGCAATGTCATCGTGCGCTGGAGCCCGCGCACGCTCTATTCGAAACTGATCGACGATCCCCAGGAACTGGACCGGTTTCTCGCCGAGGTCTGTCCGATGGACTGGCACGCCCAGACCGATGTCGGCCGGCGGTTCGGCGAGATCATCGACGAACGTGTCGCGCTCTATCCGCAGCACGAGCCCCTGATCCGGGCCTGGTGGGACCGCTGGCCGGAGATGTTCTCCGGCGCCATCCCCGAGACCGAGGCGGCGATCGAAGACCTGCACGCGCGCGGCGTGCCCCTGCATGGCCTGACCAACATGTCGACCGAGGCCTGGCCGATGGTGCGGGCGATGAGCCCGGCGTTCGGCCGGCTGGACCAGGTGGTGGTTTCCGCCGAGGAGCGGGTGATGAAGCCCGATCCGGCGATCTTCCATCGGGTGTGCGCGCGCACCGGCCTTGCGCCGTCCGACATGCTGTTCGTCGACGACATCCTGCCGAATATCGAGACGGCGGCGCGTCTGGGCTTCCACGTGCACCATTTCACCGATCCTGCGGCCTTCCGCCCACAGCTTGCGGCCGTCGGCCTGTTGTGACGGCGGCGGCTGGTCGGTAGGGTCCCGCCTCACTTCAATTCCAGGCGCTCCCCATGGCTGACGACGCATCTTCCCTCTCTGTCGACGCGCTGAACGGCGCCGCCCCGGGCCGGCTGAAGAGCTTCATCGAACGGATCGAACGGCTCGAGGAAGACAAGGCCGCCATCATGGAGGACCTCAAGGAGGTGTTCGGCGAGGCAAAGGGCGAGGGCTTCGACACCAAGATCATGCGCAAGGTCGTCCGCCTGCGGAAGCAGGACAAGGCCAAGCGCCAGGAGGAAGAGGCCATCCTCGACCTCTATCTCTCGGCGCTCGGGGGTCTTTGAGCTTCGGCCGCTCCAAACCGCCGTCTCCGGCGGAGGCGCGCGCCAAGGACAAGGCGCGGATCAAGCGCGCGGCCCTGCGGGCGCTCAAGCGCACCAAGGCCGCCGCCGATAAGGCGGGGGTCAAGCTCTCCGAGTGGGAGGGCGAGTTCCTGGATACGGTCAGCGAACGGGTGACCACCTACGGCCGCGCCTTCGCCGATCCCGAGAAGGGCGGCGCCGGCAGCGCCCTTTCGGCCCTGCAGACCCGCAAGCTCAAGGAGATCGCCGCCAAGGCCAACGGCGAGCCGCCCAGGAGCCGGTTCGGTCGGAAGCCGGCGACGAAGGACTGAACAGCCTTATACCAAAACAGCCCTCATCCCGAGGCGCGTAGCGAAGCGCTCGCACCTCAGGATGAGGATTTCTACTGAACCGGCTTTCGCCAGATCACAGCCGCCGGTACGCCGTCGGCCTTCCCGACCCTGCCGCCTCGATCCGCTTCACCGCGCCGGCGAGGGGTTCGATCGCGGTGGCCATGTGGTGGGCGTTGGCGTGCAGCAGGCGTTCGGCGTCCAGCATGACCCCGACGTGGCCCCTCCAGAACACCAGGTCGTTGCGTTGCAGGCCCTTGAGGTCGGCGCCGATCTCGAGCGGCGTTCCCAGCCCCTGCTGCAGGTCGCTGTCGCGCGGGCAGGCTCTGCCGCAGGCGTAGAGCGCCTGCTGGACCAGGCCGGAACAGTCGAGCCCCAGGCTGTCGCGGCCGCCCCACAGATAGGGGGCGCCGAGATAGCGCTCGGCCACCCCGGCCGGATCGCCGGACAGATGATCGCCGATCGGCGACAGGTGATGCAGGGTCACATAGCCGAGCCGCGCCACCTTGGCGAAGCGCTCGTCGGCCTGCTCCTCCACGGTCACCAGGGCGTTCAAAGAGTAGAGACCGGCCACCGGGGCTCGGATCGACGGCTCGGTGAAGCCATAGGTGCGGATGGCCCCGACCCAGTGCGTCGGGCGGATCACCTCCGGGCTCAGGCGACGGAGTTCGACATAGCCCACATAGCCGTCGCGATCGGCCTGGCCCCAGGCCCAACCCTCCGCGGTCTCGAGCACATTGAAGGTCTCGCCGAACAGGAGCTGATCGACCTGCTCCGCCCCGGCGCCCGGTCCGGTCCGGACCGCCGCCGCGGGCGCCGTCACCTGCATGGCCCGGGTCTCGGCATAGGTTTCCGCCGCCACCACGCCCTCCAGCGCCGCCGAGGCCAGATCCGCTCGGGCCAGGGTAACACGCCGGTCGGGTGGGAGCGTGCTCACGCGTAGCGCGCCTTGAGCATGGCGAACACGGCGCGGATCGCCTGGGCTTCGGCGCCCGCCGGCCGGCCGGCGCGGCCCTTGGGATTCCAGGCGAAGATGTCGAAATGGACCCACGCCCCCTGCGTGGGCGCGAACCGTTGCAGGAACAGGGCGGCGGTGACCGAACCGGCCTGGGCCCAGGCGTCGGGGTCGTTCTTCAGATCGGCGATGTCGCTGTCGATCGCCTCCTCGTAGCCGGCCCACAGCGGCATGCGCCACAGGGGATCGGCGGTGCGCCCGGCCGCCTCGGCAAGGGCCGCGGCGACGGCGTCGTCGGCGGTGTAGAACGGGATGACCTCGGGGCCCAGCGCCACGCGCGCCGCGCCGGTGAGGGTGGCGAAGTCGAACGTGATCGCCGGCTGGAGCTCGCCGGCGCGGGTCAGGGCGTCGGCCAGGATCAGCCGGCCTTCGGCGTCGGTGTTGCCCACCTCGATCGTCAGGCCCGCGCGGCTCGCCAGCACGTCGCCCGGGCGCATGGCGTCGCCGCTGACGGCGTTCTCGGCCACCGGGACCAGGACCGCGAGCCGGACCTTGAGGTCGGCGGCCATCACCATCCGGGCGAGGGCCAGGGCGTGGGCCGCGCCGCCCATGTCCTTCTTCATCAGCCGCATGCCGGACGAGGGCTTGAGGTCGAGCCCGCCGGTGTCGAACACCACGCCCTTGCCGATCAGAACGACCAGCGGCGCATCTGCGGGCGCGGCGAAGCCCTTCCAGCCGAGTTCGATCATCCGCGGCGCGCGCTCGGCGACGGCCGCGCGGCCGACGGCGTGGATCGCCGGATAGTTTTCGGCAAGCAGAGCCTCGCCCTCCACCACCGCACAGCTGGCCCCGTGGGCCTCGGCGATCTCCCGGGCGATGCTCTCGATCTGCCGCGGCCCCATGTCGTTGGCCGGGGTGTTGATCATGTCGCGCGCCAGGGCCAGGGCGTGGGCGGACGCCAGCGCTTCGGCGCGGACCTTGGCGTCCGGCGCCACCAGCCGCGGCTGCGGCTTGCCATGCTCCCGTTTGTAGCGGTCGTAGCGGTAGAGGCCGACGGCGAAGGCCAGGGCCTGCTCGGGCGTCGGATCCTCGCCCTCCAGACGATAGTCGCCGGCGCCGAGCTTGGCCGACAGGGAGCGGAGCGCCATGGCTTCGTCCGAGCGGCCGAACAGCACGCGCCGGGTCTCACCGGGGAGGATCACCGTCTGCCCGGGCTTGCCCTTGAAGCCGCCGATGTCGCAGGCCGAGCGCGCGACCGCGTCCAGGCTCTCGTACAAGGCCTCCCACTCGCCTTCGGCCACCAGGGTCACAGGGATCGGCGCCGCGGCGCCCGGGCCCGTTTCCGGCGCGGCGATCAGGATCTCGGCGGCGTCATGCGACAAAGGACTTCCTCGCTCGGGATCCGGCGGGTCGTCGCCCGCACATGCTTAACGCTTCATTGACGCCGGCCGAGGAGAGTGAAGGCTCTCTGCGGAGCGTCGCCGAACATGTGTCCCAACCCTATCCGCGCTGCAACCGTTCTGATGCTGCCGGCCGCCGTCGTCGTCGCCCTGGCTGCGGTCACGCCGGCCCTGGCCTGGCCGTTCGGCGACGGCAAACCGGCCGCCGCGACGGGCGCGCCAGCCAAGGCGCCAGCCGCCGCCAAGACGCCGCCGGCGCCGCCGGCCAAGGCCAGTGCGGCGGAGCGCGCCCTGGCCGAAAAGCAGGATCCGCTGACGCGGGTGGCCTTCTGGAGCCGCGAGTTCAAGAACGATCCCAACGATGCGGAAGCCGGCGTCTGCCTGGCCAGCGCCATGCGCGCGCTCGGCCGCTACGGCGAAGCCGTCGAGGCCGCCCAGAAGGTCGTGGCCCTGCATCCCAAGCATGCGCCGGCCTTGTTCGAGGTCGCCCGCGCCCAGATCAGCAGCGGCCAGGGGTTCTACGCCATCGAGCCGATGAAGATCGTCGCCGCTCTCGATCCCAAGGACTGGAAGCCCTGGTCCCTGCTGGGCGTCGCCTACGAACAGAACAAACAGCCCGATCTCGCCGCCGCCGCCTATGAGCAGGCGCTCCGGCTCTCGCCCGACAACCCCAAGGTGCTGACCAACTACGCCCTGTTCCGCGCCACGCACGGCGAGCCGCAGGTCGCCGAGGTCATGCTGCGCAAGGCCGTCGGCCAGCCGAGCTCCGGCGCGCCCGAGCGACAGAACCTCGCCCTGGTGCTCGGCCTGGAAGGCAAGTTCGGCGAGGCGGAGTCCCTGCTGCGTCGCGATCTGCCGCCGCAGGCCGCGGACGCCGACCTCGCCTATCTGCACTCCCTGGCTCCGGCGGCCGCCGCGACGTTGGCGCCCCCCGGCCGGTCGTGGGGCGGCGTCCAGGCTTCGGAGGCCGCAGCCTCCGCCAAAGCGCCGTCGCGATAGGCGGACTAAGACCGCCGCCTCAGGAACTTCAGGCCCGACCAGTCGGAGTCGATCGCGGCCACCTTCACGTCGACCCAGCCCGTGGGCAGCATCAGGTCGCGCACCCCGCGGTCGGTGAGGTCGCGGTGCAACGGCGAAGAGGTCTTGGGCCAGGAGATCCAGATCATTCCGCCGGGCGCCGCAAGCGAGGTGACGCGCTCCAGGGCGCCCGCCAGCGCCGAACGGTCGGCGACGAACAGGTGCAGGACCTCCGCGCCCGCCTCCGCCTGCTCCAGGCTCGACAGGACCAGCGAGACCCCTTCGGGAAGAGGCTCGACCAGATCGGCGTAATCCCCGGGCGAGTCGATCGCCATCAGGGTCTGGCCCGACTTGACCCCCAGTTTCTGCGCCAGGGATTTGCCCAAATAGCCTGCAGTCTCGGCCATCTCACGCCTTCGGAGTGAATTCGGGACAGGGTGGGCGCCGGTATTTTCGGCCTGTCAACGTCCCTGGCCTCAGGCGGCAGGCGAATCCGAATGACGGGGCCGCGATTTCCGCGTTAATCTTTCGATGACGCTGAAGGAGGCGAGAGTGGGGCGCGCGGGGGCGAGGCTGACTGGAATTTTCACCGCGGCGGCGCTCATCGCCCTGCCGGTGCTCGCATGGGCGCAGACCGCTGCGGCGCCCTCCAAACCCGACGCCATGGCCAAGGCCTATCTGTTCGGCGCGGCGTTCAAGGACTCCGACCTCTCCACCCGCAAGGCCGGCGGCATGATGTTCCTGCCGGGACGCGGCCTGATCCGCTGGGAGACCCGCGGCAAGACCCTCGCCGAACAGGAAGAGCTCAAGACCGAGGCCATCGGCCTCGCCGACGCCCGCGCCGTGCAGGCCGAGATCGACGCCCGCAACGCCGTCATCGACCGCCCGCGCCCCAGCGCCGAGGAGCGCATGGGCTCGGCGCAGGCCCTTGGCCTGGTGGGCGAAGCGCGCGAGGCCGGACCGCTGAACCTGCCGCCGGTGACCGGAACCCGTCACCAGGCGGGCGGGGTGCTGGCCCTGAACCGTTCGGCACGGCGCGGCGACGTGCTCGGGGTCCGCAATGGTTCGAGCTTCGGCAACAAAAGCAGGGTCTACATGTTCGGCGCCGTGTCCGGACGGGCCGTGGGCATGAACCTGATGCACGACGGCGGCGCCGGCTGGAAGAACGCCGGCCTCTCCACCGACCACGGCGGTTTCCTCGGCCAGCGACAGGCCGGCCTGGCCCTGCGCAGCGGATCGACCCAGACGGCGCTCAGCTTCGTTCAGGAAAAACTGCACGCCGAGGTGGTCGGCATGACCTCGATCAAGGACCGCCGGGCGATGCTGAACTTCACCTTCGTCCCCGGCGCGAAGAAGTAACTTACGCCCGGCGCGGCGGATACGGCGCGCCGTCCCGGTGCACATAGCTGTGCGGCAGGGCGATCATGTCGATGTCCGAATAGGTGCAGACATCGTCCGCGTGGTCGGTTCCGACCTCCAGCACCACCGCGTCCCGATCCGAGCGATTGATCAGATGATGACCATCGGGCTCCCCGGCCTTGAAGCCGGCGCAGTCGCCTGCGCGCAGGACTTCCTCGCCCGCATCGGTGACCAGGGCGACCTCGCCCGACACCACGAAGACGAACTCCTCGTCGCGGCTGTGCCAGTGCCGCTGGCTCGACCAGACTCCGGGGCGGAGGGTCAGGAGGTTGACGCCGAACTGCGTCAGGCCGGCGGCGGCGGCCAGGCGCCGGCGGATCTTGTCCATGCCGGTCTCGTGGAACGGCGCCGGATAGCGGGATCCTGTGCGGGTCTCCGCGGATTCGAGATCGATCTTCTTCAACGGCCTCTCCCGTTTGCCACGCGCCAAGGCTCAGCCTAAACCCGCTCCATGGCCGACGATAGATTGAGCGACCCGATCCACCTCGAGCCGGTGGCGCTCGCCCAGGCGCTGATCCGTCGCCCGTCGGTCACCCCGGTGGACGCGGGCGCCATGGCGGTGCTCGAGCAAGCCCTGTCGGCGCTCGGCTTCCGCTGCCGCCGGATGAGGTTCGGCGGGATCGAGAACCTCTACGCCCGGTACGGCGCGGCGGCGCCCAACCTCTGTTTCGCCGGCCACACCGACGTGGTGCCGGTGGGCGACGCCGACGCCTGGACCTCGGGGCCGTTCGGCGGCGAGGTCAGGGCCGGCATGCTCTACGGCCGGGGCGCGGTGGACATGAAGAGCGCGGTCGCCGCCTTCGCCGCCGCCGCCGCCCGCGCCATCGCCGCAGGCGAGGTCAAGGGGTCGCTGTCCTTCCTGATCACCGGCGACGAGGAGGGGGTGGCCACCGAGGGCACGGTCAAGGTGGTCGAGGCCCTGATCGCCGAGGGCGAGGGCGTGGACCACTGCATCGTCGGCGAGCCCACCTCGGCGGCGCGGCTCGGCGACATGATCAAGGTCGGCCGCCGCGGCAGCCTGAACGCCTGGATCGCCGTGGAGGGCGTGCAGGGTCATGTGGCCTATCCGCAGCGCGCCGCCAATCCGATCCCCGTCCTGGTCGGGCTTCTGGCGCGGCTGGACGCCCACCGGCTCGATGACGGCTATCCCGAATTCCAGCCGTCGAACCTCGAGGTGGTCGATCTGGCGGTCGGCAATCCCGCGACCAACGTTATTCCCGGTCGGGCGGAAGCGCGGCTCAACATCCGCTTCAACCCCCACCATAGCGGCGCGTCGCTGACGGCCTGGCTCGAACAGGAATGCGCCCGGGCCGGCGCCGACTTCCCGGACGGCCGCGTGGCGCTTCGGGTCGCGGTCTCCGGCGAGGCCTTCTACACCGAGCCGGGCGCGTTCGTCGGCGTGGTGGCGGATGCCGTGAAGGCGGCGACCGGCGAGACGCCCGAACTCTCGACTTCGGGAGGCACCTCCGACGCCCGCTTCATCCGCGCCCTCTGCCCAGTGGTCGAGTTCGGCCTGGTCGGGACCACCATGCACAAGGTCGACGAGCACGCCCCGGTGGCCGAGATCGAGACCCTGGCCCGGGCCTATGGCGAAATCATCCGGCGGTATTTCCAGACGTTCGGCTGACAGTCGGCGCGGCGTGCGTCAGTACGTGCTGCATTTCACCTTGCCGCCGGTGTCGATCGCGCAACCGAAGTGGGCGTTGTTTCCCTGGGCCTTGTGGTCGAACAGGTCGTTGCGAAACCGATCGCCCAACCGGACCGCGTCGCCCGATCGCGACGTCTCCGCCTGAACTTGCGCGCGCATCGCTGACGAGACAGGGTCGATCGCCAGCCCGGGCGCGGCCCAGCTTTTTCCGCAGGGCGGCCTTTGGCGGTCCTGCGGCTGGGCGTCGAACCTGGCGCAGGCGGCCATGCCTCTCAGCGCCCTGCCGACCCTCTCGCGCACTTCGGTTTCATTGTCGGCGGCGGTGTCCGGAACGGCTGAAGGCGGCGACGGCTTCGTTGCCGCGACCGGAGCGGCGGCGGCGGTCTTCTCGACCGGCGGCGGCGGAGCGTGTGCCGGGCTTGGCGATGCGGGTGGTTTCCGGCTTCGGGCCGCGACAGCTCCGGGCTTCGGCAGGACGATCAGCGTCGCCCTGATCGCCTTCTGCTCATCGCGGTCCGGGACGGATCGGATCGCCGGCGTCTGGAACGCGACCAGAGAGAGCAGAAGGCCGTTGAACGCGAGCGACGCCAGGATCCCGGCGGTCCATCGCAGCCTTCTCCGCCTCGCGAAATCCATGCCCTGGGTCGCCGCCCCGACTGCGTGAACTCAATTCGTCGGAGCGATTGAAGCTTATGTTTGGCGTGGGGCGCGGAACGGAGCCGCACAGCGCGAGGCGCCTCAATACGCGACGCCGGTCAGGTACAACCCGTGCGACGGCGCCACCTGGCCGCAGCGGGTCCGGTCGGCGGCGGCGAGGGCGGCCGCGAGATCGTCGGCGCTCCAGCGGCCGGCGCCCACCTCGGCCAGGGAGCCGGTCATCGAGCGGACCTGCCGGTGCAGGAAGGAGCGGGCGGCGAACTCCAGCCACACTTCCCGGCCCTCGCGCCGCACCGAGGCGCTGTCGAGGGTGCGGAGCGGCGACTTGGCCTGGCACTGCACGTCGCGAAAGGTGGTGAAGTCGTGCGTGCCGATCATGCGCTGGGCCGCGGCGTGCATGGCCTCGGCGTCGAGCGGCGACTTGATCCACCACACCCGCCCGCGTTCGAGCGCCGCCGGCGGGCGCCGGTCGAGGATGCGGTAGAGATAGCGCCTGCCCTTGGCCGAGAACCGCGCGTGCCAGTCGTCGTCGACCTGCGCGGCCTCCAGCACCACCACCGGCTCGGGCACGAGGTGGGCGTTCAGGGCGTCGCGCACCACGTCGGGCTTCCAGGATTTGGTGAGGTCGATGTGGGCCACCTGGCCGGTGGCGTGCACGCCGGTGTCGGTGCGCCCGGCCACGTGCACGCGGGCGAACTCGCCGGCGAAGGCCTGCACCGCCCGCTCCAGCGAGGCCTGCACCGACGGCAGGTCGGCCTGGGCCTGGAAGCCCCGGAACGGGGCGCCGTCGTATTCGAGGGTCAGGCGATAGCGCGGCATCAGCCGAGCCGGGCGTCGGGCGACAGGGTCCGGCCGCGCAAAAACTCATCCGCCTCCTGGGGCTTGCGCCCCTCGGCCTGCACCCGCAGCAGCCGCACCGCCCCCTCGCCGCAGGCGATCAGCAGCCGGTCGTCGAGCGGCTCGCCCGGGGCGCCGGCCCCAAGCCCGACCCGCGAGAGCAGGGCCTTGACCCGCAGCGGCCCCTTGGGCGTCTCAGCCATGAACCAGGCGCCCGGGAACGGCGACAGGCCGCGGATCTGCCGGTCGACCTCGACCGCGGGCCGGGTCCAGTCAATCCGCGCCTCGGCGGCCTTGATCTTCCGGGCGTAGGTCGCGCCGTGGTCGGCCTGCGGCGTCTCCACCGCCTCGCCGGCTTCGATGGCGGCGAGGGCGCGGGGCAGAAGATCGGCCGCGGCCAGCATCAGCTTGTCGTGCAGGGACCCGGCCGTCTCCTCGGGATCGATCGGGACGCGGGCGGTCATCAGCACCGGACCTTCGTCGAGCCCCTCGCTCATCCGCATCACCTGGACGCCGGTTTCGCGGTCGCCCGCCATGACGGCGCGATGGATCGGCGCCGCGCCGCGCCAGCGCGGCAGGAGCGAGGCGTGCACGTTGAAGGCGCCCCGGCGCGGAGCGTCCAGCACCGCCTTCACCAGGATCTGGCCGTAGGCGACCACCACCGCCGCATCGAGTTCGAGCGTCTGGAAGTCGGCGATGGCCTGCGGATCGCGCATGGATGCCGGGGTTCGCACCAGCAGGCCCAACCGTTCCGCCTCCGCCTGCACCGGGCTCGGCTGGAGCGCCTGGCCGCGGCCGCGCGGCGCGGGCGGCTGGGCGTAGACGGCGGCGATCTCGTGTCCGGCCGCGTGAACGGCCGTCAGCAGCCGCGCGGCGAAGGCCGGTGTTCCCATGAAGGCGATGCGCATGGGGCTGTGTTAGCCGAGCCCGGGCCGGCGGTCACCTGACCGGTGCTCAGGCCGCGGCCGCCTGGGCGTCCTTCTTGACCTTCTTGATCGCCCGCTCGCGCTTGAGCCGCGACAGATGGTCGATGAACAGCACGCCCTCGAGGTGGTCGAACTCGTGCTGGATGCAGACGGCGAACAGGCCCTCGGCCTCTTCCTCGACGCGCTCGCCGGCGTAGTTGAGGTAGGCGATCTTCACCCTCGCCGGCCGTTCGACCTCGTCGTAGATCTCGGGCACCGACAGGCAACCCTCCTCGTAGACGAAGAGCTCGTCGGACCGCCAGGTGATCTCCGGGTTGACGAAATAGCGCGGCGCCTTGTCCTCGCCCTCGCGCGCCAGGTCCATGACGATGATGCGGACCGGCTCGCCGACCTGAACCGCCGCGAGGCCGATGCCGGGCGCCGCGTACATGGTCTCCAGCATGTCGTCCATCAGCGCGCGCAGGCCGTCGTCCACGGCCGTGACCGGCTTGGACACCTGCTTCAGCACGGTGAGGTCGGCCTTGTTGTCGACGGTCAGGATACGGCGGAGGCTCATGAAGCGAGATCTTGTTTCGGAGCCTGCGAGGTAGGGTGGTCATTCCCGAGCGTCAAGGTCGGGTATGCCGCATCCGGATCGTCCTCCGTGGCCGGACGCAGGGAAAGCTTGGCCAGCGGGCGGATGGCGGTCTCCACCGGCGGGACCGCGGGCAGCTCCAGCCCCTGGTGATCGACCTTCAGGTCCTCGAACCGCCGGGCCTGGGTCAGCACCTGAGTCTCCAGCGACCCGACGAAGGCGTTGTACCTGGACGAAGCCGCCTCCAGCGCCTTGCCGACGCCGGCCACGTGCCCGCCCATGACCGACAGCCGCTTGTAGAGTTCGCGGCCCAGGGCGGCCACCTGGGCCGCGTTCTCGGCCTGGCCCTCCACGCGCCAGCCATAGGCCACCGCCTTGCAGAGGGCGAACAGGGTGGTGGGGGTCACGATCAGCACGCGCCGGTCCATGGCCTCGGTCATCAGGTCGGGCGCCTTCTCCAGCGCCGCGGCCAGGAAGCCGTCGCCCGGCAGGAACATGGCCACGAAGTCGGGCGAGCTGTCCGTCTTGAACTGGTCCCAGTAGCTCTTGGCCGAGAGGGCGTTCATGTGCCCGCGCACGCCGGCGGCGTGACGGAGCACCGCGGCCGTGCGCGCGGCGTCGTCGGCCGCGTCCTGGATGGCGTTGAAGGCGTCCCACGGACATTTGGCGTCGACGGCGAAGGCGCCTCCGCCCGGCATGCGCACCATCACGTCGGGTCGGCGCCGGCCCTCCTCGGTCTCCAGCGAACCCTGCTCGACGAAGTCGAAGCGTTTGTGCAGGCCGGCGGTCTCGAGCACGTTCCGCAGCGACTGCTCGCCCCAGCGGCCCTGAGCTCCGGCGCTGCCGCGCAGGGCGCCGGCCAGACGGCGGGTCTCCTGCTGGGTCGAGATCGACGCCGCCATCAACGCCGCGATCTGCTCCTTCAATCCGCCCTGCTCCTCGGCGCGCTTCGCCTCCAGCGCCTGAACCTTCTCCTCGAACTTGGTCAGGGTCTCCTTGACCGGCAGGAGGGTGGTCTCGATCCGCGCCTGCACGAGCCGGTCGCGGGCGACGAAGGCCTCCTCGGCGTGCTTCAGCAGGGCTTCAGAGGTCTGGGCCAGGGTTTCGGCCGACATGGTCTTGAACGCCGCCTCCACATGGCTCGAGGTTTCGGCGAGCCCGCGCGCCCGCTCCTCGAGCCGGGCCAGATCGGCGTCGGCGGTGCGGAGTTCGGCGGAAAGGCCGTCGGCCCGGGCCCGCTCGCGCGACCACAGGACGAAGAACAGCACCGCGGCGCCGGCGAACAGAAGCGCGGCCATGGCGGCGGCGAGCCCAAGGGTGTTCATGGTCCGTTCAATAGCGGGAATCGGGGAATCGGAAAAGACGGAGCCGGTCAGGCAGGGCGCCGCGCCCGCAGCGCCTGGGCGATCGTGCCGTCGTCGAGCCAGTCGAGCTCGCCGCCCACGGGTACGCCGCGGGCCAGGCTGGTGACCACCACGCCCGAGGGCGCGAGCCGCTCGGCCACATAGTGGGCGGTGGTCTGGCCATCGACCGTGGCCGGCAGGGCCAGCACCACCTCCTTGACGACCCCATCGGCGGTCCGCTCCACCAGCGCGGCGATGCGCAGGGCGTCCGGACCGACGCCGTCGAGGGCCGACAGCAGGCCGCCCAGCACATGATAGCGGCCGCGGAAGGCGCCGCCGCGCTCCATCGCCCACAGGGCCCCGACCTCCTCCACCACGCAGATCAGCGCGCCGTCGCGGGTCCGGTCGGCGCAGACGGTGCAGACCTCGCCGGTGTCGAGGGCGCCGCAGATCCGGCACGCCCGCACGCGTTCGGCCGCCTCGGCCAGGGCCGCGGCCAGGGGGGTCAGCAGCTGGTCCTTGCGCTTCAGCAGGGTCAGGGCGGCGCGCCGGGCGGAACGCGGTCCCATGCCGGGCAGCTTGGCGAGCAGGGCGATCAGCCGCTCGATCTCGGGTCCGGCGCTGGCCAAATCAGAATTTCAGTCCGGGGACGCCGCCGGCCAGACCCGCGAGCGGACCCATGGCCTCGCGCATGGCCTGCTCGGAGAAGGCGTCGAGCTTGGCCTTGGCGTCGGCATGGGCGGCCATGACGAGGTCGGCCAGGGTCTCGCCCTCGCCGGCCTGCAAAAGCTCGTCGGACACGGCGAGGGCGGTCATCGCGCCGGCGCCGGTGAGGCTGAGCCGCACCAGGCCGCCGCCGGAAGTTCCTTCCACCGTGGTGGCGGCGATCCTCGCCTGGGCCTCGGCCAGCTTGGCCTGCATGCCCTGGGCCTGCTTCATCAGGCCGGAAAGATCTTTCATGCGTCGTCGTCCTCGTCAGGCTCCACGGGCGCCGCCGTCTCGGCGCCGGGCTGCATGCGCTGGCGCACGCCGATCACTTCCGCGCCGGGGAAGGCGGTCAAGAGGGCCTGCACCATCGGGTCGGCCTCGGCCTCGGCGCGAAAGGTCATGGCCTCGCGCTGTTCGCGTTCATGGGCGGTCTCGGCCCCGCCGCCGCCCTCGATCACCATTCGCCACGGCTGGCCGGTCCATTCCTTGAGCCGGTTGGACAGGCGCTGGGTCAGGTTGGCCGGGGCGCCGGGCGCGGGCGAAAAGGTGATCTGGCCGGGCTTGAAGTCGACCAGCCGCACGAAGCGATCGACGTCGACCTTCAGCAGGGGGTCGCGCTTGGTCTCGATCAGCCGGACCACGTCCTCGAAGGTCTGCAGCACCGTCTGCGCCTCGGTCGTGGCGACCGGGCGCAAGGAGGGTTGGGCGTAGGCGGTGGCCGCGCCCGCGCCGCCGGCCGAGGCCCGCGTCCCCCCGTTCGGCCCCGAGGGTTGCTCCGCGGGCGCCGTCGCTCGCGAGATCTCGCCGGACTGCAGCCGCTTCAGCGCCTCCTCGGGTCCCGGCAGGTCGGCCGCATAGCACAGGCGGATCAGCGCCATCTCCACCGCCGCGAAGGGATCGGGCGCGCGGCGGACCTCCTCGTGCGCCTTCAGCAGCATCGACCAGACCCGCGACAGGGTCCCGGCCGAGGCCGTGGCGCCCACGGCGGTCAGTCGCTGGGCCTGATCCGACGGCAGGTGCAGCGCCTCGGGCCCCAGAGCCTTGGCCACCGAGGCGGCGTGCGCGTGCTCCAACAGGTCGAGCATGACCAGGTCGGGGGCTGCCCCGAAGCCGTACAGGGTGCGAAAGCTGGCCAGCGCCTCGGCGGTCTGGCCCTTCATCGTCTGCTCGAACAGGCCGATGGTCTGGGTGCGGTCGGCCAGGCCCAGCATGTCGCGCACAGTCTCAGCGCTCACCGGCTTGCCGGGTTCGGCCTGGACGATGGCCTGGTCGAGCAGGGACTGGGCGTCGCGGACGCTGCCCTCGGCGGCGCGCGCGATCAGGCTGAGGGCCTCCGCCTCGATGTCCGACCCTTCGGCCTGACAGATGGTCTTGAGGTTGGCGGCGATCACCTCGGGCTCGACCCGGCGAAGATCGAAGCGCTGGCAGCGCGACAGGATGGTCACCGGCACCTTGCGGATCTCGGTGGTGGCGAAGATGAATTTGACGTGGGGCGGGGGCTCCTCCAGCGTCTTCAATAGGGCGTTGAAGGCCGCCGTCGACAGCATGTGCACTTCGTCGATGACGTAGACCTTGTAGCGCGCCTCGACCGGCGCATAGCGCGCGCCGTCGAGCAACTCGCGCATCTCGTCCACCTTGGTGCGGCTGGCCGCGTCGAGCTCGAGCACGTCCATGTGCCGGCCCTCGATGATGGCGCGGCAGTAGCGGCCCTCGACGGTAAGGTCGATCGACGGCTGGTGCACCGTGTCGCTCTCATAGTTCAGTGCGCGGGCGAGCAGGCGGGCGGTGGTGGTCTTGCCGACGCCGCGCACGCCGGTGAGCATGAAGGCGTGGGCGATCCGGCCCGAGGAGAAGGCGTTGGTGAGGGTGCGGACCATGGCCTCCTGGCCGATCAGGTCCTCGAACTTCCGCGGCCGGTACTTGCGGGCGATGACGGTATAGGCGGGCGCGTCCTCAGCCGAAGCCGGGACCGTGGAGGCCGGCGCAGGCGCGCCGCCGAACATGTCGGAGGTGTTGGCGTCCCGCTCGGGCGCCTCGGTTTCCTCGATGTCGGTCTCGGACATCAGCGCCCGTCAGCCTCGTGTCCAGTGTCGCGACGTGTATGGCCGGCGTCGCAGAATCCGATCCGGGCCTGTCGAAGCCGAAGCCTGTGGAAGCCGAACCCAGTCGAAGTATGGCCCGGCGCACAACATCCGCCGCGAAGACTGTTGTGGGTGGAGACCGAACGGCGACCCGAAACGGAACTCGTTACGGCTGCTTCCTTTCGGACCTGACCGGGTTGGCGAGGGCTTCGCCCACCGCCGATCTCCACGCCCTATATCGCAAGCCCCCGCGGCGGGCGCAAGGCGAAGGGGGTCTTGGCGCGCGGTCCCTAAGCGCTAAGCTGGGAAAAACACCGAGGAAACCCATGCGCTTCATCGCCACCGCCCTCTTCGCCGCCTCGCTCGCTGGCGCCGCCGCCGCCGCGCCGCCGGAAACAGCCGTCCGGCCGGCCGCGGCCAAGGCCGGCCGCACCATTGGGGCGGACGCCCTGTTCTGGACCGAGCCGCAGAAGATCGAGCGCTTCCCGGCGATGGAGACGGTGTTCGCCGTGCATACGGTCAGGCGTGGCCGGCGGGTGCATCCCCTGCCGGTGGGCGGGCCGCTGAGCGTGTCCGTGCCGATCGACGGCGCGCCGGTCAGCATCGACGCCTACATGGAGGCCAATCACACCGCCGGCCTGCTGGTGGTCCAGGACGGCCGGATCCGTCTCGAGAAATACAAGCTCGGCTATGGTCCGACCGGCCGATGGACCTCGTTCTCGGTGGCCAAGTCGTTCACCTCGACCCTGGTCGGCGCCGCCATCAAGGACGGCTATATCCATTCGATCGAGGATCCCGTCACCCGCTACATCCCCGGCCTCAAGGGCTCGGCCTACGACGGCGTGAGCATCCGCCAGCTCCTGACCATGACCTCCGGGGTGAAGTGGAACGAGGACTACACCGATCCCAAGTCCGACGTGGCCCAGGCGTTCACTGTGACGCCCGACCCGGGCGTCGACGCCACGGTCAGCTATATGCGCAAGCTGCCCCGCGAGGCGGCGCCCGGGAGCAAGTGGGTCTACAAGACCGGCGAGACCAATCTGATCGGCGTGCTCGTCACCTCGGCCACGCATAAATCCCTGGCCGACTATCTGTCCGAGAAGATCTGGCGTCCCTTCGGCATGGAGCAGGACGCGGTCTGGATGATCGACGATCGCGGTCAGGAGGCGGGCGGCTGCTGCATCTCGGTCTCGCTGCACGACTATGCCCGGATGGGCGAACTGATCCTCGCCGACGGGCGAATCCACGGCCGCTCGATCCTGCCCGCGGGCTGGGTCGAGGCGGCGACCCACAAGGAGGTCGACACCGGCGAACCCGGCGGCGGCTACGGCTATCAGTGGTGGACCCGCGACGACGGCGCGGTGGAAGCACGCGGCATCTTCGGCCAAGGCATCCGTATCGACCCCAGGCGCAAGCTGGTGATCGTGGTGTCCAGCGCCTGGGAGCACGCCACCGACCGCAAGCAGGCGGCCGACCGCGCGGCGCTCTACGCCGCCATCAGCAAGGCCGTCGACGCGGAGGACGCGCGCGGGCCAACCCCCAATAGATGACCACCAAAGGGAGTCATCCTCAGGCGGACATCCTTGAAGCGGGCAGGAGGCCCGAGCATGACTCCCGGGGTGGTGTATAACCGTTCGACAATTCAATTGCTTGTAAGCTTGACGGACATCGCCGGCCACGCCGGCCTTCGTGTTCGGATGGCCGCTGTCCGGTAACCGAACGTCCGCGCACGGAGCCGGTGTTGCAGTGCAGCACGTGACTCGCAGGGCCGGTTCTGCTAATAGCCCGCTCAGTCAGCGCCCTTAGGCGCGCCACTCCGACGTTCAAAAATGCAACCCAGCCTGTCCGCCCTTGGCGGCGCGCTGAAGCTTGGCTTCTTCGTGTCCGGCCTTACTGTCGCCTCCCTCGCCGCGCGTCTCGCCACCGCGGACACCACGCCGGGCGGGCTGCATAGGGCCGAGATCCGGGCCCTGGCGGCCAAGCTGGACGGACGGCTTTCGGACGACACCCTTCGCCGGCTGTTCGACGCCGAGAACCAGCCGTTGTTCGGCCGGTTCGACCCGGCCCAGAAGCAGGCGCCCCAACTTTCGGCCATCCATTCGTTCGAGGGTCCGGCCCCGAACCTGCACCTGTTCAGCCTCCCGCCCTCAAGCGCTCAGGTGGTCAACGCCTCGCTTCCGTTCTCGCTCGATCCCAACCCGCCGGCCCGGCCGTTCGTGTTCAAGGGCTCGGATGAGGACCGCAAGCTGGCCGTGACCTGCCTGACCCAGGCGATCTATTTCGAAGCCGGGTTCGAGCCGGGAACCGGCCAGCAGGCCGTGGCCCAGGTCGTGCTGAACCGCATGCGCCACCCGATCTTTCCGCACTCGGTGTGCGGCGTGGTCTATCAGGGCGCCGATCAGAAGACCGGCTGCCAGTTCTCGTTCACCTGCGACGGCTCCCTGGCCAAGACGCCCCAGAAGGCGGCCTGGGACCGGGCCCGCACCGTCGCCGAACAGGCGCTCAACGGCTATGTGATGAAGGAGGTCGGCGGCGCCACCCACTATCACACCCAGTGGATCGTTCCGTGGTGGCAACCGACGGTCTCCAAGGTGGCGCAGGTCGGCGCCCACATCTTCTACCGCTGGCAGGGCGCGCTTGGCCTGCCCGGGGCCTTCAACATGCGCTACGCCGGGAACGAGCGGGTTCGCTCGACGCCAAACGGCCCCGGCCTGGAGGGATCCGGCCTGGAGGGATCCGGCCTGCAGCTGGCCAAGGATGTCGACACGCGCGTCCACGCCGTCCTGACCGTCGCCGACGCGGCCCCGAGCCTGCAGTCGCCGACGGCGCCCATGACGCCGCGCGAGCGGCTGGCGGCGCTCGCCCAGCTGGCCAAGGCGCAGCAGGCGGCGAGCCCGATGCAAGCGTCGTCCGCCGCTCCGTCGTCCACGATCGAGACCGTGGCGCTGGGTTCGGACGTCAAGGCGGCGGTGGTCCCCGACGTGAAGGTTGTCAGCAAGCCGACCTTCTACGGCCGGCCTAGTTTCTAAAGCGGCTGGCGACAGCGGCGCTCCGGCGGGTTATGAAGCGTCGCCCATGCCCCTGACCGCCTACACCAACATCTTCGCCGGCAACCCCTTGGACCGGGCGAGCGATCGCCGTTCCGACCAGGCCTGGATCGCCGAGCAGTTCGCCGCCGACACCACCCTGGCCCTGCCGGTGTGGAACGGGGCGCCGTTCATCGAGGACGACGGCAAGGGCGGGGTCCGTCTCGCCTATATTCCGCCGGGCCTGGCCGGGGAGCTTTCCGCCGGCGCCGAGCGCCTGCTGTTCCTCGGCTTGTGGAAGCAGACCGCGGTGTTCGCGGTCGATCTCGAGGGGCCGGCGGATCCGGCCGCCGCGCCGCTCGCGGGCCTCGGCCGCTTCGAGGACCTGCGCGGCCTCGCCTTGCGCCTGCCGGAGACCGAGGCGGCCATCGCCGCCACCGCCAAGGGCGTGTTCGAGTGGCGCCGGCGTCACCGGCATTGCAGCGTGTGCGGTCAGCCGTCGATGGTGGCCGACGCGGGCTGGAAACGAACCTGCCCGGCCTGCAATGCGGACCATTTTCCGCGCACGGATCCGGTGGCGATCATGCTCGCCGCCCAGGGCGAGCGCTGCCTGCTCGGCCGCCAGGCGGCCTGGCCCAAGGGAATGTGGTCGGCGCTGGCCGGCTTCATCGAGCCCGGCGAGACCATCGAGGAAGGCTGCGCTCGCGAGCTCAAGGAGGAGGCCGGCGTGGAGGCGGTCAGCGTCCGCTATCATTCCACCCAGCCCTGGCCCTATCCGTCCTCGCTGATGATCGGCCTGATCGCCGAAGTGGCGCCCGGCGACGCGGCGCCCAACGACAGCGAGCTCGAGGCCGTGCGCTGGTTCACCCGTGAGGAGGCCCGCGCCCTCCTCGCCGGTCAGCTCGACGGCGCCTTCGCCCCGCCCCGCCTGGCCATCGCCCACCACCTGATCAAGGCCTGGGCCGAGGGATTCTAGAGCTCCTTGCGATAGACCAGGAAGCCGGACTTCGCCGCCACCTGGTCGTAGAGCCGCATGGCCTGCGCGTTGGTCTCGTGCGTCAGCCAGTAGACCCGCGACGACCCCGCCGCCGCCGCCCGCGCATAGACCGCCTCGATCAGGGCCCGGCCGACGCCCCGGCCCCGCGCCGCCGCATCGGTGAACAGGTCCTGCAGATAGCAGGTCGGGGCGATCGAGATGGTGCTGCGGTGAAAGAGGTAGTGGACCAGGCCGATCAGCCGTCCGTCCGGATCCTCGGCCACCAGCGCGTGCACCGGTTCGCCGCGATCGAAGAACCGGCTCCAGGTGGTTTCGGTGATCGCGTCCGGCAGGGCGGTTGCGCCGGACCGGCCGTAGAAGGCGTTGTATCCCGCCCATAGCGGCGCCCACGCCGCGCGATCCCGCGCTTCGATCGGCCGCACCGTGACGCCATCGCTCATGTTCCCTCCCGATATTCCTCAACCATACGAGAGCGTCCATGAATTGCGATCGGTTCGTCATCCTGTCCGGGTGTTCGGGCGGAGGTAAATCCACGCTCCTCGCGGAACTGGCCCGGCGCGGCTTCGCCACCGTCGAAGAGCCGGGCCGGCGGATCGTCCGTGAAGAACGCGCCGGGAGCGGCGCCGCCCTGCCCTGGCGGGATATGCGCGCCTTCCTGGTCCGAGCCGTCGCCATGGCGATCGAGGACCGCAAGATGGCCGCACGCCTTCCCGGCTGGGTCTTCTTCGACCGCGGCCTGATAGACGCGGCCTCCGGCCTCGCCGCGCTCGACGGAGACGACAGCCTGACGAGCCTCGGCGAGGCGCATCGGTACTTCGGCGCCGTGTTTCTGGTCCCGCCCTGGCCGGAGATCTACGCGACCGACTCCGAACGCCGGCACGGCTTGGCCGAGGCTCTGCCCGAATACGAGCGGCTGCGGCGGGATTACCCGCGCCTGGGCTACCAGGTCGTGGGCCTGCCCAAGGCCGATGTCGGCGCCCGCGCGGACGTCGTCCTGTCCTATCTTCGCTAGAGCGCCGTGCGAAAAGTCGGAGCCGGCTTTCGGTCCAGCGGCGCTCTAAACTGTACATTCTAGAGCAAATTGTCCGCCCTTAAACGAGTCCGTTCAAGGGCGGTTTGCTCTGGCCTCTTGCCTGCCGCCGCGTAAGCGCGCGTCAATGGCGGGACCGCTTTAATATGATCGTCGTCATATCTATATCGACGTCCTGATCTGGAGGATCCCATCATGGCTGAAGCCTATATCGTCGCCGCCGCCCGCACCGCCGGAGGCCGCAAGGGCGGCCGGCTCAAGGACTGGCACCCGGTCGATCTCGCCGCCCAGGTGATCGACAGCCTGCTCGACCGCTCTGGCGCCGACCCCGAAGTGGTCGAGGACGTGATCATGGGCTGCGTCAGCCAGGTGGGCGAGCAGGCCATCAACGTGGCGCGCAACGCCGTGATGGCCTCGCGCCTGCCGCTGACCGTGCCGGGCACGAGCGTCGACCGCCAGTGCGGCTCCTCGCAGCAGGCCCTGCACTTCGCCGCCCAGGCGGTGATGTCGGGCGCCATGGACGTGGTGATCGCCGCCGGCGTCGAGAGCATGACCCGCGTCCCCATGGGGCTGTCCGCCGCCCTGCCGGCCAAGAACGGGTTTGGCAGCTACATGTCCCCCGAGTTGCAGAAGCGCTGGCCCAACATCCAGTTCAGCCAGTTCGTCGGCGCGGAGATGATCGCCAAGAAGTACGGCCTCTCCAAGGAAGAGCTCGACCAGTTCGGCTACCACAGCCACCAGAAGGCCATCGCCGCCACCCAGGGCGGCAAGTTCAAGGACGAGATCGTCCCGCTTGAGATCACCCTCGAGGACGGCTCGGTCCAGCGCCACGACGTGGATGAGGGCATCCGCTTCGACGCTTCGCTCGACGGCATCAAGGGGGTGAAGCTCCTGGTCGAGGGGGGCGCCCTGACCGCCGCCACCTCGTCGCAGATCTGCGACGGCGCCTCGGGCGTGCTGGTGGTCAACGAAGCCGGCCTGAAGAAGCTCGGCGTTCAGCCAATCGCCCGGATCCACCACATGACGGTGATCGGCGGCGATCCGGTGATCATGCTGGAGGCGCCGATCCCGGCCACGCACCGCGCGCTCGAAAAGTCGGGCATGAAGATCGACGAGATCGATCTCTACGAGGTCAACGAGGCCTTCGCCTCGGTGCCCACCGCCTGGCTGCAGCAGACCCACGCCGACCCGGCCAAGCTCAACGTGCACGGCGGCGCCATCGCCCTCGGCCACCCGCTCGGCGGCTCGGGCACCAAGCTGATGACCACCCTGCTGAACGCCCTGAAGCAGGAGAACAAGCGCTACGGCCTGCAGACCATGTGCGAAGGCGGCGGCCTCGCCAACGTGACCATCGTCGAACGGTTGTAGCTCCCTGCCATCCTCTCCCCCTTCGAGGGGGAGAGGAGCGCGTCGGCGCCCTACTTCGTCGCGGTCGGGTTGATCCAGGGGGTGTGGGCTTCAGCGTCGGCTTCGATGCGGCACTGACCGGCGTCGGGGGCGGCGTGAGGCGCGGCGAGGGCGGCTCTGAGCGCCTTGCCGGCGTTCAGCAGGTCCTCGCGGAAGGCGGCGTCGCCGTGCAGGGCGGCGACCAGGACCGAGCCGTTGGTCCGCGCCTCCTCGATGTCGGACACCGTGTGCACGCCGCAGACCACGCGGCTTTCACCGAAGGCGCGGGCGCGGGCGAGGAGCTCGGTGGCGTGCTCGGGCGCCATTCCGGCCAGCAGCAGCCCCAGGGCCCAGCTGTAGGTGCCGTGACCGGACGGGTAGGAGTACGACTTCATCAGCCCGCCGCGGTCGCTCTCGGTGCAGATCGGCCCGTTGGGCGCGATGAACGGGCGGGGATGATTGAAGTGATCCTTGGCCAGGTTGGTGATCGAGGACGCGTCGCGTCCCATCCGCGCCAGCAGCATCGCCACCGGCTTCGGCCAATCGGCCACCCTCAGGCCCAGCGGGCACTCGAACGCCTGCAGGTACTGGGTGGCGTCGCGCGTGGCCAGGGCCCAGCGCTCGCCGCCGGCCAGGGCGCGGGTCTTGGCGTAGGTGTCGTTGTCGAGCTGATCGGCGATCGATCCCTTCACCGGCGGCGGCGGCAGGATCAGGATCGCGTTCGGGATCCGGTCCTTGCCGAGATAGGGTTCGACCTTGGGCAGGGGCGCCGGCGCCATCGCCGGGGTCGTCGTCTGGGCGAGCGCCGGAGTCGCGGCCGGGACCGCCGATTGAGCCTGCGCGGCGCCGGCCGCCAGAAGCGACCCAAGCATGCAAAGCCAAGCCATCCGCTGCATCAACGCTCTCCCCGTCTGTCGACATCCGCGATAGGCGAGAAGCCGACGTAAGAAAAGCCGTTCACCGGCCGCCCGCGGCGAGCATCTCGGCTGTGCACCGCTTGGGGGTGGATCCGCGCGCGGCCGAGAGCTCCGCCTTCGCCCGCTTGAGGTCGCGAGGAAGGCGCCGTTGGCGTGCAGGCGCGCCACCACGGCCGCGCCGACGAGGCGGCCCGCCTCCACGTCGGACACGAAGTGAACCCGGCACACCACGCGGCTCTGCCCGAAACTGATTCCGCGCGTCAGCAGCGCCCCGGCCCGCTTCGGCTCCAGTTCCGACAGGATCAGGGCCCAGGCCCAGCCGGTCGCCGCGTGACCCGACGGATAGGAGCCCTGCTTCACCAGCCAGTCGGGCTTGTCGACGCAGGTGTCGCCGTCGTCGGTGAGGAAGGGGCGTTTCCTGGCGTAGGCGTCCTTGGCCCGATCCTCGGACTTGGCGACGTCGTCCATGACCCGCGCCAGCAGGCGCGACGTGGCCGGCGTCTTGTTTGGATCGAGGTCAACGCCGGCGGCGCAGGTGAAGGCCCTCGGCGCCCCCGGGGTCTCCACGTCCGCGTCGGCCGTGGCCTCGGCCCAGCGCGGCGTCCCCTCGAGCGCCTTGGCCTCCCCATAGGCGGCGCGGTCCGCCTTGCCGCGCGGCGTGTCCGGACCCGGCGGCGGGGGTAGGAACACCAGGGCGTCGGGCCGGTCGGCGGGGCTGAGATAGCCGGCCGGATGGTGGGCGAAGTCGGCCCAAAGCACGGGCGCCGGCTTGGCCGGCGGATGCGGCCGATGCGCCGCCTGCGCGACGTCCGGGGCCAGGGCGAAGAGCAGGAGGGCGGCGAAGCGCGGAAGCAGGCTCATCAACGATCCGGGTTCGGACGGAAGGGTGGGCAAACTAGGGTCTGCTCGTCCCTCTCTCAAGAGCGCTCGAGCGCCTGTCCGTCCAAGGCGGGACCGCTCCGCCGCCCCGATCCTGGGTCCGCCGGGATCATCGATTGCCGGAGTCGTTGATCGCCTTCTGCAGCACGCCCCAGCGACAGGGCGGACTGTCGCTTGCTTCCGCCCGGCAGACCGAAATGTTCGACGGGGGCGGGCGATCGACCATGACGGTGAAGAAGTCCTTGCCGACCTCGAGGTCGGGCGTGTCGACCTTCTGCTGCGCGTCGAGCTTGACGGGAAGAACGCCGCCCTTGGCGCGCAGGATATTGAAATAGCAGCTATGCCCGTACTGGGTGTTGCAAAGGATCGTCACCGTATCGTGCCGGTGACCGTCGTCTGCGGCTGAAGCCCCGGGCGCGGCCTGAGCCCCCCCACAAGCGATCGCAACGGCGACTCCGGCGAGCGCTATCGCGGATCTGAACAGGATGGCGCGGGTCATGCGGGCCTCGGACGGCTGGGTAACGGCTTATAGCGCCGATGGACGGGGGGTTCGAGGGCATAGCGAAGCTCGGCGACCTGGCGGGACGGGGCGCGGACGGAAAAATTGCCGAGCCGGGTTCGGATCAAACAGGCCGGCAAGGCGGCGCCCCGCTGTCAGTCATCCAGGTCGAGGAAGGTCTTGCGTCTGGGGCTGGAGCGAGATCCACTTGGCGTGACGGACAGATCGGCGGTCTTTCCTCCGTTCTTCTCGTCCTGCGCGCCGCGTCCCGACCTGGCCGACTGCGGTGCGGACAACCAGAGAACGGCGAACAGGCCGAACGCCTCCACCGTCGTCCCCGGCATGAACGGCGCCGCTTCGACCGTCGCCGCGATGAGCCACATCACGATGATCACGACCGCAGCCTGTCGGCCGAGGGTCACCTCCGGCCTCGAACTTCCCCGGGTTCGCTTGGCCATGGCGTAGATGATGGCTGAGACATGCAGCAGAAGCCCCACCACCCCCAACGCGATCGCGAGTTCGAGATAGGAATTGTGAGCGTCATGCACCTCGCCCGAAATGGCGGAGAAAACGTCCATGACCTCCGGGTCGTGGGTGCCCACCAATCCGTATCCGACGAACCAGTGGTTCGAGATGACGGTTAGCGCGGCCTCCCAGAGATAGGTCCGTCCGGAGAAGGTCGGGCTTCGTCCCATCGCGACCAGGATCGCGCTCAGCAGTTCGGACCCGCCCCCGAGCAGCAGGCCGCAGGCGACGATGCCCGCCGCCAGGCCGCTGGCCCTCGCAAGGCCGCGGAGTCGAAAGACGACGAAGCCGAGGCCAAATCCCGCGAGAGCGATCAGAACCCCGGACGCCGACTGCGCGAAGGCCAGGCAAAGCACGCCGCCCGCGATCGCCGCGTACCGGTAATAACGCGGCATCAGCTTCCCGCTGGGGGACAGCCAGACGCCGACGGTGATGCCGGAGATCTGGCCGAGGATGTTCTTGTGGCGATAGATGCCCCGCCATTTGCCCACGTGGCCGCCCTGATAGATATCGGCCCGGTCGTGCTGACCGTAGTGCGGCAAGAGCAGCGCCCAGACGATGCTCGCGAAGACACAGATCGACAGCGCAATCAGGACGGACCGGGCGGAGTCGGGCTTGCTTTGACTGGCGATGACGGCGCAGAGACAAAATATCGTCCCCAGAAATTCGATGCCGGCCAGGATGGTCGGGAGCGGCTCCGCCGCCCAGGCTGCGGATGCGAGCGCAAGAACGGCGAGCGCGAGCAGGAGGGGCGCGGAGACGGCCACGCGGATCACACGGCTGAGGGCGCCGCGTTGAACGACGTACGCGCCGACCAGGCCGAGGACCGCGAGGCGGAGGTAGAGCGCGAAGGGTTTGGCGACCTGGGTCGCCGGCCCGCTTGGATCGATCCCCTCGAGCTGAAGGGCGAAGGGCTCGGCCAGCAAGAAGATCACGACGGCCCAGATGAAGATCGGGGGCTTCAAGGCGAACCGGGCGGCCGGGTTTTCATTCGTCATTGATCAGTGCGACCTTTGGCGCCGGCGTGCAGTGGCGCCCTGCGCCGGCCGGCCCCTGAAGGCTCGACCGGAGAGTGCAGACTGCGGAAGAACGTCTAACAGCATTTCGTTCGGTGAACCGGCCTGGCCCCCGGCTGAAACTCGTCTAGTCGACGTAATATCCCTTGTAATCCTTGTGGTAATAGCTCGGATCGCCGTAGCCGTAGCGCTGCTGATCCTTGAGGTCGACGCGGGTCAGGGCGACGCCGGCGACGCGGCCGCCCACCTGATCGAGCAACTTCATCGCGGTTCGCACCGCATGGACCGGGGTCACACGCCAGCGGGCCAGAAGCGCGACCGCATCGACCTTCGAGGCGAGGACGCGCGTGTCGACCACCGGCAGGATCGGCGCCGTGTCGAGGATGACCAGATCGTAGCGGGCGGCGAGATCGCGCAGAAGATCGTCCATCTCGGGCGTGTCGAACGGCTGGCCCTTGATGGCGCCGCGGTGAGCCAGCGGCAGGACGTGGGCGCCGGTCTGCTCGTCGACGACGATCACGTCGTCGAGCTTGGCCTTGCCTTCGAGCACCTCGATCAGGCCCTGGGTCGGTTCGTGGCCCGCCAGCAGCCGGTTGACCGAACGGCGGCGCAGGTCGCAGTCCACCAGGATCGTCCGGGTGCCCGACAGCGCCGATACGCGCGCCAGGCAGACGGAGGTGGTGGTCTTGCCCTCGTTGGGCAGGGCCGACGTGAGGGCGACTATTTTGATCGGTCCGTCCTTGCCGTGCAGCAGGGCGGTCGAGAGGGTCCGGAACCCCTCGGCGAAGCTCGAGAAGGGGTGATTCACCACCGCCTGCATCGGGTCGGTGCTGGTCGGCTTCTTGATCGACGACGTCACCGTCGAGATTCCGGCCAGATACGGCGCGCCGAGCCGGCCTTCGACGTCCTCCATGGTGGTGAGGCCGGCGGTCATGGTTTGACGCACCACCGCCCCGCCGACGCCCAGCGCCAGCCCGAGCACCAGGCCGGCGGCCAGGTTCAGGGGGATGTTGGGGATGCTGGGATGCAGGGGCGCCGAGGCGCGCGTATTCACCCGGGCGTCCGACAGGGCGGTCGCCCGCTGGGCGGCCGTCTCCTTCACCCGCGCGAGCACGGCGGCGTAGAGGGTCTGCGACGCCTGAGCCTGGCTCTGCAGGCGAACCAGATCGGCCGAGGCGAGGTCGGCCTTCACCAGCGAAGCCCGCGCGGCGTCAAGACCTTCCCGGATCGACGCCGTCTTCTGGCTGGTGATCTTCGCCTGGGCCTCGAGGTTCGACATGTTACGGTTGATTTCGGTCTGGATCGCCGTGTTGATGTCGTTGAGCTGTTGCTTGGCCGCGACCAGATCCGGATAGCGCGGGCCGTAGCGGGTCTCGAGATCGACCACATGGCGGCTGGCGTCGGCCTGCTGGCGGCGAAGATCGGTGATGACGGTGGAGTTCAGCGCCGCCCCGATGTCCGACCCGTTCGTTTTCGACGCGATCGCCGAGCGCGCGGAGGCGAGGCGGGCGTTGGCCTCCACCGCATCCGCCGCCGCGACGGCGTACTGGCCGTTCAGGTTGGCGATCTGCTGTTCATGGAGAGCGGTCGCCCCGAGGACGCCGCCGGTGCTCATGTTCTCGGCGCCGAGCGAACCGCCGCCCTCCGACAGAAGATTGTGCTCCGCCTTGTATTTCTGGACCGCCGCCTGGGCGTCGTCGGACTGCCGGCGGAGGTCGTCAAGCTGGCCGTTGAGGAGGTGGTTGGCGTCTTCCGTCCGATCCGCCTTCTCGCGGGTCTGTAGGTTGATGAACTCCTCGGCGAAGGCGTTGTCGATCAGCGCCGCCTTGTGGGCGTCCTTGGAGGTGAACCGCAGCTCGAGCAGAAGGGTCTGGCCAAGCCGACGGCCCTTGAAGAACTTTCCGACCGTCTCGACGACGTTGTCGAATTGCTTCTGGGCGGCGTTGGGGGCGGTGGCGGCGGCGCCCTTCAGCGGCCGGAAGAATTCCGGATCCTGGTCGAGGTTCAGTCGGTGCACGACGGCCTCGGTGAGCTCTCGCGACTTCAACTGTTCGACCCGGGTATCGACCCCGAGGCTGCCGGACGGATCCTGTTGCTCGACGGTGAGGTCGGTCCCCACCTGCGCCTTCTGGGGGGAGAGAACGACCGTCGCCACGGCCGTGTACTTCGGCGTCGCCAGAAAGGTGATGGCCGCCGCCGCGGCGAAGACCACGCCGGCGATGACGAGGATCAGCCACAGGTGTCGCCGATACGTCGCCAGCAGGGTCAACAACCCGCCCTCCTGCGACTCCGACGTGGACTGACTCTCAAAGACGGCGTCTGTCAAGACGATCCCCAATGTTGCGGGCGGGCTAGCTCAAGCCCATCATCCCATAAAGGTGCTAACAGAATGGTTCAAGCTGGGCGCTTTGGCGTCGAAAGCACAAATCGTGCCGGTGCGATTGCAAGGCGCCGTAACGACGTACGGTGACACTCAAACGCGCGAATCTTCCTTTGTGCGCCAAGCCGGCGCTTTTTGATTTCCCGTCAAGCCGTAAGAGCTCAAACCCCCCTATATTTCTATAGATTTGTTGCAGTTGGCTCCGTCGGCGCCATCACGATGACGGCTGGCCGACATTTTCGCGACACCGTATGGCCGGCCGGACGCCGAGCCGAAAAGCGCCGGCGCCGCGCGAAAAGTGGGAGCCGGCTTTCGCCCCAGCGGCGCCCCTAGTCGCTCACCCCATCGAGCGCCCGGAGCGCGCCGTCCCACGGCAGTCCGCCGGCGTTCCTCACATCCCGGTAGGACCGGGCCGGATCGTAAAGGGGCGCTTCCGGCACAAGATACCTGATCTCCAGCCGGCCGGTCGCGCTCAAGACGCCGACCGCGGCGAGGTAGGCCTGAGACCGGGCGGTGATGGCGGCGATCCGCGCGTCGCGCAGGGTCTGCTCGGCGATCAGCACCTCGAGCGTCGATCGCAGGCCGGCGCGATACTCCTGCCTCTGGCCGTCGAGCGTGGCCTGGGCGGCGACGACTTCGGCGTCGCGCGTGTCGGCGTCGAGACGGTTCGCCAGCATCTGGCTCCAGGCCTGGGCGGCGGACTGGATGGCGTTGCGGCGGGCGAGCTCGACGCCGATGCGGTCGCGATTCTCCTCGGCCTTCGCCTGACGGATCTGCGAGGCGTTCTGGCCGCCCGTGAAGATCGGCTGGCTGATCACCGCCTCGCCCTGGACGGTCCGCTCGTAATTTCGCGCGTAGGCGGGAACCAGGGCGCCGTTGGCGCCGAACACCGCCTGCAGGGAGACCGTCGGCCGGTCCGCAGCCCGCGCCACATCGACCCGCGCCTTCGAGGCCCGGGCCGTGTCGCGCGCCTGGTTCAGGGAGGCGTTGTTCTGCTCGACCAGATCGAACGCCTCGTCGACGGTCTTGGGCAGGCCGGGCAGCGGAGTCTCCGGAGCCAGGCTTCCAGGGGCGTGCCCGACCACCGCGGCGTATTCGGCCCGGTCGGCCTCGAGCTGGCCGCGGGTCGAAGCGATCGCCGCGCGCGTGTCGAGCAGCTGGGCTTCCGCCTGGCTGACGTCGGTGCGGGTCAGGTCGCCCACCTTCTGCCGCGCGCGAATCTCGTCGAGCTGGTGCTGAAGAAAGTCGAGATCGTCGCTTTGAACCGCGAGTGTCTGCTCGTCGCGTCGCACGTTCTCATAGGCCTGCACCACGGCGCCGAGAACCTGCGATTCCGATGTCCGAAGCGCGTCCCGGCCGGCGTAGACCGTGGCTTCGGCGGCGCGTACGGCGGCTGCGGTCCGTCCGCCGGTGTAGATCGGCTGGGTGATCGTCAGGGATCCGGTCCCCGTATTGCTGACCGGAGGCGTAAGAAAGCTCTGGCTGTTATAGGCGCGATTGTAGACGCCCGAGAGGGTCAGGCCGACGCTCGGGCGCAATCCGACCTTGGCCTGGGGCACCTGCTCGTCGATCGACCGCTGTTCGGCCCGTTGCTGGTTCAGGGACGGGCTGGTGGCGTAAGCCTCGAGAATGGCGTCCCGCAGGGTCTCCGCCGCCGCAGGCAAGGCTGCGACCATGGTGAACGCGGCGCCGACGATCATCGTCGCGCCCAGCCGAATGAACAACGCCATGCCCGTCTCGATATCAGGATCGCAGGCAGAGATGGCTGACAATCGTTGATGCGCCGCTAACGATGTGCCCGCGGCCGGCGGCAAGCGGCCCGTCGGGGAGCAGGCGCTCCAGTCTCGAACCGAACCGGTCCATACCCGGCTATGTCGAGCGAGGATATTCGTGTATCGAACCGGCCTCTTCGAGACATGTTCCGCCGAATGACTGCGCCAGAGATGCGAATTTTATACGACAGCCGATGGGTCTCTCAAAACGGCATCGGTCGCTTCGCCAGCGCACTCTTGTCCGCGCTTTCGGCTAGATTTGACGTTACCAACGTATCCGCGAAAAGCCGACCCACCGGAATATTCGACCCGTTCATCGTCGGTCGACAATTTCATGCGGGCCGATTTGATCTGTTCGTATCACCGGGTTTCAACGGCTCCTTTCTTATAGAGCGCGACCAGATATTCGTCATCCACGACCTGATCCATGTAGACCCGCGCGGACCTTTGATACGTCGCGCGCTCAACACGGTTTACTACGACGGCTTTTACCGGTCGGCGGCGTCCAAGGCGCGGGCGGTGGTCACGGTTTCCCAGGCGAGCGCCGAACAGATCCGGCGGCGGTGGCCGGAGGTGGCGGGCCGGCTTCACGTCATTCCGGGAGGGGTCTCGCCCGATTTCACCGCGCCCGCCGTCGAAACCGGCCGGGAAGGCCTGGTGCTGTTCACGAACGAGCGATGGCACAAGAACCTGCCGCGCGTCCTGGCCGCCCTCCGAACCGCGCGCTTCACGGGAACGCTCTATCTGGTGGGCCAGACCTCGGAAAAGACGAAAGACTCCATCCTGGCCGCATTGCCCGACGCCAGAATCGTCTGGGCGGGACGCCCGTCGGACCTCGAGCTTTCGCAGATCTACCGCCGGGCCCAGGCTCTGCTGTTCTGCTCCATAACCGAAGGATTCGGCTTGCCGGTGAGGGAGGCGCTGGCCTGCGGCTGCCTGGTGGTCTGCTCGGCCATACCGCCGCATTTCGAGGTGGGCGGCCCGGGCTGCATCTATGTGGATCCGTTTTCGGAAACGAGCATGGCGGACGGCGTCCGGGAGGCCCTCGCCACCGCGCCGATCGGGGCCGAGGCGGCCAGGGCCTATCAGGATCGCGCCTGGTCGGACGTGGCGTCCGACTTCGTCGCTTTGATAGAGGGCCTCGGCGCCGGTCGCGTCCCACCTCCGGCGCCCTGACTCAGCGCCTCCTATGCAAGGGTCGCCGTTGGGGGCGGGCGACGACACCCATCATAGATCGTCTCGAGTTCGGCGGTCTGGCGCCGTTGGTCGAACCGCTGCTCCATCAGGAGCCTGGCGGCCTCGCCCATCCGGGCGCGCCTGGCCTTGTCGTTCAGAATGGAGACGAGGGCGGCGGCCAGGGCGGCCACATCGCGTTCCGGCGTCAGAACGCCGGTGATCCCGTCCTCGATGGCCTCGGGGATGCCGCTCGTTCTCGACCCGACCACCGGCACGCCGAGCGCGCCGGCCTCGAGCACCACGGTCGGCAGACCTTCGGAATCTCCGTTCGCGGCCGTCACGCTCGGCACGCAGGCGACGGCGGCGGTCGCCAGGTCATGCATCGCCTGGGCGTGGGTCACCTCGCCCGCGAAGACGACGTGACCGGCGACGCCAAGCGAGGACGCCAAGTCGCCGAGCGGCCGCGCCAGCGGTCCCCCGCCGAGGACGAACAGCCTGGCCCCCGGCCGTTGACGAACGATCTCCGGCATCGCCCGGATCAGGTATTCGGTCCCCTTTTTCTCCACCAGCCGCCCGATGTGGACGATCTTGTCGTCCTCGGTCTCGCCGCCCGGTCTCAGGGCGTCGACATCGATGCCGATGTAGTGGAGCAGCAGCTTGTCCGCCGGAAAGCCCCGGCTCGCCGCCAGGTCGTAGATATACCTGGAGACGCAGAGGAACCTGTCGGCGTGGGCGAACAGGCTCCGCCGTCGCAGATAGCCGCACAGGAGCGTCAGGTTTCGACTTCTGACGATACCCCGCCGCGTGACGGCCACGTCGAAGCCGTGAAGCGTGACGACGAGCGGAAGATCGAGGGCGGCGGCGTAGGGCGCGATGATGGCCCCGTCGGTGGCGAAATGCGCATGAACCACCGCGGCGCCGGCGCTCGCCAACGCGTCCCGGGTCTCGCGCGAGGTCCCCAGCAGCATGTTCAGCCGGCCCCACCGGCCGGAGGGGAGCGGCGAAGCCCGGAACCCATCGGGCGCAGCGCCTATCAGTCTACCGACGAACACCGGCCGATAGCGCCGAAGGTTGCGGACCTGGGACGTAATGAAGGTCTCGGACCGCTTGAAGAGTTCGAGCCGGAAGATGGCGACGACGGGCGCGGCGGCGGCGGCGGCGCGGTCTGGGGGCGGGTTGGTGCTCATGGCAGGAAGCGTCGCTCGATCTCGGCCCAATTCTCGCGATAGTCGACGCCCGCGCCGGGTCTCTCCACGGGTCTGGGAATCTGAATCGCCGCCTTCACGGCCGAGGCGAAGGACTCGAAGTCGCCTGAGCGGAAGGCGCGATAGCCGGCCTCGCCGTCGTCAAGCGCCTCCGGCCCGACGATCGGCAGCCCCAGCGCCTTGAACTGAGCGAGCTTGAGGCTCGAGGTCTTGAGATACCCGTGGTGCGCGGCGGAGCGGTAGGGCAACAGACCCGCATGCGCGTGCTGCAGAAACGGCACGGTGTTCTCGAACGGAAGAACCCCATGGAACCTGACGTTGACGGCCGCCTCCGGCGGCGCCGGCACCTTGCCGATGAAATGGAAGTCCACCGCGGGGATCCGGCCGGCGAACGCCAGAATCTCTTCGTCGATCAACATGTTGCCGACGCTGACCACGTTGACCGAGCCGGACGCGAACGGAGACGGCGTCGGCGCCTTGAGCCGCCTCATGTCGATCCCCTTGTCGATGACGATCACCTGGCCCGTGTCGAAGAAGGGATCGGGCGCCGCGTGCGCGCCAAAGGAGACGCAGGCTCTCAGTCGTCGCGCATACCGGCCGAGGATGTCTTGCAGGATCGGGTGTCCGCGAATGGTCCTGAGGTCGTCGGCGGCGAAGTAGACCGTCTTGTGCAGCAGCCCGGCCCCGTCGAGCCCGCGAAGAAAGGGCACGGCCGCGCCGGACTCCACGAGGATCAGATCCGCCGCCGCCGCGCGGCGACGGAGCGCGCCCCCCAGCGAGCGCCCATACAGGCCGATGACCGGACGGATCGCGCGATTGGCCAACGGATGTCTCAGATCGACCGGCGCCAGCCACGCGACCGGCGAAACCTCCGCAATACCGAGGGCGCCGAGAACGTCCTGCGAACGGACCGGCGCGCCGCGGTCCCGCCACAACTGGGCGGGACCGCGGCCGGCGATCAGGGTGGTCAGCCGGTGGCCCCGCTCGGCGGCGGCGAGTTGCATGAAATGGATCGAGACCCGGGTGGCCTCGGTCAGGCTGTGCCCGGTGATGAACAGGACCTCGCGCGGATCAGGGGATCGACCCGGCGACGCCGGAGACGCCTCGACGGAGGATTCAGCCGGCACGCGCCGCCCCTTCCGCCCGCGCCCCGCCGGCGCGCGACGGCCCGGACACGCCTGACGTGTACAATACACAAAGGATAGTCACGTCGCCGAATACTCCGGATCATTCCGCCCGGATCATAGTACATGGATACGTCGGGCGCGTGATAGGGGCGGCAGGTCTGAACCGGGGCCGGCCGGGAATGACGCCCCCTTTCCATGCACCTCGACAAAGGCGAACCCGCTCGGCGCCCGCGACACCGTTCAGGCCAGGACGCCCGTGCGGATCTCGCCCGCGACTTTCGCCCAGCTGATGTCCCTCGACGTGGCCCGCGCGCCTTCGGCCAGGCGCGCCTCCAGGTCCGCGTCGCCGAGGACGCTGGACAGCGCTTCGGCGAGGGCGGCCGGATCGCCGGCCGGGACCAGCAGGCCGTTGACGCCGGGCTCGACGACCTCCGGTATGCTGCCCACGGCGCTCGCCACCACCGGGCGTCCGGCGGCGAAGGCGGCGGCGACCACGCCACTCTGCGTCGCTTCCAGATAAGGCACGACCACCACCCGCGCCCCCCTCAGCAGCCCGCCCGCCTCCTCGGGCGACAGAAAGCGCTCGCGGATCTCCACATGGGTCAGCCGGCTCAGACCAGACCGCTCGTCTTCCAGCGCGGGTCCCTTCCCGGCCAGGATGGTCTTCGGCGTGGAGCCTCGCTCGTCGAGGATCTCCAACGCCTGCCGGAGCACGCCGAGGCCCTTGTAGGCCTGCATGCGGCCGAAAAACAGAATGTCGTGCGGCGCGCGCGCGGGGGCGCCGACATCGCCGAGAATGGGCCCGTGGCCGATCACGATCAACGCGCGGTGCGCCAGGGCCGTCTCTTCGACCAGCTGCCGCGCGCAGTAGGCGCCGTGGACGATGAGGGCCGCCGCCGCCCGACGCTCGATCGCAATGTTCTTCCCCGCCCGGGCCCGCACGGCCGCATCGGCCCCCAGGTGTGGACGCGGGTCGTGCACCACCAGCGCCACCCGGAATATCCTTGAAAGCAGGGCTATAGCCGCCGTGTGATTCCAGTCGCCCATCTCATGGGCGACGATGAACGTCGGCCGAAACAGCAGAACCGAGACCAGGGTCCTGAGCAGGAAATACAGCGCCTCGAACTTTCGCCCGTTGTTGAACACCCGAAGATGCAGCCGTTCAGGCGCGCCATCGTACATCGACGAGACCACCTCCCGCGAAAAATTGGGCTTTGCGCAGATCAGGAGGGTTTCGCCTTCAGCCGCGAACGCCGTCGCCAGGCGCAGGCTGTATTCGGCGAAGTGGGTGGCGACGATGCACGCCCGCACCGGCGGGGGGGATGCCTGCGAATCCGGTTTCATACGGCGCTCGATCTTCCCCTGAGCGAATATACCCGTCCGAGGACGAACACCCTTTCGCTCTTTGACAGTATTACAGAGCCATAGATCACGGCCACGATCAGAAGATACAACACGCCCAAGACGGCGCCGGCGATGAGGCCATGCTTTATGCCGAGATAGGCGAACGCCGAGGAAGTGGACAGGGCCGCCGCCAGACAGATGGGCAGCGGCAGGAGATCCCGGAGGCGTCCGGGAACGAAGCCCATCACCCTGGACACGACCAACGTCCGCGCCGACTCCACCGTGAGATAGCCGAGCGCCACGCCCGTGGCCGCGCCGGCGGGGCCGAACCGCGGCACGAGGATGAGGAGGGAGGCCACCGTCACCACGCCGCCAAGCAACAAGATGAAGAATTCAGCGACATGCTTTCCAGTCATGGACAGGCAGTAACCCATGGATCCAAATATCGCGGCGAAATAGTAAGCCATCGTCAGGATGAACGACAGCTTTGGGTCGAAATGAAAACGGGTCCCGAACACAACGTCCAGCCATGGGGCGAAGATCGCCAGCCCCGCCGCCACCGGCGACGAGACCAGAATGGCGTTGCGAAGGTATGTCAGCACGGCTTCGCGGACGCCGTCGAGCTGGCCGGCATGATAGCGTTGGGAGATCCGGGGCCCGAGCGTCTGGCTGAGCGCCTGCGGAAAGGCCAGCACGATCTGCGCGATCACCGCCGTCGCCGCGTAGCTGCCCACCTGAGAGGTTGAGACGTACTTGGCCAGAACCGGCAGGTCCATGTTCCTGATGAGAGAGTACAGGAACAACAGGACACAGAGCCAAAGGCTGTACTTGAACAGATGCTTGATCTCGGAAAGATCCGGCCGCCACGACATGCGGGCGCCGCGTTTCGAGAACTGCGCGCGCAGAAGCAGCTCGAGCCCGATCCAGGCGCCCACCGCGGCCAGGGTGTTGGAGAGGATCGCGCCGGATATCCCTGCGTGAAAGGTCAGGAACAGGCCCAGCAGGCCCAGGCGCAGAACCGGCTGAACGAACAGATTTATGACGTTCTGGAATACCGGAACCCTCATGCTTCGGAAGGTCGCCCCCATGACCGCTATGTCCGCCATGAACGGCAGGGCGGCGAAGGCGAAAACCGCAAAGGGTCCGAAGGAGTCGATCTTATAGAAGCTCTTTCCGAACAATACCGCGGCTCCCATCATGCACAGCATGATCAGGCCGCTCCATAAACTCACGAGCAGGCGGATCGCGCGGACGGAGCCAAGCCTCTTATTCGGATCGTCCTGGGTTTCGTTGAGAAATCGGAGCAGCGACAGATCGGTCCCGAGCGGGGCCACGACCAGGGCCAGGACGGTGAAGTTCCTTAGAAGCCCCGTCACCCCGTACCCCGCGGGCCCCAGCGTGTGGGCGATCAATATGCCCGCCGCGAACGTCAATACCTGCTGGAAGATCGTGCCGAACGCGTAGACCGCAAAATCTGCCACGGTGAGGTCAGGCTCCGCTCGAATGAAATCAGGTCATGGGACGCCGTTGGCCGGGGTAGTTATACAAGGCGGCAGGCGTGCGCCAGTCCCGGCGGAAAGGCCGCTCAAGATAGGCGCCCCGCAGGCGAATCCCGCCGCCGCCCCGAGCAGCACGGGGCGCGGGCCGCGCGCTGGCGGTGTCGAAACGCGGCCTCGCGAGCCCCCCGTCGACGCCGGCGCGCCGCCATTCCGGGGCCGTGACGCCCGCACGCGCCGGCTGCATCATGGGTTCGAGGCCAGGGTCTGAGGCGGAGCCGCCCTTGCGTTTACGGGCTTGAATGGCTGTAATGGTCCCGGGCTGATTTTTCGCTAACCGGGCTCGGGCTCTCCTGGTAACGAACCCCGTAACACGCTTGGCTGGGTCAATAAAACTTATGGATTTGGCTACGAGCCTCAGCGCGCCCGATTCACTGTCGGCCAAGATAGCACTGGTCCATTATTGGATTGTCGGGCAGCGGGGCGGGGAAGCTGTTCTGGACGCCCTGGCCGATCTCTTTCCGAACGCGGATCTTTTCTCACATGTCATCAGCGAAGACGCGCTCTCGCCGAACCTGCGTAGCCTGAAACGGTCGACCACCTTTGTCTCGCGGATGCCGTTCGCCGAGCGGCTCTACAAATTCTACCTGCCACTGATGCCCAAGGCGCTCGAGGCGCTCGATCTCAACGCCTACGACGTCGTCATCTCGAGCGAGGCCGGACCGGCGAAGTGGGTCATTCCAAGGCCCGACGCCGTCCACGTCTGCTATTGTCACTCTCCACTTCGCTACATCTGGGACCAGCGCGACATCTACACGGCCAACATTCCCGCGCCGCTTCGTCCATTTGCACTCATGTTCGCAAGTCATCTGCGAAAGTCGGACGCCCTGTCGTCGTTGCGGGTCGATCGATTTGTGGCGAATTCGCATTACGTGGCGGCGCGCATAAACAAATACTACCGCCGCGACAGTCACGTGGTGCATCCGCCGGTCCGGCTGGATTTCTTCAACGCACAGGCGCAGCCGGAAGACTTCTATCTGATGGCCGGCGAAATTCGCGCCTACAAGAAGATCGACCACGCGATCCATGCGTGCAATCAGCTCAATCGGCGCCTGGTCATCATCGGCGGCGGCGACGTCAGCAAGCTGCGCGCCATCGCCTCGCCCCTGGTCGAATTCCGGGGACGGGTGTCCAACGAGGAGTTCCGGGACGCCCTCAGCAAGTGCAGGGCCCTGCTCTTTCCGGGAGTCGAAGACTTCGGGATCGTTCCGGTCGAGGCCATGGCGTCGGGACGGCCGGTCATAGCCTACGGCCATGGGGGCGCCGTCGACACGGTCGTCCACGGCGAGACCGGCATCCTCTACAACGACCCGTCGGTGGAGGGGCTGGTGGACGCGATAAAGCTCTTCGAACAGAACGAGAGCGCGCTCTCGACCGAAAACTGCGTGAACCATGCGCAGAAGTTCTCGCCCAAGCGGTTCCGCGACGAGATGCTCGCCATCGTCAAGGACGCGATGAACGATCGTGGGTCGGGATATGTGCGCAAGCTTCCCGGAGCATCAGGCTAGACTGGACGTCGGACGCGCCTTTTCGGGCGGTCCGGCGTATCGCCGGAGCCTTCGGCGAGCGCAGCGATCGGACCGGTGCGCTGGTCCGGCGCAGTGCACGCGACCGCGCCTCAGCTGTCGCGGCACACCACCTGCACCACGCGAAGGTCGCGGCGGAGGGTGTCGGCGACCCGGCCGTAGTTGTCCACCGTCACCGGCTCGGCGGCGGCGGCGCCCGCGGCGGGCGTCACGTGAGCGCGCGCCAGGGCTTGCCGCATGGCCTCGGGCGGAGTGGTGTAGACACGTCCGCGGCGCGGCGCCTCGGCCAGGGTCACGCCCACCACCTCTCCGCGCGCGTCGAGCGCCGGAGCGCCGGAAAGGCCGGCGAGGTCGCCGTGCAAGCCATCGGTCCGGCCGGCCTCCGCCCAGGCCAGCACGTGCTCGGCGCGGCCGACCGCGAGGTGGCCGGCTGCGCCGCGCCGGAGCACCAGGGTCTGACGGCCGATCAGCCGACTGGTGGCCTCCCCTGGCCGGCCCTGAGGAAAGCCCGGATGAAAGCTGCGTTCGCCGATGTGCAGGCCGGCGTCGCGGCTGAGCGGCAGGGCGGGAGCGCCGCCCTTGGTGACGAGGACGGCGATGTCGGAGGGCGGTTCGCCGTCGGGGGTCAGCCCTCCGGGCGCCACCGCGGCCTCGGCGGCGAGCTCCGGGGTCTGCATCAGGGCGATCTTCCGGCAGCCGGCGATCACATGGCGGGCGGTCAGCCAGACGCCGCTATCGGCCACCGAGAAGGCCGTGCCGGCGGCGGGCTGCAGCGGTCCCTGCGGCGCCTTCACCACCACCGACGGATCGAAGGCGGAAGCGGGCGCCAGCAGCGCGCCCTCTTCGGCCGACGGCGGCGGCGGCGCCTCGGGCGCGTCGGCGTTCTCGCGCCGGCCGAGCGCCGCCAGCACCAGGGCGGCGACGATCACCGCGTAGATCAGCCAGTCGGGCAGGCGGGGGAAATGCAAACTCGCCCCCTTCGGACGGACTATCCGGCCACGGCGGCGGCGAGCACCAGGGCGGCGGCGAGCTTGGCGGCGGCGAGCAGGGCTGCGGCGGCCGACTCGCCCTCCTGAATCCGTTGAGGCAGGCCGGTCAGCAGCAGGTCGATCAGCCGGAAGACGCCCAGCTGGACCACGATCACCGCCACGCCCCAGAGAACGATCTCGAGCGCCGAGGGTGAAGCGGCCAGAGCCGCCGCCAAGGGGATGGCGAGACCCAGCAGCATGCCGCCGAAGGAGATGGCGGCGGCCTGGTTCCCCTCGCGGATCAGCTGCACCTCCTTGTGCGGGCTGAGCAGGCTGTAGACCACCACGCCGAGGGTCAGCAGGACGAGGGTCAGCCCCGCGTGCAGCAGGGTGAGGGGAAAGCCGCTGGCGAAGGCCTGAACTTCCGGCGTCACTCGGCCGATTCCAGCTTGCGCCTGACCGAGGCCCTGACCTTTTCGCTCTCCGACTTGAGCTGGCCGCAGGCGGCCAGAATGTCGCGTCCGCGCGGCGTGCGGATCGGCGAGGCGTAGCCGGCCCGGTTGAGGATGGCCGCGAAACTCTCGATCGTCGACCAGGACGAGCATTCGTACGGCGACCCTGGCCAGGGATTGAACGGGATCAGGTTGATCTTGGCCGGCACGCCCTTGAGCAACTGCACCAGGGCGCGCGCCTCGGCCGGGCTGTCGTTGATCCCCTTCAGCATCACGTACTCGAAGGTGACGCGCCGGGCGTTGGACAGGCCGGGATAGGCCCTGATCCCCGCCATCAGCTCGGCGATCGGATACTTCCGGTTCAGCGGCACCAGCACGTCGCGCAGGTCGTCGCGGGTGGCGTGCAGCGAGATGGCCAGCATGGCCTGGGTGGTCTCGCCGAGGGCCGTGAGTTCAGGGACCACCCCGGAGGTGGAGACGGTGATCCGCCGGCGCGAGATGGCGATCCCTTCGTTGTCGGCGATCACCTCGATCGCCCGGGCGACATTCGGCAGGTTGTAGAGCGGCTCGCCCATGCCCATGAAGACGATGTTGGACAGCCGCCGGTCCTCGCCGTCGGGCCCGTTCCACTCTTCGAGGTCGTCCTTGGCCACCTGGACCTGGGCGATGATCTCGGCGGCGGTCAGGTTGCGGACCAGGGGCTGGGTCCCCGTGTGGCAGAAGGTGCAGTTCAGCGTGCAGCCGACCTGAGAGGAGACGCACAGGGCGCCGGCGCGGCCGACGCCGGGAATGTAGACCGTCTCGATCTCGATGCCGGGCGCGGTGCGGATCAGCCATTTGCGCGTGCCGTCCTTGGACACCTGCCGCTCGACCACCTCGGGCCGGGCGAGGGTGAACCGGTCGGCCAGCTTGACCTGCAGGTCCCTGGAGACATTGGTCATGTCGGCGAAGTCGGTGACGCCGGCGAGGTGGATCCATCGCCACAGCTGGCCCGTGCGCATGCGCGCCTTGGCCGGTTCGACCACCCCTGACTCGACCAGGGCCGCGGCCAGCTCGGCGCGCGTCATCCCCGAGAGGTTCTGGCCAGCAAGGTTCTGCGCGCCGGGGTTCTGAACGAACTCCGGCGGGGCGACGCGAGGACGGGAAGGATCGAGCGACAGGCTCGTCATGGAGAAACAGAATCCCAAACAGCGGATCAAAACGGTAACGGGCGAGGATGCTTATCAGATAAGATCGCGCCGGCCAAAATCAGCTTCGGCCTCTCGGGAACCCGTGACGAAGACTCCGGTTGACTCTCCGTCGAGACGGAACAAAAGATGAACACATGCCCATTGCCCCACCCCTGCGGGAGGACTGCGCCGCCCTGTCGCGGCGCTTCGACGCGGCCGCCTTCGCCCCGGTGGCGGGCCTGGAGGAGGTGTGCGTCCGCGATGCCGGCGGCATGGCCGCCGGGCTGGGCTTCCTCGCCGCCCGGGTCCGGTCCGAGCCGCGGCTGGTCGCCTTCGTCGCCCCCCGGTTCTGGTTCGCCGAACGCGGCCGGCCCTACGCCTATGGGCTGAGGGCGCTGGGGATCGCGGCGGAGCGGCTCCTGGTGATCACCCCGCGCACCGAGGCGGAGGCCCTGTGGGCGATGGAGGAGATCCTGCGTTCGGGGGCGGCCTCCCTGGCCGTGGGGGCGGTGGAGAGCGCCAGCCTGGTCGCGACCCGCCGGCTCGACCTGATGGCCCGGGGCGCGGACGCCGCCGCCGCCCTGGTCCGCGCCACCCCGCAAACCAGCCTCTCGGCGGCCCGGCGGCGCTGGCGGCTGGAGCCCGCGCGCTCCGCCCCGCATCCCTTCGACCCGCGGGCCTCGGGCGCGCCGCGCTGGCGCGCGGTGCTGGAGCGCAGCCGCGACGGGGCCCACGGCGAGGCCCTCCTGGAGTACGACGATGAAACGTTTCGCCTCCATCTGGTTGATGGACTGGCCGATCACGGCCTGGCGGGCGGCGCGTCCTTCGCCGCCTGACGCCTCCGCCGACCCGACGGTCCACAAACCCTTCGCCCTGGTGGAGCGCACCCCCCACGGGCTGATCCTGCACGCCCTCAATCCGGCCGCCCGCGCGCTGGGGCTGAAGCTGCACCAGTCGCACGCCGACGCCTGCGCCATCGTCCCCGATCTGGCCTCCGCCCCGGCCGACCCCGGGGAGGAGGCCAGGGCCCTGCGCCGCCTCGCGGGCTGGATGGAGCGCTATTCGCCCTTCGTCAGCCTGGATCCGAGCCCCGGCGGCCTGGAGGGCCTGTTCGTCGACCTGACCGGCGGCCAGCACCTGTTCGGCGGCGAGGCGGCCATGGTGCGCGGCATGCGGGCCAGCCTGCGGCGGCTCGGTGTTCCGGCCCGCATCGGCGTCGCCGACACGCCCGGCGCGGCCTGGGCCCTGGCCCGCCATGGCGAAGCGGCCCTGACCTTCGCCCCCGAGGGCGGAGCCAAGGCCGTGCTGGCCGGCCTGCCGGTGGCGGCCCTGCGCCTGGAGGTCTCGGCGATTCAGCTCCTGAACCGGTTCGGCCTTCGCCGGATCGGGGCCCTGGCCGCCCTGCCCCGCGCCGCCCTGGCCCGGCGGTTCCAGGACGCCGGCGCGCTGAACGTGCTGCAGCGGCTGGACCAGGCCCTGGGACACCTTCCCGAACCCCTGACCCCGGTGACCGCGCCGACCCTCTACCGCGTCCACCGGGTGTTCGCCGAGCCGATGACCAGCCTCGAGGCGGTGGCGCTCGAGGCCGCCGCCCTGACCGACCGGCTGGCCCTGGCGCTCGAGCGGGATGGCATGGGCGCCCGCCGGCTTCATCTCACCGGCTTTCGGGTCGACGGGCGCACCACCGGCCTCGAGGTGCGCCTGGCCGCCGCCTCGCGCCGGGCGGGGCACCTCATTCGCCTGTTCAAGGACAAGGGATTCGAGCACCTGGACCTCGGCTTCGGCATCGACGGCCTGGCGCTTTCGGCGCCGGTGACCGAGCCCCTGCGCGCCCGCCAGACCAGCACCCTGGCCGAGGGCGATCAGGCCCAGGACGCCCGGCGCGACGCCCTGGTCGACCGGCTGTCGGCCCGCCTCGGCGACGGGGCGGTGCTGGCCCCCCACCTGGCCGAGAGCTGGCTGCCCGAGACCGCCGAGACCCTCGGCCCCTACGCCGCCCGATCCGAGGCGCCGGCCAACCCGTCGGTCGGGCCCCGGCCGATCCTGATGTTCGATCCGCCCGAACCGATCGAGGCGGTGGCCGAACTGCCCGACGGGGCGCCGGCGCGCTTCACCTGGCGGCGGGCGGCGCGGCGGGTGCTGCGCGCCTCCGGTCCCGAACGGCTCGGCCCGGAATGGTGGAAGGAGACCGGCGCGCGCAGACCCAGACGCACCCGCGACTACTACCGGGTCGAGGACGATCACGGCGGCCGCTACTGGGTGTTCCGCGAAGGCCTCTACGACGGCCGCGACCTCGATCCGCCGCCGAGCTGGTGGATGCACGGCCTGTTCCCATGATCTCTTCCGCCTCCGGGCCCGCCTATGTGGAGCTCGACGCCCGCTCCAACTTCAGCTTCCTCGAGGGCGGCTCCAAGGCCGACGAGCTGATCGTCCAGGCCCATGCCCTGGGACTGGCCGGGATCGGCGTCTGCGACCGCAACACCCTGGCCGGCGTGGTCCGCGCCCACCGGGCCCTGCGCCGCCTGAAGGAGGAGGACGACGAGGACACCATCGCCCTGCGCGAGGCCTACGGCGAGGTCCGCCTGCGCTATCTGGTCGGCGCGCGCCTGGTGTTCCAGGACGCCGGCGAACTCCTGGTCTACCCGCGCGACCGGGCGGCCTATGGCCGGCTCTGCCGGATGCTGTCGCTGGGCAAGAGCCGGATCGAGGCCGGCGGCGCGGCCCCCGGCAAGGACGACCGCGACCGGATCGAAAAGGGCGACTGCCGGCTGGACTTCGCCGACGCCGCCGCCCTGGGCGAGGGCCTGATCGCCCTGGTCCCGGCGCCCGAGCGGATAGACGCGGCCTTCGCGCAGCGGCTTCTCAGCTGGCGCAAGGCCTGGCCCGACCGGCTCTATCTCGCCGCCGCCCCGCGCCGCCGCGGCGACGACCGGGCGCGGCTCAACCGGCTGGCCGTCCTCGCCGAGCGCGCCGGGGCGCCGATGGTCGCCACCAACGCGGTGCTCTACCACCACCCCGACCGCCGGCCGCTGCAGGACGTGCTGACCTGCATCCGCGAGAAGACCACCATCGACGAGGCGGGCTTCCGACTCGAGGCCAACGCCGAGCGGCACCTGAAGCCGCCCTTGGAGATGGCGCGCCTGTTCCGCGGCCACGAGGCGGCGCTGGCCCGCACGGTGGAGATCGCCGACCAGCTACATTTCCGCCTCACCGACCTCAGCTACCAGTACCCCCACGAACCGGTCCCGGCCGGCTGGACCGCCAACCGGCGGCTGGCCCAGCTCGTGTTCAAGGGCGCCAGGGACCGGTTTCAGGGCAAACCCAGCAAACAGGTCGTGGATACGCTCAAGAAGGAGCTCCGCCTGATCCGCAAGGTGGACTATCCGCACTACTTCCTGACCGTCCACGACGTGGTGGCCGAGGCGCGGCGGCGCGGAATCCTGTGCCAGGGGCGGGGCTCGGCCGCCAATTCGGTGGTCTGCTTCTGCCTCGGCGTCACCGGCGTCGACCCCACCTCGCAGGACCTGCTGTTCGAGCGCTTCCTGTCGGAGGAGCGCAAGGAGCCGCCCGACATCGACGTCGACTTCGAGCACGAGCGGCGCGAGGAGGTGATGCAGTATATGTACGAACGCTATGGCCGCCATCGCGCGGCCATCTGCGCCACGGTGATCCACTATCGTCCGCGCTCGGCGATCCGCGACGTCGGCAAGGCGCTCGGCCTGACCGAGGACGTCACCGCCGCCCTGGCCAACACCGTCTGGGGCTCGTTCGGCTCCAGGATCGAGGACGACCATGTGGACGGGACCGGCGTCCGGCGCGAGGACCCCCGCATGCGGATGGCGCTCGACCTGACCCGCGAGCTGATCGGCTTTCCGCGCCATCTGTCCCAGCACGTGGGCGGCTTCATCCTGACCCAGGGGCCGCTGGTGGAGACCGTGCCGATCGGCAATGCGGCGATGGCGGACCGTACCTTCATCGAGTGGGACAAGGACGACATCGACGAGCTTCGGATCATGAAGGTCGATGTGCTGGCGCTCGGCATGCTGACCTGCATCCGCAAGGCCTTCGACCTGATCCACGGCCACTATGGCGTCATGCCCGACCTCGCCATGCCGCCCACCGATCCCAAAGTCTACGACATGCTGTGCAAGGCCGACTCGCTCGGCGTGTTCCAGGTCGAAAGCCGGGCGCAGATGTCCATGCTGCCGCGCCTTTTGCCGCGGGAGTTCTACGATCTGGTGGTCGAGGTGGCGATCGTGCGGCCGGGCCCGATCCAGGGCGGCATGGTCCATCCCTATCTCAGAAAGCGGCGCGAACGGCGCGAGGCGGAGGCGGACCACCGGCCGTTCAAGGTCCACTTCCCCAGCCCCGCGCCGCACGAGGGGCCGCCCGACGAACTGGAGCCGGTGCTGCAGAAGACCCTGGGCGTGCCCCTGTTCCAGGAACAGGCCATGCGCATCGCCATGGTCGCCGCCAAATTCTCCGGCGACGAGGCCAACAAGCTGCGCCGCGCCATGGCCACCTTCCGCAATGTCGGCACCATCGGCACGTTCGAGAAGAAGATGGTCGGGCGCATGATCGAGCGCGGCTATCCGGCGGAGTTCGCCAACGGCTGTTTCAACCAGATCAAGGGCTTCGGCGAATACGGCTTTCCCGAAAGCCACGCCGCGGCCTTCGCCCACCTGGTCTACGTCTCCTCCTGGATCAAATGCTTTTATCCGGAGGCGTTCTGCGCGGCGCTTCTGAACAGCCAGCCGATGGGGTTCTACTCGCCGGCCCAGATCGTCCGCGACGCGCGCGCGCACGGGGTAGAGATGCGCCATCCGGACGTGAACGCCAGCGACGTGGACACAACGCTCGAGCCGCGGGCCGGGGAAAAGGCCTGCGCCGTCCGGCTCGGCTTCAGCCGCATCGACGGCTTTCGCAAGGAGTGGGGCGAGGCGATCATGGCCGCGCGCGCCGCGGGCGGTCCGTTCACCGGCATGGACGACCTGCGCACCCGAGCGCGCCTGCCGGCCGCGGCTCTCGACGGCCTGGCGGCGGCGGACGCCTTCGCGTCGTTCGCGCTGACCCGCCGGCCGGCCCTGTGGGCGGCCAAGGGCCTGCCGCGCACCGGCGCGACCAAGCTGGCGCCCGCCCCCCTGTTCGCCTTCGCCGGCCTGGACGAGGGGGACGGGGCCGAGGGGGCGGACCGGCTGCCCGTGCTGCAGCCGTCCGAGGAGGTGGTGGCCGACTACGAGACCATCCGCCTGTCGCTGAAAGGCCATCCTTTGAAGTTCCTGCGCGAGCGGCTGACGCGCATGGGCGCCATCCGGGCGGCGGAGCTGGAAGGCGTGAAGGAGGGCCGGCGCACGGCGATCGGCGGGGTGGTGCTGGTGCGCCAGCAGCCCGGCACGGCCAAGGGGGTGGTGTTCCTGACCGTCGAGGACGAGACCGGCGTGGCCAACATCGTGGTCTGGCCCAAGGTGTTCCAGCGCTTTCGCCCGGTGGTGATGGGCGCGCGCCTGGTGCTGATCCGCGGCCGGGTGGAGCGGGCCGAGGACGCCCCGGAGGGCGGGGTGATCCATCTGATCGCCGACCATATCGAGGATCGCACCGGCGACCTCGACCTTCTCTCGGAGACCAGTCTGCCCGTCCCCTACCTGCCGGCCGACGGCGCGCGCAACGCCTCGCCGGGCCGCGGCGAGCCGCGCGACCTGCCGGCGCCCACCCCGCGCCATCGCCATCCGCGTAACGTACGCGTGATCCCCAGGTCGCGGGACTTTCATTAGGTTGTCCACGGCGAAGCCCGCCCGGAGCCCTCATGCGAAGCCTGCCCTTCAACATCGCCTTCTGGGCGATCTCGATCTTTTTCACCCTGTGGGCGGCGGTCTCGGCGCTAAGGCCGGGACGCGGCGCGGTGCGGCGGGTGATCAAGCGCTACGTCCGCGCCATGCTCTGGGCCATGCGCGCCCTGGCCGGCATCAAACTCGAGGTCCGTGGCCGCGAACGTCTCCCTGAAGGTAGCTTCATCCTGGCGCCCAAGCATTCCTCCTATGGCGACGGCTTCTGCGCCTACTCCCAGTTCGACGACCTGGCCTTCGTCACCGGCGACCACCTGGAGCGCTTCCCCCTGTTCAAGACCGTGTTGAAGAAGCTCGGCGCCATCGTGGTCGACAACTGCGGCGGCCCGGAAGCCCGCAAGGCGCTCAGCCGCAGCGCCGCGGAGGCCCATGCCGAAGGCCGGCGCATACTGATCTATCCGGAGGGCCACCTCGCGCCGGTGGGGGTGCGTTTCCGCTACCGCACCGGCGTCTACTATATGGCGCGCGACTTCGGCATGCCGGTGGTTCCGGCCGCCTCCAACCTCGGCCTGTTCTGGTCGCAGGAGGCCTGGACCAAGACTGCGGGAACCGCGGTGCTCGAGTTCCTCGAGCCCATCCCTCCGGGCCCCGACAAGGACGACTTCATGGCCCGCCTCGAAGCGGCGGTGGAGACCCGCACCGCCGAACTGATCGCCGAAGCCCGCGGCGGCCCGGTGGTCCCGTCCGTGCTGGGGGTTCCTGAGGACGAGAAGAAGCGGGCCGACCCGGCGACGCCCGTGGCGGCCTGATATATCCTTGGTCTCGATCGGTCAGCCTTGCCGAAGACTGATCACCACCCTTATGCCGCCGCCTTCTCGCGCCAGACCTCGGCGATGATGTCGAAGCCGCGTTTGCGGGCGGCGGGGTCGAACACCTGGCTGGTGATCATCAGCTCGTCGGCGCGCGTGCGTGCGGCGAAGGCGGCGAGGCCGCGGCGAACCGTCTCCGGGCCGCCGATCACGGCGCAGGCGAGGGCCTGGTCGAGCATGGCGCGGGCCCCGGGATCGAGCCGTTCGAAATAGCCGTCGACCGGCGCCGGCAAGGGTCCGGCCCGCCCGGAGCGCAGGTTGACGAAGGCCTGGAACAGGGAGGTGGCCAGGAAGCGCGCCTCCTCATCCGTGTCGGCGGCCACCACCGTCAGCGCCGGCATGAAGAAGGGGGGCGCGCCCGACGGGCCGGGGCGGAACTCGGATCGATAGAGGGCGCCGGCCCGGTCGAGGTCGCCCGGGGCGAAGTGGGAGGCGAAGGCGTAGGGCAGGCCGAGCGCCGCGCCGAGCTGGGCCCCATAGAGGCTGGAGCCGAGGATCCACACCGGCACCTCGAGCCCCTCGCCGGGCACGGCGCGAACCGCCTGGCCGGGCTGGCTCGGCTGGAACCAGCGGATCAGTTCGAGCACGTCCTGCGGAAAGCGGTCGATGTCGCCGTTCAGGGTGCGGCGCAGGGCCTGGGCGGTCAGCTGGTCCGTGCCCGGCGCCCGCCCGACGCCGAGGTCGACCCGGCCGGGATGCAGGGCGGCCAGGGTGCCGAACTGTTCGGCGATCACCAGCGGCGCATGGTTGGGCAGCATGACGCCGCCCGCGCCGATGCGGATCCGCTCGGTCCCGGCGCCCACATGCGCCAGCGCCACCGCCGTCGCCGCGGAGGCCACGCCCGGCATGTTGTGGTGCTCGGCCATCCAGAAGCGGCGGAAGCCGAGCCGCTCCACATGGCGGGCGAGATCGAGCGAGTTGCGCAGCGCCTGGCCGGCGTCGGAACCCTGGGTGATCGGCGACAGATCGAGGACGGAGAGGGGCGGTGTCATGCCGCCGATATGGGAGCGCATAACGGTTTGTGCAGGATCTTCGGCGACGCCGCATCGAAATCGGACGACGCCGGCTCCCCCGCCAGGCCCGCTACGCTGGCGCCGCCGCCACCCCGGCGCTAGGCTCGCCGCAGAAGCGCCGTCCAAAGGTCGCCCAGGGAAGCCATGAAACACAACGTCCTCGCTCCGTCCGCCGCGGCGCTCGCCTCGGTGTTCCTGCTCGCCGCCTATGCCCCCGGCGTCGACCTCGCCGGCATGGACAGGAGCGTGGTCCCCGGCGACGACTTCTACGCCTACGCCAACGGAGCCTGGGAGAAGACCACCGAGATTCCCGCGGATCGCGCCAGCTGGGGCACGGGCGCCGAATTGTCGGAGCTGACCGACAAGCGGGTGTCCGAGCTGATCCAGACCGCCGGCGCCGCCAAGGGGCCCGAAGCCAGGAAGATCGCCGACTACTACGCCAGCTACATCGACGAAGCGGGCATAGAGGCCAAGGGCCTGGCGCCGCTGAAACCGACCCTGGCGAAGATCGCCGCCATCGCCGATCACAAAGCCCTCTCGGCCTATCTGGGCTCGACCCTGCGCGCCGACGTGGACGTGCTGAACGCCACGGCGCTGCGCACCGACAATCTGTTCGGCCTGTGGGTGGCCGCCGACCTCAAGACGCCGACCCGGTATTCGCCCTACCTGCTCCAGGGCGGCCTCAGCCTGCCCAACCGCGAGTATTATCTGGCGACCACCCCGCGAATGCAGGCGATCCGCGACGCCTTCAAAGCCCACGTGGCGCGGATGTTCGAGCTGACCGGGGTCTCGCCCGCCGAGGCGCAGGCGAAGGCGGCGCATGTCTTCGCCCTGGAGGACAAGATCGCCCACACCCACGGCTCGTTGACCGAGGCGGAGGATCCGGAGAAGGGCTACAACCCCTGGAGCCGGGCCGACTTCGACGCCAAGGCCGCGGGTATCGACTGGGGCGCCTACTTCGGCGCCGCCGCACTGGGGTCGCAGGCACGGTTCGTGGTCTGGCAGCCGCAAGCCGTGATCGGCGAGGCCGCGCTGGCGGGCTCGGAGCCGCTGGACGCCTGGAAGGACTATCTGAGCTTCCATCTGATCGACCGTAACGCCGGCCTCTTGCCCAAGGCCTTCGTCGACGAGCGGTTCGCGTTCTACGGCAAGACCCTGTCGGGCACGCCGCAACTGACCGCGCGCTGGAAGCGCGGCGTGTCTGCGGTCAACGCCGCCCTCGGCGAGGCCGTCGGCAAGCTCTATGTCGCCAAATACTTCCCGCCCGCCGACAAGGCCGCGGTGCAGGCGATGGTGAAGAATCTGCTGCGCGCCTTCGACCGGCGGATCGACGCTCTGGATTGGATGAGCCCGGCGACCAAGACCGAGGCGCACGCCAAGCTGGCGACGCTAAAGGTGGGAGTCGGCTATCCCGATCACTGGCGCGACTATTCCGGACTCAGGGTGGTCAAGGGCGACGCTCTGGGCAACGCCTGGCGGGCCTCGCTGTTCGACACGCACCAGAAAATCGCCAAGCTCGGCAAGCCGGTCGACCGCGGCGAGTGGGTGATGAACCCGCAACTTGTCAACGCCGTGAACCTGCCGGTGTTGAACGCCCTGAACTTCCCCGCCGCCATCCTGCAGCCGCCCTACTTCAATCCGAACTCGCCGGACGCGGTGAACTATGGCGCGACCGGCGCCACCATCGGCCATGAGGTCAGCCACAGCTTCGACAACGAGGGCTCGCAGTTCGACAGCCATGGGCGGATGCGCAACTGGTGGACCCCCGCCGACTTCGCCCACTTCAAGGCCTCGGGCGCGGCCCTGGCGCGGGAGTTCGACACCTATCATCCCTTCCCGGACGTGGCCGTGAACGGCGAGCAGACCCTGGGCGAGAACATCGCCGACGTGGCGGGTCTGTCGGCGGCCTACGACGCCTACCGGATGGCGTCGGGCGGGAAGCAAGGGCCCGAACGGCAGGGCTTCACCGGCGACCAGCAGTTCTTCATCGCCTTCGCCCAATCCTGGCGCACCAAGGCCCGCGAGGCCGCCTTGCGCCAGCAGGTGCTGACCGACGGACACGCGCCGTCCCAGTACCGTGCGGTGACCCTGCGCAACCTCGACGCCTGGTATCCGGCGTTCAACGTCAAACCGGGCGAGAAACTCTACCTCTCGCCGCAGGATCGGGTGAAGGTCTGGTAGTCCGCGAACGATAAGGGTGACGCATCCGTCACCTTCGACCTTGCCTTTGACGCGGCGCGCGCGCCTAATCTCGCCTACGCTGGTGGAGCAAGCCGGGAGGAGACGGACATGGACGACGGCCACATCGACAAACAGGCCGCAGCGCGGGCGCGGGCCTATTCGATGCCGCTCGAGGAGATCGATCCGGCGACGCCCGAACTGTTCCGCGACGATGTGATGTGGCCCTATTTCGAGCGGCTTCGAAAGGAGGCGCCGGTCCACTACCAGGCCGAGCACGAGTTCGGCCCCTACTGGTCGATCACCCGCTACAACGACATCATGGCGGTCGACACCGACCATGCGTCCTTCTCGTCCGAGCCCTCGATCACCATCGCGGACCCCAAGGACGACTTCAAGCTGCCGATGTTCATCGCCATGGACCCGCCCAAGCACGACGCGCAGCGCAAGACCGTCAGTCCGATCGTGGCCGGTCCCAACCTGCAGGCGCTGGAGCCGATCATCCGCGAACGCGCCGGCAAGATCCTGGACGAGCTTCCGATCGGCGAGGAGTTCGACTGGGTCGACAAGGTGTCGATCGAACTGACCACCATGACCCTGGCCACCCTGTTCGACTTTCCGTGGGAGGATCGGCGCAAGCTGACCCGCTGGTCGGATGTGGCGACCGCCGGCCCCAACACCGCCTTCTTCAGCAGCCCCGAGACCGCCGAGGACGAGCGCCGCGCCGAGCTGTTCGAGTGCGTCGACTATTTCATGCGGCTGTGGAACGAGCGGGTGAACGCCCCGCCGAAGGGCGACCTGATCTCCATGCTGGCCCACGGCGAATCCACCCGGAACATGGACCGGATGGAGTATCTCGGGAACCTGATCCTCTTGATCGTCGGCGGCAACGACACCACCCGCAACTCGATCAGCGGCAGCGTGCTGGCGCTCAATCAGTTCCCGGACGAATACCGCAAGCTGAAGGCGGATCCCGAGGCGATGATCCCGTCGATGGTGTCGGAGACCATCCGCTGGCAGACCCCCCTGGCCCACATGCGCCGCAACGCCACGCGGGACGTGGAGATCGGCGGCAAGACCATCAGGAAGGGCGACAAGGTGATCATGTGGTACGTTTCGGGCAACCGGGACGAAGAGGTGATCGAGCGTCCCAACGACTATTGGATCGACCGGCCCAACGTGCGCCGCCATCTGTCGTTCGGCTTCGGCATCCACCGCTGCGTCGGCAATCGGCTGGCCGAGCTGCAGCTGAAGATCATCTGGGAGGAGATCCTCAAGCGCTTCTCCACCATCGAGGTGGTCGGCGAGCCGCGCCGGGTGCTGTCGAGCTTCGTCAAGGGCTATGAGACCTTGCCGGTGATCATCCGCGCCTGACCGCGGGGCGCCGGGCGGCGGCCTGCTCGCGCATGCTGGCCTCCCAACGGCGCCTGAGCGTTCCGACCGGAGTCGCGAACCGCGCCTCGTGCACCTCGAGCGACGTGATCCGATCGGTGCGGAAGTGGCGGAAGTCGTTCCTGAGTTCGCACCAGGCGGCGACGATGCGGGTCTCTTCGGAATAGCCGAGCATGATCGGCCAGATGGTCCGCTCGGTCGGTCGGCCGTCCATGTCGGTGTAGGCGATGCCGAGCTTGCGCCGGTCGCGGATCGCCGCGCGCACCTGAGCCCCGTCGAACGAGTCGGTCGGCGGCCGTCGGAAGAACATCGGCCGGAGGTTGGCGTCGAGCAGCACCGGACGCAGGTGGGCGGGCACCGCCTCGGTGAGCTTGGCGATCAGATCCTGCGCGCCGCGGGCGAGGGCCGCGTCGCCGCGTTGCGCCACCCAGGCGGCGCCCAACACCGCGGCCTCCAGTTCGTCCGCCGTCAGCATCAGCGGCGGCATATCGAAATCGCTGTCGAGCAGATAGCCGGCCCCGGCCTCGCCGCGGATCGGCACGCGCTGGGCGACGAGTTCGGCCACGTCGCGGTAGAGGGTGCGCAAGGACACGCCGAGCTCCTCGGCGAGTTCGCCCCCGGTCACCATGCGCCGCTTGCGGCGCAGGATCTGGATGATCTGGAACAGCCGTTCGGTCCGTCGCATATTTTCTCCCCCTACTGCCATCCTACTGCCAACAAGCTCTCAGCAGACGGGTTCTACCGTCAAGTCTCACGAACGGAGAGATGACGATGACCACGCTTTACGGATGGGGGCCGATGTTCGGCGAACAGAGCTCGAGCCCCTTCGTGTTGAAGACCGACGTCCAGCTGCAGATGCTGGGCGTCGCCTTCACCCGCAAGACCGCCGACCTGGAGACGGTGAAGAAGCACAAGGCCCCCTACGTCGAGGACGACGGCGTGGTCATCGAGGATTCCACCTTCATCCGCTGGCATTTCGAAACCAAGCTGGGCCGCGACCTCGACGCCGGCCTCACGCCGGAGCAGCGCGGCCAAGCCTGGGCGCTCGAGCGCATGCTCGAGGACCGGCTCAACCTGATCATGGTCTGTGAACGCTGGCTGGAGGACGCCAACTTCGTCAAGGGACCGATTCAGTTCTTCGCCGACGTCCCCGAACCGGCGCGCAAACCGCTGGTCGACGAGGTCCGGGCCCGGATCCGCGGCTCGATGCAGGGCCACGGCATCGGACGGCATTCCCGCGGCGAACGGCTGCAGCTGGCCGCCCGAGACGTGGCGGCGGTCTCCCAGGCGCTCGGCGACAAGGCCTTCCTGTTCGGCGATGCGCCGACCGCGGCGGATGCGATGGCCTATGGCGGACTGACCTCGTGCGGCGCGCGGTTCTTCGACTCGCCGCTGGTGGCCTTCGTCGACAGCCACGCCAACCTTCGGCCCTACCTGGCGCGGATGGAGGCCCGTTTCTTCAGCGACGCCGAGTGGACCGCGGCGGCCGCCTGACCCGACGCTCCCCCCATCCACCACATTCCAAACGCCGGCGAAGTGAAAGGGGCGCGCCGCGCAATCCCATGCCCTCACCCGAATCGCGTGTCATTTTGGCCACGGAAATTCATACCGAACCTTCGAACGCAGCCTGAGGCCGGCTTTCATCACACCGTCGCAATCGGGTGACCTCGCCGTCACAGCTTCGCTCTAGCTACCCCCTCCTTCGAGAGCTGTGGGGATGCCAGCGTGCGGTTGAAGCTTGGGATGTTGGGCGCCGTGAGCGCCGTGGTCATGACGGCCGCGGCCGCCCACGCCGCCGAGGCGCAGACGGCCCTGGGGGTCCCTTCGTCGACGCCTGACACGCCCGTGCAGGAGATCACCGTCACCGCCCAGTTCCGCGAGCAGAAGCTCGTCGACGTGCCGATCACGCTGACCGCCCTGACCGGCAAACAGCTGGCCGACTACGGCGTGCAGGACCTGCACGACCTGTCCCTGCACACGCCGGGCTTCTATGTGCAGAACCAGTCGGTGAACGATCCCGGCATCGTCATGCGCGGCGTCACCGACGACTCCACCGACCCCACCGACGAACCGCGCGTCTCGATCTTCCAGGACGGGGTCTATATCTCGCAAATTCCCGCGGCCAACGTCGCCCTCTTCGACATCGAGCGGGTGGAGGTGGCGAAGGGCCCCCAGACGGCCCTCTATGGCCGCGCGGCGCTCACCGGTGCGGTCAACATCGTCGACAACAAGGCGACAGAGAAAGGGTTCGACTGGACCTTCACCGCCGAAGCCGGAAATTTCAACGACCACCTGCTCTCGGGCATGGTGAACCTTCCGCTGGGCGACAGCTTCGCCATCCGCATCGCCGGCTATGACGACGAGCGCGATGGCTACATCAAGAACGTGCTCGGCGGCGACGCCCTGAACGGCGTCAGCGCCCGCGCAGGCCGCATCGCCCTCAACTATCGGCCGAATGCGCGATTCAGCGACGACCTGATCGTGAACTTCGAAGACGACAACCCATCGGGCACGGACTTCAAGAACACCACCTTCTCTCCGTCCAACCCGACCACCGGCCAGGTGCTCGGGACCCTCAGCCCGTTCTCCTCGGCGGCGCTGGACGGCGCGCCGGGGCTCGACAAGGGCGCCCAGCCGCACGTCAATCGCACCATCGAAAGCGTGACCAACATCCTGACCTACAGGATCAGCGACGCCCTCAAGCTGACCTCGACCTCGGCCTTCCGCCATTACTACGGCAAGGAACTGTTCGACCCCGACGGCTTCTCCTTCCCGATCCTCACCGGACTCAGCAGCGGCCACGGCTCCGAGATCAGCCAGGACTTCCGATTGAACTACGATCCGGGCGGCAAGGTCTCGGGCGTGATCGGCTTCAGCGCGTTCGGCGACAACGAGCAGGGCACGACCGCCCTGGCCTTCGACGAGCCCCTGGCCCTGGCCCTCGTCACCGGCGTGCTCAACCGCACCAATCCCAACGCCGGACCGGTCAGCGCCTACACCAGCGCTCCGCTCGAAGCCGCCGAGATCCAGGGCCTGCTGAAGAGCGTCGGGCTGAACGTCTCCTCCGCGGAACTGTCGGGGATCGCCGCCAACCTGAACGCCAATCAGGCGCACCTGGAAAGCGCGACGGTCGGCAGCCACACCGAGGCCTACGACCTCTATGCGGACGGGACCTACCGTCTGACCGACAAGATCGAGATCACCGGCGGCGTCCGCTATTCCTACGAGAACAAGACCTCCAAATACGCGGGCTCGGTCGCGTCGCGCTCGATCCTTGGCGGGCTGATCGGCGTGACCGATCTGGCGGCGGCGGCGAAGCTCAATCCGGCCTCCACCGGCAACTGCACCCTGCCGCCGGTGCTCGCCGCCAATCAGGCCTGCCAGATCCTGGCTGGTCTCGCCGCCCCGGGCGCGACCAGCCTCGCCTTCCCCGCCGCCTTGCCGCTGTTCGCCGACCAGGCGCAACCCACCGCCGGCAACGGCCAGAAGAACGGCGCCGCCCTCAGCGACTCGGGCTTCGCCGGCAACATCACCGCCCGCTACATCTTTTCACCGGACCTGAACGTCTACGCCCTCTATTCGCGCGGACGCCGGCCGGAAGTCCTTGCGGCGCTGGCGCCCTCCACGCCGTTCGGCGCGGCCCGGTTCAAGACGGCTCCCGCCGAGACCATCGACAATGTCGAGGGCGGGGTGAAGGCCCGCCTCCTGGGGGGAAAACTCAGCTTCGACGGCGCCGTCTATTACGACGACTACCAGCACTTCCAGACCACCATCCTGCAGGGGTCGCAGTTCGTCACCACCGACGCCGGCGACCAGACCGCGTACGGGTTCGAAGGCCAGGGCGCCTGGAAGGTCACGCCGATGACCGACCTGTTCGCCACCTACACCTACACCCACGCCCGGTTCACCAACTCCATCTTCGACGGCAACCACCCGCGTCTGACGCCGGACCATGTGTTCACCCTCGGCGGCTCCTTCCGCGTCGCGGCTCTCGGCGGCGTGTTCGATCTGCGCCCGAACTGGCGCTGGCAGTCCAAGGTGTTCTTCAACCCGGACAACGGCAACCCGGCCATTCAGGCGGAGGAGGGGCCGCTGATCGCGCCGATCCAGTTCAACCAGTTCCAGAAAGCCTACAGCCTGGTCGACCTCAGCCTCAGCTATGCGCCGCGGGGCGGAAACTGGTCGGTCAAGGCCTTCGCCACCAACCTCACCAACACCCGGTATCTGAAGGATTCCGGCAATACCGGTTCGGACATCGGCCTGCCCACCGACATCCCGGGCGAGCCGCGCCTCTATGGCCTATCAGTCACAATTCACCGCTAGAGCACGCTCCTGATCTCCAGCGCCACCCCTGACCCTTGTCGCGGCGGCGTGGCGGGTATCGCCGGGGGCGCCCAACGGACGGGTCAGGGCGGCGAACTCGAGCATCACCCCGTTGGGATCGGTGAAATAGACCGAGCGCACGAAGACGCCCGCGTGCGGTTCGCGCGCCACGCCGAGCTCGGAGTCGTCGTGGTTCACCACCACCGGCAGCACCGGCACGCCCGCCGCCTCGAGCCGGGCGCAATAGTCCTCGAGCTGGGCCTCGTCGACGGTGAAGGCCACGTGGTTCATCGATCCGACCACGGTCTTGGGCTTGGACGGAAAATGCTCGACCGAGGCCACACCCGGGGCGCCCTCGGTGACGTCGGGCCACCAGAAGAAGGCGAGCAGGGAGCCGCCGCCGCAGTCGAAGAAGAAATGCTGTCCGCCGTCGGCCAGGGCCACGGTCTTGACCAGCGGCATGTCGAGCACTTCGGTGTAGAAGCGTTGCGTCTCCGCCATGTCGCGGCAGACCAGAGCCAGATGATTGATGCCTTGGGTACGCATGCGCGATCCTCCTGGTCGGACCAGCGTTCCATTCCCGGGCCGCGGCGTCAACGGCGACGCGGCGGAAGGGCTCAAACCGCCTGCGACCGGAAGTCGACGGTGAAGCCCACCACCTCCGGCGTCATGCCGTCGTGTTCGCCGCGCAGCAGGTCCGCCGCCGCCTCGATCCAGAAGCCCTCGGCCAGGGCCCGGGGATCGCGCGGGACCATCCGGCGCAGCTGCACCCGATGGCCCATCGGCGCCATCGCCATGCCGCCGCCCATCGGGACGGAGAAGACGGCGTCGCGCCCGAAGACGTATCCGCCGTCGATCGACCGGCTCGACAGGCGCACCACATAGCCGTCGCCTCCGGCGACCCGCAGGAAGCCCTTGACGTCGAGCAGGGGCGCCTGGGCGCCGAGAAGGTTCGCCAGCAGTTGCGGCGGCACGAAGATGCGCGCGGCGCCGGGCCCCGACGTCTGCATCTGCAGGGTCCGCTGCGCCACCGGCGACGCGCCGCTGTCCCGATAACCCGGCCACTGTTCGGGCCGAAGCGCCTGTCGGGCGATGGAGAGATCGTCGAAGGTGTAGCCGAGCTGGCGCGTGTCGACGCACTCCCCCGCCGAGCGCGCCGGGGCGAGATAGCCGTCGGCGTCGACATAGCCGGTGCAGGGCTCGGCGGCGAACCCGCTTGGATAACTGTCGGCGCCGTGGATCTCGCTCCACAGGGCCCATTGCCGGTCGACGTTCGCGTGATGCGCCCAGAACAGGGGGTCGAGCGGGCTGATCATGAGGTCGCGCATCCGCCCGCCGACGAACAGGTGGATCAGGTTGTGTCCATACTGCTCGGCGGACCCGGCGTAGCCCGACCCCATCTCCCCGGTCGGATTGCGGCTGCCGAAGAAATCACCGAAGTCGTTGTCGGTCCGGGCCCAGAAGTCGTCGCTGGCCCCCTCGCCCCATTCGAAGCCCAGGTAGCCCGAGATCCGGCTCATCGGCGTGATGGTGCGCGTCTCGTCGTACAGCGGGCTGCGCCGCTGGAAGTAGACCGCCGGCGCCCGGTCCGCGCTCCAGTCCCAGTAGGGCATGGCGAAGTCGGGCTTCTGCGAGATTCTGGCGATGATCCGCTCGAGATAATGGAGCTGGAACCGGTGCCAGGGCAGGAAGCGCCACGAGTTGTGGTGACCCCAGGGCGAGGCGTGCACCCGCCGTTGCACGTCCCACGACAGGGGTCCATCGTCGGCCCGCATGATCCCGAGGGCGTAGCGAAAGGCCTGCAGATCCGGATCGTCGGCCGCCATGCCGGTCAGGCTGCGGCGGACGCGCAGGCTCTGGGCCGGCGAGGAGGCCACATCCTGCCCATGGACGGCGAAGGCCGCGAGCGCGGGCGCCGCAAGGGCGCCGGCCGCCAGGCTACGACGCGTCAACTTCACTCAGACATCCCCAAACGGCGCATCACAAGCACGAGCGTACGTCGCCCGTGACGTCCGTCCTTTGTTATTGCGCAATAATCGCGCGGACGAGCCGGTTGCGCCAGCCCGGACGCCGGGCAGGGGAATCCCGGTCCGGCTAGGGTCTCAGTCCGACGACGCGGCCGGGCATGCCGGCGGCGTCGAGATAGACTTCCTCGCCGACCGTCTGGGTGTCGAGCACGGTCTCGAAGCCGCCCGCCGCCTTGGTCGACCGGACGACGGCGGCGCTGAAGGCGGGCGTCGCGCCGCCGGGCAGGGCCTCGCTCATCACCCGGCCGGTGAGCTTGCCGTTCGCGGGCATCGGAATCGCCAGGATCTTGGCCAGGGTCGGCGCCCAGTCGGCGTTGGAGACCGGGGCCGGATCGGCGAAGCCCGATTTGAAGTCGGGGCCGATGGCGGCCATGAAGTTATGTGTGTTGGCCCGGCTGAACGAGCCGTGGATGCCCTGCCCTTCGGTGTAGGCGCTCTCGCTGACCTCGACGGCGCAGAGCTCCGGGTCGGTGCGCACGCAGTCCGGCATGACGAAGCTCTTGTAGGAGACGACGATCTGCGGCCGCGGCGTCGCCGCTGCGCCGATCAGGCCGATGGCGCGGGTGGACAGGGCGCCCGGAAGGGGCCCGAGGGCGTCGTCGACGAAGACGGCGGCCACATAGTCCTGCTTGATCATGGCGGCGACGACCTTGGCCGCCAGGGCCTTGGCGCCGGGCCCCGGCAGGTAGAGCAGGCTCGAGCCGCCGTTGTCGGCGATCAGCACCGAAGGATGCTGGGCCGAACCCAGCATCGCCGCCTCGCCGCGCGGGTGAAAGCCGCCCTTCAGGTCGATGGGCAGCCCGACCGCGTCGCGCAGCGGCAGCTTCAGCGCAGCGGCGAGGTCGATGGCCAGAAAGCCCGGCGGCAGCGAGCCCGGCTTCACGTCCAGGTACTTGCGCCGGTTCGCGGTGGAGGTCGTGCTGGCGCGCGAGACGGTGGAGAAGCCGTGGTCGGCGGTGACGACGATGTCGGTGGCGTCCGCCAGTCCGAGGGCCTTCAGGGCCTCGCGGATTCGGTGCAGGTCGTCGTCGGCGTTGCGGATCGCGGCCAGCGAGGTCGGCCCGTTGATGCCGGGGCTCAGCGTGTTGAAGCTGTCGCCGTTGCCGTGCTGGGTGCCGTCGGGGTCGCGCGACCAGAACACCAGCACAAACGGCTTGCCCGACGCCTTGAGGCGCGGCAGCACCACCTTGGTGGTCACCCCGACGAACCAGTCCTGCTGCTGCACGTTGGCGACGTGGATGCCGGACATGATGTAGTCGCCGGCCGAGCCGTTCAGGCCGCGGTCCTCGGCATGCGGATCAAAACCCGCCGCGGTGATCGCCGCCTTGACGTCCGCCGCCAGCGGCAGGCCCTCGGGATATCCGGTGAAGTCGTCGATGATCAGGGTCTCCCCGTTGCGCGCGGTGACGTCCTGCACCGCGGCCGGGCCGGCCTTGCCGATCACAGCCGTGGCGAAGCCGTGAGCGCGGGCGGCCGCGAGCAGGCTGATCTCGTGAAGATAGTTGCCGCCGAAGCGGGCGTTCATGCCGCCGAGGGTCGGATCGTCCTCCAGGCCGGCGAACCGTGACGGGCTGGCCGGCGAGACGGCCGCGCCGATCCACAGGGTGTTGCCGAAATCGCCGGTGTCGCCGATCCGGTGCCCGGTGGCGATGGCCGAGGCGTTCACCGTGGTGACGGTCGGATAGAGCGAATGGCTGTTCTGGAAGTCCACGCCCTCGGCGCGGATCCTCGCCATCTCCGGCGCGGTCTCCGGCGTGACGATGTGGGAGCGCAGGCCGTCGGCGACGAAGATCACCAGGTTGTGCGGCGGACCGCCCCGCGCCGGACCGGCGGGTTCGGCGGCGGCCGCGGCCGTGGTCAGCATGAAGCCGGCGAACAGGGCGCCGGCGGCCGCGAATCTCATGATGTCTCCCGAGCAAGGCCCACGGCGGGCTTAGCCGCCTTCCATAACAGTTCTGCGATAGGCGACCGTGCGGCGACGCTTCAGACCGCGCCCGCCAGCCATGCGGCGATGTTCTCGGCGTAGCGGCGAGAATCCGACATCGCCTCGGGGGACCTCGCCAGACCGTCGCCCGGCGTTTCGCACACGAAGCTCGGACAGCCGCGCGCGGGCTCCCAGTTGAAATCGCAGAGGTGATGGAAGCTCGAATCCGAGACCGCCCGGCCGCGCCCGGCCTCCTCGACGGCGACCGCGAGGTTGAAGCGCACGCCCGTCGCCTGGCTGGTTCCCGTCGCGACCACGCGGGTCTCGACCCCGGCGCGGGGGGCCGGGCCTACCGCGCCCTCGTGCGGGTGGGAGGGCAGATAGCGGATCGGCCCGCCGTCGGCGCGCCGCATCAGCGGATGCGGCGGCTCATCGACGGCGATGGCCTGGAAGTCGCCGTTGGCGCCGGAGTGGTAGTTGGGCCAGGAGATCTCGGTGGTGATCCGGTCGTCGATGCGGCGGCGCGAGACGTCGGGTTCGGGATTGACGGTCTGAAAATGCTGGGTGAGGCCGAGAGCGCCGAGGCGGCTCAGGCAGGCGCCCAGATCCTGGTGATCGCGGGTGATGAAGACGCCGCCGCCCCGGCCGCGGAACCGGTCGATGTGGGCGCAGTCCGCGTCGGTCAGAGCCCCCGTCACGTCGACCCCGAACAGCCAGAGCTGATCATAGGCGCCCTCCGCCGCCGCGGCGAGGTCGGCGTCGTCGCCCGCCGGGGTCTCGATCCGATCATGCGCCGTCACGACGTACAGCGCCGCGCCGTCGCCGCCGGTGAGACCCGCCAGATGGTCGGCCAGCAGGGAGAAGCGGCCCACATGCCAATCGTCTTCGAGGGTGGGGATAGTGGTCTTGAGAAGGATGCGCTGCGGCCTGGTCATGGCTACTCTCCTTGCCGCTGAATGTGAGGGCTCGCCCAGGCGAGGGAAAGGGCCGGCGCCGGGGGAAAGGCCGGCCGTATCGTGACACACGCGCGCGGCAGGTCCATATCCTTGCGGGCCGCGGCGGGCCGGCGGGGAGATCGAACGATGGCGGCGGACGGCCGGGTGGTCTGTTTCGGCGAGTTGATGCTGCGCCTGACCGCCATGCACGCGGGCATGCTGCTGCAGGAGCGCCGGCTCGACTGCACCTTCGGCGGCGCCGAGGCCAATGTGGCGGTGTCGCTGGCCCGGCTCGGCTGGCCGAGCGCCATGGTCACCGCCCTGCCGTCCAATCCGATCGGCGTCGCCGCGCGCGACGAGCTTCGCCGGTACGGCGTCGACACCGACGAGGTCCGCCTGGTGGAGGGACGCATGGGCCTCTACTTCCTGACGCCCGGCGCGGTGCTGCGCCCCTCCGACGTGCTGTACGACCGGGCCGGGTCCTGCTTCGCCGAGGCGGACCCGCGCATGATCGACTGGGACACGGCGCTTGCGGGGGCCGGCCGGCTGCACCTGTCGGGCGTCACGCCCGCCATCGGCCGCAAGGCGGCCGACGCCGCGCTTCGGGCCGTCCAGGCGGCCGGCCGGATGGGCGTTCCGGTCTCGTTCGACGGCAACTACCGCGGCAAACTCTGGGCGCTGTGGGACGGCGATGGTCCGGCCATCCTGCACGCCCTGTTCGCCGAGGCCGAGACCGCCTTCGCCGACGACCGCGACATGGCGCTGGTGCTCGGCCGCTCCTTCCCCGAGGAAGATCCCCGCGAACGCCGCCGCGCCGCGGCGCGCGCCGCCTTCGAGGCCTTTCCCAGGCTGCAGGTGATCACCTCGACCTTCCGCGAGCTTTCCGGCGTGGGCGCACAGGCGCTGGCGGCGGTGATGTTCCGCCGTGGCGGCGGCGAAACCCTGACCGGACCGCTCAACCTGAGCGGCGTGGTCGACCGCCTCGGCGCCGGCGACGCCTACGCGGCCGGACTGCTGTATGGCTTGCACACCGGCTGCGACGACCGGCGCACCCTGGACCTCGCCCTCGCCGCCGCGGCGTTCAAGCATTCCGTCCCCGGAGATTTCAACATGGCTACGCCCGCCGACCTCGACATCATCCTGTCCGGCGCCCTGGATGTCCGGCGATGAGCGTCCGCCCCTCTGACGGCCGGCCGACGTCCATCGACACGGTGCTGGACGCCTCGCCGCTGATGGCGGTGGTGGTGATCGCCGACGCCAAGGGCGCTTCGGAGCTGGCGCGCGCCCTCGTGCGCGGCGGGGTGGTGTCCATCGAGGTGACGCTGCGGACGCCGGCGGCGCTCGAGGCCATCCGGCGCATCGCCGGGGAGGTCCCCGAGGCCCTGGTCGGCGCCGGGACGGTGCTGACGCCGAAGGATCTGCACGCCTCAGCCGAGGCCGGCGCACGGTTCGCCGTTTCTCCCGGGGCGACAAGCGCGCTGCTGGACGCGGGTCGGGATGGACCGATCCCCTACCTGCCGGCCGTGGCGACGGCGTCGGAGATCATGGAAGGGCTGGCGCTGGGATATTCGGCCTTCAAGGCCTTCCCGGCCGCGGTGATCGGCGGTCCGGCGGCGCTCAAGGCCTTCGCGGGGCCGTTCGCCGACGTGCGCTTCTGCCCGACGGGCGGGATCACCGTCGCCACCGCCGCCGACTATCTGGCCCTGCCCAACGTCGCCTGCGTGGGCGGCTCCTGGCTGACCCCCGCCGAGGCGCTGAAGGCCGGCGACTGGGCGACCGTCGAACGCCTGGCGCGCGAGGCCATGGCCGTGTTGAGCGGTCGCGCGGCGTGACCACGCCGCCCCTGGCCGTGGGGACCACGCGATGAGGCGACTGGTCACCGTCGATCTGCGCCGGCGTCTGAATGCGATCGGACCCAGCTGGGTCGTGGCGGCGGGCGTGGCCCTCGGCTGTCTCGCCCTGTCGGGCGTGGTGCGCATCCTGATCGACCTCGTCGCGCCGGGCGCCTTCGCCTTCGGCATGATCTACCCGATCTGCCTGCTCGCCACCTTGCTGGGCGGCTGGCGCGCCGGCCTGATCACCCTGGTCGTGGCCGGACTGCTCGCCTGGTACTTCGTCTTCAACAGCGGCCACGGCTTCGCCCTTCACGACCTCAAGTCCCGCGCCAACGTCGTCCTGTTCTTCTTCACCTCGGCCCTGGTGGTCTTCCTCGCCGATCAGGCGGTGATCGAACAGGACAAGGGCCTGGCCGACCGCGACCTTCTGATCGAGGAGATCAATCACCGCACCAAGAACAACTTCCAGATCGTGATCAGCCTCCTGGAGCTACAGGCGCGGCGCAGTCCGGAGCCGGCGGTCAGGGAGGCGATGAAGGCGGCGGTGGCGCGCATCGGCGGCCTGGCGCGCTCGCACCGCAATCTCTACGCCGCGGGCGACGCGGGCCAGTCCGTGGCGATGGACCTCTATCTCGGCGAGCTGTGCGCCAACCTGACCGACGGGCCGGGGTTCGGCGGCTTCGTGCGGATCGAAACCGCGCTGGAGCCGGCGTCCCTGCCGCGCGACCGGGCCGTCGCCGTCGGCGTGATCCTGAACGAACTGATCACCAACGCATTCAAGCACGCCTTTCCGCCGGGCCGGCCCGGCCTGGTCCGCGTGGCGCTGGTCCGCGCCGACACGGGCCTCACCCTGACGGTGGCCGATGACGGCGTGGGGCTCACGGGCCGCGCCGCGGCGGCGGACTCGGGCCTCGGACGCGGCCTGATCGACGCCTTCGCCCGCCAGGCCGGCGGCGTCGTCACTCTGGCGAACGGCGAGGCCGGCGGCGCGGTCGCCACCCTGGTGATGAAGCCGTAGAGCGCCGCGCGAAAGAGGGAACCGGTTTTCGCGCCGGCGGCGCTCCAGACTTCAGACTCCGGAACAAACCGCCGCTACTGCCGTACGGCCGTGAAGCCGTGCCGGGACAGATCCGCCTGCACGCTGTCCGCGCCGACCAGATGGCCGGCGCCGACGGCCACGAACACCACGCCGTCGCCTTTCAGCAGCGTTTCGATCCGGTCGGCGAAGGCCTGGTTCCGTTGCGCCAAGAGGATCCGGTAGAGGTCGGGGTAGGAGTCCTTGAGATCGCCGTTGAGGATCTCCTCGAGGCGCCCGGTGTCGCCGGCCGCCCAGGCGTCGACCATGTCGTCGAGCTCGGCCGTCCCCTTGCTGAGGTCGTCGAGGGTGGACAGCAGGTATTCGACCTCGAGCGGCTGCGGCAGGTCGGCGAAGAAGCGCACCTGCTGCTCCATGGTCTCGAACCCCTGCGTCGGCTTGCCCTGCTCGGTCGCCAGGGCCTTCAGGGCGATGTCGACGCCGCTCTTGGGGTCGTATCCGGCCTTTTCGATCGGCACCAACGACAGGGTCAGCCCCGCCATCCAGGGCCGAAGCACCTCGAGCTGGGCGGGCGGAAGGCCGAGGCTGGTCTCCGCGGTCGCCAGCCTGGCCTTGCCGGCGTCGTCGAGCTTACCGGACAAGGGGTTGGCCGGATCGACGCCGTACTTGAGCACCAGGGGCTGGATGGCGGCGGGATCGTCGCTGTCCTTGATCTCCTCCCACAGGACGCCCGAGGCCTTGAACGCCGCCTCGACCTTCGGCGAACGCCATTGGGTCCCCGGCTTCAGCACATGCACCGTCCCGAACAGATAGACCGTGGCGTGCGCACCCTGCACCTTCCACAGCGCGGGCTCGGCGGAGGCTGGAGGCGCGAAGGCCAGGACCGCCGCGAGCCCGCCGAGCGCCGCGGCGCGTGAAATCCAGGAGACGTTCATCCGCGCGAGCCCGGCTCTGCGTCAGTTCGCCGGCACGATCGGCAGCCACACCGCCGAAGCGTTGTCGCCCGACCGGAGCAGGGTCACCGTCGCCTTCTGATAGTCGGCCGGCTTGGCGTAGAAGATGTTCGGCACATAGGTCTGCGGGTTGCGATCGTAGAGCGGAAAGGCCGTCGACTGCACGATGACCATGATCCGGTGACCCGGCAGAAAGACGTGGTCGCTGTTGGGCAGGGCGAACCTGTAATGCTGCGGGGTGTTGGCCGGAATGGCCGACGGGTGCTCGAAGCTGTCGCGATAGCGGCCGCGGAAGATGTCGGTGCCGATCGGCATCTCGTAGCCGCCGAGTTCGGCCTGGTTGGGATATTGCTCGGGATAGACGTCCACCAGCCGCACCACGAAGTCGCCGTCCGTGCCGGTGGTGGTGGCGGCCAGGTCGACGATCGGCGCCCCCTGAAGCTTCACGGCCGCCTTCAACGGCGCGGTCTTGTAGCTCATCACATCGGGCCGGCCGTCGACGAAGCGCTGGTCGCGGATCAGCCAGGTGCGCCAGCTGTCGTCGCCGTTGAAGTGCACCGGACGCGGCGTGTACGGCACGGGCTTCATCGGATCGGAGACGTAGCTGTCGCCGCCTTGGCCGGTGGGCTTGTCGAAGCCGAGCGTGAAGCCGGCTTCGAGGTAGATCGGCGTCAGCGGCCGGGCGCAGCCCTTTTCGCAGGCCGCCGGCCAGTCGCTGTAGCGATCCCAGTGGTTTTGGGCGTCGTTGTAGATCGTCACCCGCGCCAGGTTCGCCGGCGGGCCGTCCTTCAGGTACTGATTGAAGAAGGGCAGCACCATGTCGCGCCGATATTGATCGGCCGTGTCGCCGCGCCACTTGAACACCCCGAGGCTCGAGCCGTCGCGGTTGACCTGGCTGTGGAACCAGGGCCCCAGCACCAGCCAGTTGTTGCTCTCATGGCCCGCCGCCTTCAGCGCCAGCCAGGCGTGGTTGGCGCCCCACATGTCTTCCTGGTCCCAGATCCCCTGCTCCCACAGGGTGGGCACGCTCGGCGGATGGGCGGCGATCAGCGTGTCGAGCGCCTGGCCCTGCCAGAAGGCGTCGTAGGCCGGGTGCTCCATCATCCGCGTGAGATAGGGCAGCTTGTCATAGCCGTGGGCGTGGATGTAGTCGCCGGTCGACCCGGCCTCGAGCCAGGTGGTGTAGTCGTCGCCGGACGGCGGGATGCGATTCATGCCCTCCGGGGAGCCGCCGCGCTGACCCGTCTGGGCGACGGTATAGGCCACGTTGGGGTTGCGGAACGCGCCGTAGTGGAACCAGTCGTCGCCCATCCAGCCGTCGACCATCGGGCTTTCCGGAACCGCCGCCTTCAGCGCCGGGTGCGGCCCCAGGAGCGCCATCACCACGGTGAAGCCCTCGTAGGAGGAGCCGATCATGCCGACCTTTCCGTTGGTCGGCAGGTTTTTGACCAGCCAGTCGATGGTGTCGTAGGCGTCGGTGGTGTGGTCGACCTTCGAGCCGTTCAGAGGACCGATCGGCGGCCGGGTCATGATGTAATGACCCTCCGAGCCGTACTTGCCGCGGACGTCCTGATAGACCCGGATATAGCCGTTCTCGACGAAGGGCTCGGCCTCCAGCGGCAGGGTCTCGTGCAGGGTCGGCCCTTCGGTGCGCTCATGCTGGGCCGCGTTGTAGGGGGTGCGGGTCAGGATGATCGGCGCGCTCTTCGCGCCCTTGGGGATCCAGATCACCGTGTAGAGCCTGGTCCCGTCGCGCATGGGGATCATCTCCTCGCGCTTGACGTAGTCGGCCTCGGCGTTGACCGGGGTGAACTTGTCCGGGACGTCGGACGGCAGGGGATCGGGGGCGCCGGCCATGGCGTCGGCCTTGGCCTTGCCGGGGCGGCCGGAGTGGGCAAGCCCCGAGTCGGCGAGCCCCGAGTCCGTAAGCGAGGGCGCGCCGTGCGCCAGGGCGAGCGGCGACGCCGCCAGGATCAGGCTCGCTAACAGACCGGACAGACGCACGGACACCCCCTCGTTGGACCGCGCATGCGTTTCACCAACGCGGGCGGTTTGCAAGCGCGCCGGCGCGCTTTTCCCTCGGGCCTGCGTGGCCTAGTGTCGGCGCATCAGTCGGGAGCAGGGCATGCGGCGTTTCGGGCGTTGGACGGCGGGACTGGCTGCGGTTTTCCTCCCGCTCGCGCTGGCGACCGCGGTCCAGGCGGCCGAGGTGTCCGTGGCGGTCGCCGCCAACTTCACCGACCCGGCCAAGGAGATCGCCGCCGCCTTCCAGAAGGCGACCGGGAACACCACGGCGCTGAGCTTCGGACCCTCCGGCGGCTTCTACGCCCAGATCAGCCACGGCGCGCCGTTCGAGGTCTTCCTGTCCGCCGACGCCGAACGGCCCAGGAAAGCCGAGGCCGAGGGCTTCGCCGTCCCCGGCGCGCGCTTCACCTACGCCGTGGGGCGGCTGGCGCTCTACTCCAAGACCCCGGGGCTGGTCGACGACAAGGGCGCGGTGCTGGCGTCCGACCGGTTCCAGAAGCTGTCCATCGCCGACCCGGGCGCGGCGCCCTACGGCCAGGCGGCGATCGAGACGCTGACCAGGCTCGGCCTCTACGACCGGCTGAAGCCGAAGATCGTGCAGGGGGCCTCGATCGCCCAGGCCTATGAGTTCACCGCCACCGGCGCGGCGGAGCTAGGCTTCGTCGCCCAGTCCCAGGTGATCAAGGTTTCGGGCGGTTCGCGCTGGCTGGTCCCCGAAAGCCTGCATTCGCCCATCGTGCAGGACGCAGCGCTGCTGAAGCCGGGCGAGCACGACCCGGCCGCCAAGGCCTTCCTCGCCTTTCTGAAGTCGCCGGCCGCACGGGAGATCATCAAGCGCTATGGCTACGATGTGCGGTAAGATCATGCACGATTGCGGGCTTTCCACTTTCATCCGCTCATCCCGGCGAACGCCGGGATCCAGATCGTAAAGCGCGGCGGGGAGAGTGAATGACGCCACTATCATCCGACCGATGCTCCATATGATCTGGGTCCCGGCGTTCGCCGGGATCAGCGGAGATTGGGAGTGGGCCCGCGGTACGGACCCCGCCTGATGGACGCGGTCGTCCGCACTACCCTGCTGCTGGCGGCCCTCACCACCGCGGTGCTGCTGGTGCTGGCCACGCCGCTGGCCTGGTGGCTGGCGAGGAGCCGGTCCTGGCTGAAGGAAGGGGTCGCGGCGGTCGCCGCCCTGCCCATCGTGCTGCCGCCGACCGTGCTGGGATTCTATCTGTTGGTCGCCCTCGGCCCCGACAGCCCGCTGATGGCGCTGCTGCATCCGTTCGGCGTGCGCACCCTGGCCTTCACCTTCACCGGCCTCGTGATCGGTTCGGTGTTCTATTCCCTGCCCTTCGCGGTGCAGCCCCTGCGCGCGGCGTTCGAAGGGATCGGCGAACAGCCGCTGGAAGCCGCGGCCACCCTCGGCGCCGGCCCGCTCGACGCCTTCGCCACCGTGGCCCTGCCGCTGGCGCGGCGCGGGTTCCTGGCCGCCGCCGTGCTGGTGTTCGCGCACACGATCGGCGAATTCGGCGTGGTGCTGATGATCGGCGGCGGCCTGCCCGGCAAGACCGAGGTGGTGTCGATCCGTATCTACCAGCTGGTCGAATCCCTGCGGTTCGGCGAGGCGTCCGCGCTGGCGGGCGGGCTCGTCGCCTTCTCGTTCCTGGCCCTGTTCACCCTCCTGATGATCGAGCGCTGGGCCGGGCGGCGGCGCGCATGAGCGGGGACGATCTGATCCGGGCCCGGCTCGAGGGCCGGTTCGGCGGCTTCCGCCTGGATGTGGATCTCGCCCTGCCGGCGCGGGGCGTCACCGGGATCGTCGGCCGGTCGGGGGCCGGCAAGACCACCCTCCTGCGCTGCATCGCCGGCCTCGACCGGGCCGTGGGAGCCCTCAGCGTGCGCGGGGAGGTGTGGCAGGATCGGACCCGCTTCCTTCCGGCCCACCGCCGCGCGGTCGGCTATGTGTTCCAGGACGCCGCCCTGTTTCCCCACCTCAGCCTGCGGGCCAACCTGCGCTTTGGCCAGGACCGCGCGGGCCGGCGGTCGGGGCTGGCGTTCGACGAGGTGGTCAGCCTGCTGGGCCTCGAAGGGCTGTTGCCCCGGTCCCCGAACAAGCTCTCCGGCGGCGAGCGCCAGCGCGGCGCCATCGCCCGCGCCCTCCTGTCCCGCCCGCGCCTGCTGCTGCTGGACGAGCCGACCGCCTCGCTCGACGCCGAGGCGCGCGGAGAGCTGCTGCCCTATCTGGAGCAGCTTCACCGGACCCTCGACCTGCCCATCCTCTACGTCGGCCACGACGCGCTGGAGATCGGTCGCCTGGCCGACCGGGTGCTGCTGATGCGCGAGGGGCGCGCTGAACTGGTTGATCGCGCCGCCGCCCGCGCGGCGGCGGAGACGCGGCTGGAGGGGCTGTCTGAGGCGGAGGTGCGCGATCTGGCCGTCTCGGCGCTGATGGGGCGATCATAACCAAGGGGTCACCCTCGGGCGAAGCGGAAGACCCGAGGACCCAGCAGGACCGGCCTGAACGCAGCTTATGGCCCGGACCCTCTTATGGCTCGGCGCGCCTGGGGGCTCGGGTCAAGCCCGAGCATGCCTCGCGTCGTTGGATGGAGCCACTGAGGCCCCCCTCACTCCACCGTCACCGACTTGGCCAGGTTGCGCGGCTGGTCGACGTCGGTGCCCTTGTGCACGGCCACATGGTAGGCCAGCAGCTGCATCGGCGGGGCATAGACCAGCGGCGCAATGAAGGGATCGCAGGTCGGGCCGATCAGCACGTCGGACAGGATCGGGGCGTGAGGCGCCCCGCCCTCGTCGGTGACCATCACGATCGGCGCGCCGCGGGCGGCGACCTCCTGCATGTTGGAGACGGTCTTCTCGGTCAGGGCGTCGGTCGGGGCCAGCACCACCACCGGCGTGCGCTCGTCGACCAGGGCGATGGGGCCGTGCTTGAGCTCGCCGGCGGCGTAGCCCTCGGCGTGGATATAGCTGATCTCCTTGAGCTTCAGCGCGCCCTCCAGCGCCAGCGGATAGAGCGCCCCGCGGCCGAGGTAGAGGACGTCGGTGGCCTTGGCCAGGTCGTAGGCCAGGGCCTTGATCCTGGGCTCGAGCTTGATCGCCTCGCCGATCAGCCGCGGCGCCTCCATCAGAAGCTGCACCAGACGCGCCTCCTCCGCCGCATCGATCCGGCCGCGCTGGACGCCCGCGGCGATCACGAGGGCGGACAGGGCCGAGAGCTGGGCGGTGAAGGCCTTGGTGGAGGCGACGCCGATCTCCGGGCCGGCGTTGGTGGGCCACATCAGGTCGGCCTCGCGCGCCATCGACGACTGGTGGGCGTTGACCAGCGCGGCGGTCGTCAGACCCTGGGCCTTGCACCAGCGCAGGGCGGCCAGGGTGTCTGCGGTCTCGCCTGACTGGGAGATGGCCAGGGCCATGGTTCCCGCCGAGATGGCCGGATCGCGGTAGCGGAACTCCGAGGCCACCTCCACGTCGACCGGCAGGCCGGCGTACCGTTCGAACAGGTATTTGGCCGTGAGCCCGGCGTAATAGGCGGTGCCGCAGGCGACGATCTGCAGCCGGGTGATCTCGCCGAAGTCGAAGCCGCCGGGCGCGCGGGCCGTCCGCGCCACCGGATCGATGTAGGTGGCGAGGGTATGCTGGCAGGCGTCGGGCTGTTCGTGAATCTCCTTGGCCATGAAGTGCCGGTAGGCGCCGCGCTCGACCAGGGCCGAGGACGCGGCGACCGTGTGGACCGGCCGGTTGGCGCGCCGGCCGGCCTGGTCGAAGATCAGCGCGCTGTCGTGGTCGATCAGCACATAGTCGCCGTCTTCCAGATAGGTGACGCGGTTGGTGAAGGGACCGACGGCGATGGCGTCCGAGCCCAGGTACATCTCGCCGTCGCCGTGCCCGACCACCAGCGGCGGGCCGAGCCGGGCGCCGAGGATGGCGGGCTTCTCGCCGGCCACCAGTACGCACAGGGCGTAGGCCCCGGTCAGCCGGTCCAGGGTGTCCTTGAAGGCGTTCAGCGGCGCCAGGCCCTGGCCGAGCGCCCGGTCCATCAGATGGGCCACCACCTCGGTGTCGGTCTGGCTGTGGAACACCCGGCCCTCGGCCTGCAGCTCGGCCTTGAGCTCGGCGAAGTTCTCGATGATGCCGTTGTGCACCACGGCCACGCGGCCGACGATGTGCGGGTGGGCGTTCTCGGTGGTCGGCGCCCCGTGGGTGGCCCAGCGCGTGTGGCCGATGCCGGTGTCGCCGGGCAGGGGATCGGCCTCCAGCACCGCGTCGAGGTTCTTCAGCTTGCCGGGCGCGCGGCGGCGCTCGAGCTTGCCGTCGACCACGGTGGCGACGCCCGCCGAGTCATAGCCGCGGTACTCGAGCCGCCGCAGGCTTTCGACCAGCCGTTCCGCCGCCGGGCTCACGCCCACTATGCCGATGATGCCGCACATGCCGGGTCTTCCGATGCCCGCCGTCGGCGGGGCTGTTATGGTTGCGGCGCACCCCTTATCATCATGACAACGGCTTGGTCGTAAAACTCGATGTCGCATCGTTGCGACATCGACTTCGTTGTTCGTTCATTTCCGGGAGACCCCGCCCGCATGCCCCGCAGATATTTCGGCACCGACGGCATCAGAGGCCGCGCCAACCAGTTCCCGATGACCGCGGAGGTGGCCCTGCGCGTCGGCCTGGCCGCCGGCCGGGCCTTCCGCTCGGGCGACGACCGCCGGCACCTGGTGGTGATCGGCAAGGACACCCGCCTGTCCGGCTATATGGTCGAGCCGGCCCTGGTGGCGGGCTTCGTCTCGGCGGGCATGGACGTGCGCACCTTCGGCCCGCTGCCGACGCCGGCGGTGGCGATGATGACCCGCTCGATGCGCGCCGACCTCGGAGTGATGATCTCCGCCTCGCACAATCCGGCGGTCGACAACGGCATCAAGCTGTTCGGCCCCGACGGCTACAAGCTGTCGGACGAGCGCGAGTCCGAGATCGCCAACCTGATGGATCAGGGCCTGGAGGAAGAGCTGGCCCCGCCGGAGAAGCTCGGCCGGGTGGTGCGGATCGAGGACGCCCAGGCCCGCTATGTGGAGATCGCCAAGGCCACCTTCCCCAAGGCGCTCAGCCTGTCGGGCCTGCGCATCGCCGTCGACTGCGCCCACGGCGCCGGCTACAAGGTGGCGCCCACCGCCCTCTACGAACTCGGCGCCGAGGTGGTGCCGGTGGGGGTGACGCCGAACGGCCTCAACATCAACGACGGCTGCGGCTCGACCCACCCCGAGGCCATGGCCCAGGCGGTGCGCGAATACCGCTGCGACCTCGGTATCGCGCTGGACGGCGACGCCGACCGGCTGGCCCTGTGCGACGAGAACGGCCTCCTGGTCGACGGCGACCAGATCCTGGCCATCATCGCCGGGGCCTGGGCGGCCGAGGGCCGGCTGACCGGCGGCGGGGTGGTGGGCACGGTGATGTCCAACCTCGGCCTCGAGCGGATGCTCGGCGAGAAGGGGCTGCAGCTGCACCGGACCAAGGTCGGCGACCGTTATGTCATGGCCAAGATGCGCGAAGGCGGCATCAACCTCGGCGGCGAACAGTCGGGCCACATCATCCTGTCGGACCTGTCGACCACCGGCGACGGACTGATCTCGGCCCTGCAGGTGCTGTCGGTGCTGGTGCAGACCCGAAAGAAGATGAGCGAACTGGCCCGCCAGTTCGAACCGGCGCCGCAGAAACTGGTCAACGTCCGCTACGCCAAGGGCGCCGCCGACCCCTTGGAGACCGACCTGGTGCAGACAGCCATCAGGGACGGCGAGGCCCGCCTCAACGGCTCGGGCCGCGTGGTGGTCCGCGCCTCGGGCACCGAATCCCTGATCCGCGTCATGGCCGAAGGCGACGACGAGAAACTCGTCGCCAAGGTGGTCCAGTCCATCGCCCAGGCGGTGAAGCAGGCGGCGGCTTAGGGAGGTCGCTCCTCGGATGACCGCCCGGAACGACCCGGTGCGGTGACGATGCGGAGCGAGCGCACCGGGCCGGCCGGCGCAACGGGGTAAGACCGACGCGCAGGCCGCCGTCGGCAAGCGGCGCACACGTAAAAAGTGAAACAGCATTGTGATACGCGCTAACCCGTAGATAATTGGTTCGCCTGTTGGGTTGGGGAACGGTGCGAAATGCTTCGGTCGCAAAGACTTTCGGGATGCTCGGCGCTGGCGTTCGGGGCGGCTCCGGCCACGGCGCTGCTGCTTATGGGAGCGCCGTCGGTGGCGCGCGCCGCCAACGAGTGCGGGCCGGTCAACACCGCCACCAATCCGCATTCCGTCACCTGCACCTCGGCGGGGAATTTTTATCAGGCCGGAATCACCTACAACGACCAGACCCAGCCGACGCCGGGCGACCTGCAGGTGACGCTGGCGAGCGGCGCGAACGTATCGAGCAATCTCCGTCAGGGCGTGACTGTCGTCGGGTCGGCCAATCACCTGGCGGCGCTCAATCTGGCGGCCGGATCCTCGGTCAACCTGGCCACATCCGCCCTGCAGGTCACCGCGTCCGGCGCCGGATCCGCTTCGATTGACAATTTCGGATTGGTGACGAGCTCGACCGCCGCCGCCACCGCCCTCGCTGATCCGGCCGGCTCCGCTTCTGTCAGAAATGAAGCGGGCGCGACGATGACCGCTTTCTCCGGCGTCAATCCGGTGGGAATCTCCGCCACCGGTGGGACGGTGAATGTCTTCAACGCCGGAACCCTTTCCAGCGTGGGCGGCGCCGGTACCGCCGAATCGGATTCCGTGACCGGAGTGGTCGCGCTGTCGACGTCCACCGCCGGCGGGGCCACCATCGGCAACACCGGCTCGGTGACGGAGGGCGGCGGCGCCATCTCCAATCTCGGCCTCTCGATCGGCGCCGGAAGCCTGGGCGCATCGTCGATCACGAACGCGGGGACGCTGACCGTCAACGCCGGACAGAGCAGAAGCTCCGGGGCGACGGGTCTCACGAGCGCCATATCGATCGCCGGCGGCAGTTCGGCCAGCGTCGTCGACGGCTCGGGCGTCGCACAAGGTTCGACGATCGCCAACAACAGCTTCTCGGGCGCCGTGACCGGCATAAATGTCGCCGGCGTCAGCGGACCTGTGACGGTGACGAACCTCGGCAGCACCCTGTCGGTGATGTCCAACAACGGTCTGGCCCAGGGCGTCGCCATCGGCGCCGGGTCCAGCGCAACGGTCCGGTTCGCCGACGCGAAGTCCGGATCGGCGATCCTGTCCAGCGACGTCGCCGTCACCAGCCAGCTGTCCTCCGCCACAGGCGTATCCGTTCTGAATACGACGGGTCCGGCGTCGATCAGCTTTACCGGCGCCAGCCTGTCGGTGCGGGCGGCCGCCACCGCGACGGGCGTGTCGGTCACGGCGAACCAGGACGTCAACCTGTCGACGGCGATCGACGGGGTGACCGGCGCCCGCGCAACCATGTCGGTCGTGGGGGCGAGCAACGGGACGTTCAGCGCCACGGGCGTAAATGTCAGCGCTCCGGCTCACAACGTGAACATCGCCATCGGCGACGATTTCACGGTGGCCGGCAACAATACGGCAGGAAACACGGCCGGCATTTCGGTCGGCCCGACCGCCTCCACCCTGATCTCGTTCTCCCCCAGCGCCGCCGTGACCGTATCCGGCGCGTCCGCGACGGGGATAGCCCTGGTCGGAAACGGCGGCGCGGCGACCGTGCACCTCCCCACCCTGATGACGGTCACCGGGGGCGGCAGCGGGACGGGCGTGAGCTTCCAGGAAAATGGCGTCCTGTCCGGAAGCGCGCCGGTATTGATCGACGGCGGAGGCCTGACGGTCAACACCACCTTGGCCAGCCCGACCACGCTGACCCAGACGACCGGCGTCAGCATCGCGCGCCGGGACGTCGGGGCGCCGACCACCGTCAACGTCGGCCCCCTGAACATCTCGACCAACAGCACCGTCGTCGGCAGCAACACGTCTGGCGTGGTGGCGACGGTCAGGGGCGCCGCAACGGTGACGACCGGGGCGATAACCCTGACGGGGACGGGCGGCGCCGGCGTCAGCGTCAACGTCGAAGGGGCCGATGGATCGATCAACATCAACGCGTCGAGCATCACCGCGAACAGCAAGGGGTTAGGCCAGTTCATCGGCGTGAGCGCCGGCTATTCCCGTCAGCTCGGAGAGAGTCCTCCGACCGGCGACATCACGGTGAACGTCGGGCGGATCAATATCACGGCCGGAAACGGGATAGGGGTCGCCGCGGCGAACTCCACCACGAACGGAGCCGTCACCGTCACCGATAGCGACATGTCGTTCACGGGCACGAGCGGTGACAGCGTGGGGGTGCTCGCGTCGACGACGCTGGGGGCGCTGACGGTCAACAACACCGGGCTCATTCAGATCGCCGGGACCGGCACGGGCATTTCAGCCACCAGTTCAGGGACGGTCGTGATCAACTCGAACGCGGTCAGCAGCGGATTTGGCGGCGGCGCGATTTCGGTGACGGCCCCGAACGTGCTGGTCAATAGTTTCAACGCCACGGTCACAGGCGCCGTCACCAACGCCATCGTCGTGAACGGCCTCACCCCCTCCCCATCGACCACCAACACGGCGACCGTGAATATCGCCGCGGGCGGGGCCGCGATTTCCCAGTCCGGGATCGGGGTGCTTCTCAACGTCTCGGGCGTCTCCACGCTCAATCTCGGCGCGGGCGCCGCCATCTCTGGCGGGGGCGTCGGCGTGCTGTCGCAGGGCGCCGGAACGACGACGATCAATCTGGCCGGCGTCGTCGGCTCCCGAACCGGATCCGCGGCCATTCAGACGACCGGCCACACCCTCGGCGTCATCAACAATACGTCCGGCGTGATCAACGGCTTCCTCGACCTGAACGACACGACCGACACGGTGAACAACGCGGGTGTGTGGAACGCGACGGGCGCGAGCAACTTCCACACCGGTACGAGTGTCGTGAACAACACCGGCGCGGTCAACGTGGCGCCGGCCGCCGCCACCGCGACGACCGTGTCCTTCGGCGGCCTGACGAGCCTGAACAACGCGGGGGTGCTCAACCTGGCGCAAGGACATACGGGGGATGTGCTGAACGCGAGCTCCGCCGCCTATGTGGGGTCGGGCGGGGCGAAGCTGGTGCTGGACGTGAACCCCACTTCGGTCGCCGTCGGGGCCTCGCCGGCGCGAAGCGCCGACGTGCTGCAGGTGGCCTCCGCCTCCGGCTCCACCGCCATCGTGCTCAACGATGTCGGGGGCGCGCCCACCCTGGGCGCTCCGATTCGGCTGGTGACGGCGGGGACGTCCGCGCCGGGCGCCTTCACCCTGGCCACGCCCGCCCCCCCGGGATTCATCGTTTATCAACTGGCCAGCGACGGCCCCAACATCGATCTGGTCACCGCGCCGGCCGCCGCCGCGTTCGAGACCGTGAAGGCGCCGGCGGAGGCGGGACGCTTCTGGCGACGTTCGGGCGATCTATGGGCCGACCAGATGCGCCTGCCGCGCGGCGCGGGCGCGGTGAACGTGTGGGGACAGGCGGCCACCGCGAACGATCGCACCCGCTCGAGCCTTTCCTACACGCCCCCGGGCGGAACCTTCGCCCCCCTCGCCGTCGACCTTGGCGTTCGCGACCGCTGGACCGGCGGGCAGGTGGGAATCGACCTGCTCAAGCAGGGCTGGCTGATCGGCCTGACCGCAGGCTATGGCGACCAGACCAGCCGCTTCCGCTCGAACGCCGACGAGCTGGAGCTCGAAGGCAGCAATATCGGCCTCTATGCCGCCACCACGCTGGGCCCGGTGTTCGTCAACGGGCTGTTGAAATACGACGATTACAGGGTCCGCTTCGGCTTGGCCTCCGCCAGCTTCTCCACCGGCACGCGGGGCAAGACCCTGGGCGCCGAGGTCCAGGCGGGGCTGCACCTGACGGCGGGGTCGGCCTATCTGGAGCCGGTGGTCTCGGTCTCGCACAGCCAGACCAAACTCGACGGCTTCGACCGGCCCGACGCCGCCATCCTCGTCAACTATCCCCACGCCGACAGCAATTACGCGTCGTTGGGCGTGCGCGCGGGCTATACCTATCGGGCGGGCGGCTACAGAGTGGGCCCCTATGCGGGCCTGTACGCCGAGAGCGAGTTCGATGGACGGAGCCGGGCCGATGTGGCGCTGGGGGGCGTGGAGGTGGATATGGCCGACCCGACGCCGCACGGGCGCGGACGGGCCGAACTTGGCGTGGTGGCGCAGACCGACCACGGCCTTGCCGGCTTCATCAAGCTCGACGATGGGTTCGGCCGGACCCAGTCCGGCCTCGACGCCCGCCTCGGACTGAGCTGGCGGTGGTAGGCTTCGCGTAGGCGGGCGCACCTCACAGCCATGGCGCGCTGAAGCGAGAAGGCGTGGACGCGAGGCCGACGGGTCCTGCCCTACGTCATCGTCGGGATGACGAAGCTGGAATCGGCGTGGCCCTCGAGGGCGGTGTCGGGCCAGCGGGCGGTGACGGTCTTGAGCTTGGTCCAGAACTTGACCCCCTCCATGCCGTGCTGGTTGGTGTCGCCGAAGGCCGAGCGCTTCCAGCCGCCGAAGGTGTGGTAGGCCACCGGCACCGGGATCGGCACGTTGATCCCCACCATCCCCACCTCGACCCTGGC
>CAILTK010000098.1 GCA_903837135.1 uncultured Caulobacterales bacterium
CGCGTCCTGTTCGACGGCCGCTGCGTGCGCCCCGGCGACGCCCTCTACGGCCGATCCGGGACACAGACCGTGCGGCTTCTTCCGGGTCGGGTGGAGATTTCGCCGGACAACCGCAGCTTCCGCACGTTGGTGGCGCAGGACCCCGGCGATTGCAGCCTGGCGCCCGGCTGAACCCCCTCGCGAGTCGCAAAGGTGCGGTGTAAGACGGCGACATGAAGCGTCTTCCGCTCGCCCTCGCCCTTGCTCTCGTGGGCGCCTCTGCCCTCGCGGCCTGCGATACCTCGCCGCGACCGCCGGGCGACGCCGGCGTCTGTTTCCACTACGCCCAGGCCAAGGGCCAGAAGGCGCACTTCAACGTTCTGGCGCGCAATGTGCCGACGCTCGAGCAGTGCGCGGCGGATCTCGAAGCCATGCGCGTCCATTTCCTCGGCCTCGGCGGCAGTCAGACCGACATCACCGGCGCCTACCAAAGCAAGTTCCTGTTCCTCGAGCGGGACGGTATCTTCACCGCCGACTCGCTGAACGGCGCCAGCTATCTGGCCCTGGTGCGGACCGGCGACGGCCGCCTGGCGCCGCCGGGGTCGGCGACGGCGCCGCAATAGCCCGACGCGGTTGACTCCCGGGATCGCCCGGAACATATATAGAACATTAACGTGAGGCGGCGACCCGCGGGCGGCGTCTGGAGCGAAGGACAGAGACCATGGCCGGAAGCGTCAACAAGGTGATCCTGATCGGAAATCTGGGCAAGGACCCGGAGATCCGCACGCTGAATTCCGGCGACCGGGTGGCCAATCTGCGCATCGCCACCTCCGAGACCTGGCGCGACCGGACCTCCGGCGAGCGCAAGGAAAAGACCGAGTGGCACCAGGTGGTCATCTTCAACGAGAACATCGTCAAGGTGGCGGAGCAGTACCTGAAGAAGGGCTCGACCGTGTACGTCGAGGGCGCCATCCAGACCCGCAAGTGGACCGACCAGCAGGGCGTCGAGAAGTACTCCACCGAAATCGTGCTGCAGAAGTTCCGCGGCGAACTGACCATGCTCGGCGGCCGCGGCGGCGGCGATGAGGACAGCATGGGCGGCGGTCGCGGGTCGTCGGACTACGGCGGCGGCGGTGGTCGCCCGCAGGAGCGGTCGGGTCCGCGCGAGAGCTTCGCCGCCGACCTCGACGACGAGATTCCGTTCTAGGGTCGAAACAAGGACATAGAGCGCAGGCTTGATTCCCTCAGAACGGAACCCGCTCCCTGGGCGCGAAGCCCCGCTCCATGTGCGCGAGGCGTCGTGCAGCTGCGGCGCGCTTCGCGCCGTCTGCGAAGGCGAGCCGGTGCGGATTTCGGTCTGCCACTGCCTCGCCTGTCAGCGTCGCTCGGGTAGCGCCTTCTCGGCGCAGGCGCGCTTCCCTGCCAACCGGGTGGCGGTCACCGGCGAGCGGCGCGTCTATCGCCGGATCGGCGACAGCGGCCAGGGGGCCGACTTCGCGTTCTGCCCGGTGTGCGGCGCCACGCTCGCCTATCGCCACGACGCCCAGCCCGAGCTGATCGCCATCCCGCTCGGCGCCTTCGCCGACCCGTCCTTCCCGCCGCCGCGTGTCTCCATCTATGAAGAGCGCAGGCACGCCTGGGTGCAGGTGCTCGGCGAGGACGTGGAGCACCTGGAGTAAGGGTGACGGAATGAGCACTTCATCGCGCCAAATCTCACGCAAGGGCTAACCCTCCGGGAGCGCCGTGAGGAACGCCAGCACCGTCTTGGCGGCGTTGTGCGCGGCGACGGCGAGGTAGCGGAACACCGGGTTTGCGCCCGGGTCGGCGCCGGCGAGATCCGACAGGGCGCGAAAGCCCAGGAAGGGCACGCCGTTGGCGTAGGCCACCTGGGCCACGCCGGCCGTCTCCATGTCGATGGCTTCCGCCTCGAAGGTCCGGGCCACATAGGCGCGCACATCGGCGTTATCCATGAACACGGTCCCCGAGACGCCCGCGCCGCCGACCTTCACCCGCGGCGACGTCTCGAGGCAGACGGCGCCGACGCAGCGATCGAGCCTGAGGTCGGCGACCGCCGCTCTGGCTGTCGCCAGCATGGCCGGATCGGCCGAGAACCAGAGCTTGCGTTCGGCCTTGACGTCGCCGGCGCGGCGCACCTCCACCGCGTGCGGGAAGATCATGCCGTAGTTGGCCACGCTCGGTCCGTCGTCGAAGGTCGGTGGAACGAAGTTCTGCCCGTCGGCGCGGGCGAAGGAGGCCTCGAGGTACTGCGCCCAGCGGTCGGGAACGACCACGTCGCCGAGCCTGAGTTCGGGATCCGCGCCGCCGGCGACGCCGGAAAAGACGAGGCGCGTCACCTTGAACCGGTCGAGCGCGAGCTGGGTGTTCATCGCCGCGTTGACCAGGCTCATGCCGCTCTCGAACAGCACCACCGGCTTGCCGTGGATGGTTCCCAGGATGAAGCCGACCCCGTTCACCGTCACGGTCCGCGGCCGGGCCACCGCGGCGCGAAGCTCGATCATCTCCGGTTCGAAGGCGGTCATCACCGCGATCCGGGGCGTCGTGTCGAGCCGGCCCGACGCCGACGCGGCCAGCGCGGATCCGGGAACGACAAGGGCGATCAGCACGGCGTGGAGGACAGGGCGCGGGCGGAGCATGCCCGAAACTAGCCACCGCCGGGGATCGGGCCAAGGTGTACTGTGAAGGTCTCACGCGATTGGGCGTTGCATGGGCGCCGGGCAGGGCTCAGGCTGCTCCGCTCTCCCGCCTGAGTTCGTCCGCCGTGCACCCCTACGACTACCGCGAAGATCCCGCGGTTCCAGCCTTTCCGGACGACAGGCCGCTGCTGGTGTTCGACGGCATGTGCGTCCTGTGCTCGAGCGGCGCTCAACTGGTCCTGAGGTCTGATACGAAAGGCCGGTTCCGGTTCGCGCCGGCGCAGTCCGCGCTCGGGCGCGCGCTTTATCGGCACTACGGCATGGACGAAAGCGGGGACGAGTCCGTCCTGCTGATCCAGGATGGGCGGCCGTTCGTGCGCTCGGACGTGGCGATCAAGGTGGGGCAGGGGCTCGGCGGGCTCTGGCGCGCCGCCGTGGTGCTGCGTCTGCTGCCGAAAGGCTTGCGCGACCGGGCCTACGACGCGCTGGCGCGCCGCCGGTTCAGGCTGTTCGGCCGACGCGAGGTCTGTTTTCGGCCCGAGCCGGGCTGGACGGCGCGGTTCCTCGGATGACCCGCGTCCTGGTTCTCGGCGCATCCGGCTTCATCGGCTCGGCGGTCGCGGCGCATCTCGCGGAACAGGGATGCCCGGTGCGGGCGGGCGCGCGCAGGCCGGCCGAGGCGCGCCGGCGCCTGCCGGCGTTCGAGTGGGTCGCGGCGGACTTCCGCGACCTGACCCGGGCGGATGACTGGCGGCCTCTGCTGGACGGCGTGGAGGCGGTGGTGAATTGCGTCGGCGTCCTGCAGGACGGCGCGGGCGACAGCCTGGAGATCGCCCACCGCGCCGGACCCGCCGCCCTGTTCGCGGCCTGCGAGGCGGCCGGGGTTGGCCGGCTGATCCACATCTCGGCCGTCGGCGCCGACGCGGCGGCCGGGACCGCGTACGCACGATCCAAGCAGGCGACCGAGATCCTGCTCGCCGGCTCCGAGCTCGACTGGATCGTGCTGCGCCCCTCGCTGGTGGTCGGCCGGGCGGCCTATGGCGGGACCGCCCTGATGCGCGGGCTGGCGGCCCTGCCCTTGGTCATTCCGCTGATCGGCGGCGCGCAGAGGTTCCGGCCCGTGATGCTGCCGGACCTGGCCGAGGCGGTCGGCCGCCTGCTGCAGCCCGGCGCCCCGAGCCGGACCACGCTCGAGGTCGCCGGACCCGAGAGCCTGACCCTGGCCGAGGTGCTGCGCGCCTTCCGCGACTGGCTCGGCCTCGGAACCGCGCCGGTCATCGCCGTTCCACGCGCCCTGGCGTGGCCGGTGCTGAAGCTCGGCGACCTTTTGGGCTGGCTCGGCTGGCCCTCGTCGCTGCGCTCCACCTCACTGGCGCAGATGGACTATTATGTGGAGGGCGACGCCGAGGCGTGGGTCGCCGCCACGGGTGTCGCGCCGCGCACCCTCAGCCAGTTCCTGTCCGCCCATCCGGCGACCTCGGCGGATCGCTGGTACGCCAAACTCTATTTTGTGCGCCCGGTCTCCATCGCGGCCCTGTCGCTGTTCTGGCTGCTGACCGGGCTGATCTCCCTGGGGCCGGGCTATCGTCAGGCGATCGCCATCCTCGAGCTCGGCGGCTACGGCCGCTGGGCGACCCCGGTGGAGCAGGGCGGCGCGGCGTTCGACGTGGCGATGGGGCTGGCGCTGCTGCGCGCCCGTTGGACGGCGGCCGTAGCCACTTGCATGTGCGTCGCAACAGCGGGATACCTCGTCGCGGGCAGCGTAAGCCTGCCGCAACTCTGGACCGATCCCCTCGGTCCCTGGCTCAAGGTGATCCCGATGATGGCGCTCTGCCTGTTCGTGGCCGCGACGGAGGATCGGCGCTGATGGAGCCGCAGATGTTCGTCAAATGGCTGCACGTACTGTCCTCGACCATCCTGTTCGGGACCGGGATCGGCATCGCCTTCTTCATGCTGATGGCCCACCGCACGCGCGATCCCAAGGTGATCGCCTCGGTCGCCGGCATGGTGGTGGTCGCCGACTTCGTCTTCACCGCGACCGCGGGTGTCGTTCAGCCGGTCACCGGCGCCATACTGATGGGGATGATGGAGCTGACCTTCGCGCCGTGGATCGTGGCCGCCCTCAGCCTGTTCGTGTTCGTCGGCGCCTGCTGGATTCCGGTGGTATTCATCCAGATGCGGATGAAAAGACTTGCGGAACAGGCGGTTGCGGATGGGGCCGGACTGCCGCCCGAGTACGATCGGCTCTACCGCATCTGGGTCATCCTCGGCTGTCCGGCCTTCGTCGCCATGGTGGCGATCTTCTACCTGATGCTGGCGCAACCGGCCCTATGGGGACACGCGGGATAGGGGCCGGAAGGAGAATCCGGCCTCGCGGCGGGCGGGCGCGCCGACTTTTGCGCGCCGTGCATGAAAAACGGCGCAAACCTTTGCGCCAGCGCGCCGCAATTGCTAAATGATGACGGTGGCGCGACGCGCCGATTCCCCTTTTGCGGCGGGACCTTGCGACCGCCGATGGCAGCCTCCGAAAGCCGGTAGTTCTTGAGCGACGACAGCGACATCATCCCCTCGCCGGACGGTGGGCCCGGGGGCGGCGGCGGGGCCGTGGCCCCGATCAACATCGAGGACGAGCTCAAGCGGTCGTATCTCGACTACGCCATGAGCGTGATCGTCAGCCGCGCCCTGCCGGACGTGCGCGACGGGCTGAAGCCGGTGCACCGGCGCATCTTCTATTCGATGCACGATCTCAACATGACGCCCGACCGGTCGTACTCCAAGTGCGCCCGCGTGGTCGGCAACGTGCTCGGCCGCTTCCACCCGCACGGCGACCTTTCAGTCTACATGGCCCTGGCGCGGATGGCGCAGACCTTCTCCATGAGCCTGCCGCTCATCGACGGGCAGGGCAACTTCGGCTCGGTGGACGGGGATATGCCGGCCGCCATGCGCTACACTGAGTGCCGGATGGCCCGGGCGGCGCAGGCCCTCCTCGCCGACATCGACAAGGACACGGTCGATTTCCAGGAGAACTACGACGGCAAGGAGCAGGAGCCCACCGTCCTGCCGGCGCGGATCCCCAACCTGCTGGTCAACGGCGCCGGCGGCATCGCCGTCGGCATGGCCACCAACATTCCGCCGCACAATCTCGGCGAGGTGGTCGACGCCTGCCTGGCGCTGATCGACGATCCGTCGACACCGCTCGAGACCCTGCTCGACATCGTGCCGGGCCCCGACTTCCCCACCGGCGGCGAGATTATTGGCCGCACCGGCGCGCGTACCGCCTTGATGACCGGCCGCGGTTCGGTGGTGGTGCGTGGCAAGGCCTCCATCGAGACCGTCCGCAAGGACCGCGAGGCCATCGTCGTCACCGAGATCCCCTATCAGGTGAACAAGGCTACCCTGGTGGAGCGGATCGCCGAGCTGGTGCGTGAGAAGCGCGTCGAGGGCATCGCGGACCTGCGCGACGAGAGCGACCGCGACGGCACCCGCATCGTCGTCGAGTTGAAGCGCGACGCGCCGGCCGACGTGATCCTGAACCAGCTCTATCGATACACGACGCTGCAGAGCGCCTTCGGCGTCAACATGCTGGCGCTGAACCGCGGCCGGCCCGAGCAGATGGGCCTGCGCCAGATGCTCGAATGCTTCCTGGAGTTCCGGGAAGAGGTGGTGGTGCGGCGCACCAAGTACGAACTCAACAAGGCGCGCAACCGCGGCCACGTACTGGTCGGCCTGGCCATCGCCGTCGCCAACATCGACGAATTCATCCGCATCATCCGCGCCGCCAAGGATCCGGCCGAGGCGCGCGAACAGCTCGCCGCCCGAGACTGGCCGGTGGGCGACATGGCGCCCCTGATCGCCCTGATCCAGGACCCGCGCACGATCGTGACCGAAGCGGGCGCGGTGCGCCTGTCCGACGAGCAGGCCCGCGCCATCCTGGCCCTGACCCTGTCGCGCCTCACCGGCCTTGGCCGCGAGGAGATCTACACCGAGGCGGGCGAGCTGTCCGAAGCGATCCGCGAATACCTGTCGATCCTGGGCTCGCGCGAGCGCGTCATGGCCATCGTCCGCGAGGAGCTGGTCGTGGTGCGCGAGCAGTTCGCCGTGCCGCGCCGCAGCGTGTTCGTCGAGGGCGACGCCGACGTCGAGGACGAGGACCTGATCCCGCGCGAGGAGATGGTCGTCACCGTCACCCATACCGGCTACGTCAAGCGCACCCATCTGTCGGCCTACCGGACCCAGCGCCACGGCGGCAAGGGCCGCTCGGGCATGCGGATGAAGAACGAGGACGCGGTCACCCGCGTGTTCTCCGCCTCGACCCACGCGCCGGTGCTGTTCTTCTCGTCCGAGGGCAAGGTCTACAAGCTCAAGGTCTGGCGCCTGCCGCTCGGCGATCCCAACTCGCGCGGCAAGGCCTTCGTCAACCTGTTGCCGCTCGAACAGGGCGAGACCATCACCACCGTCCTGCCGCTGCCGGAGGACGAGGCCAGCTGGGAGCGGCTCGACGTCATGTTCGCCACCACCTCGGGCGATGTGCGGCGCAACAAGCTGTCGGATTTCGTCAACGTGAACCGGGCCGGCAAGATCGCCATGAAGCTCGGCGAGGGCGAGCATATCGTCGGCGTCTCCCTGGCCGAGCCCGACCAGGACGTGCTTCTGACCACCGCCTTGGGTCGCGCCATCCGCTTCGCCATGGAGGAGGTGCGCGTGTTCGCCGGGCGCGACTCCACCGGCGTGCGCGGCATCCGCCTGGCCGAGGGCGACACCGTGATCTCCATGGCCATGCTGCAGTCCGTGCCGGCCACGCCGGAGGAGCGGGCCGGGTATCTGAAACGGTTCCGCGCCGAACTACGCGCCGAGTCCGCCGAGGGCGAAGACGTCCCGGCGGCCGACGAGGAGGAGGGCGAGGAGGCCGCGTCGCTCAGCGACGAGCGCTACGCCGAACTCAAGGCCGCCGAACAGATCATCCTCACCCTGTCGTCCGGCGGGGTCGGCAAGCGCAGCTCCGCCTACGACTTCCGCCGCACGGGCCGGGGCGGGCAGGGGCTCTCGGCGCAGGATCTGTCCCGGCGCGGCGGCCGCCTCGCCGCCGCCTTCCCGGTCCAGCCGGGCGACGAGCTTTTGCTGGTCACCGACGGCGGGCAGATGATCCGCGTGCCGGTGGGCGCCATCCGCATCGCCGCGCGCAACACCCAGGGCGTGATCGTCTTCCGCACGGCGGAGGGCGAGCAGGTGGTCTCGGTGGAGCGGCTGGCCGAGCCTGAGGGCGAGGACGCTTCCGTGGATGACGGCGCGGATGATGTCGCTGACGACGGCGCGGATGAGGGCGGCGATGGCGGCGACGTCGAACAGGCTTGACGGCATCCGATCCGCCGGGCCTTGTGCCGCCGCGGCCTCGGCCGGTGGCCGGGGGTGAGGGGCTGAGCGGCATGGTCCAGCGTATTGGTCTTTATCCGGGCACCTTCGATCCGATCACCAACGGCCACCTCGACATCATCAGTCGGGCCGTCAAGCTGGTGGACCGGCTGGTGATCGGCGTGGCCATCAACGCCGGCAAGGGACCATTGTTCTCGCTGGAGGAACGGGTCGAACTCGTCCTGCGCGAGGCCGGCCCGCTGGCCGGCGACGCCGAAATCGTCGTCATGCCCTTCAACAGCCTGCTCATGCATTTCGCCGAGAAGGTCGGCGCCACCCTGATCGTGCGCGGTCTGCGGGCGGTGGCCGATTTCGAGTACGAGTTCCAGATGACGGCGATGAACCAGCAGCTGAACCGCGACATCGAAACCGTGTTCCTGATGGCCGATCCGCGCCACCAGGCGATCGCGTCCAAGCTGGTGAAGGAGATCGCCAGCCTGGGCGGCGACGTCTCCGCCTTCGTTACGCCGCATGTGGCGGAGAGGCTGCTCGACAAGGTGGACGAGAGCCGTCTCGAGCGCCGCCCTTGATGACCCGCCATTTGGATATCCACCTTGATGCTGTCTAGACGTTTTTCGGGTCTGGCCTTCGCCGCCGCCCTCGCCTGTTCCGTGGCTCCGTCGATGGCGTCGGCCCAGCACGAGGCGCCCAAGAAGAAGGAGCTGCAGCGACCGGCCCACCTGCCGACGAACGACGAACTGCTGTCGAAGGCCAAGGGCGCCCCGCCGGTGGCGCCGACCGAGGCCGAGTGGCGTTCGCCCGCGCCCGACAATCTCCTGGTGATCGACACCAACAAGGGGCGGATCGTGGTCGAGATGTATCCGGACGTCGCGCCGGCCCACGTCGCCCAGATCCGCACCCTGGCCAAGCGACACTTCTACGACGGCCAGACCTTCTTCCGGGTGATCGACGAGTTCATGGATCAGACCGGCGACCCCAAGAACACCGGCGAAGGCGGCTCGGACCTGCCCAACCTCAAGGGCGAGTTCATCTTCAAACGCGGCGCCGAGACCCCGTTCGTCAAGGCGACGACCATCCGGGCGACGGAGTTCGGCTTCATCGGCGCCCTGCCGGTGGCCAGCCAGTCGGAAGCCCTGATGTCGATGACGGCCGACGGCCGGGTCAACGCCTGGGCCGTCTACTGCCCGGGCGTCGCGGCCATGGCCCGGGCCGGCGATCCGGATTCGGCCAACAGCCAGTTCTTCCTGATGCGCGGCTTCTATCCGTCGCTGATGCAGAAATACACGGCCTGGGGCAGGGTTCTTGTCGGTCAGGACGTGGTGACGGCGATCAAGGTCGGCGAACCGGTCGCCGACCCGCAGGACAGGATCGTGACGCTGCGGCTGGCCTCCGATCTGCCGGCCGCCGACCGGCCCAAGGTCCAGGTGCTCGACACCCGCGGCCCGGCCTTCCGCTCGACCCTCGCCCACACCCTGGCCGACAAGGGACCGACCATGTCGGTGTGCGATGTGACGGTGCCGACGCGGTAGGGACGCCTATCCCAGCCGACGGGCGATCAGATGGCACACCGAGTCGGGCCGGTAGGGCTTGGGTATGAACTCCGCGTCGTCGACGCGTTCGTACTCGAAATCGCTGTGCGCGCCGCCGGAGGTGTAGAGGATCTTCATGTCCGGCCGCCGCTCGCGCACGCGGCGGGCCACGAGGTATCCGCCGCCGCGGTCGCCGAGATCGATGTCGATGAAGGCGGCGCAAAGATCGTCACGTTCGTCGATAAGCCGGAGCGCACTGGCCGTGCTCGCCGCCTCGGCCGTCCGGAAGCCGTGATCGCCGAGCACCTCGCACATGATCGCGCGGATCAGCTCATCGTCCTCGGCGACCAATATGGTGGGATCTTCCTGCACGGCGCTCACTCTTCGTCGCCTCCACAACCCGCGCAAAAGTCTTCGGTTCCACGATGACTACACATTAGCGCAAGAATACCGTGAGCGCCTCCCGCATAAACAGATTGCTGAAGTTCACCTTCCGTCCATTAACAATAATTTACGAGTCCTTTATTCGTGACGTTGCTCAAATCGCGGGCAGGTAAAGGCAGGTGTCAACTCAGCAACAAGGCGGCTCAGGCCAGCCGAGGGCGTGTAAAGGCGTGAAACCGGTGACGGAGCTTGGCGTTATGCAGGTCGGATTGCGGGCTCTGGCGAATGAATGAAGCGGCGGAAGGCGCGCGGCCCAAGGCGCGCCGCGCAATATCCCAGGGCGACTTCAATCGAATCCTGACCGGCGTGCTCGGCGCCGGCGTGCTGGTCCTCATCGCGCTGGGCGCAGCCATCGTCTGGCTGGCGCTGAAGACCGGCGACTACAACGACTGGGTCGACCGGACCTATGTGGCGCAGAGGCGGGTGGTCGCCTTCATGGGCGCCGTGGAGCAGGCCGAGACGGCGCGCCGCGGCTATCTGCTGACCTCCACGCCGGCCCAGCTGGCGGGATATCGCGCCGCGCGGGCCGCCGCGAAGGTCGAACTCTTCCAGCTCGCCGAAGCCACCCAGGACAATCCGGTCGAACGGGCCAACATCAATCGCATCAAGCCGCTGCTGGCCTGGAAGACCAAGGTCAACGACGACAGCGTGGCCCTGGTCGCCGCGGGCCGGCGGGAGGAGGCGATCCGCGCCTTTCCGGCCGAGCAGGCGCTGCAGCCCCTGCTCGGCATCCGCAAGGTGACCGACGACATGATGGCCGAGGAGCGACGGCTGCTCGATCAAAGGGTCGAACGGCAGAAGAACGCCGTGCGGCTCCTCACCGCCGTCGGCCTGTCCGCGGCGGCCCTGCTCGGTGTGCTGTCGCTGGTCTCCATGCTGGCCATGCGCCGGTTCGCCGAAGATCTCACCCAGGCTCAGGGCGCGCTGCGCACGCTCAACCAGACCCTTGAACAGAGGGTCGAGGACCGTACCGCCGACCTGACCCGCGCCAACCAGGAGATCCAGCGCTTCGCCTATATCGTCTCCCACGACCTGCGCTCGCCCCTCGTCAACGTGATGGGGTTCACCAGCGAGCTCGAGGAGTCGATGAAGCCCCTGCGCGCCCTGATCCGGTGGATCGAGGAGCGCGACACCGACGGGCGTCTGCCCGGACAGGTGAAGCAGGCGGTGGACGTCGATATTCCCGAGGCGATCGGCTTCATCCGCTCCTCCACCCGCAAGATGGATGGGCTGATCGGCGCCATCCTCAAGCTGTCGCGCGAGGGCCGGCGGGTGCTGCATCCCGAGCGGCTGCCGATGGAGCCGGTGGTCGAGGGGCTGTTGTCGACGGTCAAGCACCGGGTGGACGAGCTCGGCGGCGAGGCCGTCATCGAAGGGACGCTGCCCGACGTCGTATCCGACCGGCTGGCGGTCGAACAGGTGCTCGGCAACCTGATCGACAACGCCGTGAAGTACCATAGTCCCACGCGCCCGCTGCGCATCGCCGTCCGCGGGAGCGAACGGAACGGGCGGGTGGTCTACGAGGTGGCGGACAACGGCCGGGGCATCGACGCCAAGGATCATGAGCGGATCTTCGAGCTGTTCCGGCGCTCCGGACCGCAGACCCAGCCCGGCGAAGGCATCGGACTTGCGCATGTGCGCGCCCTGGTGCATCGCCTGGGCGGCGTGATCACCTGTGTGTCCGCTCTTGACCAGGGCGCGGTGTTCCGCCTCTCACTGCCGAGGGTGCTCGTGCCGATCGAAGGATTGTCCCCGTGACCGATCAGAAACCCGTCACCATCGTCATGGTCGAAGATGACGAGGGCCACGCCCGGCTGATCGAGAAGAACATTCGCCGGGCCGGCATCTCCAACCATATCCGCCATTTCACCGACGGCACCAGCGCGCTGGAATTCCTGTTCAACGGCCCCGACGGCCCCCTGCTGAACGGCCCGTCCCTGGTGCTGCTCGACCTGAACCTGCCCGATATGAGCGGCATCGACATCCTGGCCCGGATCAAAGCCGAGCCGGCCATGAAGCGGATGCCGGTGGTGGTGCTGACCACCACCGACGACAAGATCGAGATTCAGCGCTGCTACGATCTCGGCTGCAACGTCTACATCACCAAGCCGGTCAACTATGAGAGCTTCGCCGACGCCATCCGCCAGCTCGGCCTGTTCCTGTCGGTGATCCAGGTCCCAGAGGCGTCGGCTTGAGCACACCCGCCGAACCGGGGCGCTATCGTCTGCTCTACATCGACGACGATGTGGGCCTGTGCCGGCTGATCCAGCGGCGGCTGGAGCGGCGCGGCTTCAGCGTCGTGTGCGCCCACTCCGGCGCCGAGGGCGTCGCCGCGGCCGAGGCGGAGCGCTTCGACGTGATCGCCGTCGACCACTACATGCCTGGGCAGGACGGCCTCGAGGCCATGCAGGCCCTGCTGGCCGTGCCCGGCAGCGCGCCGGTGGTCTATGTCACGGGGTCGGACGAGAGCCGGATCGCCGTGGCGGCGCTGAAGGCCGGCGCGGCCGACTATGTGGTCAAGACCGCCTCGGACGACTTCATCGACCTCCTGGCCAGCGCCCTGACCCAGGCGGTGGCGCAGGTGAAGCTGACCCGCGAGCGGGACGCGGCGGCCGAGGCGCTGGTGGCCAGCAACGAACGGCTCGAGGCCATCGTCGCCCGCCAGGCGGTTCTGCTGCGCGAGGTCAACCACCGCGTGGCCAACAGCCTGCAGCTGGTCTCCTCGCTGGTGCACATGCAGGGCAATGCGGTGACCGACGAGGCCTCGCGCGCGGCGCTGCGCGACACCCAGGCCCGCATCGGCGCCATCATGCAGGTGCATAAGCGCCTCTACACCTCCGAGGACGTGGAGCAGGTCGACATCGCCGAATACCTGCGCGGCCTGGTTGACGAACTCGGCCAGTCGCTGAGCGCCGGCGGCTGCCGGCCGATCCTGCTCGAGGCCGACCCGATCAAGCTCTCCACCGACAAGGCGGTGGCGCTGGGGGTGGTGGTGGCCGAACTCATCACCAACGCCTGCAAGTACGCCTACGCCGAGGACGAATACGGCGAGGTGCGCGTGCGCTTCACCTCGAACGGCGAGGGCGGGGTGATCCTGGCGGTGGAGGACGATGGCGTCGGCCTGCCGGCGGACGGCCGCAAGGCCCAGGGCACCGGCCTCGGCCAGACCGTCATCGCCGCCATGGGCCGTAGCCTGGGCTCGGCGGTCGCCTTCGATCCCACCCATCCCAAGGGCGCCCGCGCGGTGATGCGGCTGACGATCTGAGGGGTGTGTGCGTCCTTCGATACGGACGCTTCGCGTCCTACTCAGGATGACGAATGTTTTTGAACCCACTCACCTTCGTCGTGCCGAGTAGCCTGCACGGCAGGCGTATCGAAGCACGCATTTTGGTGTCCGACCGGTCTACGATCCAGATAGGCTGAAGCGCTTGCACCGCCCACCGCCTTGACACCCTGCGCCGCCGCGCAGCATCGTCCGCGCCCACGATCGCACGCCATACGGGAGATTTGCTTGGTTACGCTGACCCGCGCCGACGGCAACTGGGCGGGAGATCTCGATCTCAGCCGCCGCTCCATCGCCCTGGCCCTGGCGGGCGGCTATGCGGTGGCGGCCTTCTCCGCCGACGCCGAGCCGATCCACACCGACGAGGTCGGCCTCGACGCGCGGACCGTGGAGATCGCCGCCGGCGACCGCGGCATCCCCGGCTATCTCGCCCGCCCGGCCGCCCCTGGCAGGCGCCCGGTGGTGTTCGTCAATTCCGAGATCTTCGGCGTGCACGAGTGGGTCAGGGACATCTGCCGCCGCCTGGCCAAGGCCGGCTATGTGGCGCTGGCCCCCGACTTCTTCGTCCGCGCCGGCGATCCCTCCAAGACCGAGGACATCAAGCGGGTCATCGACATCGTCAAGGCCACGCCGGGCGATCAGGTGACCTCCGACACGGCGGCGGCGCTGAAGTTCCTCGCCGTCCAGCCCTACGCCGACATGAAGCGCCTCGGCGTCACCGGCTTCTGCTGGGGCGGCGGAGCCACCTGGCTGTGCTGCGAGCGGTTTCCCGAGTTCAAGGCCGGCGTGGCCTGGTACGGTCCGCTGAAGGCCGGGGCCTATCCGCGCACCCCGCCGATCGAGCTGGTCAAGGATCTGAAGGCGCCGGTGCTCGGCCTCTACGGCGGGCAGGACAAGGGCATTCCGGCCCAGGACGTGGACGACATGCGCGCGGCGATCAAGGCCGGCGGCAAGCGGGCCGAGATCATCGTCTATCCGGACGCCCAGCACGGCTTCCTGGCCGACTACCGGCCGAGTTTCAACGCCGACGCGGCCAAGGACGGCTGGGCCAGGATGCTGGCCTTCTTCAAGGCCAACGGGGTGGCTTAGGAGCCGCGTGCAGCCAATCCGGCGTAAGGGACTTAATCCTCGGCGCCGCCGGGCGCGAGGGAGAGCTTTCTATGCCGGACATGGGCGAGCGGAGCCGCTGGTGGGAGCGCGGGGTGATCTATCAGATCTATCCGCGCTCGTTCCAGGACAGCAACGGCGACGGGGTGGGCGATCTGGCCGGGATCGAGGCGCGGCTCGATTATGTGGCGGCGCTCGGGGTCGACGCCATCTGGCTGTCGCCGATCTTCCCCTCGCCGATGGCGGACTTCGGCTACGACGTCGCCGACTACCGCGGGATCGAGCCGATGTTCGGCGACCTTCAGGCCTTCGACCGCCTGCTCGCCGCCGCCCACGCCCGCGGCCTCAAGCTCGTGCTCGACTTCGTCCCCAACCACAGTTCGGACCGGCACCCCTGGTTCGTCGAGAGCCGCGCTTCCCGCGATAATCCCAAGCGCGACTGGTACATCTGGCGAGATCCCGCGCCGGACGGCGGCCCGCCCAACAACTGGATCAGCGACTTCGGCGGCTCGGCCTGGGAGTGGGATCCGGTCACGGGCCAGTACTATCTGCACGCCTTCCTGGCCTCGCAGCCCGACCTCAACTGGCGCAATCCGGAGCTGCGCGCGGCGATGATGGACACGCTGCGGTTCTGGCTGGACAAGGGTGTCGACGGCTTTCGCATCGACGTGCTCTGGCACATCGTCAAGGCGTTGGATTTTCCCGACAATCCGGTCAATCCGGACTGGGCGCCCGGCCGCAACGAGCGTGATCGGGTCATCCAGACCTACTCGACGGATCAGCCGGAGGCTCACGCCATTTCGGCCGAGTTCCGGGCCCTGGCCGACAGCTATGGCGACCGGGTGCTGATCGGCGAGATCTTCCTGCCCAACGACCGGCACGCCCGCTGGTTCGGCACGCCCGAGCGGCCGCAGGTGCACCTGCCGATCAATTTCCAGCTGATCGAGAACCCGTGGGACGCCGCGGTGCTGCGCCGGGTGATCGCCGACTACGAGGCCTCGCTGCCCGTGTACGGCTGGCCCAACTGGGTGATGGGAAGCCACGACGCCCCGCGCATCGCCGCGCGGATCGGCGAGCCGCAGGCCCGGGTCGCGGCCATGCTGCTCCTGACCCTGCGCGGTACGCCGACCCTCTACCAGGGCGACGAGCTCGGCGTCGGCGAGGTGCTCATTCCCCCCGACCGCGTGCGCGACCCGCAGGAGATGCGCCAGCCCGGGATCGGCCTTGGCCGCGATCGCTCGCGCACGCCGATGCCGTGGGACGACACGCCGTTCGCGGGGTTCAGCACGGTCGAACCCTGGCTGCCGCTCAATCCCGACTGGCCGGTCCGCAACGTCGCCGTCGAGGCGGTCGATCCCGCCTCGATGCTGGCGCTCTACCGCGGCCTGCTCGCCCTGCGCCGGTCGCGAGCAGCGCTTTCGAGCGGCGCCTTCACCCTGGTCGAGGCCGAGCCCGAAGTCCTGGCTTACGAGCGGCGCAGCGGCGACGATCGGCTGCTGGTCGCGCTGAACCTGGGCGCTGCGACGCGGGCGCTGCCCCTGGCGGACGAGACCCGCGGGGCTTCCGTCCTCGCCTCCACGCTCGCTCCGCGCCCGATGGACGGAACCCTGGCGCCCAACGAGGGAGTCGTCCTGCGGCTCGGCGAGGCCCGCTGATGCGTCTCTCCGGACGGGTGGACCCCTTGCATAATATTCCGCTCATCCCGGCGAACGCCGGGGTCCAGATCTTAAAGCGCACCGGGTGGAAGGCAGGGCTCTCCGTGCTTCGCGCCGCAGCGCCAAACGATCTGGGTCCCGGCGTTCGCCGGGATGAGCGGAAGAGAGAGGGGCGTTCATTGGCGGGTGTCGTATGCGCATAGCCATGCTGGCGCCGATCGCCTGGCGCACGCCGCCGCTGCACTATGGCCCGTGGGAGCTGGTCACCAGCCATCTCACCGAGGCGCTGGTGGCGCGCGGCGTCGACGTGACCCTGTTCGCCACCCTGAACAGCCTCACCGGCGCCAGGCTCGATGGCGTCGTGCCCGCCCCCTACAACGACGATCCCGCCATCGACGCCAAGGTGTGGGAGTTCCGCCATCTGAGTTATCTGTTCGAGCGGGCGGACCGGTTCGACCTGATCCACAACCAGGCGGACTTCCCGGCCCACGCCTTCGCGCCGCTGGTCAAGACCCCGATCGTGACCACGATTCACGGCTTCTCGTCCGACCGGATCCTGCCGATGTACGAGCCCTATCAGGACCGGGTCCACTATGTGGCCATCAGCGACGCCGACCGGCATCCGCGCCTGCGCTACGCCGCCACCATCCATCACGGCATTCCGGTGGCGGCGTTTCCGTTCGATCCGGTCGGCGGCGAGGACCTGTTGTTCTTCGGCAGGATCCACCCCGACAAGGGGGCGGCCGAAGCGATCGCGGCGGCCCGCGCCAGCGGCCGGCGGCTGAACATGTACGGCATCGTCCAGGACGAAGACTACTATCGCCGACGCGTCACGCCCTGCGTGGACGGGACCTCGGTCGCCTACCACGGGGCGATCGGCGGGGCCGAACGCCTCGCCGCTCTCGGCAGGGCGCGCGCCCTGCTTCACCTGGTCAACTTCGACGAACCGTTCGGCCTGTCGGTGGTCGAGGCGATGGCGTGCGGCACCCCCGTGATCGCCAGCCGGCGCGGCTCCATGCCCGAGCTGATCGAGGACGGGGTGACCGGCTTTCTGGTCGACAGCGTCGACGCGGCGGTGGCCGCGATCGGCCGGATCGACCAGATCGACCGCAGGGCGGTGCGCCACGCCGCCGAGACCCGCTTCACCAGCACGGCCATGGCCGACGCCTATCTGCGGCTCTACCAGGAGATCATCGCGGGACAAGCCCCGGGATGACTCGTCGGCGGCATGGGTCTGGTATCCCCCGCCGCGACCGTTAAAGTCGCCCCACACGCACGGGGGCCCGAATTCATGCGCCGACTGATCAAAGCGATCGCCCTGACCACGGCGCTCGCCGCCTTGGCCCTGCCGGCGGCCCACGCCGCCGCCGTCCAGGCGGCCGAGGACAAGCCGGCTGTCAAGCCCGCGGACAAGCCCCCCGCCGACAAGCCGGACCTGCCGGCCTTGCCCGCCGACGCGTCGATCCACCAGTCCATCACCGTCAACGGCAGACCGCTGACCTATACCGCCACCGTCGGCTCCCTGCCGGTGCGCAACGCCGACGGCAAGAAGACCGCCGAGATCGTCTTCACCGCCTATGTGCTCGACGGCCCGCACGACGCGCGCCGGCCGGTGACCTTCGCCTTCAACGGCGGACCCGGCGCCGCATCGGTCTATCTCAACCTCGGCGCCATCGGTCCCAAGCGCGTGCAGTTCGGCGCCGCCGGCGACAGTCCGTCCGATCCGCCGGTGCTGCGCGACAACGCCGGAACCTGGCTCGGCTTCACCGACCTCGTGTTCATCGACCCGGTCGGCACGGGCTATTCGCGCTCGCTGCTGAAACAGGACGAGACCGACAAGGCCTTCTTCCAGGTGCACGAGGACATCCAGTACCTGTCGCGCATCGTCTACGACTGGCTGCAGAAGAACGGCCGGATGACCTCGCCCAAGTATGTGGTCGGCGAGAGCTATGGCGGCTATCGCGCGCCGGCCATCGCCAACGAACTGCAGACCGTGCAGGGCGTCGGCGTGTCCGGCGTGGTGATGGTGTCGCCGGCGCTCGACGGGCGCAACGCCGCCGACCCGGACACCTCGCCTCTGTCATGGATGGTCACCCTGCCGTCGATGGCGGCCGCCAACTACGAGCGCCAGGGCAAGCCGCCGACGCCGCAGACCATGGCCGAGGTCGAGACCTATGTGCGCACCGACTTCGTGGTCGACCTCCTGAAGGGCCGCCAGGATCCCGAGGCGGTGGAGCGGATCGTCAAGCGGGTCACCGCCTACACCGGCCTGCCCGAGGAGGACGTCCGCCGGATGGGCGGGCGGATCGAGAGCCGGGAGTTCCTGCGCGCCCTCTATCGCCGCGAGGGCAAGCTCGGCTCCTGGTACGACTCCAACGTCACCGCCTACGACCCCTTCCCCTGGGCGCCGCAGCAGCGCACCGGCGATCCGATCCTGAACGGCATCCTCGCCCCCACCACCTCGGCCATGGTCGACTTCGTCACCCGCGAGGTCGGCTGGAAGGTGGAGGCGCACTACGAGCCCCTGAACCCGGGCGTGAACGCCCATTGGGAGAAGAACTGGTTCACCTCGATCGAGAGCGCGTCCGACCTGCGCCGGGCCCTGGCCAACGATCCGAAGATGAAGGCCCTGATCGTGCACGGCTACGACGACCTGTCCTGCCCCTATTTCGGCTCGGCCCTGGTGGTGTCGCAGATCCCGCCCATGGGCGATCCGGCGCGACTGCAGCTCAAGGTCTACCCCGGCGGCCACATGTTCTACTCCCGCCCCGACAGCCAGCAGGCCCTCCGCCACGACGTGATGGCGCTCTACGGGGTGCAGTAGGACCCACGCCCGAACGCGCACAAAAGCACCGCTCATCCCGCGGAAGCGGGAACCCAGGCCTGAACGACTTCGTCCACGTTTGAACTTGCGTGTGGGACTCGTTGGGCGCGCCCTCAAAGGACGTCTTCGCCGGGCTTGTCCCGGCGATCCAGGCTTGCCGCGGCGGCGCGTCCTGCCCGCATGGGGGCAGGGCATGACGGTGTGAGGTGCGCTCAAGGCGTTGGCGCCCTTTCGCACCGCGCCTTTCACTGCGCCGTATCGGCAGGAATACAAAGTAACCAAATCCAGGTATTGAAGCGAAGGTTATTCGTACTGATACAATAATACAGTCAACATTTCCCCCGCATACATAGACGAGTCCGCACTCCATCCCACACCCTACTCAGCGAAAGTCGACTCGCTCCCGCCTCGCCGGCGTGATGGGGAGGCGGAGGATCGCTCGGGTGAACATCGGCAGGATCGAGCATGCGAGCTTCGTCATCGAAACCGACGACGTCGTCTGTCTGCTGGATCCGGTGTTCACGCCCACCTTCGAGTCGGGCGCCAACGAATTCCATCCACCCGTCGAGCTCGACATCGACACCCTCACCCGCCGCTGCACCCTCCTGGTGCTCAGCCACATCCACTTCGACCACTTCTCGCTGGAGACCATCGCCCGGCTGGATCGGGCCATCCCGGTGATCTATCCGCGGTCGGAGACGGCGATCGGCGCCTGCCTGCAGCGGCTCGGGTTCACGGGCGCCCACGGCACGGTGGTGGGCGAGGCGATCACCTGCGGCGCCCTGACGATCATGCCCACGGCGTCGATCGGCAAGCCGAACGAGTACGGCTACGTCTTCACCCATGAGGGGCGCTCGGCCTGGGCGATGGTCGACACCGTGGTGGACGACAGTGTCGTCGCCCAGGTGCTGGGCGCCGTGGACCGGATCGACGTGCTCCTGGCCAAGTACCAGCCGGTGGTCGAGGAGCCCCTGGTCCAGAACGGCCTCGGCGGCGATTTTCCCGCCGAGCGCTACGGCGAGCTGCTGCGGGCGGTCCGCGTGCTGGCCCCGGCTTGCGTCGTGCCGAGCTTCTCCGGCCTGCGGTTCGCCCGCGACGAGTGGCTCAACACCCGCGCCTTCCCGGTCGAGGTCGAGATGTTCGCCGACGACGTCCTGCGGGCCCTGCCCGGCGTCCAGGTCGAGGTGCTGGAGGCCGGGGACGCGATCGCGCCCGGCGAGCCGCCGGTGGTGCGCCGCGCCGCGGTCCAGGGCGTGCGCCGCGCGGAGCGGGATGTGGCGCCGCCGCGCTGGCGGCCCGACGCCGGCGTCCCGCCCTTGCGCGATCATCCGCGACCGGACCGGCCGGCCGACGCGGTGCGCGCCCGCATCGAGGCCTATCTCGACCAGGCCTTCCTCGCCGCCCTCGAGCGGGAGAGCCGGCTCTGGCGGGACAAGATGCACGCCGCCGGGGTGGTCTGGCGGCTCGAGGTGGTGTGCGCCGAAGGCCCGCCGATCGCGCGCGCGATCGATTTCGGCGCGCGGCCGCTCGGCTGGCGAAGCGGGGCGGACAACCGCCCGTCAAAACTCGTCACCGCCATCACCGCCTCGGCCCTCGACGGCCTGATCCTCGGTGAGCGCAGCGCCTACTCGGTGATCTTCGGCGACCTTCGCGTGACGCATCGGATCTACGAGGTCACCCGCCACGGCGTCGTGCGCACGGGCGACGCCGGCGACGAGCCCCTGACCCGGATCCTGTTTCGCGACGCCGACGCCCGCTTCCTGGAGCACGAGCTGTCGCGCCTCGGCTATCCGGCCGCGCCGCCGACCGCCGATCAGCCCAGCCCCGCCAGCCGCGTCAGCGCGTAGAGCGCAAGGCCCACCAGGCCGCCGACCAGGGCGCCGTTGATGCGGATGTACTGCAGGTCCGGGCCGATCTGCTGCTCAAGCTTGCCGATCATGCTGGCCGCGTCCCAGTCGGACACCACCCCGGTGACGAAGCGGCCGATGTCGTGCCGGCGGGGCGCGACCGCGCTGCGGATCAGCCCCCGCGCCGTGGTGTTGAAGATGGCCTGCACGTCGGGCGCGCCCTCGAGCCATTCGGCCCACAGGAGGATGGCCCTCTCCAGCAGAGGCGACAGGCTGTCGCTGTCCGGATCGAGCTGGTCGTCCAGCCAGCGTTCGACACCGTCCCACAGCGGGTCGAGCTCGGCTCCGACCGCCGCTTCGTGCAGCAGATTGGTCTTGGCCCGTTCGAGCCCGGCGATCAGCTCGGGATCCTCCGCCAGGCGATCGAGCGTCGTCCGCACGCTGTCGTCGATGGCGATCCGCAACGGATGTTCGGGATCCTGCGCGTCGTCCAGCAGCTGGAACACCCCCTCGGCGATCTTGCGCGCCACCATCCGGTCGATCCAGGCCGGCACCCAGGTCGCGGTCTGGCTCTGCACGTGCCGCAGGATCAGATCCTGCCGCTCCCCGACGAAGCCGCTCAGCGCTCGCAGCGTCACGGCGATCAGCCGGTCGCCCCGCCCGCCGCTCCACACCAGCTCGAGCAGCCTGGCGGCCGCCGCCGACGCCGGCAGGGCCTCGAGCGCGGCCACGCTCATCGAGCTGATGGTCCGGCGCAGCGCGCCCGGCGGCAGGGCGGCGATCAGCCGGCGGAGTTCGGCGACCGCGGCCTCGGCGATCGCCCGGGCCCGTCCCGGCTGGCGAACCCAGGTCGCGCCCCACTGGGCCACCTCGACCCGGTGCAGCCGCGCCTCCAGCACCGCCTCGGTCAGGAAGTTGTCGGCGATGAAGCCGCCGAGGGCGCCGGCGATCCGGTCCTGGTTGCGCGGGATCACGCCGGTGTGCGGGATCGGCAGGCCGAAGGGCCGGCGAAACAGGGCCGTCACCGCGAACCAGTCGGCGCATCCGCCGATCATCGCCGCCTCGGCGAAGGCGCGGACGAACCTGGCCCACTCCCACTGCCGCGCCGCGAAACTGGCGGCGACGAACAGCACGGCCATGAGGGCGAGCACCCCCGTCGCCACGAGCCGCATGCGGCGCAACCGGACAGGCACGATGACGGGACCTTTGGACAGGGGACGGGCGGGCCAGGGCTTACAATACCCCGTCCGTGCGCGCGATCATCGATGGGGTGGATTGCGGATCGGACGGCGCCGGTCAGGTCGCCTTGAGGATGGCGCTGGCCCCCATCAAAAGGCCGGACAGGCCGTAGAACAGCACGTTGACGCTCATGTTCAGTCCGATCAGCACGCCGCCGGTGACCGGATCACCCGACCGCGCGATCATGGCCCCGCCCGGCACGCCGAGCTGCACCAGACCGCGAAGCTGATTGAGCAGTCCGGCGACCCGGTCGAGGTGGAAGGCCGCCTTCACCTTCTCCGGCGCGCCGCTCGGCGGCGCCGCCTCGACCCACTGGTAGAGGTTGTAGCCGAAGGTCGCGCCGGCGATGGGTATGGCCAGAAAGGCGAGCGCCCAGATCGTCACCGTCGGTGTGATCGCCGCCCAGACCACGGAGATGACCGGCTCCAGCATGCCCAGAATGCAGACCACCACCAGGACGGCGATCATCGGGACCACCAGCCCCGGAACGGTCTTGAGCTTCTCCTCCACCCAGCCGCTCAGGTAGGTGAAATAGACGTCGGCGAGCATCCAGATCATCAGACCCCAGTCGACGATCCGCACCAGCCATCCGAACACCTTCGCCAGATTGGCGGAGACGATCTCGTCACCCATGATTACCGCCGTGCGCAAGGCGTCCTCCGCCCGGCAGACGATGGAGCGCAGGAAGGTCCAGACCGCCGAGCAGAAGTTGAATACCGGCTTCATCAGGTTGAAGAACCACACCGCGCCATCGGTTACGGGTTTCGGCGGGTCGTTGCTCTTGCCGACGTCGAGCAGGGCCGGCGCGGTGGCCAGGAAGGTCTCGGTCGGCCGCTGCGGCGTGTCGGGCGGGATGATCGGCTTGCGCAGGATCAGGTGGTGCAGGATCACCCCGGGCGTCACGAACAGGAGGCAGGACAGATCGATCATGCTGAGGTCGGCGCCGCCCGATATGCGCTTGTAGAGGCTGTTCACCCAGGCGAAGGCCGATCCCAGCTTGCTGATCGGGGTCTCCAGCACCGTGCGCATCATCCTGATGGCGTAGGCGACCAGCTCCAGCACCAGCCGCTGGATCACGTCCGCCACGTCCAGCGCCAGGATCACCAGCCGGCGCAACCCGTCGAGCACTTCACCCAGCACCACCTTCAGGCCGTCGACGACCGAGGTCTTGCCCTCGAACACCGCCGCCAGGCTCTTCAGGATGTTGGCGACCTGGTCCCCTTTGCCGAAGGCCTTGGCGTGCTCGCCGAGCTCGAGCAGCTTGGCCTTGAGCTCCGGGCTCGGCGTGAACAGGACGCTCTCGGCGGGTTTGTCCGGCACCGCATGCTGCACCGACAGGGCGGTGGCGCCGTGGCTCTGCAGATTGCCGCGCACCGGCGACTGGGTCACGGGTCCGCTCTGCTTACCCGGCTCGCCCTGGCTCAGGCCGATGGCCTTGTCGAACACGGTGTCGACCTGGCCCTTGGCCCAGCCGATCCCGCGCGAGAGGGCGTCGGCCATGGCGTGGCCGATGCAGTGCTCGATGTCGGTGAGGCTTTGCAGGGTATAGGATTTGACCGCGGTCTTGGCGCGGATGACGTCGTCCCAGCCGAGCTTTTCGGCCACCCAGCGCATGGCGCGCCCGGCGGCGTCGATCAGGTCCGAGCCCAGCCGGTTCAGGAAGGCGAACAGGCCCTGCAGCCCCTCGCCGATCCGCCGCGCGCTCTTGGCGAAGAATTCCTGAACGTCCTTCCCGATCTGCGCGGCGACCCTGACGACCTTGTCCGCCACCTCGATAACGAAGTCCGTCACCTTGTCCCACGCGCCGCGCACCCAGCCCCAGAAGGCGCCCCAGCCATCGCCGCCGCCCGCCGCGGCCGCCGCGTCCGACAGGAAATCCGGGCCCGGCACGCTGTCGCTGATCGTGAAACCGTTCTCGGTCCGCGTGATCCTGACCCCCACCGGCGCGACCTCGGCGAGCGGCTCGGCCGCCAGCCTGCGCCGTTTCTGGAACTGCATGGCGTCCGCCGCGCCCTCCGCGTAGGCGGCGTGCGCCGTGGCGCGGATCGTCTTCGCCAGCTTGGCGGCGTCGTCCGGCGCGGTTTCGGCGGGCATCAGGCCGGCGGCCTTGAGCGTTGTCGCGTCGACCGGGAAGTCCTGGTCCGTCCCCGCGAGCTTCTTCAGCGCGGCGTCCTGCGGTCGGAACCGGGCCGGCGGCGTGGAGCCTTCGGGGTACTTCACCGTCAGCACGGGCGCCTCCAGCCCGGCGGCGCGCATCTTGAAGCGGACCGAGCCGGTGGCGTTGGACACCACCAGGTACGGCCGGTCCGGAGTGAGCCGCACCAGCCGCCCCTCGTGCTCCACCAGCACCGGCTGATCGGCCAGGACGTGCATCGGCGTTTCGCCGGTCGGATCGGACTGGGCGGTGACGGTGGCGATCTGGATGGCGTGGACGATCGCCGGCTCGGCCTCGGGAGTCTGCTCGCCCACGTCTACCGTCTGGCGCACCCATTCACCCTCGGTGGTCAGGGCGAGCCGATCGACCCCGCCGTTCCGGCCCTCGAGATAGACGCACGGCTGGCCGCCCAAGGTCTGCGGCGCGGTCAGACGCTGCCCGCGCTGTCCCAGCGGCTCCCACTGCACCGGTCCGCCCTTCCATCGGGCGCGCCAGATCAGGCCGAGCCCGTCGGTGGCGAAAAAGGTGAAGTTTCCGTCGTCTTCCGCGACGCCTTGCAGGCTCATGACGCCCTGCGGCAGGCCGGACAGTACGGTCGCAACGCCTGGGCGTCCGTCTCTGTCGATGGGTACGAAGGCGGCCCCGCCGGCGCTGTCGCGCACCACCGCGCCGCGGCAGATCTGACCGTGGTCGGTCACCGGCCGCACGAAGGTGGAATCCGGCGACGGGCCTAGCGCCAGCGGCGTGAAGTAGGATTCCGCTCCGAACACGATCGGCAACTCGTCGCGCCGATCGAAATCGCCTCGGCCGGGAATGATGCGAAGGCCGTCCCGCTCACGCCGGATGACGATCGGCTCCCGCGTCTGGTTCGCGGCCAGGTGATCCATGCCACGCGTGAGGCCCTTGGGAACGATCGCCTTCAGCACGCCGTACTGGTCGAAGGCCATGCCGACGAAGCCGCCTTCCGGCACGCAGGCGTAGAAGGTCATCGCCTTGCCGCCCGCGAGCCGGGCGAAGCCGGAATCCTTGCTTCTGCCCATCGCCAGGAGAATTTCGTGAAACGCTCGTTTCTCGTAGGGAACGTCGAGCAGTTTCCAGCCCCCGTCGACCTTGTGCTGAAGGGCGAGGAAGCCTGGGTTTTTCGGATTTTTGACGGCGACCACCACCACCATCCGTTCCTCGCCGTCGCTCGGATACGCGCCGCTGGCGTCGAGTCGAACGGTCGCGTCCGTTCCGAGATTCGGCAGGGTGATCGTTTCTTCGCGCCAGCCCGCGTCGCTGTTGTCGGGGCGGAAATGATGCATCACGTTATCGGAGCCGAGCGTGAGCAGATCGGGCTCCAGCGGCGTTCGCCCCGGACTCTGTCGCGGCGCCACGGCGAACGGGCGGCCCCCGCCGGCCAGGTCGATCAGAGGGTTGCGGGGCATGAAATCGTCGACGGTGGCGCACGATACGGCGAACGACGTCGCCTTCGGCATTGAGGCTAAAGCGGACATGGTCTTCTCCCCAGCGTACTCGGTACGGAGCACTGTGTTCGCGCCCCCAGGCGCACACTAATAGGTATATTAACTAGTCATCAACGCAATCAGGAACTGAGTAGAATCCGGCCCCGGCGATGGGCCGCCGCGTCGTTTCGACGGCGATTGCCGCGGACGCGTCGCCGACGGACATGGGGCGCAGGCGCACGCACGCGGCTCGCCGCGGGGTCGAAACGCTCGCCCGGCTTCAACCGCGCGTCGCGTCGCGCGCAGTGCCTATTCGGCGCTCATCCGCGCCTCAACATTCACCCGCGACGGGAGAAGGAATTCTCACGGCTCCGGCGCGCGCTGGCTCCATTGGTCGAGGTCGTCGGAGCGGCCGATCAGGGCGAGGCCGGTGGCGATGGATTCGAACTCGCCGCCGTCGGCGATCCTGCCGGCGCCGAAGCGGTCGACGAACAGGGCGCGCACGGCCGGGACCAGGGACGATCCGCCCGTGAGGAAGACCTGGTCGATGTCGGCGGCGGTCAGCTGCGCCGCCTCCAGGGCGCGGAGGAGGGCGGCGTCGATCTGCTGCAGCTCCGGCGCGATCCAGGCTTCGAAGTCCGCGCGCGCCACCTCGGCCGCGATCTCGATCCCGCCGGCGCTGAAGCGGAAGGCGGCGGCGGCGTCCCGCGACAGGGCCTCCTTGGTCCGCGAGACGGCGCGATAAAGCGGATAGCCGTGGTCGTCCTCGATCAGCTCGACCAGGGCCGCCACGCCCGGATCGACCGCGTCGCGGGCCAGGGTCTTGAGTTCGCGCAGGTCGCGCGAGGTCTTGAGCAGGGCCAGCTGGCTCCAGCGGGCGAAGGCGGCGTAATAACGGTTCGGCACCGGCAGGATCTTGCCGTGGCTGCGATAGCTCGTGCCCTTGCCGAGGCGCGGCGAGACCAGATGGTCGATGATCCGGTAGTCGAAGGCGTCGCCGGCCACGCCCACGCCCGAGTGGCCGAGGGCCTTGGACACGATCCGCCCGTCCCGCCGGTCAAAGCGGATGACGGAGAAGTCGCTGGTGCCGCCGCCGAAGTCGGCCACCAGTACGACGGCGCTGCCGCTCAGCCGCTGGGCGAAATAGAAGGCGGCGCCGACCGGCTCGTAGACATAGCGCAGGTCGGTGAAGCCGAGCCGGGAGAACGCGGCCTCGTAGCGCCGCAGGGCCAGATCGGGATCGGGCGCCGCGCCGGCGAACTGCACCGGCCGGCCGATCACCACCGTGGCCGGCGCCGCGGCCAGGCCCTCGCCGCCGTGCGCGCGCAGCCGGGTCAGGAAGGCCGACAACAGGTCCTCGAAGCTGTAGCGCCGGCCGAAGATGTCGGTGGACTGGAACTGGGCGCTGGCGGCGAAGCTCTTGAACGACTGGATGAAGCGGGTATCGAGCGGGTCTTCCAGATACTGGGCGATGGCCCAAGGCCCCGCCTCCACCGTCCGCGGCGACGGCCCGCCCGGGCTCTCGCGAAAGCTCAGCACCGAGCGGAAGCCGCGGGTCTCCCCCTCGGGCGCGGCGAACCGCAGTACCTGGCCCTGGCCGCCGGCGTGAACCGACACCACCGTATTGGTGGTCCCGAAATCCACCCCGAGCACCCTGTGCATGCGACCTCACCCTCCGCCGAGGGGAGGCCCTATAGCAGGTCTTCGATCCGGATCGGAAAGCGGCTTACCCGCACGCCGGTGGCGTGGCGGACGGCGTTGGCGATGGCGCCCACCGTGCCGGTGACGCCGATCTCGCCGACGCCCTTGATCCCCAGCGGGTTGACGTAGCGGTCCTCCTCGGGAACCAGGATCGCCTCCACCGACGGGACGTCGGCGTTGACCGGAACGCGGTATTCCGAAAGGTCGGCGTTCATGATCCGCCCGGTCCGGCGGTCGGTCTGCGCCGCCTCGTGCAGGGCGAACGACAGGCCCCAGATCATGCCGCCGTAGTACTGGCTGCGCACCAGCCGCGGATTGATGATCCGGCCGGCGGCGAAGGCGCCCACCAGCCGGGTGACGCGCACCACGCCGAGGTCCGGATCGACCTTCACCTCGGCGAACACCGCCCCGTTGGAATACATGGCCCAGGCCTGGGCCGCCGCGTCGTCGCGCGCCATCCGGCCCGTGCCCACCACCATGCTCTTGCCGGTGCGGGCGAGGATGTCGGCGTAGCTTTCGCTGCGGCCCTCGTCGTCGCGGCGGTGCAGCCGGCCCGCGCGCGCCACGACGCCGATGTTGCCGGCGCCGAACAGGGGCGAGGCGGGGTCGGCGCCGGCCAGCTCGGCCAGGCGGGCGATGGCGTCCTCGCCGGCGTTGTGCAGAGCCAGGCCCGCGCTGGCGGTATGGCCCGAGCCGCCGGCGACGCCCGCGTCGGGCAGGTCCGACACCCCCGAGCGGAACTCCACCTGTTCGGGATCGAGGCCGAGGGCCTCGGCTGCGATCTGGGCCAGCGCCGTCCAGGCCCCCTGGCCCATGTCGACGCCGGCGGTCTCCACCAGGGCGGTCCCGTCGGCGCGCAGGGTGGCGCGGGCTTCGGCCGGGAAGTGCGGGCAGGGGAACAGGGCCGTGCCCATGCCCCAGCCGACCAGCATCCCGTTCTCGTCGCGCATCTGGCGGGGCTGCAGCGGGCGGCCGGCCCAGCCGAACCGCTTGGCCCCCTCGCTGTAGCATTCCCGCAGCGCCTTGGACGAATAGGGCCGCCCGGTGCCGGGCTCGGTCTCGGCGTAGTTGAGGAGGCGGAACTCCAGCGGATCCATGCCGCAGGCGTCGGCGGCCGCGTCGATCGCCACCTCCAGCGCGGCCGAGCCCGAGGCCTCGCCCGGCGCCCGCATGGGACCCGGCGTGCCGGTGTCGAGCCTCAGCCCCTGGGTCTCGGCCAGGATGGCCGGGCTGGCGTAGGCGTGCAGGGAGGCGCTGGCGGCCGGTTCGAGAAAATCCTCGAAACTCGAGGTCGCGGCGGTGGACTGATGGTGCAGGGCGGTGATCCGGCCCTCGCCGTCCAGTCCCAGGCGCAGCCTCTGCCAGGTGCGGCCGCGGTGCCCCACCGGCCCGTACATCTGCGCGCGGCTCAGCGCGAGCTTCACCGGCCGCTTGAGCTGGCGCGCGGCGAGGATGGCGAGGATCTGCGGACCGTTGAGGATGGCCTTGGAGCCGAATCCGCCGCCGAGAAAGGGCGAGCGGATCAGGACGTTCTGCGCCGGTATGCCGAAATAGACGGCGTAGGCGTCGCGGCTCATCACCAGGGCCTGGTTGCCCATGTCGAGGGTCAGGTGATCGTCGCCGTCCCACTGGGCCACGACCGAATGCGGCTCCATGGCGTTGTGGAACTGGGCCGGCGTCGTGATGTCGGTCTCGACGATCTGGTCCGCGGCGGCGAAGCCGGCGTCGAGGTCGCCGTAGGCGGTGTGCGCCGGCGCGCCGACTCCCACCGCGGCGGGGGCGTAGCGCTCGCCGTCGTCGAGGCCGGTGCGCGCGGGCTGCGCCTCGTATTGCTGGTTCAACAGGGCCGCGCCTTCGACGGCCGCCTCCAGCGTCTCGGCCACCACCAGGGCGATCGGCTGGTTGACGTAGCGCACGCCGTCGTCCTGCAGCACCTCGATGCGGAAGCCGAACATGCCGAGCTTGACGTCGGGATCGTGCGCCAGCGGCGGGCGGTTGGCGGGCGTGAACACCTCGACCACGCCGGGGTGGGCCTTGGCGGCGGCCACATCGAGCGCGGTCACCCGTCCGCGGGCGATGCTGCTCACCGCGGTCACCGCGTAGAGCAGGTCCGCGGGGTGGTTGTCGGCGGCGTAGGTCGCCCGGCCGGTGACTTTCAGCTCGCCGTCGCGGCGGGTCAGGGGCTGGCCCGAATTGGAGCCGTGGCGCGGGTAGGGGGCGATCGGGGCGGGACTATCAAGCGGCATGGTCGGCTCCGGGGTGCGGGGCGAAGGGGGAGGCCGGCAAGGCCGCGGGCGCCTCGGGCGTGCCGGCCAGGGCGTCCTTGAGCGCGCGCACGATCAGCCGGCGGGCCAGCGCGATCTTGAAGCCGTTCTCGCCCGAGGGGTGAGCGTCGGCGAGGGCGATCTCGGCGGCGCGGGCGAAGCTGTCCGGCGAGGCGGGCGCGCCTTCCAGCGCGGCCTCGGCCGTTCGCGCCCGCCACGGTCTGGCGGCCACCCCGCCGAGCGCCACGCGCGCCGTGCGGATCGTCCCGCCGTCGAGCTCAAGGCCCGCGAAGGCCGAGACCACGGCGAAGGCGAAGGAGGTGCGTTCGCGCACCTTCAGATAGCGGGAATGCGCCGCCAGCCCCGCCCCCTGGGGCGGAAGCCGCACGGCGACGATCAGCTCGCCCGGGGCAAGCACGGTCTCGCGCTCGGGCGTCGCGCCGGGAAGACAGTGCAGCGCTTCGAGTTGAACCTCGCGCGCTCCGCCCGGACCTTCGAGCTCGACCACCGCGTCCAGCCCCACCAGCGGCACGCACAGGTCGGACGGATGGGTGGCGATGCAGTGCTCGCTCCAGCCGAGCACGGCGTGCAGCCGGTTCTCGCCGTGCAGGGCGTCGCAGCCCGAGCCCGGCGTGCGCCGGTTGCAGGCGCTGGCCACGTCGTAGAAGTAGGGGCAGCGGGTGCGCTGCAGGAGATTGCCGCCGAGGGTCGCGGCGTTGCGCAGCTGCGGCGAGGCGCCCGACAGCAGGGCTTCGGACACGGCCGGAAAGCGCCGCTGGATTCCGGCGTCGTAGGCGAGGTCGGCGTTGCGGACGAGGGCGCCGATCCTCACCCCGCCGTCGGCCAGGGTTTCTATGCGATCCAGGCCCGGCAGCCGGGAGATGTCGACCAGGCGATCCGGCCTGGCGGCGCCGCCCTTCATCAGGTCCAGCAGGTTGGTGCCGGCGGCGAGATAGGCCGAGCCCGGCCGGGCGGCCTCGGCGAAGGCCTCGGCGGCGCTGGCGGGACGGATGTAGTCGAAGCGGTTCATGCCGCGTCCTCCCGGGCTGCGCCGGCTTCGGCGGCGATCGCGTCGAGCACGGCCTCGGTGATGCCGCGATAGGCCCCGCAGCGGCAGAGGTTGCCGCTCATCAGCTCGCGGACCCGCTCCGGATCGGCGCCCGCGTGGCCCTCGGCCAGCAGGCCGACCGCGCTCATGATCTGGCCCGGGGTGCAGAAGCCGCACTGGAAGCCGTCGTGGCGGATGAAGGCGGCCTGCACCGGATGCAGCCGTTCGCCGCCAACTCCGCCGTCGCCTGCAAGTCCTTCGATGGTGGTGATCTCGGCGCCGTCCAGGCTCACGGCCAGGGTCAGACAGCTGTTGATCCGCCGCCCGTCGACCAGGACGGTGCAGGCCCCGCACTGGCCGCGGTCGCAGCCCTTCTTGGCGCCGGTGAGGGCGAGGCGCTCGCGCAGCAGGTCGAGCAGGGTGATGCGCGGATCGTCGATCTCGACGATGCGCGGCTCACCATTGATGTCGAGGCGTAAACTGAGCGACATGGGCTCCGCTCCAGGCTGGACGTATGGGCGTGCGGACCTCGGCGGCGGCGCGGAACGCGGGCGGGGTCTGTGTATGGCGTCCACGAGGGACGCACCTGTCCCTGATCGACGGATCCAGTATAGCGGAGGGTCCCTCCGCTTCGCAAGCCGGACGGTGACGAAAAGACGAAGAAGGCGCCGCCCCGAGCGCCGCCGCAAGCCGCGCGCCGACGCCCTGCGCCTGGAGCGGTCGCCCGCGAGGCCGGGCTCGGCATCGGCGCCCGTCAGGCGTCTCCGGCTGAAGCAAGCTTGGCGCGGAGTTCGGCGTTTTCGGCTTCGAGAGTCTGCACGCGGTCCTGCATCCCGCGGACCGCCTCGGCGATCTCGCGCGCCGTGAAGCGCGGTGTGATGTGCTGGGGACAGTTCCAGTCGAAGGTCTCGAGCCTGAGGATGAAGGCCCGTTCGGCCCGCCCCTTGTAGCCCGGCGACGACAGGCGCGCGGCGAGCTCGGGCTCGGCGGCGAGATCCCGGACACCGACGTGCGCCAGGATCTTCAGGCGCTGGCGGTTGGGATAGTCCATCAGGAACAGGGCGGCGCGATCCTCGGAGGCGACGTTGCCAAGACTGATGTACTGGCGGTTGCCGCGGAAGTCGGCGAACCCGAGCGTCGTCTCGTCGAGCACCTTCAGGAAACCGACGGGCCCGCCGCGGTGCTGGAGATACGGCCAGCCCGACTGCGAGACTGTGGCCATATAGAGGCTGTCGCGCGCCTCGATGAACGCGACCTCGGCGGCCGTGAAGCGGTCGAACGCGCGCTCACCGTTGAAGCCCTCCCACATCTCGAGGCTGCCGTTGGCGGCCTGCGCGGCCCGGACGCCCGGCGTGGAAAGAGCGTCGAGGAATTTGTAGACCATGACCGAGGCTCTCCCCCAAAGGGCGATCGTTGGCGCGCGTCCGCCGCCGACAGCCCCTTATACCAACCATCCATGGGCCTGACTCTTCTCCCGCTCATCCCGGCGAATGCCGGGACCCAGACCGCATGGTGCATCGGTCAGGAGGTTCGGAGCCAAGGTGTTTGAAACTAAGCGCCTTGGGATCCGGGTCCCGGCGTTCACCGGGATGAGCGGAATAGAGTGAGATGGGTTATTATCCGCGATGACTGGTATGGCTTCAGGCCGCCTCGCCGGCCAGCACGACCGGGAAGTCGATGTCCGTCCCGGCGACAGTGTTGACCATGTTGGTGAAGATGTTCTCGGCCACCACGGCGATGATCTCGATGGCCTGCGCGTCGGTGTAGCCCGCCGCCCGCACGGCCTGGAGTTCAGCTTCGGCGCCGCGCCCATGGTGTTCGGCGAGCTTGCGGGCGAAGGCCACGGCCGCGTGGGCCTTGGGGTCGGACGAGGCGCCGTGTCGGTTGAGGGCGATCTCGGCGCCGTCGATCTTGGCCAGGTTCAGGCCGAGATAGGTGTGGGCCGACAGGCAATAGTCGCAGCCGTTGACCTGGGCGACCGCGAGGGCGATGCGCTCGCGCGTCTTGACGTCCAGGGCCTTGGCCAGGGCGCCGTTGAGGCCCAAAAAGCCCTGCAGGGCCGCGGGGCTCAGCGCGACGAGGCGGAAAAGGTTGGGAACGACGCCCAACTGCGTCTGCACGGCGTCGAGCAGGGGCTGGGAGGCGGCGGGCGCGGCGTCGCGGGCGGGAACGGCGATATGGGACATGGGGGGCTCCAAAGGGTTCGACGCCGGCGGCGCCGTCGTCCCCAAGACCCTACGGCCGCGGCTGATCCGCGATAATGGAGATTGTTGACAAGTCTTTGTTGTCGATTACGCAATAGTCGATGGATCGACTCGAGACCATGCGCGCCTTCGTGGCCGTCGCCACGCTGGGCAGCTTCTCGCAAGCGGCCCGCCAGCTGCGGCTTTCGCCCTCGGTCGTCACCCGCTCCGTCGCGGACCTGGAGGACCGGCTCGGGCTCGTGCTGCTCCATCGCACCACCCGGTCGGTCAGCCTGACCGACAAGGGCGAGCTCTACCTCGGGAGTTGCCGCCAGGTGCTGGACGACATCGAGGCGGCCGAGCGAAGGGTCCGCGGCGAGGACGCCGAGCCTCGCGGGTCGCTGAAGGTCGCGGCGCCGATCCTGTTCGGCCGGCTGCATGTGTTGCCGATCATCACCCGGGTCCTGACGAAGCATCCGGGCCTGCGCATTCATCTGACGCTGTCGGATCGCAACGCGCACCTGGCGGACGAATCCGTGGACGTCGCGGTGCGCATCGGCGACCTCGCCGACAGCAGCCTGAGGGCGATCCGCTTCGGGCTCGTCAGCCGGGTCCTGGTGGCGAGCCCCGACTATCTGCGGCGCCGCGGCGTCCCGAAAACGCCGGCCGAACTCGCCCCCCACGACATCATCGCGTTCGAGGGGCTCGACCCGACCAACGAATGGCGGTTCGGACCCTCGGCCAAGCTGATCCGCGTCGAGCCCCGGCTGACCGTGAACAGCGCCGATGCGGCGATCGCGGCGGCGGAGGCGGGCCTCGGCATCTCCAGAACGCTGTCGTATCAGGTGCGGCGCAGCCTACTCGCGGGACGCCTGGTCCCGCTGCTGTCGCCCTTCACGCCCGAGACCCTGCCGGTCACCGCGGTCTATCCGGCGCATCGCACCGCGTCGCCGAACCTCAGCGCCTTCGTCGATCATGCCCGCGCCTACTTCAGGGACCACCCGCTCGTTCCCATCGAGGCGTGGGAGATCCCGGCGATCGGGGCCACCGGCTCGGGCGAGGAGACGGCGGCGACCTCTCAAATTAACGCCCCGCCGCCGTCATTCCCGTAATTTCCCCTCATCCCGCCCATTTCCCATCCGTCATGCCCGGCCCCCCGCCGCCCCTCGCCCTTGCCGTCACCGACCGGCGAGGCATACTCCCCGCATGACCAAATACCTGATCTCCTTCCCCAGCGAAGCCATGGTGGTGACGGCGGAAGAGCTCCCCATCGTCTCCTCCGCGGCCCACGCCGTGATCGAGCAGGCCAAGGCCGCCGGCGTCTACGTGTTCGGCGGCGGCATCGAGGAGACGGTCGATCCGGTGCTGGTCTCCGCCGACGGATCGGTCTCCGCCGACATCTACCCCGGCAGCCGCCTCAAGGGCGGCTTCACCGTGCTCGACCTGCCCACGCGCCAGGACGCCGTGGACTGGGCCCGCAGGATCGCCGTCTCCTGCCGCTGCGCGCAGGAGCTTCGCGAGTTCATGCACGACCCCGCGCGCTAGGGGATGACGCGTCGTTGGAATCGCTTCCGGACCTCATCCCACGACGTCATGCCCGGCCCCCGTGCCGGGCTTCCAGGGAAACGCTACGGAATACGGGGACAGGAGCAACAATCCCTAATTGCCCTTACGCCTAAAGCAAACCCAGTTGCTCCAGAGGCGCTCTCGAGGGTTTGCGGCCCGGGGCACGGCGGGCGATGGGTCGGCCCAGCCTTCGTTCGAGGTCGGCTACGAAGTCAGCCCCGCCCAACGGACGGCCGGTCGTCTCCGCTGCGCGCAGTTCGGCGAAGCCGGACTCGTCGGGGGTCTGGGCGATGAGGTCGGCGAAACACTCCACCCGGTCCAGCACCGGCTTCACCAGCACAAGGCCGTCGTCTTCGCCGTTCAGATGCGCGTTCACGCTCGACCAGGGCCAGTCCTGCGCCCTTGACGCCAGTCGGGCGCGCACCGGGTTGAGGCTCACATAACGGACGGCCGCCAGGAGGTGAGCTTCATCCATGGCGACGGAGGCGAAGCGGCCGTCGAACAGGTGTCCGCGCCAGCGGCCGCGGGCGTTGACATAGTTCGCCCACCGGCGGTGAGCGGCGCCCAGGGCGCGGCCCAGGCCGTCCGTGTCGGCCGGGCGCAAGATCAGATGGACGTGATTGGGCATGAGGCAGTAGGCCCACACCTCGACACCCGCGCGCCGGGTCTGCTCGGCCAGGATGTCGGCATAGATGTCCTGGTCGCCGTCCTTGAAGAAGATCGGTTCACGTCGATTGCCCCGCGCCGTCACATGGTGCGGGCATCCCGGAACGACGATCCGCGCAAGACGAGCCATTTCGACAGGCTAGCACGCGCAGAACAAAGGGGGAATATTGCTCCTGTCCCCGTATTCTAGGTGTGTATCCGTGCTGCCGACTTGATAGGGGCTTCTCGGATATTAGCCGCAAGCGGAGCGGCCCTCATTCGTCTGACGACGTCTGGATTTCGGTCCGCCAAAATGCCGGCTCCTGGCGCGACAAAGACTACCCGACGACTTCGGTGTTCTCGACATCATAAAGATTGCCAGACAACCGCGAGTCGAGCCGGTGATCGAGCAGCGCTTTGATGATGTCGGGACAGGCCGCCTCAGTGCAGACAATCCGGCCCTGGGCGTCGAAAGCGAAACCAAAACCCATCTGTCCGGCGTGCTGGCGTAGGCGAGCCATGTAGTCAGCGTTGGAGAAGTTGCCTTTCTCGCGTATAGCGCAAGCGCGGCGCAGGTGGATTTTGTTCGTTCCCACGAAAGACACCAAGGGAGCCACGTCTACGAAGACGCCGACAAAAGTCGGCTCGGCCTGCAGCGCCGTGAAGTCCTCGATTTGGGCCTCCTTGTAGGAGAGCACGGATTCGAAGCGGCCCTTGTCGAGTACGAACACGGCGTCACCGTGGATCAGGAAGTCGAAGTAGCGCGACAAGGTGAACCGAGGCGCGGGGGCCAGCGTCAAGCCATCATCGCCAAAGTAGGCCGCGATGGTTCCGGTGGCTTTCCTGCTGCGCCAGGAGTCATCGGTGCGACGCACGGCATGCAGCGTCTGCCCCCCCGGGGCGACAAACTTCACCACATAGAACGCTGAGTTGTTGATCTGCTTAAGGACGCGAACCTTGCGCTCCGGAGTAGGGTCGGCGGTCTGCGCGACGATCGCTGGCGCATGGGTTTCGTCGGCCCCGAGGACCAAGACGCCTCCTTCGTTGATCTGGGCCAGCAGTCCATAGGGGTGGGTCTCGGCGATACTGTCGCTTGCAGTCGCCAAAGATTCCCGCAGCGCGCCCGCCAAAGCGTCGTCCACAGCAATCCACCGGCCAGAGAAGACGGGTGGCTGACCTTTCGGCGTGGACTTCTTGAATGTCCAGACGCTGACCGCTGCCCCAGCGATGTCGAATGCCTTGAGATCCTCGAGCTCGGCCATCGAACTATGACACCCCCTTGATGACCAATATTTCTTGGATGGTGTCGTGCATGACTGTTGCGCCGGGTTCTAGGGGGCCTTGGACCATTGCCAAGCGCTCCCGCTCAATCGAGGTGCCGCCCTGGTAAACGAAGGTGACCTCGTAGAGCCGCCAACCGAACAGAGTCAGAACCGGGTTCATCAATAGCTGGCCGGAGCGAAGGGTGATCAGGAATATCCAGCCAAAGAAGAGCGCGAAGCCCGCAAGTTTCGGAAGGTCGCCAAGATCCAAGCTTATAAGGCTGACGACATATGGGAAGGTGTAGTTCATCAGGTCGGCCGGCACCGGCTTGGCCGACTTAACCGTGATCGGCGTGCGTGGCTGGAGACTAGCGAGCGCCTGCCGAGTCACAATGAGGCAGATCATGCAGGCGACGACGGGCAGGGTTGCTAGCCAAGGATGCTTCAGCGGGCTTGTGCAGCTATTTGCGTGCGCCCAGTCGTCGCAAATAGCCCAATGTAGCCGGGCTGCGTCGGTGTCCTGCAGGCACAAGATCATGGCCAACGGGAGATAGGACGCCGCGAAGATCAGTGCGGCTACGAAAGCCCTGGGCTGCACTTCGTGAAATCTCCCTCTTGGCGAGGAAGCTCTACCTTAACGTTGCCCGGATCAAGGGAATACGGGGACAGGAGCAACAATCCCTAATCCCCTTACGCCTAAAGCAAACCCAGTTGCTCCAGAGGCCTTCTCAAGGGTTTGCGGCCCGGGGCGCGGCGGGCGATGGGTCGGCCCAGCCTTCGTTCGAGGTCGGCTACGAAGTCAGCCCCGCCCAACGGACGGCCGGTCGTCTCCGCGGCGCGCAGTTCGGCGAAGCTGGACTCGTCGGGGGTCGGGGCGATGAGGTCGGCGAAACACTCCACCCAGTCCAGCACCGGCTTCACCAGCACAAGGCCGTCGTCTTCGCCGTTCAGATGCGCGTTCACGCTCGACCAGGGCCAGTCCTGCGCCCTTGACGCCAGTCGGGCGCGCACCGGGTTGAGGCTCACATAACGGACGGC
>CAILTK010000099.1 GCA_903837135.1 uncultured Caulobacterales bacterium
CGCATGACCGAAATCGACACCGCGACCGGCGCCGAAATCTGGAGCGCCGCCGCATGGGAGCTTCTCGAAGCGTCCCTCGTACCTGTTCCCGCTGATCCGGCCGCCGGGGTCCGGTCTGCGGCTCCAATCCCCGGCGCGCCGCCCCACGACGGGGTTTCCACAACAGAGGATGAAGATATGCTCACTCGGTCTCAACCGGGCGGCGGCGCTGCGCCGGCCGCTACGCCCCCCGCCGCCGCCGCGCCCGCGCCTGTGGCCGCTCGCGCTGCTCCAGCGCACCCCGCTGCTGCCACGCCGGCGGTTGCTGAGGTGACCCGCTTCGGCGCTATCGACGGCGTGGATTTCGTCGAGCAAGCCCGCACCTTCGGCCTTGCCGAGCGGGGTCGCGAACTGCTCGAGCAGAACGGCCGGGGCGAAGTCAGCGTCGAGTCCTGTCGCGCCGCGCTGCTGACCGCCGCGACCGAACGTCAGCGGGCAGCCTCGCCGCCGATCGCCGGGCAGACCGCGCACATCACGCATGACGAGCGCGACAAGATGCGCAGCGGGATCGAGTCCGCCCTGATGCACCGTTTCCGCCCGAGCAATGCGCTCGACACTGCGGTGGATGCCGGCCACTGGCGCGGCATGTCCCTGCTGGAGATCGGACGCCGTAATCTGGAGCTGAACGGCGAAAAGACGTCGGGCAAGTCCAAGCGCGAAATCGCCGACATGTGCCTGCGCGCTCACTCCACGTCCGACTTCCCGTCCGTGCTTGCCAACGTCGCCCACAAGACCCTGCGCGACGGCTATCAGACGGCGCCGCGGACGTTCACGGCATGGGCGCGCCAGTCCACTCTGCCGGACTTCAAGCCGATCAGCCGCGTGCAGTTGGGCGGCGCGCCCGCACTGCTGCAGGTGCCGGAAGGTGGGGAAATTACGCAGGGGACGATCGCCGACGGTAAGGAGGTCTATGCCCTGGCCACCTTCGGTCGCATCTTCAACATCACGCGTCAGACCCTGATCAACGACGATCTCGACGCGTTCTCGCGCATCCCCAACATGTTCGGGCGAGCCGCCGCCGATCTGGAATCCGACACCGTCTACGGCATTCTGCTGTCCAACCCGAATATGGGCGACGGCAACCCGCTGTTCGGCTCCGTCCACGGCAATCTGGCAGGCGCCGGCGGCGCGGTGAGCATGACGACTGTGCAGGCGGCGCAGATCGCCATGGGCAGCCAGGTGGGCCTGGAAGGCCGCCCCATCAACATCATGCCGAAGTGGCTGCTCGGCGGGACTTCGACTTGGGTTCCCGCCTATCAGCTGCTGAAGCCGGTCAACTCGACCAAGAGCACGGACGTGAACCCTTATCAGGACGCGTTTGTACCGATCATCGAGCAACGCCTCAACGGCGGTACGAACGCCACGCCCTGGTTCCTGATCGCCGATCCGGCCACGGTCGATACGATCGAATACGCCTACCTCGAAGGGGAAGAGGGCGTTTTCCTGGACGAGCGGATCGGGTTCGAGGTGGACGGCATGGAGTTCAAGGCCCGCTTGGACTTCGCTGCCAAGGCGATCGACTCGCGCGGCATGTATAAAAACCCGGGTGTCGTCAACGGCTAAGCCGTTCGGCCAAAGTTCAGCAAAGGGCGTCCTCAGCGGCGCCCTTTGCTGTTTTCCGGCTTCAGGTCACCCCGTCTGTGGCCGGGAAACAGCAAGAGGCTTAGCAACATGAAGAACAAAATCTCCAATGGCGGCCACCTGTCGCTCTCGGCGCCGAGCGGCGGCGTGACCTCCGGCGTAGGCGTCAAGATCGGTGGCATTTTCGGTATCTCGACCGTGACGGCCCCCGCCGCTGCACTCGTCGATATTGAGGTCGCCGGCGTCTTCGACCACCCCAAAACAGCCTCGCAGACCTTCGCGGTCGGTGACCTCGTTTACTGGGATGACACCAATAAAGTCATGACATCGACGAGCGCCGGCAACACCAAGATCGGGCTTGCCGTCCTGGCTGCGGCGGGCTCAGACGCCAACGTCCGCGTGCGGTTGGTCCCGATCATCTAGGTCGTCGCGCCCGCGCCGATTTTCCCCACCTCAATCGCGAGAAAACACATGAGAACGCTTATCGCGTCGGCGGCCTATGGCGCGCTGGCGAGCGCTGCCCTTTCCCCGGTTGACGGCGAGGGCGGCGCGGGCCAAGGCGACGGACAGGCCGCCGCCGACAAGGCCGCCGCCGACAAGGCCGCCGCCGACAAGGCCGCCGCCGACAAGGCCGCCGCCGACAAGGCCGCCGCCGACAAGGCCGCCGCCGACAAGGCCGCCGCTGACAAGGCCGCCGCTGACAAGGCCGCCGCCGACAAGGC
>CAILTK010000100.1 GCA_903837135.1 uncultured Caulobacterales bacterium
CACCCGGTTGTCCGCGCCGGCCCCGCTGGCGACGGCCCGTTCGCGCGCCCGTTGCAGCGCCCGTACCGCCGACGCCAGCCGGCCGGTGGCGCCGTCGCCGCCGAGGCCGTCGCGCGCCGCGGCGATGTCGGTCAGGGCCTTCTCCGCGGCGCCCAGCAGGGCGCGCTCCTCGGCCAGGCTGGCCTCTTCGCCCACCCGCGGGTCGAGACGGTCGAGTTCGGCCAGGCGCAGGGCCGCCTCCTCGCGCTCCTCGTCGGCGCGGCCGGCGCGGGCGCGCAGGGCCTCGGCGGCGTCTTCCGCCGCCCTCAGCGCCGTCCAGGCTTCGGCCGCGGCCGACAGCGCCGGCGCATCGCCGGCGAAGGCGTCGAGCAGGCCGCGATGGGTGCGCGGGTCGAGCAGGCCCACGGTCTCGTGCTGGCCGTGCACCTCCACCAGCATGACGCCGAGGTCGCGCAGCACGCCGACGCTGGCGGCGGCGTCGTTGACGAAGGCGCGCGACCGGCCGTCGGCGGAGACCTGCCGGCGCAGCACCAGATCCTCGCCGGGATCGGCGGGCAGCCCGCGCGCCTCGAGGTAGGCGAAGGCCGGATGCCCCGCTGGCAGGGCGAACACCGCGGAGGCCATGGCCTGGCCGGCCCCGCGCCGCACCAGGCCGGCGTCGGCGCGGCGGCCGAGCGCGAGCCCGAGGGCGTCGAGCACGATCGACTTGCCCGCGCCGGTCTCGCCGGTCAGGGCGGTCAGGCCCGGCGACACGTCGAGGTTCAGCGCCTCGATGAGCACCACGTCCTTGATGGAAAGACCGATCAGCATCGGCGCGTTCATATCACGGGGAATCAGGCCCGCGCGATGACGGATGCAGGGGCTAGCTGCCCGCCTTGGCGCCGCTGCCGAGGCGGGTGATGTAGGTGCGGCGGCGGGTCACCGGCACGGTCGCCGGCTTGAGCCCCTTGGCGGTCAGGAGGTCGTAGGCCTCCTTGTACCAGCGGTCGCCGGGGAAGTTGAAGCCGAGCACCGCGCCGTCCTTGGTGGCCTCGTCGCGAAGGCCGAGGGTCAGGTTGGCCTCGACCAGCCGGTAGAGGGCTTCGGGCGTGTGGGTGGTGCTCTGGAACCGGTCGAGCACGGTGCGGAACCGGCCCATCGCCGCCAGGGGATTGCCCTGGCGCAGATACCAGCGGCCGATGGCCATCTCTTTGCCGGCGAGCTGGTCCTGCACCAGGTCGATCTTCAGCTTGGCGTCGACGGCGTATTCCGTCTGCGGATAGCGCTTGACCACTTCGCGCAGCGCCAGCTGGGCCTGCTCGGTGGCGGCCTGGTCGCGGCCGACGTCGCTGATCTCCTCGAAATAGCAGACCGCCTTCAGATAGTAGGCGTAGGACGCCGAGGCGTTGCCCGGATAAAGCGAAGTGAACCGGTCGGCCGCCGCGATGGCGTCTTCGTACTGGCCGGCCTCGTAGTGGGCGAAGGCTTCCATCAGGACCGAGCGTCTCGACCACTCCGAATAGGGATGCTGGCGCTCCACCTCGTCGAAATAGCGCAGGGCGTCGTTCCACTGGTGCTTGTCGAGCTTCTGGGCGCCGGTGGCGTAGAGCAGCTCCACCGGCCGCTCCTCATAGGCTACGTCGGGCTTCTTCGGCTTGCCGGCGCAGGCGGACAGGGCGAGCGCGACGAGGCCGCAGACCGCGAGGACCGCAAACCGGCCGCCCGACAAGCGGCCGCCATGACGAAATACACGCGAAGTCGACAAACGCTGATCCTTCGAATCCGGCCGGACGGCCCTGCGCCCCACCGCACGCCCTTCCGCCTTCTACACGAGCGCCGGGCCAGCGCAAACGGACGCTTGGCCGCGGAAGGCCAAAGGGCGACGGGGCGGCGCGTCGCGCGTGAGCGCAAGAGACGGGGCGGCGCGTCGCGCGTGAGCGCAAGAAAGGAATTTAACCACCAACCGCACCAAGATCACCAAGAGCGCCGTGTCGCCGAACAGGGCGCGCCATCACCCGTGAAGTCTTCTTCTTGGTGATCTTGGTGGTGAATCTTTTACAGCGCTGACGCGCCGAAGGCCTTCACGGGCGTTTTTGTCAGCCGGCCTGCGCCATGGCCAGCATGGGCGGGCGCCAGCGCCAGGCGGACGGCTGGGCCAGGAGCGCGCGGCAGAGCGCGTTGTTCAGGGCATGGCCGCCCTTGACGCTCTCGAAGCGGCCGATCAGCGGGGCGCCGAGGGTGTAGAGATCGCCCACCGCGTCCATCGCCTTGTGGCGCACGAACTCGCGCTCCATGCGCAGGCCCTCGGGGTTGAGGACCAGGTCGCCGTCGAGGCCGACGGCGTTGTCGAGCGAGGCGCCCTTGGCGAGGCCCATGGCCTTCAGCGATTCGACCTCGTGCATGAAGCCGAAGGTGCGCGCGGCGGCGAGCTCCGCCCGGAAGCTGTCCTCGGTGACGGCGAGATCGATCCTCTGGCGGCCGATCGCCCGGGAAGCGTACTGCAGTTCGAACGCCACTTCGAAGCCCGCGGCGGGACTGAACGCGGCCCATTTGTCGCCGGACCGCACCTCGACCCGTTCGACGATCTCGATCGACCGACGCGACGCGTCCTGCCCGCGCACGCCGACGCGGTCGATGATGTCGAGGAAGGGCTGGGCCGAACCATCCATGATCGGGGTTTCGGGGCCATCGAGCTCCACCACCGCATTGTCGACGCCGAGGGCGGCGAAGGCGGCCATCAGGTGCTCGATGGTGGAGACCGAGGCGCCCGCGGCGTTGCGGATCTCGGTGTTGAGCTGGGTGGAGGAGACCCGCTCGGCGAGGGCGGGGATCCGGTTGTCGCGATCGGCCAGGTCCGAACGGATGAAGACGATGCCGTGGCCGACCGGCGCAGGACGAAGCGCCACGCGCACCCGTCGACCCGAGTGGACGCCGATGCCCGCGAACACCGTGGATCCCGCGAGCGTCTGCTGCCGCAATCCCGGCCCATCCATCATAAGCATACGCCATCCTCTCGCAGGGCGGCTTTACGCCTCTCCCGCACCGTCGCTCTTCTGAAGCGCTTGCTGCAACGCGGCAAGACAACTCCTGTTTCCGACTGTTTCGCCGGCTCGCCCGTTCGAAAACAGCACCTTGGGGTGGATTTAGGGCGAGGCTGAAACAATCGGCGCGATCCTCTGGAGGACCGCGCCGAAATGATTACAAGACTGCATTAACCCATTGCTTGCGGCGCGCGAAACGCGCCGCGCCTGCTCCTGGATCGTCGCGACCTAGTTGGCCAGGCGACGCAGGAAGGACGGGATATCCAGGTCGTCGGCGGCCGCTTCGGGCTCGGCCGCCGGCTTGAGCGCCGCCGCCGGGCCGGCGGACTGCACCGTGCGCGGCGCCGGCTCTTCATAGCGCGGGCTGTCTACCGGGTTGCGCAGCGGAGTCAGCTCTTCGCGGGCCCGGCCGCCGCCGAACAGGCTGAGCCAGCCCTTCTTCTCCGGCGGAATACGCGGATCGGGCAAGGGGTTCTTCGGCGGCTGGCGGCGATGCTCCACCGCCGCCGGCGGGTTGGAGCGGTATTCCGCGCGGGGCTGGGTCACGATCGGCTCGCGCGTGACGACGGAGAGATAGTCTTCCTCCTCCTCGACCGCGGCGGGATCGACGATCCGCAGCGGCTGGGTGGACGCGGCGCGGACCGGCTCGCTGATCAGGGGCTGCTGGATCACCGGCTGGGGCGCGGGCTCGAGCGGCAAGGTCGGGGCCGCGACGACCGGCTGGGGCGCCGGAGCCCGCGCGACCGGGGCCGCGACAGGCTGGGCGAGCGGACGGTGCGCCGGTTCGATGGCGGCCTTGGCGGCGCCGTCCATGCCGGTGGCGACCACCGACACGCGGATCTTGCCCTCGAGCGACGGATCGAAGGCGGCGCCGAAGATGATGTTGGCTTCCGGATCGACCTCGGAGGAGATGGCGTTGGCCGCCTCGTCGACCTCGAGCAGGGTCATGTCGAGACCGCCGGTGACGTTGACCAGCACGGCCTTGGCCCCCTTCAGCGAGACCTCGTCGAGCAGGGGATTCTGGATGGCGTTCTGCGCCGCCATCAGGGCGCGGTCCTCGCCGCCGGCCTCGCCGGTGCCCATCATCGCCTTGCCCATCTCGGTCATCACCGTGCGGACGTCGGCGAAGTCGAGGTTGATCAGGCCCGGCAGCACCATCAGGTCGGTGATCGAGCGCACGCCCGAATGCAGCACCTCGTCCGCCATGCCGAAGGCCTCGGCGAAGGTGGTGCGCTCGTTGGCGACGCGGAACAGATTCTGGTTGGGAATGACGATCAGGGTGTCGACGTGGCGCTGCAGCTCGGTGACGCCGGCCTCGGCCAGCCGCATGCGATGGCGGCCCTCGAAATGGAACGGCTTGGTGACCACGCCGACGGTGAGGATGTTGCGCTCGCGCGCCGCCTTGGCGATGATCGGCGCGGCGCCCGTGCCGGTGCCCCCGCCCATACCGGCGGTGATGAACACCATGTGCGCGCCTTCGAGGTGCTCGGAGATCTCGGGGATCGATTCCTCGGCCGCCGACTGGCCGACCTCGGGATGGGCGCCGGCGCCCAGGCCCTCGGTGATGGAGACGCCGAGCTGGATCCGCCGCTCGGTGTGCGAACGCTGCAATTGCTGCGCGTCGGTGTTGGCGACGACGAACTCGACGCCTTCGAGTCCCGCCTCGATCATGTTGTTGACCGCGTTGCCGCCGGCCCCGCCGACGCCGAACACGACGATCCGCGGCTTGAGTTCCGTGGAGCGGGGCGAGGAGAAGTTGAGCGCCATTGGCTTCATCCTGATCGGCCTTTCGATCTGGCGGGACGGTCCATTCTGGAGCGCCGCGGCAGACAATGAATCGGCCCTTATGCTTAAGCGGTGGTTAACCGTCTTAGTCCGAGTCGAAGCCCCGCAAAGCGTTGCAGCAGCTTATTTTATGATTCGTTAGAGGATTTTCCGCTTGCGCGGAATCCGGACGATTCGCATCGGGTCGGTGTGACGCAGGTTATCCGGTCACATCTGCGTCAACGGCGCGGCTGAGCTCGCCAAACCGTTCCCCACCCGCCGCTCATCCCGCTTGCGCGGGGATGAGCGGAACGGCGTATTCCTTCAGAGATTGGTCCGGAGCCAGCCCACGGCCTTGGCCAGGGGGCCGGTGTAGGTCCCGGCCTGGACGTGGCGGGGCTGGTGATTGGCGACGGCGCTCCTGATCAGGGCGGCCTCGCGCGGTCCGAAGGCGGCGCGCTGCAGCACCCCCGCGGCGGCGCAGAAGGCGGGGCCGGAGGCGGCGTCAGCCAGGTGCGGGGCCCGGCGCGGACGGCCCAGCCTCACCGGCCGGTCGAACACCCGAAGCGCCGTTTCGCGGACACCGGCCAGTTCCGACGCGCCGCCGGTCAGGACGATGCCGGCCGCCGGGTCGATCGGCGCGTTGGCGGCGCGCAGCCGGTCGCGCACCAGCTCGAGCGTCTCCTCGACGCGCGGGGCGATGATGCCCTTCAGCATCGAGCGCGGGGCGACCACCGGTCCGGCCCCGGGATCGTCGCCGCGTGGCGGCGTCTCGATCATCTCGCGGTCCTCGCCGGTGGAGGCGATGGCCGATCCGTGCAGGGTCTTCAGCCGTTCTGCGCCGGCCAGGGTGGTGGACAGGCCGCGGGCGATGTCGCTGGTCACATGCGCGCCGCCGACGTTGAGGCTGTCCACGTGCAGCAGGGAGCCGCCGCCGAACACGGCCACCGAGGTCGAGCCGCCGCCCATGTCGATGCACACCGCGCCGAGGTCCATCTCGTCCTCTTCGAGCGCCGCCAGGCCCGAGGCGAAGGGCGCGGCGACCACGCCCTCGAGGTGAAGGTGCGCCAGTTCGGCGCAGTGGGCGTAGGTGGCGTAGGCGGTCTCGGCCATGCTCACGACCAGCAGCTCCAGTCCGAGCTTCTGACCGTACATGCCGCGCGGGTCGCGCACGCCGAACTGATGATCCACCGTCCAGGCGACGGGAAGCAGGTGGATCGGCCGGCGGCCGGGAAACCGCGCCTGGGCCAGAGCCATCTGGATCGCGCGGGACAGATCCTGGTCGGTGATCGGCCGCGCGCCCAGCGACACCGCCGCGCGCACCCGCGTCGACGCCAGCTGCCCGCCGGAGGTGGTCAGCACCACGCCCGAGACCGATACCCCGGCCATGGCCTCGGCCCGCTCGACCGCCTGGGCCAGGGCGCCCGCGGCCTCGTCGAGGCTGACGATGGCGCCGCCGCGAACACCGCGCGAGCGCACATGCGCCACGCCGCTCACCTGCACCGTCCCGTCCTCGCGCCGGACCCCGTCGGGCTTCATGATGAAGCAGCCGATCTTGGACGCCCCGAGGTCCACCGCCGCCACCATTGGCGTGCGCCCCCCGGTTATCACTCTCAATCCTTCGCGCGGATCCCGCCGGTCATCGAACCGCGACATCGCTTTACTCCATGTTTTGGTGTCCGCGTTTTGCAGACCCCAGCCCATCAAAATTTCCCCAGCACCGCCCGCCTCAGCTTCTCCTGAGAAAGACGATTTTAGTTCAAGTCCTGGAGCGCGTTTCTGACGCCGCTCCACCCCCGCTTAAGCTCAGCGTTTCATGTCACGGCCCCGGCGGAAGAAGCCTGCGGCGGCGGCGCTGAGCCCCTCATGCGCACCTCCGTGGCCGACGGATCGCGCAGGTCGATGCGCTCGAACCCCAGGTCGAGGCAGTGCAGCCGGGCATCGAGCTGGTCGAAGCGGAGCAGGGCCTGATCCTCGTCCCGCGCCGGCAGGTCGATCACGCCGCCGTCCTTGAGCGTCAGACGCCAGCGGCGGGCGTCCACCCGCTGGAAGGCGTCGAGCCGGCTCATCAGCCGCGGGCGGGCCTCGACCAGCGGCAGGATCTGGGCGGCCGCCTCGTTGGCGCCTTCGCCGACGATCAGCGGCAGCTGGGTGAAGACGGCCGGCTGGGCCTCCGGCACCACCGCGCCGTCGGCGTCGACGACGCTGGCGGCGTTGTCGTGCTGCCAGACCGCCAGCAGGGTGCGGGGCAGGATCGAGACGACGATGGTGTCGGGCAGGAGGCGCTGGACCTTGGCCGACTTGACCCAGCCGACCGTCTCCACGCGCTCGCGAAGCTTGTCGAGGTCGACGCCGAGCACGGGATCGCCGGGGTTCAGGGCCGCCGCCTCGGCGATGGCCGGGGTGGACAGGGCGTCCGCGCCCTTGATGGTCAGGGTGTGCAGGCGGAAGCCGAGGGCCGCGGACAGCCGGCCCGCCGCGCCGCCGACGCCGTGCTCGAGCGCGCGCGCGCCGCCCACGGTCATGGCCAGCAGGCAGGCCGCGCCGGCGATCCCGGCCGCGATCCACACCGCCGCGCGCGGGTCGACGCCGGCCATGGCCGCGCCACGCAGCTTGGTCGGCGAATACGCCGCAGCCGCCGGCTTGCGCCCGCGGGCCCCGCCGGACTTGCCGCGGGACGATCCTCGGATCACCGCCGGCATGAAGCGTCTTCCACCATCCAGAGCACCAGAGCGTCGTAGTCCATGCCGACATGGGCGGCCTGCTCGGGAGCGAGCGAGGTCGGCGTCATGCCGGGCTGATTGTTGAGCTCCAGAAGGACCAGATCGTCCTTAAGATCGTCATAACGGAAGTCCGATCGGGTAAGACCTCGGCAACCAAGCGCCGCGTGGGCCAGTTCCGCCTGGCGCATCGCCGCCTCGGTCACCGGCGCCGGCTGCTGGGCCGGAAGGATGTGGCGCGAGCCGCCCTCGGCGTACTTGGCTTCGTAGTCGTAGAAGCCGGTGGCGGCGATGATGTCGGTCACCGCCAGGGCCCGCGGACCGGCAGGTTCGCCGAGCACGGTGACGCAGAGCTCGCGGCCGGCGATGTAGGGCTCGACCATCACCAGGTCGCCATAGGTCCAGGCGTCCGACGCCAGCGCCTCCGGGGGCCGGTTGGCGCCCTCGAACACGCGGAACACCCCGACCGAGGACCCTTCGGCGTTGGGCTTCACCACGTAGGGCGGCGCCAGCACATGCTCGCGCGCCGCCTCGAACCGGTCGTACAGTCCCCCGCCGGGAACCTTGACGCCCGCCGCCTTCAGCACGGCCTTGGACTTGTTCTTGTCCATGGCCAGGGCCGAGGCCAGCACGCCCGAATGGGTGTATGGCACCTGCAGCGTCTCGAGCACGCCCTGCACCGTACCGTCCTCGCCCCACACCCCGTGCAGGGCGTTGACGGCGACCTCGGGCTTCAGCCGGGTCAGCACCTCGGCGATGTCGCGGCCGGCGTCGATCGCCGAGACCCGCGCGCCCAGCCGCTCGAGCGCGGCGATACAGCCGCGGCCGGTCGACAGCGAGATCTCGCGCTCGGACGAGAGGCCGCCCATAAGCACGGCGATGTGACGACCTTGCAGCGGAAGGGTCATGCGGTGCGCGTCCCAAGAGAAGGGCCACATCACCGCAGCATGGTTGACGAGTGGTTAGCGCGGGCGAATCAGTAGGGCTGATACGCCACGGGCTGGCAACCGCAGGGCTGCGGCGGGTAGCCGTACGGCTGGGGCGCCGGGTAGGCGACCGGCTGGGCGTATCCGCCCTGATAACCGTAGGGCTGGGCGGCGCCGTAAGGCTGAGGCGGCGGCCCGTAAGGCTGGGCGTAGGGCTGTGCGTACGCGACCGGCCCGGGCTGAACCGGGCCCTGATCGCCGCCGCAGTCCGTGGGCACGCTGGCGCCGACCCGGCCGCCGACGTCGATGCCGAGCACGGTGACGCCCGCGTGGACGCCGGCGATGGTGAAGCGGCACCCGCCGCCGCCATAGCCGCCGCCGTAGCCGCCGACGGAATAGGGCGGCGCGGGCGGGCCGCCATAGTAGCCCTGGGCGCCGGCGGCGCCGGCCCAGAGGACGGAGAGAGCGCTCGCGGCGAGCAGCATCTTGAGCATGGTGGTCTTCCCCAGCGTGACGGTTGAGCCGCTAACGCGCGGCTTCATCCGAGGATGCAGCAGATCGACGAATTTCCCTTGTTTGTCAGATAGTTCACCCAGAAGGCGAAGTTTTCGCGCGAGGAGGCGTCAAATTTCGACGCCCGCCGTCGCTGTCATCCCCCCTCGGGAAGGCGCGGGCGCGAGGCGCGCCCCACCCGTTTCACTTCCCAGGTCAGCGCGACGCCGAACTTGGACTTCACGTCGGCGCGGACGGCTTCGCCGAGGCCTTCGAGGTCGGCGGCGGTGGCCTCGCCGGGGTTGATCAGGAAGTTGGCGTGCTGGGGCGAGAACATGGCCCCCGCCCCGCTCACCGCGTGGAGCTTGCCGCGCCAGCCGGCCTCGTCGACCAGTCTCCAGGCCGAATGGCCCTCGGGATTGCGGAAGGTCGAGCCGCCGGTCTTCTCGCGGATCGGCTGGGAGCTTTCGCGCCGGGCGGTGATCTCGGCCATGCGCGCCTTGACCGCATCGGCGTCGTCGGGCCGGCCCCGATAGGCGGCGCCGAGCACGATCAGGTCGGCGTCCTGCACGGCGGAATGGCGATAGCGGAAGGCGAGGTCGGCGTTGGCGAGCGTGCGCACCGCGCCGGTCCGGTCCATCACCCGGGCGGATATGAGCACGTCCCGGGTCTCCTGGCCGTAGCACCCCGCGTTCATCACCACCGCCCCGCCGATGGTCCCCGGCACGCCGGTGTAGAACTCGAGGCCGGCGATCCCCGCCTCGCCTGCGGCCCTGGCCACCTGGGCGTCGAGCGCCGCGGCGCCGGCGGTCACGGTGAGGCCGTCGGTCGTGATGTCGGCGAAGGCGCGGCCGAGGCGGATCACCACCCCGTCCACTCCGCCGTCGCGCACCAGGGTGTTGGAGCCGACGCCGAGCGTCATCACCGGGACGGCGGGATCGAGCGCGGCGAGAAACCCCTTAAGGTCCGCCTCGTCCCTGGGCAGGAACAGCACGTCCGCCGGCCCGCCGACCCGCAGCCAGGTGTAGGGCGCCAGCGGCGCGTCGAACACGATCCGCCCGGCGACGGACGGCAGGTGGTCGCGCCAAGTCATCGAGACCCCTTCTCCCCTTGTGGGAGAGGGGCCAAACGCCGCCCCCTCATCCCTGCCCCTGCCGGGACCTGAACCCCGGATCGTTGACCGGCGACTCCGGACTGTCGCCGGTGCGGTGCTCGGGCAGGCCGTCGGCGAGCTTGAGCCAGGGCATCTTCGACTCCACGCCGAAATGCTCGACCAGACCCACGCTCCAGGGGTCGTCGAGGCTGCCGGTGGTGACTTCGATCCGGTCCTGGTCGGTGTAGGCGAAGGTCAGGGGCGTGCCGCAGGCGGGGCAGAAGCCCCGCGTGGCGACCGTGGAGCTGGCGTAATAGGCCGGTCCGCCGCGGGTCCAGGTCAGATCGGCCTTCTTGACCATCGCCAGGGCGGCGAACACCCCGCCGGTGGCCTTCTGGCACATGCGGCAATGGCAGAAAGTGCTCTTGGGCGCAGCCTTCAGCTCATAGCGCACCGCGCCGCACTGGCAGCCGCCGGTCAGCGCCGCGCTCACCCCAGCGCCTCCAACTGGCCCGGCAGGGCGTAGGCCCAGGCCGTGATGTCGCCGGCGCCGAGGCAGACCACGAGGTCCCCGGCCTTGGCCTCCTCCGCCACCAGGCGCGGCAGGGAGGTGACGCTCTCGAGCGGCTGGACCCGGCGCTGGCCGAACCGTCGGATCCGCTCGACCAGGGCGTCGCGGTCGACCCCCTCGATCGGCGCCTCGCCCGCCGCGTAGACGTCGGCGACGATCACGCTGTCGGCGTCGTGGAAGGCGGCGGCGAAGTCGTCCATCAGGTCGCGCAGGCGGCTGTATCGGTGCGGCTGCACCACGGCGATCACCTTGCCGTCGCCGCCCGACTGCACCTGGCGCGCGGCCTTCAGCACGGCGGCGATCTCGACCGGATGGTGGCCGTAGTCGTCGATCACGCGCACGCCCTGGGACGGCCCCTTGGACACCACGCCGGTGGTGGTGAAGCGGCGCTTGACCCCGGCGAACCCCATCAGGCCGCTGCGGATCGCCTCGCTGGACACGCCGAGCTCGCGCGCCACGGCGATGGCGGCCAGGGCGTTGGCGACGTTGTGGCCGCCGGTCATCGGCAGGCGCAGGTTGTCGTAGCCGATCGGGTCGCCGTCGCGCGGGGTGATGCGCACGTCGAACTCCGCCCCCTCGGGTCCCATGACGATCCGCGTCGCCCGCACCTCGGCCTGGGGATTGACGCCGTAGGTGACCAGCCGCCGGTTCTCCACCCGCGACGCCAGGGCCTGGACCTCGGGATGGTCGAGGCAGACGGCGGCGAAGCCGTAGAAGGGAATGTTCTCGACGAAGTCGCAGAAGCCCTTCTTCACCGCGTCGAAGTCGCCCCAGTGGTCGAGGTGTTCGGCGTCGATGTTGGTGACCACGGCGACGGTGGACTTCAGCCGCAGGAAGGAGCCGTCGCTCTCGTCGGCCTCCACTACGATCCAGTCGCCGTCGCCGACCTTGGCGTTGGTGCCGTAGGCGTTGATGATGCCCCCGTTGACCACGGTGGGGTTGAGGCCGCCGGCGTCGAGCAGGGCGGCGATCATGGAGGTAGTGGTGGTCTTGCCGTGGGTGCCGCCGACGGCGATGGAGAACTGCAGCCGCATCAGTTCGGCCAGCATCTCGGCCCGGCGGACCAGGGGGATGCGCCGTTCGCGGGCGGCGACGATCTCCGGATTGTCGCCCTTGACCGCCGTCGAATAGACCACCGCCGAGGCCTGGCCGAGGTTCTGCGCGTCGTGGCCGATCGAGATGGTGGCGCCGAGGGCCGCCAGCCGCTCGGTGTTGGCGCTGGCCTTCGAGTCCGAGCCCTGCACCTTGTAGCCGATCTTGAGCATGATCTCGGCGATGCCGCTCATGCCGATGCCGCCGATGCCGACGAAATGCACCGGACCGATGTCGAAGGGGGTGGGGCGAAGGTTGCGCGAGGTCATGCGGCGCGTCTTACCGCCGCCCCCCGGACTCGTCAGCCCTTCATTTCGTATGGGTTGTAAGCCGGCCTTATTTTCGGCAAGCATGACGGGGACGCTGCCGGTTACGGCGGGCTGTGCGGGACTGAGGTGGGCGCTTCATGTGGTTACGATCCTTGGCCCGAAACGTCGCCGGCCTGAGCGTGGTCGGCCTGAGCCTGGTCGGCCTCAGCCTCGGCGCCTCGCCGTCGCCCGCCCGCGCCGCCCTCGGCCGCGCCTATAGCAGCGTCGAGTCCGATCGCTCCGTCCTCGGCGCGACGGTCCAGTCCGTCTCGGCCGGCGCCTACACGGTGCATACGCTCGCGCTGGCCAATCGCGGCGCGGTCAAGGAGTTCACCCGGCCCGACGGCGTGGTCTTCGCCGTCGCCTGGCGGGGCCCCGGCCGGCCGGACCTTCGCCAGTTGCTCGGAGAGCATTTCGACACGGTGCAGGCCGAGGCTGCGGCGACGTCCGGACGCCGTCTGGGACGTCCGCTCTCGGTCAACCGGAGCGATCTGATGGTCATCAGCGGCGGCCATCCCGGGGCGTTCTGGGGCGTGGCCGTGATTCCCCAGCTCCAGCCGGCCGGCTTTTCCGCCAGCGGCCTGAAGTGAGTTCCGCCGCCATGTTCAGACGAGCCGGGGTCCTGGCGGCCATGCTGGTCCTGTCCGCGTGCGGCGGCGGCGGCGGTGGCGGGAGCAGCCCATCGCCCACGCCGACGCCGGTCGCCCTGACCAACTTCGCCGCCGTGACCGTCGATCAGGGCCCGCCCGCCCTGGCCGTCGGCCCGAACGGATATATCGAGTCGGACGTGGCCTATGTCTCGGTGACCGTGTGCGCGCCGGGCAGCAGCACCAACTGCCAGACGATCGATCACGTGCAGGTCGATACGGGCTCGATCGGCCTGCGCATCTTCGGATCGGTGCTCAACCCGAGCCTGCTGAGCGCCCTGCCGAGCGAGACCGACACGAGCGCCAACCCCGTCGCGGAATGCTACCAGTACGTCGACGGCTATGTGTTCGGCTCGGTGCGCACCACCGACATGACCATCGGAGGCGAGAAGGTCGCCAACATGCCGTTCCAGGTGCTCGCCGACACCGGCCAGTTCGCCAGCGTTCCCAGGAGCTGTTCGTCCGCCGGCGGCAGCAACCTCAGCACCGTGCAGGCTTTCGGCTCCAACGGGATCATCGGCATCGGCACCACCACCACCGACTGCGGCGTCTATTGCGCCAGCGGCGGCCAATCGGCCGCCATCTACTACGACTGCCCGAGCACGGGCTGCAACGCGGTCATCGCCCGCGCGGCGAACGCCTCGGCCCCGTTCCAGCAGTTGCCCAATCCCGTCGCGGCGATGAGCGTCGACAACAACGGCACCATCCTGGTCCTGCCGTCGACCCCGGCGTCGGGCCAGCCCACCTTGACGGGCACGCTTTACTTCGGGATCGGTACTCAGTCGAACAACGGCCTGGGATCGGCGACCATCTACACCACCTCGACCTCGTCGAGCTCGAACGGTCCGGGCCTGATCACCGCGATCTATAACGGCCAGACCCTGCCCAACAGCTTCCTCGACAGCGGAAGCAGCCTCTACTTCTTCGAAGATGGCGCGATTCCCTTGTGCACGTCGGCCGGGTTCAAGGGATTGTACTGTCCCGCCACCACTCTGACGCTCAGTCCGGTCATCAAGGGCCTGAACGGCGCGAGCTACACCGACACCTTCAGCCTCTACAACGCCGAGACCGTGTTCAACGCCAACCCGTCCTATTCGGTGATCCCGGGCGTGGGCGCCAATCCCAACATCATCTTCCCGAGCACCGCCTACGCCGGCAGTTTCGACTTCGGCCTGCCGTTCTTCTTCGGCCGTTCGGTCTACACCGCCATCGAGGGCCGGACCGCGGGCGGGACGGTGGGGCCTTATTACGCGTTCTGACAATTCTCCCGTCCGTTCGGCCGCGCCCATGACCCGACCCTCCCCGCCCGCTTCGCCATGGACCCTGGCGCTCGGCGTCGCCCTGGCCGTGGTGTTCGGGCTGATCGTTTTCGCCACCCTCAGCGCCGGCCGACAGGCGCTCGCCGACGACAGCGCGCCCG
>CAILTK010000101.1 GCA_903837135.1 uncultured Caulobacterales bacterium
AAGTGTCGGCCCTGCTCGGCCGGATTCCTTCGGCCGTGGGCTATCAGCCGACCCTGGCCACCGAGATGGGCAATCTGCAGGAGCGGATCACCTCCACCAACAAGGGCTCGATCACCTCGGTGCAGGCCATCTACGTGCCCGCCGACGACCTGACCGACCCGGCCCCGGCGGCCTCGTTCGCCCACCTCGACGCCACCACGGTGCTGAGCCGCGACATCGCCTCGCAAGGGATCTTCCCGGCCATCGACCCGCTCGACTCCACCTCGCGGATCCTCGACCCGCAGGTGATCGGCGACGAGCACTACACCGTCGCCCGCCAGGTCCAGGAAGTGCTGCAGTCCTACAAGTCGCTGAAGGACATCATCGCCATCCTCGGCATGGACGAGCTGTCGGAAGAGGACAAGCTGACGGTGGCGCGGGCCCGCAAGATCCAGCGCTTCTTCAGCCAGCCCTTCCACGTGGCCGAGCAGTTCACCAACGTGGCCGGCGAGTTCGTGCCCCTGGCCGACACCATCCGTTCGTTCAAGGCCATCGTCGACGGCGAGTACGACCATCTGCCCGAGCAGGCCTTCTACATGGTCGGCGCCATCGAGCAGGCCGTGGCCAAGGGTGAAGCCATGGCGAAGGACGCGTAATTCCGCCTCATTCTTTACGCGATGTCCAGGCTCCACGGGGTGTCGGGTCGAAACCAACCATGCGGCTGAAGACGGCGATCATTGCGGGCGCGCTCGGCGTGTTCGCCGCTTCGGCGGCGCGTGCGGAGCCGCCCGCGCCTCAGCCCAAACCCTACGTCTCGCGGTTCTGCGCCTCGGTCGCGCTCAACGACGTCGATCCGGGCCTGCTGCGTCAGCTCTACAACGATTGGGGCGCCCACTCCGCCAGCGACGTGAAGGCCCAGGCCTTCCGTCCGGACGACCCGGAGACCCCGGGCCAGATGGCGGTGTTCGCCGACCCGGACGCGCCCAAGGCCTTCATCGAGCCGCGGCGCGGCATGTGCTCGCTGGTCTATACCAGTCAGCACACGCCTCCGGCGGTGATCGCCGAGTTCCGGACCGCCACCATCCCGGTTCACAAGGGCGCGCCGCCCGTTCCGTGGAAGCGGCTCGCCAGCAAGCGGCTTGGCGGCGGAGGGCCGATCCGCTATTTCCTGCCCACGGGCGACGATGGCCATTTCGGCCTCTGCGCGGCGATCTACGACGACCTCAGACTGCACGACGCCGACCCGGCGACGCTGGTCCGGGTCCAAACCTGTCGCCTCGGCGACGACGAGACGTTCGACAATGGCTAAGTTCCACTTCTCCCTGGTGTCGCCCGAGCGCGAGCTTTACGCCGGCGAGGTCGACCAGGTCGACGCGCCGGGCGCGGAGGGCGATTTCGGCGTGCTGGAGGGGCATGAGCCCTTCATGACCACCCTGCGCTCGGGACAGGTCATCGTCACCGTCGGCGCGGGGGCGCGGCGGGTGTTCGAAATCCAGGGCGGCTTCGCCGACGTGACGCCGGAAAGCTTCACCCTCCTGGCCGAACACGCCACCGAGATCGCCGCAGCCTAGGCTTTACCGCCCGGGACGCCTACCTTTGGCGCAGCGGGAGAACACAGGCATGCGGATCATCGACCTCATCGCCGTCGTGGCGGCCACCTTCGTCGCCTGCGGCGGCGCGGCGCGGGCCGATGCGGCGCCGGCGCCGTCCAGCGTCGCCGACGCGATGATCCAGGTGGCCGACCGGGTCTGCCGCCCCGCCGCCGATACCCAGACCCCGCCCGCGAACTTCGCCGCCACGGCGGGTTATGGCCGCGAAGCCAGCCAGCCTCCGAACCTGCCGGTCGGCACCACCGCCCTCGACACTTGGCGCGCGCCGTCGCCCGAGGGCCGGCTCTATGTGATGAGCGGGGTGTTTCCGGAATCGACCACCCCCGGAACCTGCCTGGTCGCGCTCTACGACGCGGGCGCCGACGGGCTCGCCCAGCGCATCGGCGCCTATGTGCTGGGGTTGAAGCGCGGCTTCGTGCTGAACCCCAGGTACGACATCACCACCAAGGTGATGCACCTGACCCGCTATGACCGCCGCGTCGGCGACACCCTGCACTCGGTGATGATCATGGATGCGATCGATCCGAAGCCGGGCCAGCCCACCGAAGTGCTCGCCGCCTTCACCGTCGACTATGGCTGGGTTCTGCACCCGGGACGGGCCCGCCAGTGACAGGCTTTTTTCTGTGACCGATCTTTTGCTCAACGTCGGCGGCGTGTTCGGCGTGCTGCTGATGTTGGTGGCCTATGCGGGCATTCACTTCGACAGGCTCGATCCCAAGAAGGCCACCGCCCTTTTGATGAATCTGACCGGCTCCAGCCTGGTGCTGCTGTCCATGCTGCACGCCTTCAACCTCTCGGCCTTCCTGATGGAGGCGGCCTGGGCGGTGATCGCGGTGTTCGGGCTGGCGCGGCTGGCGATGAAGCGGGGCTCCTAAACATACGGAGTCATCCTCGGGCGCAGCGAAGCGGAGGCCCGAGGACCCCGCAGCTGATCGGGTGGAGGTGCTGGGCGCTCGGGTCAAGCCCGAGCATGACCCCATTTAGCACCGCTTGAGCGCTCACTCCCGCAGGAGGTCGTTCACGCTGGTCTTGGAGCGGGTCTGGGCGTCGACGCGCTTGACGATCACGGCGCAGGACAGGGCCGGCGTGTTTGGGCCGCCGCCGAGCGATCCCGGCACCACCACCGAATAGGCCGGCACCCGGCCGCGGAAGATCTCGCCGGTCTCACGGTCGACGATCCGGGTCGAGGCCGACAGGAAGACGCCCATCGACAGCACCGCGCCCTCCTCGACGATCACGCCTTCGGCCACCTCCGAGCGGGCGCCGATGAAGCAGCCGTCCTCGATGATCGTCGGCGCCGCCTGCAGGGGTTCGAACACGCCGCCGATGCCGGCCCCGCCGGAGATGTGCACGTTCTTGCCGATCTGAGCGCACGAGCCGACCGTGGCCCAGGTGTCGACCATGGTCCCCTCGTCCACATAGGCGCCGAGGTTCACGAACGAGGGCATCAGCACCACGTTCTTCGCCACGAAGGCGCCGCGGCGCACGACGCAGCCGGGCACCGCCCGAAAGCCCGCCGCCTGGAACTCCATCTCGGTCCAGCCGGCGAACTTGTTGGGCACCTTGTCCCAGAACGCGCCGAGCGGTTCGTTGGCGGTGGTCACCGGCCCCGGCGTACCGCCCATCATCACCCGCGGCCGCCGGCTGTCGGACACCATCAACTGGTTGTCGTTGAGCCGGAAGGACAGGAGACAGGCCTTCTTGAGCCACTGGTTCACCCGCCAGTCGCCGCCGACCTTTTCGGCCACGCGCACCTGGCCGCGGTCGAGCTTGTCGATCACCTCGTCCACCAGGGCGCCCTCTCGGGCGTCAGCGGGCGAGAGTTCGGTCCGGCGCTCCCACAGGGCGTCGATATCGGCGATCAGGGCGGCGTCGGTCATCCAGGGTCCTTCACCTGAGCGGCGTTGAGAAAGTCGGTCAGCGCGTCGGTTCTATGCTGCACGAAGGGCTCGGTCGAGGCGGCGGCGTGCTCGCCCACCAGCACCGTGGTCATGCCGAGCGCGGCCGCGGGCGCCAGGTTGACGGCGCGGTCCTCGAAGAAGGCCGTGCTCGCCGGCGTCACCGCGTGGGCGGCGATCAGGGCGTCGAAGGCGCGCGGATCGGGCTTGGCGATCAGGCCGGCCGCCTCGGTGTGGAACACCTCGTCGAACAGGTCGGCGATGCCAAGCCGCTCGAGGACCCGCTCCGCGTGCCATTCCGAGCCGTTGGTGAACACCAGCCTGCGCCCGGGCAGCCGCTGCAAGGCGAGCCGCAGCGCCGGGTCCGGCGTCAGAAGATCGAGCGGCACGTCGTGGACGTCGCGCAGGAAGTCGTGCGGATCCGCGTCGTGGTGCTCGATCAGGCCGGGCGCGGCCGAACCGTACGCGTCGAGATAGCGCTTCTGCACCGCCCAGGCCTCGTCGGGCGACAGGCCGGTCAGCCGCACGAAATAGTCCTGGATCCGCGCCTCGATGGCCAGGATGTAGCCCGACGACGGCGGATAGAGGGTGTTGTCGAGGTCGAACAACCAGGTGTCGACGTAGCTGAAATCGACGCCCGGCATCACCCCGCGCGCACCAGGGTGCCGGCGCCGTGCTCGGTGAACAGCTCCAGCAGCATGGCGTGCGGACGTCGGCCATCCATGATCACCACCGCCTCCACGCCCGCATCGACCGCGGCGATGGCCGTTTCGAGCTTGGGGATCATGCCGCCGGTGGCGGTGCCGTCGCGGATGGCGGCGAAGGCTTCGCTGACGGTCAGCTGACGGATCAGCTGGCCCGACTTGTCGAGCACGCCCTTGACGTCGGTGAGCAGCAGCATGCGCTTGGCCTTCAGCGCACCGGCCACCGCCCCCGCCACCGTGTCGGCGTTGATGTTGAAGGTCTCGCCGGCCTCCGACACGCCGATCGGCGCGATCACCGGCACATAGTCCTGCTCGGCGTTGATCAAGAGCCTGAGGATCTGCGGATCGACCCGGCGCGGCTCCCCGACCAGGCCGAGGTCGACCACCTGCTCGATCATCGAGTCCGGGTCCTTCTTGGTGCGCCGCGCCTTGGTGACGGTGATCAGCCGCGCGTCCTTGCCGGACAGGCCGACGCCGCGCACGTCGGCCTCCGTGCCCGCCCGGTTGATCCAGTGCACGATCTCCTTGTTGATCGCGCCGGAGAGGACCATCTCGGCCACCTCCATCGTCGCCTCGTCCGTCACGCGCAGGCCGTCGACGAAGGTCGACTTCACGCCGGCCTTGTCGAGCATGCGGCTGATCTGCGGACCGCCGCCGTGCACCACCACCGGATGGACGCCGAGCAGCTTCAGGAGGACGAGGTCGGCGGCGAACTTGCGCGCCACCGCCTCCTCGCCCATGGCGTGGCCGCCGTATTTGATCACCACCGTCTCGCGGTCGTAGATCTGGATATAGGGCAGGGCCTCGGCGAGGGTGGTGGCCGTGGCCCAGGCGGCCTCCTCCTCCTCGGCGCCCGGGTTCGGCGTACCCGCGCTATGGCCGGAAGAGCCGGGATCGGTCTGGTCGGTCACGGGCGGAGGCTCCGGATCAGGCGGCGGGACGGTATGGCGAATATGCGCCGGCCCATCAAGCGTCGAGGGCCGCTGCGATCTCGGCCCTGAGCTCGGGCAGGCCGAAACCGGTCTCGGACGAGGTGGCGGCCACCCGCGGAAAGGCCGCCGGCCGCTTGCGGATGGCGTCGAGGGTTTCCGACCGGAGGGTCTCCACCGCCTTGGGGTCGCGCAGCTTGTCGGCCTTGGTCAGCACGATCTGGTAGGAGACGGCCGCGAGATCCAGCGCGTCCAACGCTTCGCCGTCGACCTTCTTCAGACCGTGGCGGGCGTCGATGAGGAGATAGACCCGCTTGAGGTTCGGCCGCCCGCGCAGGTAGGCGCGGCCGAGGTTCTGGAAGTCCTTGACCGTCTTCTTGCCGGCCACCGCGAAGCCATAGCCCGGCAGGTCGACCAGCCGGGCGCGTCCGTCGAAGTCGAACAGGTTCACCTCGCGCGTGCGGCCGGGCTCGTTGGAGGCCCGCGCCAGGCCCTTGCGCCCGGTGACGGCGTTGATCAGGCTCGACTTGCCCACGTTGGAGCGCCCGGCGAAGGCCACTTCGGGCCGGTCGGGCGGGGGCAGCTGCTCGATCTTGGCGCAGCCCATCATGAAATCGACCGGGTGGGCGAAGGCCACGCGGGCGGCCTCGATCTCCTCGTCCGTGTAAGCCGCGTCCACTAGCTCTTCACGATCGCAGGGGCGCGGCGGCCCCTGATCCGGTCGATCAGGTCGTCGATCGGGTTCTCGGCGCCATAGCGGTGCATGATGAAATACTGCTGGACGATCGTCAGGCTCGACGACCAGGTCCAGTAGATCAGGATGCCCGACGGCGAGTGCGCCAGCATGACGGTGAACACCAGCGGGAACAACTGCATCATCATCTTCTGGGTCGGGTCGGTGGTGGCCTGCGGGCTCATCTGGGTGGTGAGCCATTGCACCGCGCCGTAGCACAGCGGCCAGACGCCGATGGCCAGCACCGTGCCGAGGATCGGTATGGCGGCCGGGTTGTACGGCAGAAGGCCGAACAGATTGCCCCAGGCCGTGGGATCGGGCGCCGACAGGTCGTGGATCCAGCCGAAGAAGGGCGCGTGGCGCATCTCCAGCGTCACGTAGAGCACCTTGTAGAGGGCGTACCAGATGGGGATCTGCACCAGCACCGGCAGGCAGCCGGCCAGCGGGTTGATCTTCTCCCGCTGGTAGAGGGCCATGGTCTCCTGCTGCTGCTTGGCCGGCTCGTCGGGGAAGCGCTGTTTGATCGCCTCGATCTCCGGCTGCAGCTTCTTCATCTTCGACATGGAGGCGAAGGACCGGTTGGCCAGCGGGAACAGGATCAGCTTCACCGTGACGGTGAGCAGAAGGATGGCGACGCCGAAATTGCCGATCAGCCGGTGGAAGAACTCCAGCAGCCAGAACAAGAGCTTGGTCAGGAACCACAAATGGCCCCAGTCGACCGCGTCGTCGAGGTTCGGCGCCCCCAGGCTCTTGGTATAGTCCTGCAGGATCGACACCTTCTTGGCGCCGGCGAACACATGCGTCGTTTCCGAGACCGTCTGGCCGGGCGCGAGGGCCCTAGGCTGGCCCTGATAGAGGGCCTCGAACACGTCGGTTCCGTTGTCGACCGTATAGACGAAGGCGTCCTTGGCCTGTTCGTTCTGATCCGGAATGATGGCGCCCAGCCAGTAGTGGTCGGTGATGCCGAGCCAGCCGCCCTTGGACGCGACGGTGGTGTCGCCGTTCTTCTTCCAGTCCTTGAACGCCGCCAGGTGCAGGGTCTGGCTGGCGCTGGAGAAGAAGGGGATGGTCGGCCCATTGCCGACGCCGAGCACGCCGACGCCGCCCTCGTGGATGATGTTGATCGGCGTCAGCTGCGGCATGCCCTGCCGCTGGATCGAGGCGTAGGGAACGAGCTGCAGCGCCGCCGAGCCCTTGTTGGCCGCCGTGTTGACGACGGTGAACATGAACTTGTCGTCGACGCTGATGGTGCGAGTGAACACCACGCCCTGGCCGTTGTCGTAGGTCAGCGTCACCGGATGGCCGACCGACAGGGTCGAGCCGGCCGGCGCGGTCCACAGGGCGACGGAGGTCGGCGCCGTTCCGGCCCAGCCGAAGTCGGCGAAGTAGGCGTTCTTGGCCCCCTCGGGCCGGAAGAGCTCCACCGGCGGAGAGTTCTTGGCCGTCGTCTCCAGGTAGCCCTTCATGAACAGGTCGTCGATCCGTCCGCCCTTCAGCGCGATCGACCCCTTCAGCGCCGGGGTGTCGATCGGCACGCGCGGCGAGGCGGCCAGGGCCTGAGCCCGGTCGGCGAACACCGAGGCGCCCGGCGGCGCGGCGGCGGCGGGCTGGGCCGCGGCGTACTGGGCCTTGGCCTTCTGCTCGGCGGCCTGACGCTTCTGCATCGGCCCGAACACGAACAGCTGATAGACAGCCATCAGGGCGAGCGCGCACACGAAGAACACGATGGTGTTGCGCGTGCTTTCCTTATCCATGGGGCTGTCTTCTAAGCGAGGAGGCGGGGCTCTAGGCCCCCGTCTGAGATGCGGTGGAGGAACGGTCGCCGCTGCGCCGCGGCCCAGGCGGTGAACCTGGCGCTGCATCGGGCGCGGCGAGGCTTATCAGCGCGCTTTTCACGTCGTCAAGCAGCCGTTCCCAAGCGCGCGCCTGCAGGCTCGAGCGCGCGACGAACACATAGTCATATCCGGGGGCCCCGTGTAGGGGCAAAAGCCGGCGCGCGGCTTCGCGCATGCGTCGCTTGCACCGGTTGCGCACCACCGCGCCGCCGAGTTTCTTGGTGGCGGTGAAGCCGACCCGCATCCTGCCCGGGACGGGACCGGCGATCATCTGGATCATCACCGAACCCTTTGCGCTGACACGGCCTTTGGCGGCGGCCAGAAATTCCGGCCGCCTGGTCAGGCGCAGGATCGAAGGACCAGCCGCCGGGGTCAGGCCGTCAGGCGCTTACGGCCGCGGGCGCGGCGACGCGCGATGACCTTCTGACCGTTCTTGGTGGCCATACGCGAACGCCAGCCGTGGCGGCGCTTGCGCACGAGGCGGCTCGGCTGGAAGGTGCGCTTCACGTCGAAGAACTCCGGGGGGTCGGGAAATCAGAGCGGGGGCTTATGAGGGACGGCGCTCCGCCTGTCAATGGGCGCGCGCCTGGGCGCCCCCGATCACGCCGGGGTCGCCGGAGCGTCGTGGGCAAGGGCCGCGGCGGGCGCGCCGCGCTCGCCCATCACCACCGCCACGCTGCCGACCAGGATCATCGCCCCGCCCGCCGCCAGGCCCGCGGTCATCCGGTCGCCGAACATCAGCACGCCGAGCGCCGCGCCGAGCAGGGGTTCGATGTTGATGAAGACCCCCGCGGTGGCGCTGCCGACCCGGCGGGCGCCGAACTGCCAGGCGGCGGTGGCCAGAAGGGTCGATATCAGGCCCTGACCGATCACGCCCGCCCAGGCGGCCGCGCTGAGGTTCAGCTTCGGCGGCCCATGCAGCAGGAGGGCGATCGGCAGGATGGCGAGGGTGGCGACCACCATGGTGACCGCCGGAATCGCCATCGCCGATCGCGGCTGCGGGCCCCGTTTCAGCGCCACCAGCCAGCCGATGAAGACGAACAGGGAGACGAGCGAGAGCGCGATGCCGAGCGGCGTGCTCGCCCCATCCGGCCGCCCGGCGATCAGCGCCGCGCCGAGGGTGGCGCCGGCCACCCCGGCCCACGACAGCCGGGTCTGCCGTTCGCCCATCAGCCGGGCCGAGAGGGCGATCAGCGCCGGCATGGCGCCGACCAGCAGGGCGGCCACGGTGACGCTGACCCGGGCGAGCCCCTCGAACTGCAGCAGGAAGGCCGCGCCGTAGAAGGCGCCGCCGATCAGGATCGCCGGCGAGCGGAACAGAGCGCGCGTCTCGCGACGGGCGAAGGCGAAGGGCGCGCCGGCCGCGGCGGCGACGACGAAGCGCAGGAGCACCAGGTGAGCGGGCTCCATCTCGCGGAGCGCCACCTTGCCGAGCGGAAAGCCGAGGCCCCAGGCGAAGCCCGCGACCACCAGGGCGAGGACCGCCAATCCTTTCATGTCTCCTGGTCCTCGTGTCGCGGTCCTGCACCCCGCATCCAGGCGCGCCGCTTAGCAGGTCGGATGCACCGGCGGAATGACCCGCGACGGACGCCGGCGGCCCGTCCGTTGAACCAAATGCCCACTCGTGGTTTTCTGTCGATCGGGAGGAGCCGAATGGTTTCGATCACCACAGGCGGCGAGCGCGAAGACGCTCTTGCTTCGGGAGGTCTCAAGTGGGCGCGTTTCGTCGTCGTCGGCCTCGTGCTGGCTGCGATCGCGGCGGCGATCTGGTTCGGATTGCCCGACAAGCTGTCGCTGAATGAACTGCGTACCCAGCGCGGCCTGCTGGCCGCCTTCGTCCACGCCCATCCCTGGCGGAGCTTGTCGCTCTATTTTCTCCTCTACGCCGCGATCGTCACCTTCTCGATCCCGGGGGCCCTGGTGATGACGCTCAGCGGCGGTCTCCTGTTTGGAACGCTCGAAGGCGGCGCCGCGGCGGTGGGCGCGGTGTCGCTGGGCTCGGTCCTGATGTACCTCGGCGCGCACACCGCGGTGGGCGACAGCCTCAGGCTTTGGCTGAGGGGGCGCAGCGCCGTGATGCAGCGCCTCGAGGCGGAGGTCAGCCGGCATCCGTTCACCAACACCCTGACCCTTCGCCTGATCCCGGCGGCCCCGATCTTCCTGGTCAATCTCGCCGCCGGCTTCGTGCGCATGCCGCTCCTGCCCTACGCCCTGGCGACGGTGATCGGCGTGATCCCGTCCACCTTTCTGTACGCCTGGGTCGGCGAGGGGCTGGATAACCTGTTCGCGACCATCGAGCCGGACTCGTTGATGAGCGTTATCCGCACCGAGCTTGCCTTGCCCGTGCTGGGCCTGCTGTGTCTCGCGGCCGTGCCGCTCGCCCTGCGCTGGTGGACCGGCCGGCGCGTTGCTCAAAGTCACGCCGTACAGTAACGCAGGCGAGCGGGCCGCCCCGGCCTGGCGTCGAGAAGGGCGAATGGCTGCTCGCCATTTCATGGACGGACTACGCCACCTGCTCGGGCCCGTTCTCCGCTGGCCCGTCCTGCGCCGGCCTGTCCCTCGCTTGCGTGTCCCTCGCTTGCGTGTCCTTCGCTGGCCTGGCCGCCGCGCCCCCGCCCTGCACCGGCCGGCGTTCGGCCGCCCCGTCGGTCTGTCGGCGCGCCTCCTGCTGCTGACAACCCTGTTCCTGCTCGTGGCCCAGCTGTTCATCCTGGTCCCCTCCCTGGCCGGGTTCGAGGACAGCTGGCTGGCCGACCGCGCCCATCAGGCGGAGGTGGCGTCCCTGGCGGTGGACGCGGCGCCTAACGGCGTGGTGTCCGACAAGCTGGCGGGCCAGTTGCTTCAGGGCGCCGGCGTGGTCTCCGTCGCGGTCCAGGCGAAGGGTGTCCGCCGGCTGCTGCTCGCCGCGCCGCGCATGGAGCAGGCCCCGACCCTGGTCGACCTGCGGACCCACTGGCCGGCCGACTTTCTCCTGAGGCCGTTCATCACCCTCGGTCCGGGCGCGCCGCGCATGCTGCGGGTGGTGGAGCGGCCCGAGCTTCGCGCCGGCGACTTCATCGAAATCGTCCTGCCCACCGCCCCGCTCCGCGCCAGCCTGTGGGCCTACCTTCTGCAGGTGGTGCTGGTGTCGGTGCTGATCTCGGCCCTCGCGGGCATGCTGGTCTACCTGCTGCTGGCCGGCCTTCTGGTCCGGCCGATCCGCCGCATCACCCTGGCGATGGAGCGGTTCCGCGCCTGGCCCGAGGATCCCACCGCCCGGCTCGAGCCCTCGCGCCGGCGCGACGAGATCGGACGGGCCCAGGTGGAGCTCGACCGCATGCAGGAGGACCTCATCGCCTCCCTGCAGTCGCGCGCCCGTCTGGCGGCGCTCGGCGAGGCGGTGGCCAAGATCAACCACGACCTTCGCAACATGCTGACCTCGGCCCAGATCGCGTCCGAACGGCTGGCCAGCTCCACCGACCCCCGCGTCGCCCAGGCCATGCCGCGGTTGGAGCGGGCGCTCGGCCGCGCGGTCAAGCTGGCCGAAGGGGTGTTGGCCTATGGTCGCAGCGAGGAGCCGGCGCCCCTGCCGGCGCCCACGCCCCTTCGGCCGGCGCTGGAGGCCGCCGCCGAGGACGCCGGCCTGACCGACACACCCCCCGGCGGCGGCGCCCGCCTGACCGTCGCCGCGCCTCCGGGCATGACGCTGCAGGTCGACGCCGACCAGGTGCACCGCCTGCTGGTCAATCTGTTCCGCAACGCTCGCGAAGCCATAGCCGCCGCCGACAGCCCGAACGGCCCGGGCGTGGTGCGGGTGAGCGCGGCGGCCGAAGATGGCGACGCGGTGCTGACCATCGCCGACAATGGCCCCGGCATCCCCGAACGGGTGCAGGAGCGGCTGTTCCAGCCCTTCTCCGGCTCCGGGCGGGCGGAGGGGTCGGGCCTTGGCCTGGCGATCGCCCGTGAACTCGCGCGCGCCCACGGCGGCGAGTTGTCGCTGGTCTCCACCGGCGCCGCCGGCTCGACCTTCGCCTTGCGACTGCCGCTGGCGGGGCCGGCGGGTTAGAGCGCGCGAAACGTGGGAGCCTTTTTCGCGCCCGCGGCGCTCTGAACTTCAGACTCTTCTGAACTTCAGACTCTTCTCAACTTCAGACTCTAGGGCTTGGGCGCCGGTTTGCCGTTGGGGAGGTCGCCGGGGCGGGGCGGTTGGAAGTTCACCACCAGATCACCCTCCGCCAGCACCCGCTCACTCATCGCCGCGACCACCTCGTCGAGCGTGGCGCCGCCCCTGATCGGCAGCATCCGGCTCAGGGCGAACACCTCCACATGGTAATGATGCTCAGGGTCGCCCTCGGGCGGCCGCGGGCCGATATAGCCGACGCCGCCCATGGAGTTCAGGCCCTGCAACAGGCCCTTGGGACCGGCGATCTGCGCCTTGGTGTGCACGGCGTGACCGAGCGAGGTGGTCTCGGCCGGGATGTTGTAGGCGACCCAGTAGGTGATCACCCGTCGCTGCACGGGGTCGAGCTCCTCCATGATGACCGCGTAGGCCTTGGCGTCCGGCACCGGGCTCCAGGCGATCGGGAAGGAGGTCGACTTTCCGTAACCCGTGTGGACCAGCGGGATGGCGCCCTCGGCGTTGAGCGCGGGCGAGGTGACCTGGAGGCTGCCGACGGCGCGGGAGATGATCCGGTCCTGCGCCAGAGCCGGGCCGACGAACGGCAGGGGCGCACGCTTCATGAACGGGATCTGCGCGGCCGCGGGCGCGGCGCACAGGCCCGAAAGGGACAGCAAGGCGACGGATAAGGCGCCGAACAAGGTCGGCAGACGAACAGGCATTGACGCTCCTGGCAAGGACAGCTCCACGCAACCCAGCGACCCCACCCCTAACCTAAACCGGCGCGGCCCTGAACAGGCGCTGAACCAGGAAAAGCGAATCGCATTGCAATTGCGACTGGTTCTCGTTTACATGAACGCATGAACCGGACTCTCGCCCTGCTTGCGGCCTGTGCGGCCCTGAGCGCCTGCGCCAAGGCGGAGACCGCCTCGGGCCCACCGCCGATCCCCCTGTTGCTCAAGGACCATCGGTTCACGCCGGCCGAAATCACCGTCAAGGCCAACCAGCCCTTCGCCATCGAGGTCACCAACGCCGACGGCGTGGCCGACGAATTCGATTCCGACTCGCTGAAGCGGGAAAAGGTGATCGCCGGCGGTCAGAAGGGTATCGTCCGCGTCGGCCCCCTGCCGCCCGGGCGTTATCCGTTTATGGGCGAATATCACGCCAAGACGGCGCAGGGCGCCGTGGTCGTCCAGCCATGATTGGGCAGTAGGAGGTAGGTCCATGCTTGGCGCCTTGCTGATCGTCTTCCGCGAAGTGATCGAGGCCGGCCTGATCGTGGGCATCGTGCTCGCCGCCACCCGCGGCGTGCCGGGCCGCGCCCTGTGGGTCTCGGCCGGAGTCGGCGCCGGGGTCCTGGGCGCCTGCGTGCTGGCGGTGTTCGCCGGGGGGCTCTCCTCCCTGTTCCACGGTTCGGGGCAGGAGCTGTTCAACGCCGCCATCCTGGTCCTCGCGGTCGGCATGCTGACCTGGCACAACGTCTGGATGGCCGGCCATGGCCGCGAGATGAGCCGCGAGTTGAAGGCGGTCGGCGCGGAGGTGGTCAAGGGATCGCGTTCGCTCATGGCCATGGCCGTGGTGGTGGGCGTCGCCGTTCTGCGCGAGGGTTCGGAGATCGTCCTGTTCCTTTACGGCATCGCCGCCCAGGGCGGGGCGACCACGCTGGGCATGCTGGCCGGCGGAGCGCTCGGGGTGGGCGCCGGCGCGGCCCTGTCGGCGCTGATGTACCTCGGCCTTCTGGCCATTCCGGCCCATCGGCTGTTCGCCGCCACCACCGGCCTGATCACCCTTCTGGCCGCCGGCCTCGCCGCCCAGGCGGCCGCCTTCCTGCAGCAGGCCGGCGTGATCGACGTGCTGACCGCGCCCCTGTGGGATTCCTCGCGGATCCTCTCCGAGGGCTCGACGCTGGGCCGCCTGCTCAAGACCATCATCGGCTACACCGATCGCCCGGATGGCCTTCAGCTGATCGCCTGGCTGGCGGTGGTGGCGATGATGATCACCCTGATGCGGCTGGTGAACCCCAAGCGGCCCGCCGCGGCCCTGGCCGCCGCCGTCGCGCCGCACGCGGCGGAGTAGGTAGCGCTACGCCGCCCTACCCCTCCTCTCCGCGCTCCAGCATCTCGGCGGCGCCCGGCAGGTGGCGGGCCAGGTCCATCAGGCGGACGACCAGGGCCTCGCGGGATTCGGCGGCCAGGGCGTCGCGGAGGGTGGACAGCCGGCCGTCCAGCATCCGCCGGTCGCGGGGGCCGAGGGCGTCGGCCGTCAGGGCGGTGGCGCCGATGTGCTTGCAGGTCCGCTCGAGCGGGAAGTCCGGGCACGTGCACTCGCCCTCGCCGTCCTCGCGCACCTCGACCGAATAGAGCCGGCCGGTTTCGCCGGTGACGACCGCCAGCGCCCGGCCGTCCTCGACGGCGACGATGCGCACCCAGCCGTTGTTGAAATAGTTCTGCGCCCGGCGCGCGCGCTTGTCGCCGAGCCGGTCCATCAGACCGTCGATGTCGAATCGGAGCGGAGTCATGCCCTATCCTAACCCCGGGAGCGGGCTCAGAGCAGGGTGGTCGTGATCGGGACGCCGCCGCGGATCGCCAGGGTCACCGGCGTGCGTTCGGCGATGTCGAGGAGGCGCGCCCGCTGATCGGCGTCGAGCTCGCCCTCCAGCGCCAGGGTGCGCTCGATCCGCGCGGGCAGATCGCCCTCCTTGAGATAGTGGACCTCGACGACGATCGACTCCACCGGCCAACCCTTGTGGTCCGCGTACATGCGCAGGGTGATCGCGGTGCAGGCGACCAGGGACGCGGCGAGGAGCTCGAACGGCGCCGCGCCGGCGTCGCCGCCGCCGAGCGCGGCCCCCTCGTCGGCGATCAGGTCGTGATTCCCCGCGCGGATGGCGACCGGGTAGGCGTCCCGGCCGATCCGCCCCTTCGCCCTCGCCATCAGCCGAACAGCCAGCCGCGCGCCTTGCCGGGCGCGGCGTGGTTGGCGGCGAAGTGGGCCAGCATGCGTGTCCAGGCGTCCTTGGCGGCCGCCTCGTTATAGCTCGACCGATAGTCGGCGTTGAAGCCGTGCTGGGCCTCCGGATAGACGATCAGCTGGCTCTCGGTCTTGCCCGCCGCGCGCAGCGCCGCGCGCATGGCCTCGACGTCGGTGATCGGGATTCCCTGGTCCTTGCCGCCGTAGAAGCCGATCACCGGCGCGGTCAGCTGGCCCACGATCTCCAGCGGCCATTGGCGTACGTCTTCGCCCATGAAGGCGGTGGCCGGCGGCCGGCTGAGCCGGCCATACCAGGCGGCGCCCGCCTTGAGCTCGGGGAAACGGGCGCAGGCCATCCACACCACCGCCCCGCCCCAGCAGAAGCCGGTGATGGCCAGGCGCTTGCGGTCGACGAACGGCTGCTGCTCGAGCCAGGCCAGGGTCGCGCCCACATCGCCCATCACCTGTTCGTTCCTGGCCGTGCCGACGATCTTCTGGATCAGGGCGAAGTCCTGGGTCTGCGCCAGCTGGTTGTCGGGGTCGGCGCGGACGAAAAAGGCCGGCGCGATCGCCACATAGCCGAGCTTGGCCAGGCGGCGGCAGAGATCGCGGATGTGCTCGTGCACGCCGAACACCTCGCACACCACCAGCACCGCGGCATAGCGGCCGGCGGCGGCCGGACGCGCCACATAGGCGGGCAGCGCGCCGCCGTTCTCCGGCACGCTGACGGTCTCGACGGTCAGGCCGTCCGCGTCGGTGACGATCGGCGCGGCGTCGGCGGAATAGGCGTAGGCGGCGTAGCCGGCGGTGAGCAGGCCGGCGAGGCCCCGGCGGCTGAGATTAAAATCCTGAGGCCCCGGTCCTTCGGGCCGGGTCAGACGTGGAGCGGTGGTCATGTCGGAGGATCCATGGCTTCTTTTGCCCGCATGCTTCCTCCGCCCTCGCCGGAGAGTCAAAGGGGGCCGGGCGGCCAAGCTTCTGAAATGGGCGCTCCCAAATCCGCGCCCCGGGGCTGACCTCGGTTACGCCGCCACGTTCGCCGCCGAGGCGCTGGACAGCTTGAGCAGCAGGCGCGCCCGGCTGGGGGCGTCGAGCTTGTTGACCGGATCGCGCAGGGCGCGGATGGCGGTCATGTGTTGTTCGACCACCGTGCGGGCCAGCTCGCCCTGCTCCACCGACAGGGCCAGATAGCCCATCAGCGAGCCGATCGCCGAGGCCAGGTCCGGATCCGCGTGGTGAAAGGCCGTGCCCTGCAGTTCGGAGGCCTGCTGGAGCATGCCCTTCATCGCCTGCTGCGGCCGCAGCTCATAAAGATCGAGATGGGCGCGGAACGACTGTTCGGCGCTGGCGAAGGCGCAGGCGAGCCTTTGACTTTCGGCGTTGTCGGAACGGCGCTTGCGCTGGCCGGCGAACTCTCCGGCGTTGAACCGGCGTCGGTCGGGACCGACATACATCCGCGCCTCGACCCACAGCCGCGGTTTCAGGGTCACGTTCTCGACCCGCTTGAACAGGTGTCCGGCCGTGAACGGCTTGACCAGAAATTCATGCGCCCCGGCGTCGCGCGCCGCCTTGATGGCGCCCTCACGCGGCTGCGAGGCCAACACCACCACCGGCGCCTTGCGCGCCGCGAGGCCGCTGCGCCGAAGCCGATGGGTGAGCTGGATTCCGTCCAGCTCGGGACCCTCGAGATCGGTGAACACCAGCTGGGGCTCGAACTCGGCGGCCAGTTCGAAGGCCCGTTCGGTCCTGGTCGCGTAGACGGGCTGGCGCGAGCCGACCTCCTTCATCAGCTCGCCGAGAAGGCGGGCCCCGGCCATGCTGCTGTCGACGATCATCACGCGCTCGATGTGCCGGCTGATGCGCGCCAGCAGTTTTGGATCGGTGTTGAACACCCACGGCTCCGCTCACGAACGAGAGGCCAAACGCCTGACACAATCCCGTAAAGATCGGATTGACGGTGGGCGGATCGTCACGGCCGAGGTCGCGCGGCGGCGGCGGGTCCCGCCGCCCCCTACTCGCTGGCGCCGCGGCTGTAATCCGATGGACCCGGAGCGCGGTAGCGGCTGCGCGACCGACCGCCGCCGCCCGAAGAGGCCTCGCTCTTGGCCTTCTCCCATGCCGCCTCGCCGTCCACCGGTTTGCGATAGAGACGCGGCGCGCCGTCGCGGCGGACGATGGCCATGACGTTGGCGGTCTTGTCGTACATCATCACGTCCCCGTTCGGCCGGCTGACCCGCTCCACCGCGTGCGGCGGGTGATCGATGAAGGCGCGCGCCTTGCGGGCGTAGTCCTTCGCATCGCGCGCGCCCAGGGCCGAGCCCCAGTGGTCGAACTGATAGTCCAGGTTCTCCAGCGCCGTATGCTCGCGGTTGTCCGCCCACATGGGCTTGCCGTCGAGCAGGGGCGCCGGCGCGTGGCCGGTGGTCCGCACGCCCCCGGAGGTCATGGCGTGGTCGCGCGCGGGCGTCCCCGCGTCGCCGCGGTCGCATCCCGCGATCGTCAAGGCCGACGCCAGGGCCGCGGAAATCCACAGCCCTGCGCTTAGTCTACGCCCGATGCCCATTCACCCCTCCTGTGTGAGTCCGCCGGGCCCCCGCCCGCGCGCCATGAGAACATATTGGCAACATATTTGCGCCTCGGTCAATCCCGCCGGGTGATTCGCCCGGTGATTTGGGGCCCGCTCTTGCAAGACGCCGCCCGCGGTTTCAGCTACACGGCAGCCATGACGGAAAAGAGCGTCCTCCTGATCGTCGGCGGCGGCGTCGCCGCGTACAAGGCGCTGGAGCTTGTGCGCCTCTTGCGCAAGGCCGGGATCGGCGTGCGCCCGGTGCTGACCGCGGCGGGCGCCGCGTTCGTCACCCCCCTGTCCCTGGGCGCCCTCGCGGAAGACCAGGTGCGCACCGACCTGTTCTCGCTCACCGACGAACACCAGATGGGGCATATCGAACTCAGCCGCGCCGCCGACCTCGTGGTGGTGGTCCCCGCCACCGGCGACCTGATGGCCACGGCGGCGCACGGCCTGGCCGGCGACCTGGCGACCACCGCCCTGCTGGCCACCGACAAGCCGGTGCTGATGGCGCCGGCGATGAACGTGCGCATGTGGCTGCACCCGGCCACCCAGCGCAACTTCGAGACGCTGAAAGCCGACGGCGTGCGGTTCGTCGGCCCGGACGAGGGGGCCATGGCCTGCGGGGAGTTCGGCCCCGGGCGGATGGCGGAACCCGAGGCGATCTTCGTGGGGATCACCGCCATGCTGGCCGGCGAGGCCGACCGGCCGCTGGTCGGCCGCCGCGCCCTGGTCACCGCCGGTCCGACGCTGGAGCCGATCGACCCGGTGCGTTTCCTGTCCAACCGTTCGAGCGGCAGGCAGGGCTACGCGATCGCCGAGGCGCTCGCCCGGCTCGGCGCGACCGTGACCCTGGTCTCGGGGCCGACGGCCCTCACCGCGCCGCCGGGCGTGACCCGCGTCGGGGTAGAGACCGCCGACGAGATGCTGGCCGCCTGCCGCGCCGCCCTGCCCGCCGACCTCGCCGTCCTGGTCGCCGCGGTCGCCGACTGGAAGCCGGCCTCGTCCGCCGACCGCAAGCTGAAGAAGGGCGCGGAGGGTCCGCCCTCGCTGACCCTGTCCGAAACGCCCGACATCCTGAAGACCCTCTCGGCGCCTGGACCCGACCGGCCGGCCCTGGTGGTCGGCTTCGCCGCCGAGACCAATGACCTCGAGACCCACGCGCAGGCCAAGCTGGTGAACAAGGGCTGCGACCTGATCGTCGCCAACGACGTCTCGGGCGATGTGATGGGCGGGTCCGAGAACGCCGTCGCCCTGATCCGCAAGGACGGGGTGGAGCGCTGGCCGCGCCTGCCGAAGGCCGAGGTCGCCGCCCGCCTTGCTCGGGAATTCGCCAGAATCCTGGGCGCAGAATCGCTTATCAAGGGCGGATGACCAGCCCCCTTTCCGTCCAGGTGATGCAGCTTCCGCACGCCAAAGGCCTGCCCCTACCCGCCTACGAGACCGCCCACGCCGCCGGCATGGACCTGCGCGCCGCCGTGCCCGACGACGCGCCGCTCACCCTGCAGCCCGCCTCCTGGGTCCTGGCTCCCACGGGCCTCGCCATCGCCCTGCCCGAAGGCTACGAGGCGCAGATCCGTCCGCGCTCTGGTCTGGCCGCCAAGCACGGCGTCACCTGCCTGAACAGCCCGGGCACCATCGACGCCGACTACCGCGGCGAGGTGAAGGTGATCCTGATCAACCACGGCCCCGAACCCTTCATCATCCGCCGCGGCGAACGCATCGCCCAGATGGTGGTCGCGCCCGTGGTGCGGGCGAACTGGGAGGTGGTGGACGCGCTGAGCGAGTCCGTGCGCGGCCAGGGCGGGTTCGGCTCTACGGGGCGGTAGGCGCGAGCGCTGCGCTGTCCAGTTGCTCCCCTTCTGGGGGAGTTGGCCCGGAGGGCCTGAGGGGCGTCGTCGAGGGCGGCTGCATCTGCAGCGCAAACCGGTCTGCCCCGAGTTTAAGCAGGGCGGCGCTGCCGCCTTCGTCCGCTTCGCGGCCATTTCCGCCAAAGCGGGAAGACCTGGGCGGCGACGTTTTGGCGTCGCCACTCTCCAGACATGCAAAAGGCCGACGCAGGGCCGGCCTTCAACACATCACCGATGTCACCGCGATCAGCTGGCGGTGGCCAGGATACCCAGGGTCACGACCGGCGTGAGCGCCAGGGCGACGACCAGAAGCGCGTTGGTGAAAGATTGCGGATATTTAATAGTCGTAAACATTTTATTACCCCTTTTTGATCGCTCACGAGGTGCGGTGTTCCAGGAAAACACCGTTGGAGGGGGAGGTTCACCCCGTGAGCGACAGGTGGTGAAATAGTCGGCGCCCCCTGCCTCCGCAAGGGCAAAATGCTGCGTCGCACATTAATTCGGGGCAATTTTTGTTGCGTTGCACCAAAGCCACAGGACAAACTCTCGCCCCGCCCTTTCACCCGAGCAGCCGAAACCTGTATGAGCGGCCATGGCTAAAGCCTTCCTGGCCTCGCTGTCGCTCACCGACTTCCGCTCGTATCGCTCCGCCGCCCTGACCCTGGACGGCGGGCCGGTGGTGCTGTTCGGCGCCAACGGCGCGGGCAAGACCAACCTTCTGGAGGCGATCTCCTACCTGTCGCCGGGACGGGGACTCAGGAACGCCACCGCCACCGAGGTCGGCCGCCGCGCGCCCGGCGAACGGGCGGGCCGGGCCTGGAGCGTCTCCGCCCTGATCTCCGCGCACCAGGGAGAGACCCGCATAGGGACCGGCGTCGAACCCGGCGGCGCCCGCCGCATCGTCCGCATCGACGGCGAGCCCGCCGCCCCCGCGCGCCTGGCCGAACAGCTGCGGCTGGTCTGGCTGACGCCGCAGCAGGACCGGCTGTTCCTCGAGGGCGGGACCGAACGGCGCCGGTTCCTCGATCGCCTCGCCTTCGCCGACCGGCCGGTGCACGCGGTCCACGCCGCCGCCTATGAGCGGGCCATGCGCGAGCGGCTGCGCCTGCTCACCGCCGGACCGGCCGATCCGGCCTGGCTCGACGCGCTGGAGGCGCAGGCGGGCGAGGCCGGCGCCGCCCTGGCCCGCGGCCGGGCCGAGACGGTGGAGGCCCTGCAGGGCGAGATCGACCGCCGCGCCGACCGGCCGTTTCCCCTGGCCCGGCTCACCCTGTCCGGCGACTGGGGCGCGGACGCCGAGCCCGCCGCCCTGACCCAGGCGCTGCGCCGCAGCCGCGAGCGCGACACCGCCGCGGGACGCTCGCTGGCGGGCCCGGGACGCACCGATCTTGTGGTGATCCACGCCGAAAAGGACCGTCCGGCCGCGGAATGCTCCACCGGCGAGCAGAAAGCCCTGATCCTCAACCTGATTCTGGCCCAGGCAAGTCGGCTTTCGCGTGCAGAATCAGCGCCAACCCCTATATTGCTGCTGGACGAGGTGGCGGCCCACCTGGATGCGCAGCGACGCGCCGCATTGGCGCAGGAGATCGCCGCACTGGGGCTGCAGGCCTTCCTCACCGGAACCGACCGATCGCTGTTCGACGCCTTCGACGCAGCCGAGGTCATCAGGGTAGAGCCGTCGCCGGAAACCGGGGCGGCTCTGACCCCAATCGCCTGACTTTGGGCATGGACAGGACTGAATGAGCGACCAACCGCCGATTCTCGACGAAAACGGCCAGGGCGAATACGGCGCGGAATCGATCCGCGTGCTGAAGGGCCTCGACGCGGTGCGCAAGCGCCCCGGCATGTACATCGGCGACACCGACGACGGCTCGGGCCTGCACCACATGGTCTACGAGGTGGTGGACAACGCCATCGACGAGGCCCTGGCCGGCCACGCCACCGCCGTGAACGTGACGCTGAACCCCGACGGCTCGGCCACGGTCACCGACGACGGCCGCGGCATTCCCGTGGACATCCACCAGGGCGAGGGCGTGTCCGCCGCCGAGGTGATCATGACCCAGTTGCACGCAGGCGGTAAGTTCGACCAGAACTCCTACAAGGTCTCCGGCGGCCTGCATGGCGTGGGCGTCTCGGTGGTCAACGCCCTGTCCGACTGGCTCGACCTGAAGATCTGGCGCAACGGCAACGAATACGAGATGCGGTTCGAGCGCGGCGACGCGGTGAGCCCTCTGAAAGTCACCGGCAAGGCCCCGATCCGCACCACGGGCCGCAAGGCGGGCGAGCCCCTGACCGGCTCCAGCATCACCTTCCTGCCCGGCCTGCGCACCGGTCCGGACGAGGGCACCTTCGCCTTCATCGAATTCGACCGGAAGACGCTCGAACACCGCCTGCGCGAACTGGCCTTCCTGAACTCCGGCGTCACCATCGTTTTCAAGGACCTGCGCGAAGCCGAGCCGTTCGAGGAGACCATGCACTACGACGGCGGGGTGGAGGCCTTCGTGCGCCACCTCGACAAGTCCAAGACGCCGTTGCTCAAAGAGCCGATCGTGGTGCGCGGCGCGCGCGACCGGGTCGAGGTCGACATGGCCCTGTGGTGGAACGACAGCTACCACGAGACCATGCTGCTGTTCACCAACAACATCCCGCAGAAGGACGGCGGCACCCACCTGGCCGCCTTCCGCGCGGCGCTGACGCGGGTGATCTCCAACTATTCCGAAAGCTCGGGCGCCGCCAAGCGCGAGAAGGTCGGCCTGTCGGGCGAGGACGCGCGCGAGGGGCTGACCTGCGTACTGTCGGTCAAGCTGCCGGACCCGAAGTTCAGTTCACAGACCAAGGACAAGCTGGTCTCGTCCGAAGTGCGCCCGGCGGTGGAGAACCTGGTCTCCGAGGGCCTGAACCAGTGGTTCGAGGAGCACCCGGCCGAAGCCAAGCAGGTGGTGGCCAAGATCGTCGAGGCGGCCGCCGCCCGCGAGGCGGCCCGGAAAGCGCGCGAGCTGACCCGGCGCAAGTCGGCGCTCGACATCACCAACCTGCCCGGCAAGCTGGCCGACTGTCAGGAGCGCGATCCGGCCAAGTCCGAGCTGTTCATCGTCGAGGGCGACAGCGCCGGCGGCAGCGCCAAACAGGCGCGCAACCGCGAGAACCAGGCCATCCTGCCCCTGCGCGGCAAGATCCTCAACGTCGAGCGCGCCCGCTTCGACAAGATGCTGTCGTCCGAACAGGTGGGCACTCTGATCACCGCCCTCGGGGCCGGGATCGGCCGCGGCGAGTTCGACCCCGACAAGGTGCGCTATCACAAGATCATCCTGATGACCGACGCCGACGTCGACGGCGCCCACATCCGCACCCTGCTCTTGACCTTCTTCTACCGGCAGATGCCGGAGCTGATCGACCGCGGCTATCTCTATATCGCCCAGCCGCCGCTCTATAAGGCCTCCAAGGGCAAGTCCTCGCGCTATCTGAAGGACGACCAGGAGATGGAGGCCTTCCTGTTCGAGGAGGGCTCGGACGGGGCGGTGCTGGAGTTGCACGGCGGCGAGCGCCGCACGGGCGGCGACCTGATCGCCCTGGTGCGCGAGGCCCGCACGGCCCGCGCCCTGATCGACCGGCTGGCCAGCCGCGCCCCGGCCTTCGCCATCGAACAGGCGGCCCTGGCGGGCCTGCTCGGCAACAACCCGGACCCGGAGTTGGCCGCCCGGCGCTTCGACCTCTACGCCGAGGAAGGCGACGGCCATTGGACCGGATCGCCGGCGGAAGGCCCGGGCGGCTCGGGCTACGGCCCCGGCGGCTTCATCTTCTCGCGCGAACGCCGCAGCGTCTCCGAACGGGTGGTGCTCGACGACCTATTGATCCACGCCGCCGACGCCCGCCGCCTGGCCGAGCGCGCCTTCGGCCTCGGGGAGATCTTCGATAAGCCGGCGATCTACCGCCGCAAGGAGCAGACCACCACCGTGCGCGGCCCGCTCGACCTGGTGAACGCGGTGCTCGACGCCGGCCGCAAGGGCCTGTCGATCCAGCGCTACAAGGGCCTCGGCGAGATGAACCCCGAACAGCTGTGGGAAACCACCCTCGATTCCAACGCCCGCACCCTGCTGCAGGTCAAGGTCGCCCACGTCGACGACGCCGACGACATGTTCTCCCGGCTGATGGGGGATCTGGTGGAGCCCCGGCGCGAGTTCATCCAGGACAATGCGCTGGACGCGGAGGTGGACGTTTAGGGGGCGGGGTCCCTCCCGCACGCCGGCCTCGCCGTGGATCCGATCCGGGGCGTCCAGAGACTCAACACCGGCACCTTACGCAAGTCTCCCGTTCTCGTCGTTTCGCCGCAACCTCTGCCCACGCCTTGGATCGCCGGTATAACGTCGAAAGGCGGTCGCCCACGCCGCCCGGAGCGATCGAATGCTGGACCCCGTTGAGCTCGCCCGGACCCTGGTCAGTTTTCGCACCGACGATCCGCGCACCGGCGACGACGCCTGCGCCGGGCATACCGCCGGCCTGCTGGAGCGGCTTGGGTTCGAGGTGCATCGGCAGAGGTTCGGCGCCGGGCGGATGAATGTGGTGGCCCGGCTCGTGGGCGAGGACGCCTCCGCGCCCGCCCTGGCCATGACCGGGCATCTGGATACGGTTCCCCTGGGCGCGGCCGCCTGGTCGGTGGATCCGTTCGGCGGCGAGATCCGCGAGGGTCGGCTGTTCGGCCGGGGGACGTCGGACATGAAGGCCGGCGTGGCGGCGATGATCTCGGCCGCCGCCGAGGGCCGGGCGCGGCCCCGCCGGCGCGGGCTGGTCCTGGTTCTCACCGACAGCGAGGAGACCGGGGCGCAGGGAGCCCTGGCGCTGGTCGCCGGCGCGGACGATCGGATCGGCCGCGCCTGCGGCCTCGTCGTCGGCGAGCCCACCGCCAACCGCATCGCCGTCGGCCACAAGGGTTGCCTCTGCCTGCGCGCGCGCTTCCGCGGCGTGACCGCCCATTCGGCCATGCCGGAGCTCGGCGTGAACGCGATCTACAAGGCGGCGCGCGCCATCACGTCGGTCGAGGCGGTCCGGCTCGACTATCCCCACGACAGCCTGCTCGGCGATCCGACCATCAACGTCGGCACGGTAAGCGGCGGCCTGAACACCAACTCGGTGCCCGATTTCGCCGAGTTCACCATCGACCTGCGCTCGACCGCGCAAAGCCCCCACGCCGACCTGCGCCGCAGGATGTTCACCTGCCTGGGCGCCGAGGCGGAGGTCGAGACGGTGATCGACATGCCGGCGATCGCCACCGACGCGACGGACCCGTTCGTGCGCATGGCCATGGCCGCCTCGGGAGAGACCGCGCCGGGCGCCGCCGTATTCTATACCGACGCCTCGGTGCTGCAGCCGCACCTTCGATGTCCGACCATCATTCTCGGCCCCGGCGAGCCCGCGATGGCGCACCAGACCGACGAATACTGTGAGGTTGGCCACATCACAGAGGCCCACGGCATCTACGCACGCATGATCCACGAGGTCTGCGAGGTCGGATGATCGGTATCGCCAATATAAAACAACCAGAAATATTTCCGCTCATCCCGGCGAATGCAGGGACCCAGATCGTACGGCGCAGCTGAAAGAGGTTCAGGCTCCAAGATCTTGGAGCCGCAACGCTTTATGATCTGCGGGCGACCTGCGTCCCCCTCGTTCAAGCCGCCGCCTTGATCTCCGCTTCCGCCGCCAGCGCCGCCTTCACCGCGGCGCGCTCGCCTATACGCCGCCCCAGATCCTGGATCCGTGGCCAGGGCGCCGGATCCAATCCCATCATGGTCGCCCATGTGATCATGACAAAGAGATAGGCGTCGGCCAGCGAGAAGTCCTCGCCGAGAAGATAGGGGCGGCCGTCGGACAGGGCGGCTTCCATGAGCATAAACTTGCGCCCGAGGGCGGCGATCGCCGCCTCGCGCGCGCCCGGAAGGCTTGCGGGATTGAACAGCACGCCGAAGGCGGGGTGGAATTCGGAGGCGATGAAGTTGAGGTGGGCGTTCAGCCGAGCCCGCTCCACCGTCCCCGCGGCGGGCGCCAGCCGGCCCGGGGCGTAGTGATCGGCCAGGAACTGAATGATCGCGGCGCCTTCGGTCAACACCTCGCCATCGTCCAGCTGAAGGGCCGGCACAGCCCCCTTGGGATTGATGGCTCGGAAGTCGGCCCCGGAGGCTGTGATCTTGGTATGGCCGTTGACGGCCACGAGCTCGAACGGAAGACCGAGCTCCCGCATGACGATGTGGGGGGATAGCGAACACGCGCCAGGCGACATGTAGAGCTTCATGATCCGGACTCCATTTTGGGGAGGCGAACGGCTACCCGTCGTGGTTACCCTTGGAAACCCTATAACCACGGGTTACGGTCGTTTGTGGTAACCGATGGGAAACCGCTCCACCCATCGCCCCTGGGGACCCGCCATGGTTTTGAAGGTTCGCGCCAAGGCGCCGGCGCCGTCCGGCTGTCCGCTGTCGGCCTGCATGACCCTTCTGCGCGGAGCCTGGACGCCCGAGGTCATCTGGAGCCTCAGCAGCGGCCCTCGGCGGTTCTCCGAGGTACGCCGCACCCTGCCTGCGATTTCGGCGAAGGTGCTCAGCGCCCGATTGAGGGAGCTTGAAACCCGGTGTGTGCTGACCCGCACCGTCATGCAGACCCGGCCGCCGACCGTGGAATACGCGCTCACGGATCTGGGCCAGGAGCTCATTCCGGTCATTCGCGCCATCGTCGAGGTCGGCTCCAGCCTGCACCAGCGCGAGGTCCAGGCTCTCCGGAAGGGCGGCTCGGACGCGCGCGCCCCCGCCACCGTCGACTATGAACACGCCTGACAGCGCCATGCCCTGGCTAGGATCCGTTCGCCGGGATGAGCGGGAAAAAGCGGGCGCCGTTTCGAGCTTGAGCCGAAGGCCGCAACCCTCTCAGTTCAGGCGCCAGATCTCGTAGTTGAGCAGGCTCGCGAAACAGGTCCAGGCGACGTAGGGGATCAGCATCAGGCCGGCCAAGCGATCCACGCGCCAGAACAGAGCCATGGTGGCCAGGACGGCGAGGTCGAGCGCCAGCACCTCGGCCAGGGCCGTCGCGGGCTGGCGCAGGCCGAAGAACAGGATCGACCAAGCGAGGTTGAGCGCCAGCTGCACCGCGTAGACGCCGAGGGCCGGGCGGCGATCCTTCGCGCCCGCGCCGGTGCGCCAGACCCGCCAGGCGGCGAGGCCCATGACGATGTAGAGCGTCGTCCACACCGGGGCGAACACGCCGTTGGGCGGATTGAACGCCGGCTTGTGCAGGCCGGTGTACCAGGTCTTGACGCTCGAGGCGGTCGCCAGGCCGCCGACCACCCCTGCCGCCAGGGCGATGGCGACCGACACGGCGGCGGGGCGCCAGCGGTTGCGCCAGTCGGGACGGAGAGAGGGATTGGTCATGGCCGTCGATCTTCGGCCCGTATGTCGCAAAAGGCCAACGCTGTTCCTGGGGTCGGGGACGGCGCTCAGGTCAGCCCGCAACATTTCTTGTACTTCTTACCCGAACCGCAGGGACAGGGGTCGTTGCGGCCGCCCGTAGGACCGTTTCCGGCGCGGGGGTGGGGATCCGATCGCTGGCTCATGCGCCAAGCGTTCAGGGTGGTGACCACGCCGGGAATGATCGACGGCGCCTCCTGCGTCATCATCTCGATCTGCTCGGGCGTGAAGTCCATGTCGTCGGCGTATCCGCAGGCGATGGAGACGAAGGCCACCATCAGATTCATGGCGGCGATCTCCTCGGTCACGTCCTCCTCTTCGCTGTCTTCGTGGGGCGACAGCGGCGCCCAGGCCTCCACGCGCAGCCGCATCGCCGCCTCGAACCCTTGCGCCCACGCCTCCCAGAGGATTTCGCCGCTCTCCTCATCGATCTCCAGAATCGGCGCATGCTTCTCCGGCCGCTCGTGCAGGACGCGGCCGATGGCGTTGTAGTGGGCCATGATCGCGGCGATGACATCGTCGAGGTGCTCTTTGGAGTCGAACATGTCGCCGGCCGCGACCGCGTCGTCCTCGCCCGTCTCGCCCCAGATCGGCGGCAGCCACTCGGCGGGTGGGATCAGCTCGGGGCAGACCAGTATCCCGGTCAGGTAGCCGTCGAGTTCGCTGACCACCATGGCCGCCTCGCCGAGCGCATCGAGCTCCGCTTCGAGGATTTTGAGACGTCTGTCGGCGGCAGGCATGATCGGACCCTCGGACTGGGCGGCGCAATCCACCAAGCTCCGGGGCGGCGTTCAAGAGGTTGGGGTAGAATCTGGGGGTGACGCTTCTGCATCCAGGTGCTCCCCCTCTGGGGGAACTGCCCCGGAGGGGCTGAGGGGGCGGCGCTGCGGGTGGCGATATGCGGCACAAGCCCGAGTCGCGTCGCGCTCCGGTTTAACGGCGGCGCGGCTCCTCAGTCACTTCGTAACAGCTCCCCCAGGAGGGGGAGCAGCTTGGGACGGGCCCTCCCCTTACGCCGCCTCACCCCTTCGCGATAGCACGAAGCCTTCGTAGCCAGCAGCGGCCACCTGATCGCAGCGGATCTTATAGCCTTCGCCGACGTAGGGCATGAAGACGCGCGGCTTTCCGGGCACGTTGGCGCCGAGGTACCAGGAGGCGGCCTGGGGAAACAGGGTCTTGTCAGCCTCTTCGTTGACGTGGGCGACCCAGGCCTCCTGGGCTTCGCCGGAGGGCTCGATGGCGCCAATCTGCCGCGCGCCGAGGTAGCCGATCGCGTCGGTGATCCAGTCCACGTGCTGCTCGATGGCGGTCATCATGTTGGTGAGCACCGAGGGGCTGCCGGGGCCGGTGACCAGGAACAGGTTGGGAAAGCCCGCCACCGCCACGCCGAGGTAGGTCTTGGGTCCCTCGCTCCAGACCTCCTTCAGCGCCCGCCCGCCGCGGCCGCGAATGTCCATGCGGTTGAGGGCGCCGGTCATGGCGTCGAAGCCGACGGCGTAGACGATCGCGTCCACCTCGACGTCCGCAACGGTGGTGCGCACGCCGGTGGGCGTGATCGCCGCGATCGGAGTCTTGCGCAGGTCGACCAGGGTGACGTGCGGCTGGTTGAAGGTGTCGTAATAGTCGGTGTCGACGCAGGCGCGCTTGGCGCCGATAGGAAAGCCGCGCGGCGTCAGCGCCTCGGCCACCTCCGGGTCCTTGACGATGGCCTTAACCTGCTCGCGAACATAGTCGCCGGCGCGGGCGTTGGTGACGGCGTCGCGCACCAGGTTGGGGATCATCACCAGCGAGATGAGGCCGTCGCCGTTCCACATCTTGGCGATGGAAGTCGACAGCTCCTCTTCGGTCGGCTGATAGCCGACCGGCGGGATCGGCAGGGGCGAGGCTCCGGCCTTCAGCGCCGCCTTATAGTCCGGGAAGAAGGCGTCGAAGACGGCGCGCTCCTCGTCGCTGATCTCGCGGTTGAGGGCCGGCAGGCTGTAATTCGGCGTGCGCTGGAACACGGTGACCGCGCTCGCCTCCGCCGCGATCAGCGGCAGGGACTGGATGGCCGACGAGCCCGTGCCGATCACCGCCACGCGCTGGCCCGCGAACGAGACCTTTTCGTGCGGCCAGAGGCCGGTGACATAGATCGTGCCCTTGAAGCTGGCGGCGCCTTCGATATCGGGCGCCTTGGGGACCGAAAGGCAGCCCGTAGCCATGACGCAGAACCGCGCGCGCACCGTCTCGCCCGTGTCGGTCTCGACAAGCCACTCGGCCTTGTCCTCGTCGTAGACCGCCGAGGCGACCCGGGTGTCGAACTGGAAATGACGCCGCAGGTCGAAGCGGTCGGCGACGTGGCGGGCGTAGTCGAGGATCTCGGGCTGGGTGGCGTACTTCTCGCTCCAGCGCCAGGTTTCGCGCAGGTCGTCCGACCAGGTGTAGGAATAGAGCAGGCTGGGGATGTCGCAGCGCGCGCCCGGATAGCGGTTCCAGTACCAGGTGCCGCCGACGTCCGCTCCGGCCTCGAAGCCGATGACGCTGAGCCCCGCCTCGCGCGCCCGCTGCACCTGATAGAGGCCGCCGAAGCCGGCGCCCACCACCACCATGTCGTAGGTCGAGGCCTGTTCGCCGGTCCCGTTGGCCGTCCCGTCGCCCGTGCTGTTCTGGACCTCGGCCGCCTCCGCCGTCTTCGCCATCGCCGTCGCCTCGCCCTGCGGCGCATCCTCGCCACGGCCGGCCGGCCGGTGGGACCGCCTTTTATTTCACGGGAGCATGGCGCCGATCCACGGCGCGCGCCATGGCCTGACGCGGGGGAAGGATGGGGGATTTTGCGGCCCCCGCCGGCTGGGTTCAGACGTAGAGGTCGACGAGTTCGCCGGTTCCGGGCGCCGGGTCCGGATGCGGCCGCTCGGGCTCGGCCGCGCTCTCGCTTTCGCCGCTCTTGTGAGACTCGCGCTTCTGGACCTTGGCGACGCGCTTCAGCGGGGTGACGGGGGTGATCATCACCGTGCCGGAGATGGGCGTGATCTCCATGGCGGTTCTCCACCAGCCTCGACCTTTGGCCGGTCGGTCCACCCTGACGGCGACGGGTTGACGAAGCATGAACGCTTGGCGCTGGATTTCCGAAGGCGATACGGATGAAATCCACCGGCGATAGTCCTGTCGCGACTCGCTCCTCGCCCTTGCGGCGCGGACGCCCCTTGAAGCCCGGAGACTTGAATTGCCCTCGCATCCACGCCGGATCTCGGTCGCCGTTTCCGCGGCGCTGCTCGCCTTCGCCTCCAGTGTCGCGGTCGCGCCGGCGTCGGACGCCCGCCAGGCCAACGCCGCTCCGGCGGCCCAGGCCGAGGCCGAGCGTCTGCGCGTCTTTCTCGACAAAGAATACGCCGAGAGCCTGGCGTTCAGCCCGCAGCAGGCCACCGCCTTCGGCGACAAGGCGGGCCTCGACAAGCTGAACGACCTCAGCGACGCGGCCGATCTGCGGCGACTGGACTGGCGGCGCGGCAGCGTGGCGCGCCTGAAGGCCGCGTTCCAGCGGGACCGGCTGCCGCTCGAGGCCCGGATCAGCTACGACCTGTGGCTCGACGAGCTGGACTCCGCAGAGCTCGCCTACCGCTTCCGCGCCTATGAATACCCCGCGGCCAGCGCCGACACCGCCCTGCCGAACTTCCTGATCAGCTCGCACTTGGTCGAGCAGCCGTCGGACATGGCGGCCTACAACGCCCGCGTCGCCGCGCTCGGCCACGCCATGGACCAGGTGCTGGAGCGCGCCAAGGCGTCGGCGGCTCAGGGCATCCGCATGCCGCGCTTCCAGTACGAGCGGGCGATCCGCGAGAGCGGCAAGCTGATCAGCGGCGCGCCGTTCGACGACGGGCCGGACTCGCCCCTGTGGGCCGACGCCAGGACCAAGGTCGGCAAGCTGCAGGCCGCGGGCAAGCTCACGCCGGAAGCGGCCCAGGCCCTGCTGGACGCGAACCGATCCGCGCTCCTGACCGGCATGAAGCCCGGCTATGAACGGCTGATCGGCTGGCTGCAGGCCGACATCGCCCACGCGCCGTCGGGCAAGGTGGGCGCGGTCACCCTGCCCAACGGCCTGGCGTGGTACGCCGCCGCCCTCAGGCTGCAGACCCGCACCGACCTCACGGCCGGGCAGATCCACGCCCTGGGTCTTTCGGAAGTGGGTCGCATCCAGGGCGAGATGGACGCTCTGGCCAGGCAGGCCGGCTTTCCGGACGCGCAAGCCTACTACAAGGAGCTGCAGCGGCTCGATCCGCCCAAGCCCTACGACGACCAGAACCGGGCGGAGATCCTGAAATACTCCAACGACCTGATCGCCGGCAGCCGCGCCCATCTGCCGGCCATGTTCCACGTCCTGCCGGTCTACGGCATCGAGGTGGTGCGCGAGCCCAGCTTCAGCGAGGTGGCGGGCGGCGCCGCCCACACCAACGGCGCCAGTCCCGACGGCAAGCGGCCCGGCCGGGTCTATCTGCACATGCTGGGCAAGACCCCGCTGCGCGCCGGCCTGCCCGACCTGATGTGCCACGAGGGCATCCCGGGCCACGCCATGCAGGGCGACGTCCGCGTGCGCCAGAAGGATACGCCGAAGTTCCGGCTCGCCGCGCGCAACGCCGCCTTCAACGAGGGCTGGGGCCTCTATTCGGAGCTCCTGTGCAAGGAGATGGGCGTCTATCCCGACATCGCCTCGGACTTCATGCGGCTCGACGGCGAACTGTTCCGCGCCGCGCGCCTGGTCGTCGACACCGGCCTCCACGCCGAGGGCTGGAGCGAGGATCAGGCGGTCGACTATCTGAAGACGGTCGGCCATCGCAGCGACGAGGTCGCGCGGTCGGAGACCCGGCGCTACATCGCCGGGCCCGGCCAGGCCACCGCCTACAAGATCGGCATGATCCGCATCCTGCAGCTGCGGAGCGAGGCTCAGAAGGCGCTCGGGCCGAAGTTCGACATCCGGGCCTTCAACGACATGGTCATCGCCTCGGGCTCCCTCACCCTCAGCGTGCTCGACATGCGCGTCCACGCCTGGATCGCCGAGCAGAGGGGGATCTGAGCCGAAGCGGCGCTGCGCAGCTGTGGTCGGCGAAGGATTGGCTCCGATCCCGCTCGGCTTGGCGAACCCCTCAATTCGTGGAACTAGCTCGTCGCCGGGGCGCGACGGAGATCGCGAAGCCGGCCAAAGATTTCGGGAGACGATGCTCATGCGGGTTCTGAGGCTCGGCGCTGTGGCGCTGGCGGTATTGGCGCTCGGGAGCGCGACGGCCGCGGCGGCGCAGGAGGCTCCGGCGCACGCGGCGCTGATCGCCAAGGCGGCGCAGTATCACGCGCGCATCCAGCGCGACCGCTTCGGTGTCCCGCACATCAGCGGCCCCACCGACCCGGACGTGGCCTTCGGCTTCGGCTTCGCCCAGTCGGAGGACGACTTCGCCACCCTGCAGCAGGCCGCGCTGACCGCGCGCGGCGAGTTGGCCAGCGTCGAGGGTCCCAAGGGCGCGGTGACCGACTATCTGGTGCGGCTATTGAAAGTGCACGACACGGTGGCGCGCCAGTACGAAACCGTCCTGCCGGCCGAGACCCGCGCGGTGCTGGAGGCCTACGCCGACGGGATCAACTATTACGCCGCCCTGCATCCGGACAAGGTGACCGGCATTCTGCTGCCGCTGACCGGCCAGGACGTCGCCGAAGGCTTCGTGTTCCGCACGCCGTTCTTCTATGGCCTGGATCATGTGATCGGCAGGATCCTGGCCCCGACGGCCAAGGCGAACCAGGTGGCCATGACCGGGGCGCTGCCGATCGGCTCCAACGGGATCGCCGTGGCGGCGTCCAAGTCGGCCGACGGGGCCACGCGCCTCCTGGTCAACTCCCACCAGCCCTACACCGGGCCGGTGGCCTGGTACGAGGCGGTGCTCGATTCCGGCCAAGGCTGGCATGTGGCGGGCGGCTTCTTCCCCGGCGCGCCGTTCATGCTGCACGGCCACAACGCCCACCTGGGCTGGGCCAACACGGTCAATGCACCCAACCTGTCGACCGTCTACCGGCTCGAGATCAATCCGGCCAACGCGGACCAGTACCGGCTCGACGGCCAGTGGAAGACCTTCGAGAAGGGCGACGCGGCCATCCGGGTGAAGCTCTGGGGGCCGCTGAGCTGGACCGTGCACCGGCCGCTGCTGTGGTCCGAGCACGGGCCGGTGTTCCGCACCGATCACGGCGTGTTCGCGGTGCGCTACGCCGGCATGGGCGAGGCGCGCCAGCCGCTGCAGTACCAACGTCTCGACAAGGCGGCGAACCGGGAGGAGTGGCTGGCGGCGATGCGTCTGCAGGCCCTGCCCAGCATCAACTACATCTACGCCGACCAGCAGGGGAACATCGGCTATGTCTACAACGGCCAGTTCCCGGCCCGCGCCGAAGGCCGCGACTGGAAAGAGATCCAGCCCGGCGACCGGTCGGACCTGATCTGGCACGGCTATCTGCCGTTCGACCGCGTGCCGCAGATCTGGAATCCGCGCTCGGGCTATGTGTTCAACTCCAACAACACCCCGTTTGAGGCCACGGGCGCCGAGGACGCGCTGAAGCCGGCCGATTTCAGCCCGACCATGGGCATCCAGACCGACATGACCAACCGCGCCTATCGCGCGCAGGAGACCTTCGGCGCGGACCCGGCCATCACCGCTGAGGCCTTCCGCGCCTACAAGTTCGACATCGCCTATAGCGCCCGCTCCGACATCGCCCGCGAGATCGCCGAGGTGGTCAAGGTCGATCCCGGCGCCGACAAGGACCTGGCCGCCGCCCAGGCCCTGCTCAAGGGCTGGGACCGGCGCGCCGACGTCGCCAGCCGGGCGGCGGCGTTGGCGGTGCTGATGGGAACCGAGGCCGCGCACTCGGACAGTCACCCGGACGTGCCGCCGATCGACGCCCTGCATCACGCCATCACGACCCTGAAGACCCATTTCGGCCGCATCGATCCCGCGTGGGGCCAGGTCAACCGCATCCGGCGAGGGTCGGTCGACCTGCCGATCGACGGCGGGCCGGACACCTATCGCGCGGTCTACGGCGCGCCGCAGCCGGACGGGACGCTGACGGCGCAGGCCGGCGACACCTTCATCATGTTCGTCGCCTGGGACAAGACGGGCGCCCTGTCGTCGCAGAGCATCCACCAGTTCGGCTCGGCCACGCTCGACCCGCGATCGCCCCACTACGCCGACCAGACGCCGCTGTTCGTCGCCATGAAGACCAAGCCCGTGCTGTTCACCGCCGCCGAACTCGCCGGGAATGTGGAGGCGGATTATCACCCCGGGGATCGGGAGAAGGCGGGGCGCTGAGGAGGCCGCTTTGAATTCATTCGCTGATTTCAACTATTCCGCACATCCCGGCGAAGGCTGGGGGACCCAGATCGTATGGCTACGAAAGCTTGACGGGTGTCGCCGATAGCCCTCTGACGATCCCGCTTCATGATCGGATCCCGGCCTTAGCCGGGACGAGCGGAGAAAAAACACACCTTTCAGCGCCTCTTGGTGAAGCCACGCTGAACCACCCGGCGCGCTCCGCGTTGTGGGGCCTCCCGTCCAGCACTCCTTGATCGCCATGCCGCGCCTGCGAATTCGCCATGAAAGCCTCTACACCTACGCCGAGCCGGTGGAGTTCGGCTGGTGGCGCCTGCTCATGCGGCCGCTCGACACGCACGCCACGCGCCTGATCGAAGCCTGGGTGGAGACCCCGCCCGCCGAGATACGGTGGACCTACGACGCCTACGGCAACTGCGTCTGCTACCTGAAACCCGAGGGCCGCGCGGATCGGCTGAAGGTGGTCAACCACCTGGTGGTCGACCGCTACCCCTCGCCGCTCGCCCGGATCAGTATCGACAACCCCTGCTCGAGCCTGCCGATCGTCTACAGCCTGGCCGACCGGGCGATCCTCGAGCCCTTCATCGCCCCGGCCGACGGCGACGATGACCCGCGCTACCGCGACTGGCTGACCTCCCTGGCCCCGCGCGCCGACGAGCCGGCCGTCGACTTCCTGCGGCGGATCAACGCCGCCATCCACGCCGACTTCAAATACGGCGCGCGCGACGAAGAGGGCACCCAGGGCCCGGGGCTGACCGTGGCGCTGAATTCCGGCACCTGCCGCGACTTCGCCTGGCTGATGATCGAGAGCGTCCGCCGCTTCGGCTTCGCCGCGCGGTTCGCGACCGGCTATCTCTATTCACCGGGACAGACGGTCCGCGGCGCCGGCGCCACCCATGCCTGGTGCGAGGTCTTCCTGCCCGACCTCGGCTGGACCGAGTTCGATCCCACCAACGACCTGGTGGAATCCTCCAGCCTGATCCGCGTCGCCACCACGCGCACCTGGCGAGAGTCCGACCCGATGAACGGCACGGTCATCGGCGACGCGGCGTGCGAGCTGAAGGTGGCGGTGGATGTGGACCTGGTGGAGCGGGAGCCGACGCCGGCCGAGGAGTAGCCGACGACGGCGAGAGCGCTTCGGCGAGCGCGGCCGACGCGCCTGCAGAAAATTGCGGGGAAGCCGGCCTCCCCTGACATCGGGCTTGGGTCCTACTGAGGGCCGAACAGGGCGACCACGAAGGCGTCGTAGCTTTGCAGCACCTTGGGATCGTCGCGGGCGATGCGCACGATCTGCCCCGGGATCAGCTTGAGGTGCTCTTCCATCGCCGCCGGCGGCACGTGGCGGGAGACCGCGAAATCGCGAAAGATCGCCATCGCGTCGTCGTGGAAACGGGTCTCGTCGACCTTGTCCGCCCCGTGGGCGAAGGCCCTCACCGTCAGGTCGTAGAAGGCATGGATGTGCGGATCGCCGATCCAGCTTTGCTGATCGCCCTGCATGTTGTGCGGGGGCGGGTCGACCGCGGCGGCGGTGGGCGCGGGCTGGGCGGAAGCGGCGCCGTACGCCAGGGCGGCGATCAGGGCGAGGGCGGGTATAAGGGGGCGCATGCAGGTCTCCAGGACTTGCGCCAGCCTATGCCCAGCGGCGGGCGCGATCCTGGAGCGTCTGGCCGGTTTGTCCGATAACGTAGAGACCCTTGATCATGTCCGGTAACGTCCGTTCGTCTTCCGATCGCCGGGTAGAGCGTAGCCGCGCCGCCCTCGTGTCCGCCTTCGGTCGCCTGATCCAGGCGCGCGGGTTCGACGACTTGACCGCAGCCGAGGTGGCCGACGCCGCCAATGTCGGGCGTTCGACCTTCTATAATCACTTCGCCGGCCTCAGCGACCTGCTCTGCGCCGCGGTCGATCCGGTGCTGACGCCGCTCGCCAATGCGGCGGTGGACGGGGATGACCCGCACTTGGCGGCGATGCTCGACCATGTGTGGGAAAACCGGGTGATGGGCCGGAAGCTGCTGGCGGGCGGCGACCGTCGAAACCTGCTGCACCTGCTCGCGTCGAAGATCGAAGCCCGGCTGATCGAGCGCGCGCTGTCCGACGCGCCCTTGGCCGCCCTGACTGCTGTGCGGATCGCTGGCGGCCAGTTGTCCCTGCTGGAGCATTGGCTGAGCGGTCGCGCGCCAGGCTCGGCGGCGGAGGTGGCCAGGGTTTTGCGCGGCGCCTGCTCGTAGCCCGCCGTTGACTCCCGGCGGAACGGATCGGACAGCGAGGATATAAAGCGAACGTTAACGCGGGCGACTGGCTCCCGCCCTCGGCGGCGCCCACGAAGGCGAAGGTCTGCCGGGCGTAGACGGCCCACGCGGTCTGCGCCCGGACGAGCTGGACGCGGCTCTTGCGGCTGTCGCTCCTGCCTTGGCCGACAATCCGGACGCCTCGCTTCAGTTGCGCTTCAGGTCGCGCACGCGGGCTCCCGGTTTTGGGGCGCGGCGCCGGCGCCTTTTCGGAAAACCGTGCGTTACCGGACTTATTCTCGGATCGGGCTCCAATGCGCCGTGGGTTTTTCATTTCGCTCGGCGGCGCCGGAGCCGTGCTCGCGGCGCTGGCCGTCGGGGGTCTCCTGTTGGCCACGCCGGAGGGCGGTCGGCGCGCGGGCGAGTTCCTCATGAGCCGCGCCCTGCACCGGACCGTCCGGTTCGCTCGCCTCGACGCCCACCTGCTCACGGCGACGCCGAGCTTCCATGCCGAGGATGTCGTGGTGACCAGTCCGGCCAAGGTCACCTCGGCCGACCTGCTGCACGCCCGCACGCTCGACGCCGCCCTGGCCTGGAAGGACCTGCTGGCGGGTCGGGTCCGGTTTACGCGCCTGGCGCTTGGACGGCCCGAACTCCATCTGGTCCGGCTCGGCCACGGCCTGAACAACTACACCTTCGGCGCCGAAGGCGGCGGATCGGCCCTGCGCTCGGTCACCAGCCTGTCGGCGAACGACGGGCAGCTGATCTATGAGGATCCGGAGCGACACCTGCTGCTGGCCGGGGCCTTCAGCCACAGCGGCCAGGGCGGGGCGCAGGCCCTTCACCTGCAGGGCGGCGGCGTCGCCAACGGCCAGCCGTTCGTCGCCACCGCGTTCGGCGCCCAGCTGAACGGCCGGCCGCCCGGCGCGCCCTATCCGTTCTCCGCGCACATGGTCGACGGCGCCACCGATCTGGTGTTCGCCGGCGTGACGCAAAGGCCGTTCGACTTCCGCGGCTTCGACTTGAGGATCCAGGCGCGCGGGCCCAACCTCGCCGACCTCCACTATCTGTTCGGTGTGGACGCGGTGAACTCGCCCCCGTTCAGCGCCACGGCGCATGCGGTCAAGGCCAACCATCTGACCCGGTTCACGGGCGTCACGGGGCGGGTCGGCGGCAGCGATCTCGCCGGGGACATCACCGCCGACGATCGCGGCCCGCGGCGCAAGATCAGCGCGACGCTCCGCTCGCACACCGTGCACGTGAGCGACGTGGCTGCGCTACTCACCCACGCGCCCGAGCACGCGGCGACGCGGAGCCAGCCTGGCCGCGCCGCCCCATCCGGCGGCCTCTCGGACAAGCCCTTCTCCCTCAAGGAGCTCAGGGCCAAGGATCTGGACTTGCGGATCGAGGCCCAGTCCGTCGTCGGCGCCGCCCTGCCGATCTCCAACCTGAAGACCCGCGTCCAACTCACCGAGGGGCGCCTGTCCTTCGCGCCGCTGGAGCTGCAGCTCGGCGGCGGCCAGCTGAGGGCGAACGCCGTGCTCGACGCCCGCGGCGAAGCGCCAAAGGGGTCGCTGACGCTTGGACTTACCCAGGCGCGCATCGGCGCCCTGCGTCCGGACCTGTCCAAGACCCTGGACGGCCGGATCGCCGCCCGGCTGTCGGTCAGCGGCGCCGGGCCGTCGCCGTCGGCCCTCGCCGCCAACCTGTCCGGGCGCGCCGCCGTCGCCGTCACCGAGGGCCATCTTGCGCGCGGCGCCGCGGACGCCCTCGGCGGCGACCTGTTCAAGAGCCTGCTCGCATCGGCCGCGGGCGGCCGCGCCGACGTCCATTTGCAGTGCGCCGGCGGGGTGGCGACGCTGTCGCGGGGCCTGGCGTCGATAAACGACGTCCACCTGTTCACCGACGTGGGCGAGACCGACGCGAGCGGCGCCGTCGATTTCGGCAGGAACAGCCTGGCGGTGAAGCTGACGCCGCGCCCGCGCCCCGGCGACCTGGCGCAGACGCCGGCGCCGATCTCGATCACCGGCCCCTTGGCCAAGCCGAAGGTCTCGGCCGACGTGGCCGCCGCCGCCAAACATCAGGGCGTCGGCGGCGTCGTCAAGCTGGCGCTCTCCCCGGTGACCAGCCTGCTGCCCAGCCGCACCCAGAACTTCGCCGCCGACTGCGCCCGGATGTCCGCCGAGGTGAGGTGAACCGGCGAAGGCTCGCGACCGGATCAGCGCGCCGCGGCGATCGGCGGCTTCCTGAATCGCAGGACGAACTGGTCGGTGTGGCCGCGGATCTTCGGGTTGAACACGGTGAGGGTGTGATCGTCGGCGGCGTTGCGCAGGATCGTAAGGCCGCCGTCGAACACGAAGCCGGCGGCTTCGACCTGGCTCCTGACCGTGGCCTCGTCGATCCGGTGCAAGGTCTCGGTATCCTGCAGGCCATGGCCGGGCGCCGTGGCGTGATCGATGACGAGGAAGACCCCGCCGGGCTTCAGCGCCTTGAACACCTGCCGATCGAACTGTTCCAGCGACGCCGGCTGCATGAACCGGTCCGGGTAGTCGTGATAGTTCTGCGAGGTGAACACCAGATCGAGCCGCCTGGGCGCGCTGAGGGCGTTGGCCGGCTGCACCAGGGTGGCGACGTTGGCGTAGGCCCGGGTCCGGCCGAGCTTGCGGATGGACTCGACGTCGGGCCTGGCCACCTTGGCGTACTGCCGGGGCCAGAGGGCGTAGACATGGCCTTTGGGTCCGACCACCCGGCTGAACAGGCGGGTGAAGTACCCGGCGCCCGGGATCAGCTCGAGGACGGTGTCGCCGGGCTTCACGCCGGCGAAAGCCAGCAGTTCGGGACCGTGGCGACGCAGGTCCTCGCTCCGCTCGTCCGCCCGGCCGGGAAAATCCACGGCCGCCTGGATCGCCGGAGAGAGCGGCGCCGGCTCCGCCGCCACGAAGCCGCCGGCTGCGAGGGCCAGGGCGAAACCGACCAGGGCTGAACGTCTGCGCATGGCGCCTCCCGCTAGGTGAGTGGATCAAGGACCTTTGCGGCCGGGCCGCCCAGGCCCGCTCCAAGCTTAGCCGATATCACCGACCATGAGTCCGTCATATCGGGGTTCCGAACGCCGCCTCGAGATCCGCCTGGCCGACACCTTCGAGCTCCAGCACCTTCACCCGCGAATGGTCGCCGGAGACGATCCGCACCGCTCCATTGGCCAGCTTCAGGCTTTTGGCGACGAGGCGGATCAGGGCGGCGTTGGCCGCGCCATCGACCGGCGGCGTAGAGACCCTGACCTTCAGCTGGAGCCCGCCCGCGGCGTCCCTGGCCCACCCGTCGACGGCGTCACGCCCGCCGCGGGGCGTCAGGCGTACGGCGAGGCGGATCGGGGTCGGCGAAGACATGGCGGCGGTCCGGGTTTCCGTCTTGAAGAAGTTTCACCGCAGGGACCGCACTGACAGCCGCCGCCTCATTTCCGCGGATCGGCGTGCTCGGCGACGTATTCCGCCCTCATCCGCGCGCCGGACCTGATCAGGCCGCCCACCCGGTCGGTCTTCACGAACGCGGTGCGGAAGAAGCGGTCGACGGTGGCGTTGAAGCGCTCCGGATCGTCCACCGGGATCATGTGCGTGGCGGCGGGGAAGATGGCGAGCTCGGCGTTGGGCAGGTGATGGTAGATCTCCAGCGTGTGCTCGTCGGCGATCGCGTCGTGGTCGCCGGCCAGCACCAGGGTCGGAGCGGTGATCGCCTGCAGGGCGTCGGGCCGGATGTGCGGTTCGTCGCGATCGAGGGCCTGGACCCGCTCGGCGCGCGTCGGCACGTGACCGGGTTCGGTCTTAGGCGGCGGTCCCTCGAGCTTGCGGAACTCCGCGGCGATGCCCTCCGGGTAGAGGTTGGCGGCCATGGCGGCGATCTTTGTCACCTGGGTCGGATGGCGCAGGCCGAGCAGCAGGGCCTCGATGCCGCCGTCGCTCCAGCCCAGCACCAGGACCGGACCGGTGTGCAGGTGGTCGAGCAGGGCGGACAGGTCGTCGGTCATCTGCTCGAAGGTCAGGGGGCCGGCGGCGTCGCCGGACTTGCCGTGATCGCGACTGTCCATGGCGATGACCTGGTAGTGCTGGGCGAAGTAGGCGATCTGGTGCTTCATCGACCAGATGTTGGCGCCGTTGCCGTGGATCAGCAGCAGGGGCGGGCCCTGGCCGTAGACTTCGTAATACAGCTTCACCCCGTCGTGCTCGAACACGCCGCCCGCCGCCGGGTTCGCGCCGTAGACGACGGGTGTGGGCGGCGGGGCCGCGAGCGCGCTGGCGGGCGCCAGACCAAGAGCCAGCGCCGCCAGCGCCGCGATTCGAACAGACATGGGAGCCCCCACCGTCGCGCCGCGCGACCGGACTCGGCCGCGCTCACCGACCGCGCGAGTAAATCCGCCCGCGCGGCCCCGCGCAACCGCCCAGCTCAGATCAGATCTGATCAGCTCAAATCAGGGCCGTCTCGGCGAAGGACGCCATCGCCGCGGCCATGTATTCGGCGAGCCCACCCTGACGTCCGTCGTAGCGGGCGCGGAAACGCGGATCGTCCACATACATCCGGCCGAGGCCGACGAAAGCCGCCGCCGGCGCGGGCCGGCTCCAGCTCTTCTCGATCCAGGCGTGGTGGCGGCGCATCAGCGCCGTCACCGTCGACGATCCGGCGGGAAGACCGTCGACCAGCGCCTTGGCCATGCCCGCCTCGATGGCGTCGAGCTCCGCCTGCATGGCGTCGAACTCGGCCTGTCGCCAGCCGGCCATGCCGGCCTTGGCCTGGTCGAGATGGGCGCGCATCCCGGGCCCGTGTCGCTCGACCAGCTCCGTCTCGTAACCCGACTGGACCTCCGGATCGAACCCCCGGTACATCGCCTTCTCGTTCATCGTCGCCTCTCCTTGCAGGGACGCGAGGGTCTGGTCGATCGTGCGCATCAGCCGGCGATAGCGCCGGGTTTCCGCTTCGAGCCGCGCTCGGTGCGCCTTGAGGGCCGCCACCTTGTCGAAGCCCGCCGCGTCCAGCGTCCGCCCGATCTCCTCCAGGGAGAAGCCGAGCTCACGGTGGAACAGGATCTGCTGCAGGCGCAGCAACTCCTCGCGGCCGTAGTAGCGGTAGCCGTTGGCGCCGACGCAGGCGGGCTTGAGCACCCCCACCGCATCGTAGTGGTGCAGGGTGCGGACCGAAACGCCCGAAAGCTTCGCCACCTGTTTCACCGTATATCGGCTCACGATCGTCCTTTCCTCGCCAATGGCCACGGTATCAGGGCTCACGCCGCGGGAGGGTCAAGCGGGCTTCGGACCGGGCCTTGTTGACCGCCGCTGCGCCGCGCCCTCTTATTCCCGCCGCGCTTGTGAAGTGGGGGAACGGACATGGCGATGTGGCGTACGGTCGGCGCCTGCCTGGCGGCGATGGTGCTGGCGAGCCCGGGTCAGGCGGCGCGGGCCGCGGACTTCACGGTGGCGCAGGCCCTGTCCTATCCGTTCGTCGACAATCTGGTGAGCGCCAGATCCGCCGACCGGATCGCCTGGACCCGCAACGTGCACGGGGTGCGCAACGTCTGGGTCGCCGAAGCGCCCGGCTATGACCCACGCCAGGTGACCCAGTTCACCGAGGACGATGGTGAGGAGCTGACCCAGCTGACCTTCTCGCCCGATGGCGCGGTCCTGGTGTTCGTGCGCGGCGGCGATCACGACGCCAACTGGCCGGCCAAGGGCAATCTGCAGCCCAACCCGGCCTCGAGCGCGGCCGAGCCAAAGGTCACCCTGTGGCTCGCCGATCCCACGGGCGCCAGGCCGGCCATGAAGCTGGTCGAGGGCGACGCCCCCGCGATCTCGTCGCGCGGCGAGCTGGCCTATCTCAAGGACGGGCAGATCTGGACCGCCAAGCTCGACGGCAAGGATGGCCATCGCCTGCTGTTCGACCGCGGCAAGGACCGGGAGCTGGCCTGGTCGCCGGACGGCGCGCGCCTGGCCTTCGTGTCGGGCCGCGACGATCACGCCTTCATCGGCGTCTATGCGGGCGAGGCCAAGCCGATCGCCTGGATGGCGCCCTCCACCGGCATCGACGGCGCGCCGGTGTGGTCGCCCGACGGCCGCACCCTGGCCTTCACCCGGCGGCGCGGCGACGGCGGCGCCCCCGAACCCTTCCTGATCCCGACGCCGCAGCCCTGGTCGATCTGGACCGCCGATGGAACCAGCGGCGCCGGCCATAAGGTCTGGTCAAGCACAAGGTCGCTGCACGGCTCCTATCCCGAGGTCGCGGGCGAGGCCAACCTGCACTGGGCCGCGCGCGGGACCCTGACCTTCCTGTCCACCGAGGACAACTGGCCCCACCTCTATGTGGTGTCGGCCGCGGGCGGCGCGGCGCGGCTTCTGACCCCCGGCGCCTTCATGGTCGAGCATGTGGCGGCGAGCCGCGACGGCGCGGCGCTGATCTACTCGGCCAACACGGGCGCAACCAAGGACGACGATGACCGCCGGCATCTCTACAAGGTGTCGGTCAACGGCGGAGCGCCGGCGGCGCTGACCGCGGGCGAGGGGCTGGAGTGGACCCCCGCGGCGCTCGGAGACGCCGCCGCCTTCGTCGGCGCCGACCCGCGCCGGCCGACCGCCGTGGGCGTGGTGTCGCTGGACGGCGGCAAGCGGCGCACCCTGGCCGGCCAGGAGCCGCCGGCCGACTATGCGGGCGCGGACTTCGTGATCCCGCGGCAGGTGAGCTTCAAGGCGCCCGACGGCCTCCTGATCCACGGCCAGCTGTTCGCCCGCCCCGGCGATGCGGCGCGCAAGCCGGGGGTGATCTTCGTGCACGGCGGGCCGCCACGGCAGATGATGCTGGGCTGGTCGTACATGGACTATTATTCCAACGCCTACGCCATGAACCAGTACCTGGCCGCGCACGGCTTCGTCGTGCTGTCGGTCAACTACCGGCTCGGGATCGGCTACGGTTACGACTTCCAGCATCCGGATCACGGCGGCACGCGCGGCTCGTCCGAATACCAGGACGTGCTGGCCGGCGCCCGCTATCTGCAGGCCCTGCCTGACGTCGATCCGGCCCGCATCGGCATCTGGGGCGGCTCCTACGGCGGCCTCCTGACCGCGCTGGCCCTGGCCCGCAACTCGGACGTCTTCAAGGCCGGCGTGGACCTGCACGGGGTGCACGACTGGTCGCGCGTGATCGCCGAAGAGCTGGGCCCCCCGCTCGGCCGGTTCGAACAGGGCGACCGTCAGGCGGCGATCGCGACCGCCTTCAGAGCCTCGCCCGACGCCGACGTGGCGCGCTGGTCCTCGCCGGTGCTGCTGATCCAGGGCGACGACGACCGCAACGTCCGCTTCAACCAGACGATCGATCTGGCGCGGCGCCTCGAGGCTCAGGGGACGCCGTTCGAGGAGCTGGTCCTGCCCGACGAGATCCACGGCTTCCTGCGCCACGCCTCGTGGCTGAAGGCCGACGCGGCCACGGCCGAATTCCTCACCCGCAAGCTCGGCGCGAAGCCGTAAACCGATGGAGATCAGGCCCGAGCAGGCTGGAGACGTCGAGACGATCCGCACACTGACGGAGTCGGCGTTCAGGGACGCGCCGCACAGCGCCCAGACCGAGGCGAGGATCGTCGACGCCCTGAGGGCCGGCGGCGCCCTGACCGTGTCGCTGGTGGCGACGGACGACGCGGAGATCCTAGGCCATGTGGCCTTTTCCCCGGTCACGATCCTCGGCGCGGAAGGCGATTGGTACGGCCTCGGCCCCGTCTCGGTCTGGCCGGCGCGGCAGCGCAAGGGAATCGGCCAGGCCCTGATCCGCGACGGCTTGCGCCGGCTGGACGCGACGGGAGCGGCCGGGTGCGTCGTGCTCGGCGACCCCGGTTACTACGGCCGCTTCGGCTTCGAGAGCGATCCGGCTCTGTTCTACGCCGAGGTCCCACCCGGATACTTCCAGCGCCGCGTGCTGCGCGGCCCCGCGCCGAAGGGCGAGGTGCGGTATCACCCCGGATTTGATGTGGCCTAGGAGCTCGGGACTATCTGGGTTGCGGCGCCGCGCCGGATCCGGACCGGCCTGACGCTTCAGCCGCCGGACTTTACCCCCTTGCCCGGATAGGCGGCGGGGACGATGGCCCCGTGATCGATCACCGGAACGCCGCCGACCAGTACATAGGGAATGCCCGCCGACGTCTCGGTGGGATGGCGGTAGGTGGCCTTGTCGATCACCGTATCGGGGTCGAACAGGGTGAGGTCCGCGTCGGCGCCCACCTGCACCCGTCCCTTGCGGCGCATGGCGGGAGAGATCGCTTCGAGCCGTCGGGCCGGCAGGAGCGTCATCTTGCCGAGCGCGTCCATCAGCGTCAGCACGTGCTTTTCGCGCACATAGACCCCGAGCACGCGGGCGAAGGTGCCCGTGCCGCGGGGGTGGCCCGCGCCGTTGGTGTAGGGCACCGCATCGGAGGCGATCATCACCCCCGGGTGGGCGACGGCCAGGGTGACGGTGGCGTCGGGGATCACATGCAGGATCACGAAGGCGCTCGGCTGCTCCTTGCGGAACCTGGCGAAGCTTTCGGCGGTGGTTCGCTCGCCGGTGGGCGGCCATTCGATGTCGGCGTAGCTGGTGCCCAGACGGTCGCGCCAGCCCTCGTTGAACAGGGCGCTGCCGATCACGGTGCTGCCGGCGTCATAGGGATAGACCTCGGTGGTGACGTCGACGCCGTGCCTGCGGGCGCCGTCGAACAGATCGAGGACCATGGCGGCCGCGCCCTGGGCCTTGGAGCCGATGTGGCAGACGTGCACAGCGGCGCCGGTGGCGGCCGCGTCGGCGACCAGTTCCTGGATCGGCGTCATCAGGGCGTCGGGATTGGAGTGCTCGGCTGCCCGCGCGTGCACGAACACCGGCGCATGCAGCTTCGCCGCCTCCTTGAACAGGAGGTAGATCTCGTCGCGCCCCGCGCCCGGCAGGTATTCGGACAGGAGGCCGAGACCGAGCCCTCCGGCGGCGAATTCCTGGTCAAACATCACCCGTTCGCGGTCACGGTCGGCGTCGGACAGGGGGGCGTCGGCCCACTCCGCCTTGCGGGCGATGACCTTGGGGTCGGCCATGCCGGCGGCCGTTCCGCTGTCGTCCTCTATGCCGGTCGTGATCTTGGTGCGGATCATCTGCAGGCCGACGCTGGCCCCGAAGTTGATCCGGGTGTGGCCTTCCCTCGCCGCATAGAAGGGTTTCACCGGGAAGACCCCGGCTTCGAGCTCCAGCGCCGTGGTCACCCCGTCGTGGGCCTGCTGGTCGTAGCCGAAGGCGTACTGGGCGTGGGAGTGCAGGTCGATGAAGCCCGGCGCCACCACCAATCCCTTGGCGTCTATGGTCCGGGCGCCCGTCAACGGGCGGCTGGTGATGACGGCGATCCGGCCGGCGCGGATCCCGACGTTGGCGATACGGTCGGCTTTCGTCTCGGGGTCCATGACACGGCCGTGCAGGATGACGAGATCGTAGGCGGGCTGCGCCGCCACCGCGGCGCCCGACAGCGCCGTCCACGCCAAACCGGCCAGGGCCAGCCGCTTCAAGATGTTCGGTCGCATCGTTCCCCCTGACTTGCCCGCTGACTTGCCCGCTGACTTGGACGCCCGTTTTGTAGACCGCGCCGCGCGCAAGTGCACATCCATCGGCGTCCCCCTTTGGATGTCGCGGAAAAAACTCTCCCGCTGAGCAAAACATTTCCCGGCGCTGCTTGCCAGCGCAGCGCCCGCGCTTCACGTTCGCGCCGCTTTCGAGGGGAGCTGATCATGCGGAAATCCTTCGCGCTTGCGAGCGCGGTCGTGCTGGGCCTGACGGGGGCGGCGTCCGCCCAGACGCCGCGGCCGGACCAGCTGCAGTACCGGGCCCTCTACAAGGAGCTCGTCGAGACCAACACCAGCCTGTCGGTCGGCAGCTGCACCCTGGCCGCCGAGCGGATGGCCGCGCACCTGAAGGCCGCGGGCTTCCCCGACAGCGACCTCCATCCGTTCGCCGCGCCCGACCATCCCAAGGAGGGCGGCCTGGTCGCCGTGCTGCCGGGGACCGATCCCAAGGCCAAGGCCGTATTGATGCTGGCCCACATCGATGTGGTCGAGGCCAAGCGCGAGGACTGGACCCGCGACCCGTTCGTCCTGGTGGAGGAGAACGGCTACTTCTACGGCCGCGGCGCCGCCGACGACAAGGCGATGGCCTCGATCTGGGTCGACACCCTGGCGCGCTACAAGTCCGAGGGCTACCACCCCCGGCGCACGATCAAGCTGGCCCTGACCTGCGGCGAGGAGACCAACGGCGCCTTCAACGGCGCGGAATACCTGGCCAAGAACAAGCGCGACTTGATCGACGCGGCCTTCGCCGTCAACGAGGGCGGCGGCGGCCTGCTCGACGCCAGCGGCAAGCCGGTGTTCCTGGGCATCCAGGTCGGCGAGAAGCTGTCGCAGAACTTCACGCTCGAGGTCACCAACCCCGGCGGCCACAGCTCGCGGCCCCTGCCCAACAACGCCATCTATCACCTGGCCCACGCGCTGACGGCGATCCAGGGCTACCGCTTCCCGGTGGAGTTCAACGACACCACCCGCGACTTCTTCACCCGCATCAGCGCCACGCGGACGCCAGCGGAACAGGCGGCGATCAAGGCCCTGCTGGCCAACCCCAAGGACGAGGCGGCGCGGAGCCTGCTCGAGCGCGATCCGGACGCCAACGCCATCCTGCACACCAACTGCGTCGCCACCCTGCTCGACGCCGGCCACGCCACCAACGCCCTGCCCCAGCGCGCGCGGGCCAACATCAACTGCCGCATCTTCCCCGGCACGACCGCGGAAGCCGTGCGCCAGACCCTGATCCAGGTGATCGGCGACCCGGAGGTCAAGGTGTCGATCCGCGAGGTGCGCAATGCGCCGGCCCCGCCGCCGCCGCTCGATCCCAGGGTGCTGGGCCCGGCCGAAAAGCTCGCCGCCGAGATGTGGCCGGGCGTGCCGGAAGTGCGGATGATGTCGGCGGGGGCCACCGACGGCGCCTTCCTGACGCCGGTCGGCATTCCGACCTACGGCATTTCCGGCGACTTCGGCGATCCGGACGGCGACGGCGTGCACGGCCTGAACGAACGCATCCGCGTCAAGGTGCTCTATGACAGCCGCGACTACCTCTACCGGCTGATGAAGATCTACGCCGACCAGCCCGGGTAGAGCGCCGCGCGAAAAGCGGGAACCGGTTTCGCGCCAGCGGCGCGCTAAACCTCAGACTTTAGAGCGAATATCCGCCCTTGAACGATTCCGTTCAAGGGCGGTTTGCTCCAGCGAGTCCGACTTGCTTTCAATCGCCGCCCATCGACGACGGGCGGCCCCGCAGCGATCAGCACGGCGTTCTGAGCCTCGCCCTTGAATGCCCGCTCTTATATGCATACGTTCTAATTATCGCATATATGAGGCATGAGATGCACGGTGTTGTTGAAATCCAGGCCCTGCCTCCCGACGAAGTTCGGCGGGCGCTGTCGGCGGGTACGAGCGTGCTGATCGACGTGCGCGAGCCCAATGAGTATTCGGCCGAGCGGATCGATGGGGCCCTGCTGTTTCCCCTATCGACGTTCGACCCGGCCGCCTTGCCGGACACGGCAGGCCGGCCGATCATATTGCACTGTGGATCCGGTAAGCGCTCGGCCGCCGCGCTCGAACGCTGCCAGCGGGCCGGATTCGCGGTCACCCGGCATCTGGGTGGCGGCATCGCCGCCTGGAAGGCGAGCGGCCTCCCGGTCGTCAGGGCCGGCGGCGACCCTCCGAAACGTTCAGTTTGAGGGCCCGCGCATGAAGACTCATGATTGGCCGGAGGTGGCGTCCGCGCTGACCGCGGCTCTGAAGCCGCTGCGTAGCGGCGCCGAGGAGCCGATGAAGGCGTTTTCGGCGCTGGCCCGTTCCGCCACCCAGAACGGCGCTCTGGACTCCAAGACCAAGGAGCTGATCGCCTTCGCCATCGCGGTGGCGACCCGATGCGACGGTTGCATCGCCTTTCATGCCGAAGCCGCGAACCGCTATGGCGCGACGCGAGACGAGGTCTTGGAGACGATGGGCATGGCCATCTACATGGGCGCCGGTCCAAGCGTGATGTATGCCGCGCAAGCGCTCGAAGCCTTCGATCAGTTCGCGCAGCAGCGCCCGGAGGGGTAGAAAAAGGCAGTGAAGGCTTGAAGAACCGCAGCCCAGCCCCTCTGGCCCCGGCGAAATCCAGCGAGTTGGAGGACCTTGAAGCCAGCGCCGCCGCGGCGACGCGATTGTTGAAGCTGCTGGCCAGCGAACAGCGCCTGATCCTGCTTTGCCGGTTATCAGAGGGCGAGGTATCGGTGGGCGAACTGGCGAGCCACGTCGGCCTTTCACCGTCTGCTGCGTCCCAGCATCTCGCGAAACTGAGGGCCGAAGGGTTGGTCGCCACGCGCCGCGAAAACCAGACCATCTTCTACCGGCTCGACGATGAGGCCGCCGCCCGCGTGATCGGCCTGCTCTGCGAAATCTACCGCCGCCCGCTCACCCCTACAGTCAGCGAGCCTGCAGTCAGCGAGAAGAGGTTTCGATGAGACGTATGTTGATGCTGGCGGTGGCGACCGCCATCGGCCTCCCGGCGAGCGGCCCGGCGATGGCCGCCCCGCCGCCCCTCCCCGCGCACCCGCCCGCCGGCTATTTCGTGTTCCAGAAGGTGGTCTATCAGAACGATGGCGGCCTACCCGACGACCGGGCCTATTTCGAGCGGGAGCTGCACAACATCGCCAACCACATCGCGGCGGTCGACGGCAAGGTGGAGATCCGGGTCGTCGACTGGGGCCCCGGACTGAAGGGCTTCATCGCCGCCAAGAGCGATCCCGCCCTCGCAAAGACGATCGACGACCTGCGTGCGAAGGGCGTTCGCTTCCTGATCTGCCGAAACTCGCTGATAGCGATGAATCTTGCACCATCCGATCTCTATGGCGTCGGGCAGGTCGATATCGTCCCGAGCGGCGTCGCCGAGCTGGCGCGGCTTCAAGGTCAAGGCTTCGTCTACATCCATCCCTGACCGGCCCACCCGGTCGAGCCCGTTCGGGGCGAGGTCCAGCCCCGCTGGCTTCTGGTTGCCCGCTGTCAGAGGCCGCCGAGCGCGATCTGGCTCCGCTCGTAACGGTCGATGATGTCGAGGTAGAGTTCGCTGCGCACCCGATAGGCGTCGCGCGGGCTCGCCACGTGGGCGAAGGCCTTGAGGTTCACCGAACCCGCCGCGCCCGTCGAATCGACGAAGGCCGACGGCGCCGGATCGCCGAGGATCTCGGTATTCGCCTTGGTCGCCTCGAGGATCAGCTCCCGCGCCTTGGCCGCGTCGCCGGCCTTGGCGATGGTCAGCTTCAGCTCGATGCGGCCGCGAGGATCGCCGAGGGTCTTGTTCTTGACGTTCTGGGTGATGAAGCTCGAGTTGGGGACCAGCACCGTCGACCGGTCGAACATCTGGATTTCGGTCGCGCGCACCCGGATCCGGCGCACGTCGCCCTCGACCCCGCTGCCAAGATCGACCCAGTCGCCGACCTTCACCGGCCGCTCGATCAGAAGGATAATGCCGGAGACGAAGTTCTGCACGATCTGCTGCAGACCAAAGCCGATGCCGACCGAGAGCGCGCTGGCGATCAGGGCGATCTGCTGGAAGCCGAGCCCCATGGCCGAAAAGGCGCAGATCAGCGTCACCCCGACGCCGAGGTAGCCCACCCCGGTGCTGACCGAGTTGCGAAGGCCCGAGTCCCAGCCGGTGACCGGCAGGTATCGCCGGACGACCCAGCCCCGGGTGAGGTGCACCAGCCCCATGCCGAAGGCGAAGACGCCGATCCCCTGGGCTATGGCGAAGGGCGAGATCTTCGCCTTGCCGATCTGCAGGGTGCTGCCGAACTGACCGATGTGGCTGAGCAGTTGCTCGCCGCTCTGTCCGAACGGCGTGACCGCCAGGGTCAGCGCGGCGATCAGCACCAGGATCTGCAGAATGGCCGAGGCGAGCAGACCGGCCTGCAGCACGGTGCTGGCCTGAAGTCCGAACAGCGTCGCCAGCGACCGGGTGGTGCGGCCCCCGGCCTGGAAGATCGCGCCGAGGCCCTCGTCGATGAACCGCAGCAGCAGAAAGGTGGCGGCGCCGATCACGCTCAGCCAGAAGATCTGGCCAGAGATCAGCGACGCCAGCGTGGTGTAGCCTGACAGCACGGCGGCCACGATCACCACGATGGCCAGGGTGAGGCCAAGGGAGATCAGGGTCCACAGGGACGAGCGCGCGGCCTCCGAGGCCGGCTCGGTTCGCGCCCGACGGCCCCGCCCGAAGGTGACCAGGATCAGGGCGGCGACGGCGGCGTAGGCGAGCGAAAGAATGCAGTTGCTGGCGATCGTCGCCGCGACGCTGGCGCCGACCGTGTAATTGACCTGGCCCAGCACGAAACCCGCGCTCGTCACCACCGCCACCGCCCACAAGGCCACCCGGGTCCGGATCACGTGGGCGTCCCTCGCCGGCTGGCGTCCGGCCTTGGAGGGGGCGCCGCTCGCTTCGACCGAGCGCTCGGCGCTGGACCGCGGGTCCGGATCCAGCAGGGTGGAGAAGGCCCGGCCCAGGGCCAGGATGGCGGCGCTCCAGGTGATGGCGCCGACGACGGCGGCGGCCAGGGTGTCGGCCGTGGGCGACAAGAGACCGCCCCAGCCGAGGCCCTCCCGGACCATGTCCGCCGCCAGCGCCGGGGCGCCGGTCTCGATCACCGCGATCCAGACGGCCACCGCCGCGCGGGTGAAGCCGCCCAGGGCGACCGCCCGTCCGCCGAGGGTCCGGCCGACGCGCAGGAGCCGGCGACGGACCGGAAACACGATGACGCCGGCCAGCAGGAGACCCACGAGGGCGCCGGCGAGGCCGCGCGGCTCCGGCGCCGAGACCGCCGCCGTCCAGCTTCTCCAGACCATGGCCTCCAGCCGGGCCAGATCGGCCGAGGACGCGTCCACCAGGGCGGTCCAGAACGCCGGGGTGACGGGCGAGGGAGAGCGTTCGAACACCCGGGCGGTGAAGCCCTCGCGCCGCCGTTGCGCCGCCCGGCTGAAGGTGTCGCCCGCCGCGGACGCCAGCGCCTGCATCCGGCCAAGCCGGCCCTGCAACGCCGCCTTCTGCGCCAGGAGCGCCGTCTGCGCCTGCCTTTCCGCCGCGGTCTGCCGCCGTCCATGGGCCGGCCTGACCCTGCCCAGTTGCCGCTCCACGCCGCGCAGCTGAACCGTCAGGTCGGCCACCGCGGAATCGGCCGCAACCTCGATTCCGCTCGCCTGAGCGCCGATGGCGGCGAGCCGGGCGTCGTCGGTGGTGGTGGGAATTTCGTTGTCGAGCTGGCCCAGCGTGAGCCCGGCTCCGACGAGCGGATCGCGCGCCGGCGCAGCGGGCACGGCCGCCGCAGCCGGAGGACTCGGCGGGGGCGTCGTCGCTGTCGCAGCGCCGGGCGCAGGCAAGGTGGTCGCGCCCCCGGCCGGTGTCGCTTGAGGATGCGGGGCCGGCGACGGCGCTGCGTCGGCGGACATCGCGGCGGTGAGGAGGACAAGGATAAGGCCTAAGGTCTTCAAAACGGATAGCCGCTCGCCACAACACCCTCCCCAGCGAGCTTGAAATCTTCAGCCGCCGCTGCGTTCCCGCCGAGGGACTTCGGCTGACCGCCGTGCAAGGTCAAGCCAATGGTCACACACGAGCCTGGAACAGTCGCCTTCGGTCGGCGTTGGCAAGGCGCTTCAGGGTGGACAAGATGGCGGCGACACAACGGATCGATGTCGGTGCGGCCCAGGCGCGCTCGCGGGCCAGCGCCAAGCCGACGAACGCCTTTTCGACCGGCACGCTGGTCCTGCGCGAAGAGATCGCCTCCGGCCGCATGCGCCGCCTCGGCGGCTTTGAGCTCGACGGCCTGCGGATCGAGCTGCGCCAGGGCGGAGACAGCCTCTGGGTCTTCATCCGCCGCAAGCATGGCCCCGGCGGCGTCGCCCTGCGCGCCGGGTATGCGCAAGGCGGCCTGACGGCAGTGCGGCTCGAGGACCAGGGGCCAAGCCGCCGGGTCTTCAGCTTCGACGCCGCCATCGGCCGTTTCGAGGTCGAAATCACCGGCCACGCGCAGGAACGCCCGGTTGTGCGCGCCATTGTCCGCTTGACGCCCTCCCGCCAGACCCTGATCTCCCACCTGCCGCGAGACCTTTACCCGCTGGGGCCGAATGACGACCCGACGACGGCGACGGGCCATGTGGAGGCGGCGCAGCGCGGCCTGAACGTCGGCGTGGTCTACGCCCGCTTCGAGAGGCCCGATTTCGGCGATCTGCTCTATGTGCAGAATCTCACGGCGCTGAACCCCTATTTCATCGCCACTGAGACCAAGCCCGACGGGGCGGTGGGGGGCGAGTGGCCGGAGCTCGGCTACCTTCCGCCCACGCCGCCGCAGGCGACCACCGCGCCGATCAACCCGCTCCGCGCGGCGGAGACGGTGGTCCTGTCGGACGCCGTTCTGGTGATCGGCGAAGACGGCTCCAACGACGAGCACGCCAGCGCGCTGAAGTTCCTGCAGATGCTGGCTGCCGCCTACCCCCACATCGGCAGGCCCGAGCCCGAACTGCGCGACTGGATCGGCCGCTCCGAACGGACCCTCCGCGACCTCGATCGCTCGCCGGACGCCACCCTCGAATATTACGGCGCCCGGTACGTGCGGCCGTACACGGCGGCCGAATATCCGGACTCCATGGTGCAGCTCTCGGTGCTGGCGGCGCTGAAGGACTGGGAAGCCTGGACCGGGGAAGCCCTGCCGCTGACCCGGGCGCTCAGGCGCGGGGTGAGCCGCTTTCACGACAAACAGCTTCGCACGCTCCGCCGCTATCTGCCCAACGTCGGCGACGACAAGAACGCGAACGCGGTCGACAGCTGGTATCTCTACCATCCTCTGCTGAACCTCGGCCGTCTGGCGCAGGAGGACGCGGACGCCAAGGCCCTGTTCACCGACTGCATAGGCTACGCCGTGAAAGCGGCGCGGCACTTCGCCTACGCCTGGCCGATCCAGTTCGACGTCACCGATTTCAAGGTGCTCGTCGCCGCGCGCAACGCGGACGGCCTCGGCCAGACCGATGTCGGCGGAATCTACGCCTATGTGATGATGCAGGCGTTCGAACTCACCGGCGACAGCCTCTATGTCGACGAGGCCAAGGCGGCGATGGCGGCCGCGCGCGGCATGCGCTTCGAGCTTGAATACCAGGCCAACCTGACCGCCTGGGGCGCGGCGGCTTGCCTGCGCCTCTACCGGGTCACCAACGACCGCACCTATCTCGACCAGAGCTATGTCTATCTGGCGAGCCTGCTGCACAATTCCATGATGTGGGAATCGGAGATCGCCGGCGCGGCGCATTACCAGAACTTCCTCGGCGCCACCTGCCTGCACGACGCTCCCTACATGGCGCTCTACGAGTGCTACGACTGTTTCTGCGCGCTGGAGCAGTACCTGAAGGAGGCCGGCGCCGACCTCGACGACCGGGTGCGTCTGCTGGTCTCGGAGTTCTGCCGCTACACCTTGAGCCGCGCCTGGTTCTACTATCCCGACGCGCTGCCCAAGGACCTCCTGGCTACCGAGGTCCGCAACGGCCACATCGACCGCGCCCTGTCGTTCCCGGTCGAGGATCTCTACGGCGACGGCCAGCCCGCCGGTCAGGTCGGACAGGAGATCTACGGCTGCGGCGCGGCCCCGAGCCTGGCCGTGCGGGCCTTCCACCGCCTGCCGGACGCGCCCTTCATCACCTTCTGCGACCAGTTCGTCGCCGACCGGCAGATGCTCGGGGCCGCCTCGGCCGTGTTCAGTCTCAGCGGATCGAGCGTCGGCCAGGCGAAGCTGGTGTTCCTGCGCGGCAAACACAGGCGCGGCCTGCCCAGGCTCAGCGTGTCGACCGCCGACGGCGAGATCGCCGCCGCGCGCGAAACCCCGGATCAGGTCGAATTCATCGTCCCCGCCGGGGCGCGGCTGGTGGTGAAGTGGGGCGACGAAGCCTAAAGCCGCTCCAGCCGGAGCACGTCGACGAGATCGCCCGCCGCGGCGGGGGGCGCGCCGATAGGGCGCCGAATCAGGCCGTCGGCGCGAGCGAACACCGAGACCAGGGAGGACTCCTGATCCGGGAAGGCCTCGGCGGTGAGCACACCGTCGGGCGAGACCGTCAGGGCCCCGCGCATCCAGTGTTCCCGCGGACCGCCCTTGGGCAGGGCTCCGGCGAGGCGCGCGGTGGTCATCCGCGGAGCGGGGTCGGCGCCAAGGTCGGCCATGATCAGCGGCCGGAGGAACAGTTCGGCGCACACCAGGGCCGAGGCCGGGTTGCCGGGCAGGCCGAGGACGCGCCGCCCGTCCTCCAAGGTTCCGAACCAGACCGGTTTGCCAGGGCGCATGCGCACGGTGTCGACCAGAAGGTTGAGGCCGAGGCGCCGCAGCGCCGGCTTGACCAGGTCGTGGTCGCCGACCGAGGCGCCGCCGACGGTGACGATCAGGTCCGCCTGCGCCGCGGCGATCGCGGCCAGGATGGCCTGTTCGGTATCGCCCGCCGGCGGCAGGCTCTGCGCCGCGCCGCCCCACCCCTGGACCAGGGCCGAGAGGGCCGGCCCGGCGCTGTCGAAGATCTGGTCTGGCCGGAGGGCGAGGCCGGCCGGCACGATCTCCTCGCCGGTGGACAGGACGGCGACGCGGGGACGAACGGCCACGGCGGCCTCGGCCCGGCCTGCGGCGGCGGCGAGCGCCAGCCGCCAGGCGTCGAGCCGGACGCCGGCCGGCAGAAGCGGATCGCCGGCAGCGAAATCGCCGCCACGGCGCCGCACATAGACCGGCGCGTCCGGGGTGAAGGCCAGGCGGACGCCGCCCTCCAGCCGTTCGGAGGCTTCCTGCACCACGACCCGGCAGCCGGCCGGAACCTCGGCGCCGGTGAAGATGCGGACGGCCTGCCCCGGCCCCACCACGCCGGTGAAGGCGCGGCCGGCGGCGCTCTCGCCGGCCACGGCGAAGACACCCGGGTCTCCGTCGGCCCGGATCGCCCAGCCGTCCATGGCCGAGGCGTCGAAGGGCGGTTGGTCACGCACGGCGGTGATCGGCTCGGCCAGAACGCGCCCCATCGCGCCGCGATCCAGCGGGATCGTCTCTGTACGGATGATAGATCCGACGTCCAGCATGCGCGTTCGCGCGTCTTCGACCGACAGTTCGCCGATGGTCGGCGCCCCAGCGGGGCTCAGCGCCCTCATGCGGTCCAGTCGCCGGACCGTCCGCCCGACTTCTCCAGCACGCGCACCCCCTCGATCACCATGGTCTTGTCGGCCGCCTTCAGCATGTCGAACAGGGTGAGGCAGGCGATGGAGACCGCCGTCAGCGCCTCCATCTCCACCCCGGTCTGAGCCGTGGTCTTCAAACGGGCCACCACCCGCAGTCCGTGCTCGGCGGACTCGACCGCGACCTTGACCGAGGACAGCGGCAGGGGATGGCAGAGCGGGATCAGCTCTGCGGTGCGCTTGGCCGCCATGACGCCGGCGAGCTCGGCGGTGACGATCACCTCACCCTTCTTCGCCTGGCCGGACAGGGCCAGAGCGCGGGTCTCGGGCGCCATGCGTACGAACCCTTCGGCCACGGCCTCGCGGGCGGTGATCGCCTTGTCGGACACGTCGACCATGCGCGCCCGGCCTTCGGCGTCGAGGTGAGTGAGCGCGCTCATCAGCTCTCCAGAAGCCGCGGCATGATCTCGACGAGGTTGCAGGGCCGGTGGCGGCTGTCGAGCTGGGGCGCGATCACGCCCCAGCCGTCCTTCACCGCGCCGTTCGACCCCGGCAGGCAGAACACGAACACTCCGGCGATCAGCCCCGCGGTGGCGCGCGACTGCAGGGTCGACAGGCCGACCGACTGGTAACTGACCTGGTGGAAGATCACCGAGAACCCGTCGATGCGCTTGTCGAACAGGGGTTCGAGCGCCTCGGGCGTCACGTCGCGGCCGGTGAGGCCGGTGCCGCCGGTGGTGATGATCACGTCGCAGTGGCCGCCGCCGACCCAGCCGCGCACGCAACTGCGGATGGCGTCGACATCGTCGGGCACGATGGTCCGGTGCTCCAAGGTGTGACCCGCGGCCTCGATACGTTCGGCCAGCGCGCGGCCGGAGGTGTCGGTCTCCTCGTCGCGGGTGTCCGAGATCGACAGCACGGCGATGCGCACCGGATGGAAAGCCAGGCTCTCGTCGATACGGCTGGCCGATTTCGGAATGGGGGGAACAGGGGCGTTCATCGGGTCTCCATCGTCTCCCAGCGGGCGAGGTCGGCCTGGTCGCCGGGCGTCGGTTCAACCCAGCGCGCGCCCGCCGCCTCGTGGGACTTCTTCCAGAATGGGGCGCGGGACTTCAGATAGTCCATCAGATAGTCGGCGCCCTCGAAGGCGGCTCGGCGATGGCGCGCGGCGGCGGCCACGAAAACCACCGGCTCGCCCGGCGCGATGCGGCCGACGCGATGCACGGCCAGACAGTCGTCGAGCCCGAAGCGTTCGACGGCGTCCCGGATGATCTGTTCGATCGCCGGTTCGGTGAACCCCGGATAGGCTTCGAGCTCGAGCGCCTCCACTCCGCCGTCGCCGCGCACCAGTCCGGTGAAACTGACCACGGCGCCGGTCTCGCGCCGGCCCTCGAGAAAGCCGGTGAGCAGGGCGCCGGGATCGATTGGCGGGTCGGACAGGCGGATCATGCTCACCCCCCGCTCATCGGCGGCAGGAAGGCGACCTCGCAGCCGGGGCGCAGGGCCGGATCGCCCGGGGCGATGGCCTTATCCACCGCCGCCTTCACGCCCGGACCGTCGAGCGCCGCGCCGAGGGCCTGGTCGAGATCGGCAAGCAGACGCCTGAGGGCCGACAGGGTCGCGGGCGCGGGATCGATCGTGCGCTCGCGCCAGCCGGCGACGTCGCGCAGCGGCCCGAACAGCAGCACCCTGACGCCCGTCGCCATCAGCCGCCCGTGGTCGACATGTGGCGGCGCACCGCGGGGCCCTCGCCCACGCCGATCCTGAAATCGTGCGCCAGCGGTTTGGCGGCGATGGCGGCGCGGATCGCCTCGCGCACGGGTGCGTCGTCCGCGGAGGCGCGCAGCAGGCTGCGCAGATCGGTGGCGTCGTCGCGGCCGAGGCAGGTGTGCAGGGTGCCGGTGCACGTCAGCCGCACCCGGTTGCAGGTGTCGCAGAAGGTGTGGCTGAGCGGGGTGATGAAGCCGATCCGCCCCCCCGTCTCCTCCACCCGCGAATAACGCGCCGGCCCCAGCGTGGTGTCGGAAAGCCAGGTCAGGGTCCAGGCGGCGGCCAGATCCTGGCGCACGTCGCGCAGGGACAGGAACTGGTCCGTGCGATCCTCGTCGATCTCGCCCATCGGCATGGTCTCGATCAGCACGAGGTCGAAGCCGCGCGCGTGAGCGAACGTCATCAGTTCGGGGATCTCGGCGCGATTGTCGCGCGCCAGAGCGACGGTGTTGATCTTGACCTTGAGACCGGCCGCCGCCGCCGCGTCGAGGCCGGCCATGACCTGGGCGATGTCGCCGCCGCGGGTCAGCCGGCGGAAGGTGCTCGGATCGAGGGTGTCGAGGGAGACGTTGACCCGGCGAACGCCGAGCCGGGCGAGATCGGCGGCGTGCTCCGCCAGCCGCGTCCCGTTGGTGGTCAGGGTCAGCTCGTCCAGCGCGCCTGTCTCAAGATGGCGCGAGAGTCGCTCGACCAGTTCCATGAAACCCTTGCGCACCAGGGGCTCGCCGCCGGTGAGGCGCAGCTTGCGCGTGCCGAGGCCGATGAAGACGCCGCACAACCGGTCGAGCTCGTCGACCGTCAGCACCTCGGCCTTGGGCAGGAAGCGCATGTGCTCGGACATGCAGTAGACGCAGCGAAGATCGCAGCGGTCGGTGACCGACACGCGCAGATAGCCGATCCGCCGGCCGAAGCCGTCGGTCAGCCTGCCGAAGGGCGGGGCTTCGGGCCTGTCGTGCGGCCAGGAGACGTCGTATGGGCTCATGCGATCCGGTGCGGGAACGACACTTACATGGAAACGATCGCAGGACTACGCGAGGGGTCGCCGCAAGGTCACGCCTCCGCGGGAGGATTCTGGGCCCTCGTGCTGGCTGCGGGGGCCGGATCGCGGTTTGGCGGCGACAAGCTGCGGGCGACCTTCGGCGCGCGCTCATTGATCGACGCCAGTGTGGCGATCGCCAGGACGGCGCCCGTGGAGGGGGTCGTGGTGCTGACCCGCCCGGGCGATCGGCTGGTCTCCGAACCGGAGGTCAGGGTGCTCGCGGTCGCCGACTGGGCCGAAGGGATGGGCGCTACCCTGAGGGCCGGGATCGCGGCCCTGCCGGCGGAGGCGACGGGCGCCTACGTCTTCCTTGGCGACATGCCGCGCGTACCGACCGCGGTCCTGCGGCCCCTGGCCGACGCGGTGACCGGCGGCGCGCCGGCCGCGGCGCCGACCTTCGGCGGTCGGACCGGTCATCCGGTGCTCTTCGCCGCCGCCCTGTTCCCCGACCTGCTGGCGCTCACCGGCGACCGCGGCGCCCGCCGCCTGCTCGACCGCCTCGGCGAGCGGCTTGCGCTGGTCCCGGCCCCGGACGATGGCGTCCTGTTCGACGTGGACACGCCCGACCAGCTGCGGAGCGCCTTGACGCAAGCCTCTGGCGCTCCACCTCGGAACGCGAGATAGACGACGCCGTCAGTTTTCAAGGACGATCATGAAGGTTCTCGCCGCCGCCGCCCTCGTACTCGCCGCGCCCGCCCTGGCCGCCGCCGCGCCCAAAGCGCCGGCGCCTGCCGCCGCGGCGGTCGCGCCCGTCACGGATCCGGCCGCCTTCCTGGCTCAGAACGCCAAGGCGCCGGGAGTGACCAGCCTGCCCTCGGGCCTGCAGTTCAAGGTGGTGAAGGCCGGCGACCCCAAGGGTCCCTCGCCCAAGCCCGGCGACGCCATCAAGGTGCACTACGAGGGCAAGCTTCTCGACGGGACGGTGTTCGATTCGTCGTTTCAGCGCGGCAAGCCCGCGCTGATGCCGCTGGGCGGTCTGGTTCCGGGCTGGATGGAGGCCCTGCCGATGATGCACCCCGGCGACGAATGGGTGCTCTATCTGCCGCCCGACCTCGGTTATGGCCCCGAGGGGCAGGGGCCGATCCCGCCGAACAGCGTGCTGATCTTCCGTATTCAGCTCCTGGGCATGCTGTCGGCCGACTGACCGTGATAGCCTTCGCTTCAAGATGAGCTTCGTCGCCACCCTCGCCGCCGGCCTGTCGAACCCGGCCCGCTTCATGTCGGTCTCGCGTTGGCTCGCGCCGGTGCTGGGCGTCGGCGCCGCGCTCGCCCTTCTGGCCGGCCTCGCGCTCGGACTGACCGCGCCGGACGACTACCAGCAGGGCCCGACGGTCAAGATCATGTTCATCCATGTGCCGGCGGCGATCATGAGCATGGCGGCGTACGGCTGTCTGGCCGGCGCCAGCTTCTTCGGCCTGGTGTTCCGCCATTCGCTGGCCGACGCCGCCGCCAAGGCCGCCGCGCCGCTCGGCGCCGCCTTCACCGCCCTGGCCCTGGTCACCGGCTCGCTCTGGGGGCGGCCGATGTGGGGGACCTTCTGGGTGTGGGACGCGCGGCTGACCTCCGAGCTCGTGCTGCTCCTGCTCTACGTCGGCTATCTGGCCCTGCACGCGGCCATGGACGACGAACTGAAGGGCGCGCGCGCCGCCGCCATCCTGGCCCTGGTCGGCGTGGTGAACCTGCCGATCATCCATTACTCGGTGCAGTGGTGGAACAGCCTGCACCAGGGCGAGACCATCTTCGCCGCGGGCGGCTCCAAGGCGTCGCCGGTCTATCTGGCGCCGCTCGGCCTGATGATGCTGGGCTATCTCCTGCTGTTCGGCGCCCTGTGGCTGGTGCGCACGCGCACCGAAGTCTGGCGCCGGCGCGCGGCCGTCCGGGCGCTGAAGGCGGCGAGGTAGCGCGATGGATCCCCTCCACGTCGGCCGGTACGCCGTCTACGTCTACCCGGCCTATGGGCTGACCGCCCTGGTGCTGTTCGGCATGACCCTGCAGACCCTGCTGGCCGCCCGCGCCGCCCGCCGCGCGGCGGAAGCGGGGAAGGCCGCCGGCGAGGAGGACGAGCGGTGAAGCGCTGGATCGCCGCGGCGCCATTGGCCGTTTTGGTCCTGCTCGGCGTGCTGTTCGCCACCTTCGGCCTGCACCACGATCCGCACGTGACGCCCGCGGCCCTGGTGGGCAAGCCCTTGCCCTCACACGTCCTGCCGCCTTTGGCCGGCGGCGCGCCGGTGGACCTGCACACCACCATCCGGGGCCCGACGCTGGTCAATGTGTTCGCGTCCTGGTGCGCGCCCTGCATCGAGGAGGCGCCGGCGCTGATGGCGCTGAAGGCCGAGGGCGTGCGCATCGTCGGCGTCGCCTACAAGGACGATCCCGGCCGCACCCAGGGCTTTCTCGACCGCAACGGCGACCCGTTCGCGGCGGTGCTGGTCGATCGCGACGGCGCCGCGGGGCTCGACCTCGGCGTGTCGGGCGTGCCGGAGACCTTCATGGTGTCGGCGAGCGGCCAGATCGTCGCCAAACACGCCGGCGCGCTCAGCCCGGCCGACGCCGACGCCATGCTTCGCGCCGCCTCCGGAACGCGATAGGTGCGTCGCCGTTAAACATGGGTTAACCATGTTCGCCCGACGCTTCGGGTGAGGAATCATCAATGGCCGACCTGCGCGTCACCGGCGGGCCCACCCCCAACGCTCTGCAGCCCGCCCGTCCCAGCGAGGCCGTGCGCGCGGCCCAGCGCGCCTTCTTCACCGCCGCCCTCAATCAGGTGGCGCCCAGCCAGCCCGCGGCGCCCGTGCAGGCCAAGACCGTGTCGCCGACGGCGAACGTCAAGGCGTCGGCGGTCTCGTCGGCCGACGGCGCGCCGAGCCGTTTCGCCCGTCCGGGCTCGCTCCTCGATATCAAGGTCTGAGCGAGAGGCCCCGGATCGGGCTCAGGTCAACGCCAGTCGCCGAGCGCCGCCTGCCATAGGGTGAGTGCGGCGATGGCCGCGGTATCGGCGCGCAGGATGCGCCGGCCCAGCGTGACCGGGGTGACGAACGGCAGGCCGCGCAGCACGGCCCGCTCTTCCGGCGCAAACCCGCCCTCCGGTCCGATCAGCACCGCCCAGGGCCCGTCTCCGGGTTTCAGCGCGTCGAGCGCCGGCCGGGCCCGGCCCTGGTCCCCGCCCCACTCGGCTTGCGGATCGTCGCCGGCCTCGTCGCAGAACATCAGCCGCCGATCCGCCGGCCAGTCCGCCAGCAGGGCCTCGAGCTTTCTCGGCTCGGACACCTCCGGAACTTCGACCCGCCCGGTCTGCTCGGCGGCCTCGGTGGCGATCGCCTGCAGCCGGTCCAGGCGAACGCGCTCGGCGTTGGTGCGCCGGGTGAGCACCAGGCGGATCCGGCGGACGCCGAGTTCGACGGCCTTCTCGACGATGGTCTCGAGCGGTCCACGCTTCACCAAGGCGACCACCAGCTCTACGTCGGGCGGAAGGCCGAACGGCCGGAGCATCGCCTCGACGCGCAGAATGCAGCCGCGCTTGCCGATGGTTTCGATCACCGCCCGCCATTCCCCGTCGCGGCCGTTGAACAGGGCCAGGGCCGCGCCGGTCTGCAGCCGCATGACGCTGAGGAGGTAGCGCGACTGTTCCGGGGAAGGCGCGACGGCGACGCCGGCGGAGAGGGGATCGGGCGTGAACAGGCGGATCATGCTTTTGCTTTAGCGGAACATGATCCTACGGTGGAGAGATGGATCATCACGCCTACAAGCATCATCTGCGCGACCTGCAGCTCGACCTGGTTCAATGGCAGACCAAAGCCATCGCCGACGGCCGGAAGGTGGTGGTCGTGCTGGAGGGCCGCGACGGAGCCGGCAAGGACGGCTCGATCAAGCGGATCACGGAACATCTTTCGACGCGGGCCACGCGCGTGGTGGCCCTGCCCAAGCCGTCCGACCGCGAACGCAGCCTGTGGTTCTTCCAGCGCTATGTGCGGCATCTGCCCGCCTGCGGCGAACTCGTGATCTTCAACCGCTCCTGGTACAACCGCGCCGGCGTGGAGCCGGTGATGGGCTTCTGCACCGAGCAGGAGCATCAGGATTTCCTGCGCGACACGCCGGCGTTCGAGCGGATGCTGACCGAGGCCGGCATCGTGCTGCTGAAATACTGGCTCGACATCTCCAAGGAGGAGCAAGCCAAGCGGCTCGATACGCGGCGCACCGATCCGCTCAAGTCGCTGAAGGTGTCCGACCTCGACGGCGTGGCGCAGAAGAAGTGGAAGGCCTATTCGGCCGCCCGCAACGAAATGCTGACCCGAACGCATACGGACACCGCGCCCTGGTGGTGTGTGGCGACCGACCACAAGAAGGACGCCCGCATCAACCTGATGCGCCACCTGGTGCACCACCTGTCGTCTGACGGCGCGGCGGACCGCCCGGATCACGACGTGCTGTTCCGCTTCGAACCGGAAGCGATCGCGGACGGCCGGCTGGCGAAGTGAGCTAGCTCCGGCGGCGTGCCGCGTGGCGGACCCGCAGAATGATCACGGTGTCGTCGAACACGCGATAGCGGACGAGTTATGGTCTTATACCAACCACTCTTGGGTTTGACTCTCTTCTTCCGCTCATCCCGGCGAATGCCGGGACCCAGATCGTATGGCGCATCCGATTGGGATTGGGGCCAAATCTTCGATCTCCAGTGCTCTATGATCTGGGTCCGTGTTCGTCCATCACGCCCGGAGCGGCCGCGTCTGGCTTGGCGTCGTCCATGGCCTAGATATAACCGCAAGCGGAGAAGCGCCCAAATGGACTACGTCAATCTCGGCCGGACGGGCCTCAAGGTATCGCGGCTTTGCCTCGGGTGCATGACCTACGGGTCGTCCAAATGGCGACCGTGGGTGCTGGACGAGGCCGAAAGCCGGCCGTTCTACGCCCGGGCGATGGAGGCGGGGATCAACTTCTTCGACACGGCGGACATGTATTCGCTCGGTGAGAGCGAGGCGGTCACCGGCCGGGCGCTAAGGGACCTCGCCGGCGCGGGCTGGCGGGATGGCGTCGTGATCGCCACCAAGCTGTTCCATCCGATGACCGAGCGCCCCAACGACCGCGGCCTGTCGCGCAAGCATGTGCTGGCGGCCGTGGACGACAGCCTGCGCCGGCTCGGTACGGACTACATCGACCTCTACCAGATCCACCGGTTCGATCCGCACACGCCGATCGAGGAGACGCTGGAGGCCCTGCACGACGTGGTGAAGGCCGGCAAGGTCCGCTACCTCGGCGCCTCGTCCATGTACGCCTGGCAATTCATGAAGATGCTGAGCGTGTCCGAGCGCAACGGCTGGGCCGGGTTCGTCTCCATGCAGCCGCAGTACAATCTGGTCTACCGGGAGGAGGAGCGCGAGATGCTGCCGCTCTGCCTGTCCGAAGGGGTCGGCGTCATCCCGTGGTCCCCGCTGGCGCGGGGGTTCCTGGCGTCGGACCGCCGACGGCCAGCCGGCGGCGAGAACGCCCGCGGCGAGACCACCCGCTCGCAGACCGACCCGTTCGCCGACCACCTCTACTATACCGACGCCGACTTCGCGGTGAAGGAGGCGCTGAACCAGCTGGCGGAGGCCAAGGGCCTGCCGCCGATGCGGATCGCCCTGGCCTGGGTCCTGTCCAAGCCCGTGGTGACGGCCCCGATCGTCGGCGCCTCCAAGCTGCATCACCTCGACGACGCGGTCGCCGCGCTCGAGGTCAAGCTGACCGAGGACGAGATCAAGGCGCTGGAGGACGCCTATCGCTCCAAGCCGGTGCTGGACCACAGCTGACCTGGCGCCTTACCCGGAACTTGGCCCGGCTCTGGCGTCCGGCGCGGATCGGGCTTAAATCCGCTGCATGGAACTGATCATCAACATCGTCATCGGGCTGGCCATGCTGGCGGTGCTCGGCAGCCTGTTCGCCGGCTTCTACACGGTGATGCGCGGCGGCGAGTTCGCCCGCGCCAACTCCAACAAGTTCATGCGCTACCGGGTGGCGACGCAGGCCGTCGCCGTGGTCGCCCTGACCATCGGCTTCATCTACAAGATGCATCACTGACGACCGGAGCGCCGTCGTGGTCACCCTGAACCGCATCTACACCAGGACCGGGGACAAGGGCGGCACGCGCCTGGCCACCGGCGAAGAGGTGCGCAAGCACGACCTGCGCGTCGAAGCCTATGGGGCGGTGGACGAGGCCAACGCCTGCGTCGGCCTCTGCCGTTTGCATGCGGCCAAAGGGGCTTCCGGCGAAGACGCCGAGCTGGACGCCATGCTGGGCCGGATCCAGAACGAACTGTTCGACCTCGGCGCCGACCTCGCCACGCCCGATCGCCCCGGCAAGGCGCTCGGCTGGGAGCCGCTGCGGATCGTCGACGTCCAGGTCGAGCGGCTGGAGCACGAGATCGATCTTCTGAACGGGCCTCTTTCGCCGCTGACCAGTTTCATCCTGCCGGCGGGCACGGCGCTGGCGACCTACCTGCATCTGGCCCGCACCGTCTGCCGCCGCGCCGAGCGGATCGCCGTGCGCCTGCATGACCAGCCGGACGAGGCGGTCAGTCCCGCCGCCATCCGCTACCTCAACCGGTTGTCGGATCTCCTGTTCGTCATGGCCCGGCACGCCAACCGCGCGGACGGCGACGTGCTGTGGACTCCTGGCGCGACGCGGTAGAGCCCGTTCGAGCGAGGCTCAGGAGGCGTCCGGCTTCGCGCCCGGTCCGATCGCCGGCGGCGCCGTGTTGGGCCGGCGCGTGAACATCCGCAGGTCGACCGGAGTGGCGCAGACGCGCTGACCGGGGTCCCACCATTTGTGCGCCTTGAGGCAGCGTTCGGCCGGCCAGGCCCACACCACCTGGTAGACGCCGATCGCCACCACCGCCGCGAAGAAGGCGGCGAGGAAGCCCCACATCACGCGATTGAGGATCATACCCATGGCGGCTCTATGCAGGCCCGCCGGCCCGTCGGCAAGCATGACCCGAAGCGCCGATCGGACCTCGCCTCTTGACGGGGGCTCCCCCTTGGCTTTGAAAGCCCCCCGACGCGGCGTGCACGCCGCAAACTCCGCCGGCCTGTGAGCGGCCGGACGCCCAGAGCTCAAGGACGAACGAACGCATGAAGGTCCTGGTCCCGGTCAAGCGGGTGATCGACTATAACGTCAAGGTGCGGGTGAAGCCCGACCAGACCGGCGTCGATCTCGCCAACGTCAAGATGTCGATGAATCCCTTCGACGAGATCGCCACGGAAGAGGCGGTGCGGATGAAGGAAAAGGGCGTCGCCACCGAGGTGATCGCCGTGTCGATCGGCCCGGTGCAGGCGCAGGAGACCATTCGTACGGCCCTGGCCATGGGCGCCGACCGCGGCATTCTGATCCAGACCGACGTGGACGTGGATCCGCTGGCGGTGGCCAAGCTGCTGAAGGCGGTGATCGCCGAGGAGAACCCGGATCTGGTCGTCATGGGCAAGCAGGCCATCGACGGCGACAACAACGCCGTCGGCCAGATGCTGGCCGCCCTGCTTGACTGGCCCCAGGCCACTTTCGCTTCGAAGATCGAGGTCGCGGACGGCAAGGCCAGCGTGACCCGCGAGATCGACGGCGGGCTGCAGACGCTGGAAGTCTCCCTGCCGGCGGTGATTACCGCCGACCTGCGCCTCAACGAGCCGCGCTACGCCTCCCTGCCCAACATCATGAAGGCGAAGAAGAAGGAGATCGCCATCAAGACGGCGGCCGACTACGGCGTCGACGTGGCCTCCAAACTCAAGGTGCTGAAGGTGACCGAGCCGCCGAAGCGCTCCGCCGGCGTGAAGGTGGAGAACGCGGCCGAACTGGTCGCCAAACTGAAGACCGAAGCGGGAGTGCTCTGATGGCCGTCCTCGTCGTCGCCGACCATACCAACGCCGCCCTCGGCGAAGCCACCGCCAAGACCGTCGCCGCCGCCCAGAAGCTCGGCGGGGACATCGACATCCTGGTCGCCGGCCAGGGCGCCAGACCCGCCGCCGACGCGGCCGCCAAGCTCGCCGGCGTGCGCAAGGTGCTGCTCGCCGAGAGCGACGCCCTGGGCCACCAGCTGGCCGAGGCGGTCACCGACACGGTGGTCTCGCTCGCGGGCGGCTATGACGCCATCCTGATCCCGGCCACCTCGGCGGGGAAGAACTATTCGCCGCGCATCGCCGCCAAGCTCGACGTCAACCAGATCACCGACGTGATCGAAGTGGTGTCGCCGGACACCTTCGTGCGTCCGATCTACGCCGGCAATGCGCTGGAGACCGTGCAGTCGTCCGACGCCAAGAAGGTGATCACCGTGCGTCCCACCGCGTTCAAGCCGGTGGCCGACGGCGGCTCGGCGCCGGTGGAGACCGTGGCGGCCGCGCCCGCGGCGGGCCGCGAAGCCGGCTTCGTCGGCGAGGAAGTGGTCAAGTCCGACCGGCCTGAGCTCGCCGGCGCCAAGATCGTGGTCTCGGGCGGACGGGCCATGGGCTCGGCCGAGGAGTTCCACCGGGTGATCGAACCCCTGGCCGACAAGCTCGGCGCCGCGGTCGGCGCCAGCCGCGCAGCGGTGGACGCGGGCTATGCGCCCAACGACTATCAGGTCGGCCAGACCGGCAAGGTGGTCGCCCCCGACCTCTATATCGCCGTCGGCATCTCGGGCGCTATCCAGCACCTCGCCGGCATGAAGGACTCCAAGGTCATCGTCGCCATCAACAAGGACGCCGACGCCCCGATCTTTCAGGTGGCCGACTACGGCATCGTCGGCGACTACAAGACCGTGGTGCCCGAACTGATGGCCGCGCTGGGGTAGACTTTGACAAGGCGGGGCCGAAAGCCTCGTCCTTCGAGGCTCCGCTTCGCTCCGCACCTCGGGATGAGGCTTTCTACTGAACCTCGGATGATCGCGCGGACCTGTCATGCCACCTCATCCTGAGGCGCCTGCGAGGCAAGCCTCGAAGGACGAGGTGGCGGCGCAGTCGTGGCCTCAGAGCACCGTCCGCACCGCCAGCAGCTCCGGAAAGAACTGGGTATCCAGGACGCGCTTGAGGTAGGGCGCGCCGGCGGTGCCGCCGGTGCCGGGTTTCATGCCGATGATCCGCTCGACGGTCTTGAAGTGGGCGAAGCGCCACTGCTGAAAGCGGAACTCCAGGTCGACCAGCTTTTCGGCGAGATCGTAGAGCGCCCACCAGCGGGTGGTGTCGCGGTAGACCTCGAGCCAGGCCGCCTGCACCGCCGGATCGGCTGCGTAGGGCTGGGTGACGTCGCGCTGCAGGGTCGCCGGCGGCAGGTCGAGGCCCGAGCGGGCCAAGAGCCGGATCGCCTCGTCGTAGAGGCTGGGTTCGGCCAGGAGCCGCGCCAGCAAAGCGTGGGCGCCGGGATCGGTCTCGTGCACCTTGAGCGCGCCGGCGCTCTTGGCCCCCATGACGAACTCCATCGCCCGGTACTGATAGGACTGGAAGCCCGAGCTCTGGCCGAGGTGGGGGCGGAAGGCGGCGTAGTCGGCCGGCGTCATGGTCGCCAGGACGTCCCACGACTGGATCAGCTGGGTCTGGATGCGGCTGACCCGTGAGATCATCTTCAGCGCGAGTCCAAGGTCTCCGGCCGCGATATGCCCGCGCGCGGCGATCAGCTCATGCAGGCAGAGCTTGATCCATAGCTCCGAGGCCTGGTGGATGACGATGAACAACAGCTCGTCGTGCTGAGGCGAGCGCGGATTCTGCGCCGACAGCAGCCGATCCAGGCCGAGGTAGTCGCCATAGGAGATGTCGGGGCGCAGGTGGGCGCCGCCCATCGCGTCGTCGTCTCCACTCATGTGACCGCCCTGCGCTCCGAGAACCGCGGCGCCGTCCAGCGTTCCTCGTCCATCACCGCCTTGAGGCGCCGGCCGGCCTCGAACACATCGGCGAAGGACAGGTAGAGCGGAGTGAATCCGAACCGGGCGATGTCCGGCGCTCGGAAATCCCCGACCACGCCGGCCTCGATCAGCGCCTGGACGAGGGCGTAGCCGTGCGGGTGCCGCAGCGAGACCTGGCTGCCGCGCGCCTGGGCGTCGGCCGGGCAGGCCAGGTCGAAGGCCTCGCCCATGGCCTCGCGGGCCAGGGCGATGAAGAGCTCGCCGAGCCGGATCGACTTTTCGCGCACCGCCGCCATCGACACCCCCTCGAAGCTCTTCAGGCCTTCCTCGAGCGCCGCCAGGCCGATCACGGCCGGGGTGCCGGTGAGGAGGCGGGTGACGCCGTCCGCCGGGGCGTAGTCGTCGCCGAAGGCGAAGGGCGCCGCGTGGCCGATCCAGCCGGTCAGGGGCTGGCGCATCGCCGCATGGTGGCGCCGCGCGGCCATCATATAGCCGGGCGCGCCGGGCCCGCCGTTCAGGTATTTGTAGCCGCAGCCGACCGCGAAATCGGCGTTGCAGCCGTTGAGGTCGACCGGCAGGGCCCCGGCCGAATGGCTGAGGTCCCAGAGGGCCAGGGCGCCGCTGGCCTGAGCCGTAGCGGTGAGACCGGCCATGTCGTGGACGCGGCCCGACTTGTAGTGGACGTGGGTCAGCACCAGGAGGGCGACCTCGTCCGTCAGGGCGTTCTCTAGGGCCTCGGGCGCCTTCACGCACAGCTCCAGGCCGAGGGCCGCGCACAGGCCCTGCAACACGTAGAGGTCGGTCGGAAAGTTGCCGGGCTCGGACACCACCACCCGCCGTTCGGGCCTGAGGCTCAGCGCGGCGGCGGCGAGCTTGTAGAGGTTCACCGAGGTGCTGTCGGCGGCGATCACCTCGTCGGCCTCGGCGCCGATCAATCCGGCGATGCGCGCGCCCACCCGCGCGGGCATGGCCATCCACGCCGCGTCGTTCCAGCTGCCGATCAGGCCCTGGCCCCACTCACGCTCCACCAGATCGGCCAGCCGGCCCGCAGTCGCCATGGGCAGCGCGCCGAGGGAATTGCCGTCGAGATAGATCATCCCTTCGGGCAGGCGGAAGCGCGCCCGGGTGAAGGCGAGCGAATCTTCGGCGTCCCAGGCCCGGCAGTCGGCGAGCGTCGGCGTCATGCCGTGGGCCGCGATCGGCCGCCCCGCGCCGGCATGTTACTTCAGGTCCTTGAAGCCCTTGCCCTCGGCCACAAGCTTCTCCAGAAGCGGCGAGGGCGTCCAGACGTCGCCCATGGTGGCTTCGAATTCCTTGAGCTTGGCCAGGACCTTGTCGAGGCCGATGCTGTCGGCCCAGTGCATCGGGCCGCCGCGGTAGATCGGCCAGCCGTAGCCATTCAACCAGACCACATCGATGTCCGAGGCGCGGATCGCCTTCTTCTCTTCCAGGATCTTCGCCCCTTCGTTGACCATGGCGTAGAGGGTCCGCTCCAGGATCTCCTCGTCGGAGATGGCGCGCGGGTTGGCGCCCGACTTGGCGACGAAGTCCTTGACGATCTTTTCGGTGACCGGGCTCGGCTTGGCGTTGCGGTTCTCGTCGTAATCGTAATAGCCGGCGCCGGTCTTCTGGCCCCGGCGGTCGAGTTCGCACAGCTGGTCGCGGATGGTTTCGCCCTTTGAGGTCTCCTTCACCCAGCCGATGTCGAGGCCGGCGAGATCGCTCATGGCGAACGGTCCCATGGGGAAGCCGAAGTCGTAGAGCACGCGGTCGACGTCCCACGGCATCGCCCCTTCCATCAGCAGCTTCTGCGCCTCGCGGCCGCGCTGGAACAGCATGCGGTTGCCGACGAAGCCCGGCGCCACGCCGACCAGGACGGCGACCTTGCCGATGGTCTTGGCCAGCTTCATCGACGTGGCGATCACATCGGGGGCGGTCTTGGCCGTGCGCACGATCTCGAGCAGGCGCATGACGTTGGCCGGCGAGAAGAAGTGCAGGCCGATCACGTCCTGCGGCCGCGAGGTGACGTCGCCGATCTCGTCGATGTTGAGGGCCGAGGTGTTGGTGGCCAGGATCGCGCCGGGTTTGCAGATGCGGTCGAGGTTGGTGAAGATCTCCTTCTTCACGTCCATCCGCTCGAACACCGCCTCGATGACAAGGTCGCAGTCCGCCAGGGCGTCCTGCGACAGGGCCGGGCTCAAAAGGCCCATGCGCTTGTCGACCTCGTCCATCGTGAAGCGGCCGTTCTTGGCCGAGCGCTCGTAGTTTCCGCGCACCACCTTGAGGCCGCGGTCGAGCGCCTCCTGCTGGACCTCGACGATGGTCACCGGGATGCCGGCGTTGAGGAAGTTCATGGCGATCCCGCCGCCCATGGTGCCGGCGCCGATGATGCCGACCTTGGCGATCTTGCGCACCGGGGTGTCGTCGGGCACGTCGGGGATCTTGTTGGCCAGCCGCTCGGCGAAGAAGGCGTAGCGCTGCGCCGCCGATTGAGGGCCGGTGAGGAGCTCCATGAACAGCTTGCGCTCGACCTGCATGCCCTCGTCGAACGGCAGGTTCACCGCCGCCTCGACGCACTGGATGTTGTACTCGGGGGCCTTGAAGCCGCGGAACTTGCGGGCGTTGGCCTTGCGGAAGTCGGCGAAGATCTCGGGGTGCTTGCGGTCGGCCTCGACCTTGTCGTTGAGGTCGCGCACCTTCTTCAGCGGCCGGTGCTCGCCGACGATCTTCTCGGCGAAGGCGATGGCGTCGGCCTTGAGGTTTCCTTCCTTGGCCATCTCGTCGACCAGGCCCATGCGGTGACATTCCTCGGCCGGCACATGCTGGCCGGAGGTCACCATCTCGAGCGCGCGCTGGGCGCCGACGATGCGCGGCAGGCGCTGGGTCCCGCCGGCGCCGGGGAGCAGGCCGAGGTTGACCTCGGGCAGGCCGCAGCGGGCCGAGGGCACGGCGATGCGGTAGTGGCAGGTCAGCGCCACTTCCAGGCCGCCGCCGAGCGCGGTGCCGTGGATCGCCGCGATCACCGGCTTGGGCGAGTCCTCGATCATGGACTGGGCCTCGAACAGGCTGGCGCCCTTCTGCGCGCCGCCGAACTCGGAGATGTCGGCCCCGGCGATGAAGGTGCGCCCCTCGCAGATCAGCACGATCGCCCGGATCGCCGGATCGGCGACCGCCGCCTTGATCCCCTCGTAGATCCCGTCGCGCACGTTGGCCGACAGCGCGTTCACGGGCGGCGAGTTCAGGGTCAGTATGCCGATGTCGCCTTGGGTGGTCAGTTCGGTGACGGCGTTGATGGCGGTCATGATTTCCTCGATCGAGTCCGGCGGTCTTCTGAGGGCGGGCGCCCCGCCTCGCGGCTTGGCGCGCAGGTTTCGTCCGTGACGCTGCGGAAGTCTAGGGGCGCCGAACCGGTTATTCGAACGCGCCGCCGGCGGCCTGCTCAGGATTCGCCGGATTCGCCAACAGCGCGACTGGCTGTTAAGGTTGTTCAAAAGCCAGATGGAGGATGTGTCGTGAAGAGCAGACGCCTTCTAGTCGCCGCCGGGATCGCCGTGGTCTGCGCCGGCGCCGCCCTCGCCGCTCCGCCCGCCTATCTCGTCACCGCCGTCGCCGATCCGTCCCGCCCGGCCGAGGACACCAAGCGCGACGCCGATCGCAAGCCCGCCGAGACCCTGGCCATCGCCGGCGTGAAGCCGGGCTCGACCGTCGTCGACCTGCTGCCGGGCGGCGGCTACTTCACCCGCATCATGTCGAACGCCGTGGGCCCCAAGGGCCACGTCTACGCCGCCGTGCCGTCCGCCATCGCCACCAGTTCTCGCGCGGCGCCCGCGCTCGCGGCGATGAAGGACTTCGCCGCCGCCCACCCCAACACCGAGGTGCTGATCGAAGACGTTTCGGCCACCCTGGCGCCGGCGCCGGTGGACGTGGTGTTCACCGCCCAGAACTACCACGACTTCCACAACTTCCCGGGCGAGGGCTGGACCGCCATCAACAAGGCCGCCTACGCCGCCCTGAAGCCGGGCGGCGTCTACCTGATCGTCGACCATGTCGCCGCGCCTGGAGCCGGCGCGACCGTGACCAAGACCCTGCACCGCATCGAGCCGTCGACGATCACCACCGAGGTGGAGGCGGCGGGATTCAAGCTGGTGCAGACCAGCGAGATCCTCAAGAACGCCGCAGACGACCATGCCAAGGGCGTGTTCGACCCGTCGATCCGCGGCAAGACCGATCAGATCATCCTGAAGTTCAAGAAGGTCTAGGCCCGGATCGCCCGCGGCCGGATGAGCGCGTCGATCCGAACGCTGGGCGCCGAGGAAGCGGCGGCGCGGCTGGACGCGCTCTCGGCGCTCTTGATCGACAGCGTCGAGGGCGGCGCCTCCGTGGGTTTCCTCATGCCGATGACCCGCGCCAAGGCCGACGCCTTCTGGCGTAAGGTGATCGCCGACGTGGCTGCGGGCGTCCGCCGGCTCCTCGTGGCGGAGAGCGCGGCGATCGGCATCGTCGGTTCGGTCCAGCTGGTGTTCGCCGCCCCTGAGAACCAGCCGCACCGGGCGGACGTGTCCAAGCTGCTGGTGCTGCGTAGCGCGCGGCGGCAGGGGATTGGAGACACCCTGATGCAGGCGGTGGAGACCGAAGCGCTCGCGGCGGGCCGGACGGTGCTGGTGCTGGACACGGCCACCGCCGAGGCGGAGAGGGTTTACCAGCGCACCGGCTGGACCCGTCTGGGCGCCCTGCCCGACTACGCCCTCATGCCGGACGGCAGCCTCTGCGATACGGTGCTCTACTTCAAGCGGCTCAGCCGCTGACGGGGCGAGAGGGTTTTCCCCCTCGCCCCCGCGATTTGCCTACGCCGGCACCGGCGCCGCGCCGCCGAAGCCGTCGGGCTTCGGTTCCGGCCTGGCGTGGGTCAGGGGAACGGCCACGTTCGGGCCGATCGGACGCTGCTCTTCCGGCTCGTCGCGCTTGGGGGCGATGCCCTTCAGCACGTTCATGATCTCCTCGCCGGTGAGGGTCTCGTACTCGAGCAGAGCCTTGGCCATGGAGTGGAGATCCTCGAGCCGCTCGGTGAGGATGCGACGGGCCTCGTCGTGGCCGCCCTGCACCAGACGCTTGATCTCCGCGTCGATGATCTTGGCCGTCTCCTCGGAGATGTTCTGGGTGCGGGCGACCGACATGCCGAGGAAAACCTCGTCCTGGTTCTCGCCGTACTCCACCGTGCCGAGCAGGTCGGAGAAGCCCCACTTCATCACCATGGCCCGGGCGAGCTTGGTCGCCTGGGTGATGTCGGACGACGCGCCGGAGGTGACCTTCTCCTTGCCGAAGATGATCTCCTCGGCCACCCGGCCGCCGAACAGGATGGCCAGGCGCGAGGTCATCTGCTCGTAGGACATCGACAGCTTGTCGCGTTCGGGCAGTTGCATGACCATGCCGAGCGCCCGGCCGCGCGGGATGATGGTGGCCTTGTGCACCGGATCGGTGGCGGGGACGTTCAGCGCCACGATGGCGTGGCCGCCCTCGTGGTAGGCGGTCATCCGCTTCTCGTCCTCGGTCATGACCATGGACTTGCGCTCGGCGCCCATCATGACCTTGTCCTTGGCGTCCTCGAAGTCGCGCATGGT
>CAILTK010000102.1 GCA_903837135.1 uncultured Caulobacterales bacterium
CGTGCCCGGCGCCGTAGGCTCCTGACATGACGGCGCTGGCGCACATCCGCAACTTCTCCATCATCGCCCACATCGACCACGGCAAGTCCACGCTCGCCGACCGCATCCTGGAGATCACCGGCACCGTCACGGCGCGCGACATGAAGGAGCAGATGCTCGACACCATGGACCTGGAGCGCGAGCGCGGCATCACCATCAAGGCGCAGGCGGTGCGCATCAGGTACAAGGCCCACGACGGGCAGGAGTACCAGCTCAACCTCATCGACACGCCCGGCCACGTCGATTTCACCTACGAGGTCTCGCGCAGCCTGGCCGCCTGCGAGGGCGCCGTGCTGGTGGTGGACGCCACGCAGGGGGTGGAGGCGCAGACCCTGGCCAATGTCTATCAGGCGATCGAGCACGACCACGACATCGTGCCGGTGCTGAACAAGGTCGACCTGCCCGCCGCCGACGTGGAGCGGGTGAAGGCGCAGATCGAGGAGGTGATCGGCATCGACGCCTCGAACGCCATCCTCACCAGCGCCAAGACCGGCCTCGGCATCCACGCCCTCCTCGAAGCCATCGTCACCCGCCTGCCCCCGCCCAAGGGCGACGAGGCGGCGCCGCTGAAGGCCCTGCTGGTCGACGCCTGGTACGACGCCTACCTCGGCGTGGTGGTGCTGGTGCGCATCATCGACGGGCGCATGCGCCCCGGCCAGCGCGTCAAGCTGATGAACGCCGGCGCCACCTACAACATCGACAAGCTCGGCGTCTTCCGCCCGCGCTCCACCGACGTGGAGAGCCTGGGGCCGGGCGAGATCGGCTTCTTCACCGCCCAGATCAAGGCGGTGGAGGACGCGGCGGTGGGCGACACCATCACCGACGAGAAGAAACCCACCGCCGCCGCCCTGCCGGGGTTCCGCGAGGTGCAGCCGGTGGTGTTCTGCGGCCTGTTCCCGGTCGACGCCGCCCAGTTCGAGGACTTGCGCGCCGCGGTCGGGCGCCTGCGCCTGAACGACGCCTCCTTCACCTACGAGATGGAGACCTCGGCGGCGCTGGGCTTCGGCTTCCGCTGCGGCTTCCTGGGCCTGCTTCACCTCGAGATCGTGCAGGAGCGCCTCAGCCGCGAGTTCAACCTCGACCTGATCGCCACGGCGCCGAGCGTGGTCTACCGCGTTCTGCTCACCAACGGCGAGACGGTGGAGCTGCACAACCCGGCCGACATGCCCGACCCCGTGCGGATCGAGAGCATCGCCGAACCGTGGATCAAGGCCACCATCTTTACCCCCGACGAATACCTCGGCTCGGTGATCAAGCTCTGCCAGGACCGGCGCGGCCAGCAGAAGGAGCTCAGCTATGTCGGCAGCCGGGCCATGGTGGTCTACGACCTGCCGCTGAACGAGGTGGTGTTCGACTTCTACGACCGGCTGAAGTCGGTCTCCAAGGGCTACGCCTCGTTCGACTACGCCATCTCCGACTACCGGGTCGGCGACCTCGTCAAGATGAACGTGCTGGTCAACGCCGAGCCGGTCGACGCCCTTTCCATGCTGGTGCACCGCGACCGGGCCGAGGCGCGCGGGCGCGGCATCGTCGAGAAGATGAAGGAGCTGATCCCGCCGCACATGTTCCAGATCCCGATCCAGGCGGCCATCGGCGGCCGGATCATCGCCCGCGAAACCGTCCGCGCCCTCAGAAAGGACGTCACCGCCAAATGCTACGGCGGCGACGCCAGCCGGAAGAAAAAGCTGCTCGAGAAGCAGAAGGAGGGCAAGAAGCGCATGCGCCAGTTCGGCAAGGTCGAGATCCCGCAGGAGGCGTTCATCGCCGCGCTGAAGATGGACGACAACTGACGCTCAACGACTTCATTGCCCTTCTTGCCCTGGAGGTCGGCGCTGGCGGCCTACTGGTTGTCGTCGAGGATCGGCGGGGGCTCCACCAGAGTCATTCACCACCAAGCCCACCAAGTTCACCAAGAAGAAAGAGGGGCGCCGACGGCGGGTCTCGGGCGTCTTTGTGCTCTTCGTGCCTCGGTGGTGAATCTTCTTTTCTGCGCTTCGCGGCGCCATAGCGCCTCACGCGCCCTTCGCTTTGGCGCTGCACTCCGACACCCCCATCCCCAACCCTTTCGCCTTCCGAGAGCCCAATCGTGGGCTCTCGGCGCGGCTCAACCCATCGAGGGGGAAGGGAGTCGCGCGCCATGCATCGTCTGAAGCGCGGAGGAGATTGCGCCTCCTTCACGAACACGCTGTAACAGGGGCATGGACACCGACGACATCCGCCGCCTGCCGAAGGCCGAGCTGCACCTGCATATCGAGGGGTCGTTGGAGCCCGAGCTGATGTTCGCGCTGGCGAAGCGCAACGGGATCGCCCTGCCCTTCCCCACCGTCGAGGCCGTGCGGGCGGCGTATGAATTCTCAAAGCTGCAGGACTTTCTCGACATCTACTACCAGGGCGCGGGCGTGCTGGTGAGCGAGGAGGATTTCCACGACCTGGCCATGGCCTATTTCCGCCGCGCCCACGCCGACGGGGTGGTGCACGCGGAGATCTTCTTCGACCCGCAGACCCACACCGAGCGCGGCGTGCCGATGGGGACGGTGGTCGGCGGCCTGGCCAGCGCGCAGAGGGCGGCCGAGGCCGAGTTCGGCCTGAGCTCCAAGCTGATCCTCTGCCTCTTGCGCCACCTCGACGAGGACGCCGGGATCCAGACGCTGAAGCAGGCCGAGCCCTTTCTCGACCGGATCGTCGCCGTCGGCCTCGACAGCTCCGAGCTTGGCCATCCGCCGTCGAAGTTCGCCCAGGCCTATCAGCGCGCCGGCGAGATGGGACTGAAGAAGGTGGCCCACGCCGGCGAGGAGGGGCCGCCGGAGTACGTCTGGGAGGCGCTCGATATTCTCAAAGTCGATCGCATCGACCACGGCAACCGGGCGCTCGAGGATCCCAAGCTGGTGGAGCGGCTGAGGGCGGAGGGCATGACGCTGACGGTGTGCCCGCTGTCCAACCTCAAGCTCTGCGTGGTCGACGCCATGACCGCGCACCCGCTCAAGCGCATGCTCGACCTCGGCCTGAAGGCCACGGTCAATTCCGACGACCCGGCCTATTTCGGCGGCTATGTGGGCAGCAACTTCGACGCGGTGAGCGAGGGCGTGGGCCTGACGGACGCGCAGATCGCCACCCTGGTCCGCAACAGCTTCACCGGCTCGTTCCTGAGCGAGGCCGAAGTGGCGGCGCGGATTTCGTCCCTTGACCAAGCTCTGCGCGCCTAGCTGCTCCCCCTCTGGGGGAGCTGGCC
>CAILTK010000103.1 GCA_903837135.1 uncultured Caulobacterales bacterium
GCCGGGAAGGGGACCGACACCTTCTGGATCGAGAACGCGGCGGACGTCATCCTCAACGTGCCGGTGGGCAGCAAGGATCTGGTGCAGTCGACGGTGAGCTATCACCTGCCGGACAACGCCAGGACCCTGATGCTGGAGGGCAGCGCCAACATCGACGGCTGGGCCGGCAAGACCGATGCGACCGTGGTCGGCAATTCCGGCGCCAATCACCTCTACGCCGGCGCCGGCGTCGACATCCTCACCGGCGGCGCGGGGAACGACACCTTCGTGTTCGGCCTCGGCAGCGGCAAGGCCACGGTCACCGACTTCGGCCAGAGCGGCGACCATGATGTGATCGACATCTCCGCCTACCTCCACGCCGGCTACACCGCTTCGGTCGTCAACGTCGGGGCGAACGCGGTGATCTCGGTCTCGAACGGCGAGACGATCACCCTCCTGGGGGTCCAGGCGAGCAGCCTCACCCACACCACCGTCGGCTACATGCACTGAGGTCGTCGCGAGCGCGGCGTCGTTCCCCGGCCGAAGCCAGACCGCCAGGCCCCTTCCGGATCAGACCTCCTCAGGTCAGGAAGGATGCGGCCCGCGGGCGACGGGACGGCGTCGCTATCGCGCGGCCGTATTGGCCCCGGCGCGCGCCAAGGTGACCGGGATCGGCGTATAGCCGGCGGCCTTCACCATGCACTGGCCCGTCTCCATCATCCCATGCTCACCGAGACAGAAGATGTCTTCGTAATGCGGACGGGCGACCGACAGGCATTGAAACAGGTTGAGCTTGGCCATCTTCAGGCACTCCGCGCTCCTGGCGTCCTGAAGCAGGGAGCCAAGATTTGGATCCTCGTCGCCTTGAAGCTGTCCGAGCGCGGCGAGCGCGGCGAGGGCCAGGGCCCGGGTCACCACCGGCGACGCCGGCGCCTGGCCGTCGCCGCGCGTTTCGGCCAGCACCGCCCGGGTCAGTTCCGGCGCATCGTCGCCCTTCAGGTCGGCGCGCCTCGCGGAGGTCGCCTTGGTCGCCGCCAGCCTGCCGTCCGGGTCTGACACCTGGCTCTTGGACCACTCGGCGCGCTGGACGGTGTAGGCCGCCTGTTTGACGCTGGCGCCGGCGTTGACGAGGTCGGCGCCGTGGCGGCGCAGGGCGGTAGCGGCGCGCGCTGCGGCCAGGTCGGCGCCGCGGATGTTCAAGGCCCGTTCCGGATTGGCGGCCAATCGGGCGGCGAAGTCGGCGCCCAAATCTCCCTCGCGCAGGAGCGCCTGCGCGCCGCGGACAAAGCTCGGCTCCTGCAGGGCGGTCAGCGCCGCGTAGGCGACGGCGCCCTCCTGGAATTGATGCAGTTCGTAGGCCGCTCCGGTCCTGACCGCGTCGGCGACCGCCCGGCCCGACTTGAACCCCGAGTCGATCGCCCCCGCCCGCTTCACATAGTCGGCGTAGGCCTGCGCGGCCTCGATCAGCCGGTGCGGGAGGTGGGGCGAGGGGAGCGCCCTCTCAGCCGCCCAGGGCGCTGACGCCGTCCTCACCGGAGGGGCTTGCGAGGCGACGGCCGGCGCCGCGTCGGGCTGGGGCGCCGAGGCGTAGCCCGCTCCGGGGTAGCCGGATCGCCCGGAGGACGGCCCGTAATATGATCGATAGTAGCGGTTCAACCAGGCCTGGTAGCGCGGGTCGGAGTAGCGCGGATCCTGAGAGCGGGGATCGGCTTGTCGATAGGCCGGATCGCCATAGCGCGAGTCGGAGTAGCGCGGATCGGAATACCGGCCGTCGCCGCCGTCCTGTTCGGCGGATGCCTGCGTCGGCGCCGGATAGCCGTAGCCCGAGGGATACGGGTAGGCCGGAGCGGGATAGCCGCCCTGCGCCGCCGCCGCGCCCGCCGCCAGCAAGGCGATGCTCGCCGCTCCGGCGCAAAGTCCGCTCATGCGGGTCCAGCCCGCCGCTTCGCCCGCCCGCATTCTCGCCCCCTGCGTAGTCCGGCTGTGGACTTATGTTTGCAAGGTATCTCCGATCGCCGCGCCGCGCAGCAACCACGCTTCGCCTGCGACCCCAGGACGCATCGAAAACTGAATCCGAGGTTCAGGTTAACCCGTCTGAACACCACCGATCCAATAAACAGCCAAGCTTGTGATGTCGCGGCGCGCTTCGAGACTTCGTTCACCCGCGCTTCAACGAGCGTTCAACTTGGGGAACGTCAGTTCAGAGATAGGATTCCGTCATGGCGGCATAGACCAGGGTGCGCAACTCGCGACGGATCGGATAGGCCGACGACGGCAGAAGCTGCGTCATGAAGATCACGATCAGCTCCTCGCGGGGATCGATCCAGAAGGCGGTGGACGCGGCGCCGCCCCAGAAGAACTCCCCCTTCGTCGACGGCGAGAGGGCCTTGGCGGGGTCCATGACCGTCGCGAATCCGAGGCCGAAACCGGTTCCCGCGTTGGAGGCTTCGCTGAACAGCGAGACCGACATCTCGGTCAGGTCCTTGCCGCCCGGCAGATGGTTGGAGGTCATCAGGGACAGGGTCTTGGGGCTGAGGAAGCGTTTCCCATTCAACTCTCCGCCGTTGATCAGCATGGTGCAGAATTTGAGATAGTCCGCGGTGGTGGAGACCAGACCGCCACCGCCGGAAACGAAGACCGGGGGCCTGAGGTAAGGGCTGCTGGTGGGATCGTCCTGCAGAACCGGCCGTTCGCCGGGCGTGTACTGGTAGCAGGCGGCGAAGCGCTCCGCCTTGCTGTCGGGGACGAAGAAGTCCGTATCGACCATGCCGAGCGGGTCGATCAGCCGTTCCTTGAGCACGGTCTCGAACGGCTTGCCCTCTATCTTCTGGATCAGATAGCCGAGCACGTCGGTGGCGACCGAATAGTTCCAGCGTTCGCCGGGCGAGAACTCGAGCGGGAGCCCGGCTAGTTGGCCGATCGTCTCCTCCAGACCGGACGGCTTCACACCGAAGGTTCCGATCCCCTGTTTGCGATAGGCGGCGTCGACCTTGGTCCGCTCCTGAAAGCCGTAGGTCAGCCCCGAGGTATGGCGAAGCAGGTCGACCATCTGCATCGGCCGATCGACCGGCCTTGTGCGGAAGCTGTCCTTGACCGCGCTGGTGAAGACGGCGAGGTCCTTCCACTCGGGGATCAGCCGGTGCACCGGATCATCCAGCGCCACCTTGCCTTCCTCGACCAGCATCATGAACATCACCGAGGTCAGCGGCTTGGTCATCGAATAGATGCGGAAGAGCGTGTTCTCCCGGGCCCGCTTGTCGCGCTCCACGTCGGCCTTACCGAGGACGCTGTTGTAGACGGTCTTGCCGCTCCGCGAGATCAGCACCGCCGAGCACGGCAGCCGTCCCGGAGCGATGTACCGCGCCTCCAGAAATTCCTCGATGCGGCGCAGGCGGTCGATGGACATGCCGGAATGATCGGAACGGGAGCGTAGGGCCGCCATAGGACTTCCTCGTGGACGAACGGGTCCTGGCGACTGTGCGCGAGGAGCCGGATCGGCGGCAAGGTTTTGTTGACCGTGTTCGAAAACCTCGCCTCAACCGTTCCCGCTTACCCTTCTCGGACGGCCCAGTGGCGGAGCGGCGACGCGCCGGACTGCAAATCCGGAAACCCTGGTTCGACTCCAGGCAAGGGCCTCCACCCTCTCTTCCTCACGACGGCGGTCTCGGCGCGCCCGCGCCGCGGTATGCGTCATGCATGGCCGGGCCGCCTGTCCTGAGGAGGGACGCCATGCTGACAGCGGAAACCGTCCGACCTTCGGACCTTGGGCCAAGAGACCTCGCCGCCTGGGCGGCGCTGCGCGACTCGGCGGAGGCGTTCCAGTCTCCCTTGCTCGGACCCGATTTCGCCCGGGCGGTCGGGCGCGTTCGCTCGGACGCCGCCGTGGCCGTGATCCGCCGCGACGGCCGGGCGATCGGCTTCCTGCCGCATCACCGGCGGCCCGGCGGCCTCGCGCGTCCGATCGGCGCGCCCCTGTCGGATTATCACGCGCTGATCGCCGAGCCCGGCCTGAGCGGCCTGGAGGCGATGCGGCTCGGCGGGCTCCGCGAGTATCGGTTCTCCGGCCTGATCGATCCGCACGGCGCCTTTCCGCGCGCCTCCGGGTCCACCGCGCTGGTCGACGCGCACGCCATCGCCATCGGCCCGGGAGCGGACGCCGGCGCCGAGCACCTCGAGACCCTGCGCTCGGCCAGCGCTAAACGCTTCAAGAACCTGCGCCGGATCGACCACAAGCTCGAACGGGAGATGGGCCCGGTCGCCCTCGTCGGCCCTGATCGGGATCCGGCGGTCTTCGCCGCCCTCATGAGCTGGAAGCGGGCCCAGTTCCGGCGCACCGGGCTGACCGACGTCTTCGCCGCCGAGTGGATCCATCGCCTGGTGCGCCGACTGTTCGACGACGGCGAAGGACGCCTGTCCGGCCTGATGATCACGCTCCAGGTTTCGGGGCGGCCCGCCGCCGCGCACTTCGGCGTGCGCGAAGGCGACCGTTACCACCCCTGGATAGCGTCCCACGACCCGGCGCTCGACGCCTATTCTCCCGGCCAGGTGTTCCTCTGGCGCGCGATCGAAGCCATGCCCGCGCTCGGCCTGCGCTGGTACGACCTGGCCGCCGGCCACGACCACTACAAGATCCCCTACGCCTCGCGCACGCTGCAGCTGGCGGAGGGCCGGCTGCGCACCGTCCCCGGGCTGGACGCGGAGGCCTGGCGACTGGCGGAGACGGTGTTCGGCGTCGGCGGGGTCTCGCGGGCGCGCCGGCGGCTCGACCAGATCGCCGCCGTGGAGCTGACCTTCGAGGGTCGGCTGCGCAGCATGGTCGAGGCGGTCGCCACGCATGGCCGCCGCGAAGCCTCGCGGCCGCTCCGGAGCTGACGCGCGTGTCCTCGCCCGTCGTCTCCATCGTCATCCCCACCCTGCGACGGCCGGAGGCCCTGGCGTCCGCGGCGGCGTCCGCGCTGATCCAGGCGCTCGCCCTCGACGAGGAGCTGGGCGCCGAGCTGCTGGTGGTCGACAACGACCCCGGCCGGTCCGCCGAACTCCAGGTCCAGGCCCTGGCGCGGGGCGCGCCCATGCCGGTCCGTTATATCCACGCGGCGGAGCCCGGCGTTGCCAACGCCCGCAACGCCGGCGTCGCCGCCGCCCGCGGCGCCTTCATCGCCTTTCTCGACGACGACGAGATCGCCCCGCCGGGCTGGCTTCGCGCCCTGATCGAGACGCAGCGTCGGTTCGCCGCCGACGCGGTGTTCGGCCCTGTGCGCGCCAGGTTGCCTGACGGCCCGCTCGAACACCGCGACTATCTCGCCGGCTTCTTCTCCCGCACCGGCTCTGACCAGGCGCGGCTGATCGCCGACGGTCCCGGATGCGGCGACAGCCTGGTGCGCAAGGCCGCCCTGCCCCACCCCGGCGAACCGTTCTCCTCCGCCCGCAACGCCATAGGCGGCGAAGACGACCTGATGTTCGCGGCGATGAAGGCGTCGGGCGCGCGCTTCGCCTGGGCGCCGGAGGCGTGGGTGTGGGAGGTTCCCGAACCGTCCCGCCTGACCCTGGCCTACACCCTGCGCCGGGCCTTCAGCTTCGGTCAGGGACCTTGCTCACAGGCCGCCGCGACGGGCGGCATGCACTGGGCGCTGGTCGCGCCGTGGATGTTCGTCGGCCTCGTCCAGGCCCTCTACCATGGCGCACAGGCGCTGGCGGCCCTGGCGACGGGCTCGCCCCGCCGCGCCTTCGCCCTCGATCGCGCGGCGCGAGGTCTGGGCAAGGTGTTCTGGTTCCCCCCGTTCAAGATCAGCTTCTATGGTCGGGCCGCGTTGGCGGCGCCGCCCTCGGATCAGTCGAAAGGAGCGTCCCATGGGCGTCGTCACCCGCTGGACCCCGGCGCAGGCGAAGGCCTTCGGCCACGCCAATCTGAAGCTCGGCCACGCCCTTCATGAGCGCCCGCAATTCTCCGACGCGGGGCTGAGCGCCGTTCTCGACCGTTATCCCCGCGACCGGCTCGGTGTCTTCACCATGGGCGACGATCCGGTCGCCTGGCGCACCTGGCGGCGCGGCGCGGCGCCGGACCTGAGCGGCGCGGAACTGTTGGAGGCGGTCCGGCAGGGCCGGATCTGGCTGAACCTGCGCGCGGTGAACGACCACGACCCCGTCTATCAGGCGCTGTCGGACGAGATCTTCGCCGACGTCGAACAGGCGACCGGCCAGCGGACCTTCCGCCGCGACGTCGGCCTGCTGATCTCTTCGCCTTCGGTGCAGGTGTTCTACCACCTCGACACGCCGCTGGTGATGCTGTGGCAGCTGCGCGGGACCAAGACGGTCTGGCTCTATCCGCCGCGGGCTCCCTATGTGGACGACGTCCAGCTCGAGCGGATCGTGCTCAAGGAAACGGCCGAACAGTTCGACTACGACCCGGCGTGGGACGCCGGCGCCGAGCGGGTGATGCTCGAGCCCGGCGCCATGGCGACTTGGCCGCAGAACGCGCCGCATCGGATCGAGAACGGGCCGATGTTGAACGTCTCGCTGTCGATCGAATTCATGACCCCCGCCGCCCTCCTGCGCGCCAATGTGCTCTACGCCAACGGCATGCTGCGCAGGACCTTCGGGGCCAGGCCGCAGATCCAGGCCGCGCCCGATCCCAGGGCCTTCGCCAAACTGGGCGCCGCCCGGGCCTGGAAGGCGCTTCGCCCCGGCGAGCGCGGCCGCGATCCCCTGCCGGCGACCTTCAGCCTGGTGAGCGGCGCGCCGGGCGTGATCACGGCGCTGTGATCTCAGACGCTCTGGCGCGCCTCAGCCGATCCAGCGCTTCAGCCAGGCCTCGACGGTGTCGTGCCACATCAGCGAGTTGGCCGGCTTCAGCACCCAGTGGTTCTCGTCCGGAAAGGTCAGGAACTCGCTCTCGATCCCCTTGCGCTGCAGGGCGGTGAAGGCGCCGATCCCCTGGTCGATCGGGATGCGGAAATCCTTCTCCGAGTGGATCACCAGCATGGGCGTGGTCCAGTCGGCCACGTGGTCGATCGGGTTGAAGCGCTCGTAGTTGGCCGGGTTTCGCCAGACCGTCGTTCCGCCGTTGTCCCATTCCGAGAACCACAGCTCCTCGGTGGCGTAGCCCATGATCCGGTTGTCGAACACGCCGTCGTGGCTGATCTGGCACTTCCACGGCTGGCTCCAGACCCCGGCCATCCAGTAGGTCATGAAGCCGCCGTAGCTGGCGCCGGCCTCGCAGGCGCGGGAGGCGTCGATCCACGGCGCCTTGGCCTGGGCGGCGGCCCAGCCCTTCTGCAGGTCCTCCAGCGGCCGGTCGCCCCAGTGATCCGAGATGGCGTCGGTGAAGGCCTGGCCGTACCCGGTCGAGCCGTGGAAATCGACCATCACCACGCCATAGCCCCAGCCGGCCCAGACCTGCGGATTCCAGCGGGACGACCAGCTGTCCTCCCAGGAGCCCTGCGGTCCGCCGTGCACCCAGAACACGGTGGGAAATTTCGCGCCTGGCGTCCAGCCATGCGGCTTCATGATCCAGCCGTGCACCGTCTCGTTGTTCCAGCCGGCGAAGCTGAAGCTCTCGTAGGGCGACATCTCCACCCCCCGCAGCGCCGCCTCGCCGACGTGGGTCAGCTGCACCGGCGCGCCGCCCGGCCTCATCACATAGATCTGCGGCGGTCCGGCCAGGGTGTCGCGCGTAAAGGTCAGGACGTCGCCGTCCGGCGTGCGGGCGAGGTCGAAGGCGCCCACATGGCCCTTGCCGGTCAGCGGCGTCGTCGCACCGCTCGCCAGGTCCATGCGGAAGATGCGGACGTTCTGGACGTCGTCGGCCTCCACGTAGAGGCTCTTGGCGTCGCCGGCGAAGGCGATCTGGTCGGCGGAGCGATCCCAGGCCGCATCGATCTCGCGGCTGGTCCGGGTCGCGTCGGAATAGAGGATCACGCCGAAGCGGTCGGCCTCGAATCCCGGCCGCTTCATGGCCCGGTGCGCCGCCAGGCGTCCGTCCGGCGAAAACGCCGGGGCGGCGTCCCAGGCCTTGTTGTCGGCGGTGATGTCGTACGGCGCCGCGGAACCGGTCAGGGGCACGCTCCACAGGTCGAAGTTGGTCGACCAGGGCTCGGTCCGGCCCGCGAGACGGGCGGAGAAGACCAGGCTCCTGGAGTCGGGCGTGATGACAAAGTCGCCGTCGTCGCCGAACGGCTTGGAGGGGACGTCGCCGTCGAAGCCCTGGGTCAGCGCCACCGGGTCTCCGGTCGCCTTGCCGTCGGACCCCAGGGCCAGGGCGAACAGATGATTTCGGGTGTGGTCGCTCCAGGTGTCCCAATGGCGCACGAACAGATGATCGTAGAGCGTGCCCGACGAGGTCTTCGCCGCCTTCTCCGCGAGGCTCCGCCTGATCTCCGTCAGGGTCTCCTGGCCGGGTATCACCGCCATGGACACCACGATGGTGCGGCCGTCGGGCGACAGGCGGAAGGCGCCGACATCGGTCGGCAGGTCGGTCACCTGCTGCGGCGGCCGCTCCGGATGGACGGCGCTGATGCTCCAGACCTGGTCGGCGGCGCCGGCCGGGGCGATGAAGAAGACGTGCTCGCCGTCCGGCGCCCAGCGGGCGGCGGCGCCCCTGGCCAGCTTCACCGGCGCCTCCGTCCCGCCGGTCGCCACCTTCATGATCGCATGATCGCGGCCGGCTCCCCTGGCGTTGAGCGTGGCCAGGTCATAGACCACCCATCTGCCGTCGGGCGAAATCCGCGGGTCGGAGACGCGGTCGAGCGCGACCAGGTCCTTCTGGGTGAAGGGCCGGGCGGCGGCCGGCGACGCGACGACGCCGGACAGGGCGAACACCGCGGCGGCGGCGGCAAACAGGCGGATCATGAACTTGCTCCCGAACCCGCCTTGGGTAAGCCAAGCCGGACACCGGCTCAAGCGACCGGCCTTGCCCGGCCGGGCGACGCGTGTTATTTTGGTAGTTAGCGAAATAAGGAGCGCCCCGCGCCGTGTCGCTGGTGTTCAAGGCCCTGTCCGACCCGACCCGCCGGCGCATCCTCGAGCTGCTGCGCGAGCGCGAGATGTCGGCCGGGGACCTGGCGGGACACTTCGACCTGGCCAAGCCCACCCTCTCGGGACATTTCTCCGTCCTGCGCGATGCGGGCCTGGTCGACGTCCAGCGGCATGGGACGAGCCTGATCTACCGTCTGAACGTCTCGGTGCTCGAGGAAGCGCTGATGGCGCTGATGCAAGGCCTGCGCATCGGCGCGGCGCGGCCTGAGAGCGAACCGGCGGCGTCGGTGGAGGAGGCCCGGTGATGAGACTGTTCAAACCCCTGGTCGGGTCGGCGATCCTGATCGGCCTGATGCTGGCGGCGTCCGCCTACGCCTGGGGACCCCTCGGCGACGCGCTCGTCCCCACGCATTTCGGCGTCGACGGACGCCCGAACGGCTTCATGCCCAAATTGCCTGGCGTCCTGTTCATGCCGATCGTCGGTTCCGCGATCACAGCGCTCCTGTCGGGCCTGCCGGCGGTGATGCCGGCCAACGCACGGCTCGAGCGGTCGTGGGGACCCTACGTCGTGGTCTGGCTCGCGGTGCTCGCCCTCCTGCTCGTCGTCCACCTGGCCGTGCTGGCCTACGCCCTGGGCGTCCAGGTCGATATGACCCGCGGCGTCGTGGTGGGCGTGGGCGCCTTGATCGCGGTGATCGGCAATCTGCTCGGCAAGGTGCGCTACAATTATGTGTTCGGCATCCGCACGCCCTGGACCCTGTCGAACGAACGGGTGTGGGATCGAACCCACCGGTTCGCCGGCTGGGCGATGACGCTCGGCGGCCTCTGCGTCCTGGCGGCCGGACTGGCCGCGCCGGCGGCGTTGGAAAAGAATCTGCACTGGGCGCTGCTCGCCGGCGTGTTGACGCCGACCTTCGCCAGCGCGGTCTATTCCTTCATCGAAAGCCGGCGGATCGAGCGGACGACCGCCTGACAGCCGAGGACGGAGACCTACAGCGCCGCGTCGAGCAGGGCTTCGCGGACCAGGTCGGGGCGCTCCATCGGCAGGAAGTGGCTGCTCCCCTGCACGAGGCTCACCTTGACCTGGCGGCTCGTGCGCTTCAGCGCCTCCGGCGAGGCGCGGCAGGTCGAGCCGCGCTCGGCCTTGAGGATCACCACCGGCGAGCGGACGCGCGACAGGGCGCGCCAGGGATCGTGGGCCTGGCCGGCGAAGCTGGCCGCCTCCCACGAGGGCGTGCACGTCAGCTCCACCCCGCCTTCGGCGCGGACGCGGAACCCCGCGGCGACATAGTCGGCGAGCTGGACGTCGGACCAGGTCTTGAAGGCGCCCCGGCCCTTGTAGGCGGCGAACGCGGCTTCATGGCTGTCGAACACCGCCCGACGCCGCTCGGCCGCTTCGGCGATGGCGGCGCGCCGGCCGATCTTCTTGACCGCCCACGGCAGCTGGGCGCCGAGCGCGGCCAGGCGCGGAAAGATCACCGGGTCGAACAGGACCAGGCCGCGCGTGGCCTCGGGCCGCTTGCCCGCAGCCAGCAGGGACACCGTGCCGCCCATGGAATGGCCGGCGACGATCGGCGGCGGTCCATCCAGGGTTGACAGCAAGGCCAGCAAGTCCTCGCGATAAAGCTTCCACGAGTTGAGCCGCGCCGGGTCGGCGGGTAGCCGGCTGGCGCCGTGCCCCCGCTGGTCCACCGCCAGGATGCGCAAGGTCGCTGCGAGCGGCGCCAGGATCGAGCGGTAGGTGAGGGCGTTGAAACCGTTGGCGTGCAGGAACACCACGTCGACCGGCCGGGACTCGGCGCCAAAGTCGAGGGCCGCCATCTCTCCGTCGGGCAGACGGATCATCCGCCGCCGCGGCTCGCCGAACACCGCCGCGTCCATGGCTTGCTCCCGCACTTCAGAATTCAACGTAAGCCTCTCCCCCCGGCGAGGGAAGGGTGTCAGGCCGCGGGCGCGAACGATCCGGCGACGACGCCCCAGATCACCGCGATCCAGCCGAGGATCAGAAGCAGGCCCCCGATCGGGGTGATCGCCCCGAACAGACGCACGCCGGTCAGCGCCATCAGATACAGCGAGCCGCCGAACACCAGGCCGCCGAGCCCGAACAGCCAGCCGGCCCATCCGGCCGGAGCGACCGCCATCCGCATGAAGCCGTAGCAGGCCAGTCCACCGACCGCGTGGACCAATTGGTACTGGGCGCCGGTGCGCAGCCATTCCTTGACCTGCGGATCGCCCACCCCATGCGCGCCGAACGCGCCCGCGGCGACGGCCAGCACGCCGTTCAGTCCGGCCAGCAGCAGCCAGATCCGGGTCGTCTCCATGGCGTCGTCCTCGGTTTGCGTCGGCGCCAACCTAACGACCCGGCCGGCGAGGTAAAGCCGAACCGCCACCTTCCGGGCGCGGGCGTTGCGGCGTAAGCGTGGCGGCGTGCTCCTCCGCGCCACGCCCGTCAAACTCGGCCTGTTCTACGTCGCCCTGTGCCTGAGCTCGGGCGTGGGGACGCCGTACATCGCCATCTGGTTCCGCGCCCACGGGCTGTCGGGCGGAGCGATCGGCCTCATTCTGGCGGCGCCCATGCTGGGCCGGGTCGCGACCGGGCCGGCGCTGGCGGTCTGGGCGGACGGGTTCAGGCTAAGGCGGACCGCGATCGTGATCATGGCCGGCGTCTCGGCGCTCGCCTATGGGGCGCTGATGCGGACGTCCGGCTTCTGGCCCTGGCTGACGGTCTGGTTCATCGCGGCGACCACCTACCAGATCTGCACCCCCCTCGCGGACGTGATCGCGCTGCGTCGCGCCTCGCTCGAGGGGTTCTTCTACGCCCAGCCGCGCGGCGCGGGCTCGGCCGCCTACATCGTCGCCAATGTCGCGGCGGGCGCCCTCATCCCCCGGCTCGGGCCCGAACTCGTGGTCGGTTGGCTGTTGGCGACGGGGCTGCTGCTGGTTCTCGCGTCCGCCGTGCTGCTGCCGCCGGATCCGGTGATCGAGGCGAGCGAGCGCGCGGACCGGCGCGATCGCCTCGCCGGCGCCGGGGCGCTGATGCGCGACCCCGTGTTCATGCTCATGCTGATGTCCGTGGGTTTCGTGCAGGGGGCCCACGCCTTCTACTACGCCTTCTCGACCCTGATCTGGCGGGCCCAGGGCGTGCCCTCCGCCTGGATCGGCGTGCTGTGGGGCTTTGGCATCGTCGCGGAGATCGGCTTTCTCTGGTTCGGCGAGCCCCTGCGTCGCCGCCTCGGCCCCGAGCGCCTGCTGGTCGCGGGCGCCGCGGGCGCGGTGATCCGCTGGACCGCCTTCGCCTTATCACCGCCGCTCTGGCTGCTGTTTCCCCTGCAGGCCCTGCACGCCCTCACCTTCACCGCCACCTTCATCGCCTCGCTCGAGCTGACGGGACGCCTGTCGCCGCGGATTCACGCCTCCGCCGCCCAGTCCCTCAACGCGGCGCTGTCGCTGGGCCTGATCAGCGGGGTGGCGACGCTGATCTCCGGTCCGCTCTACGACCACGCCGGCGCGCTTGGGTACCTGGCGATGAGCGGCTCCGCCGGGCTCGGCCTCGTCGGCGCCGTCCTGCTGCTCCGACGCCGGTCGGGTCAGGCTCAGCCCCACACCGCGGGGCCGTAGGGCTCGATCATCGAGCCGATGAAGCTCAGACCCGGCGTCCGGTCCCGGGCCAGCAGCAAGGGGCCGTCGAGGTCGACGAAGGCGGCGCCCTGGGCGATCAGCATGGCCGGGGCCATGGAGAGGGAGGTCGCGACCATGCAACCGGCCATGGTCTTCAGGCCGAGGGCCATGGCGTCCGCCTTCAGCGCCAGCGCTTCGGTCAGGCCGCCCGCCTTGTCGAGCTTGATGTTGATGCAGCCATAGCGCCGGGCGCAGCCCGCCAGTTCGGCGCGCGAATGGATCGATTCGTCGGCGCACAGCAGCACCGGACTGTCGTAGCCCTCCAGCGCCTGGTCGGCTCCGGCCGGCAGCGGCTGCTCGATGGCCATGACGGCGAGACGCGCGAACTCCGGGGCGAGCCGCACGAGAGCGTCGAAGCTCAGGGCCTCGTTGGCGTCCACGATCAGTCGCGTCCTGGGCGCCGCCCGACGCACGGCCTCGACCCGGTCCACATCGTCGGGACCGCCGATCTTCAGCTTCAACAGCGGCCGGCCCGCGGCGGCCCGCGCCGCCTCGCCCATGGCCTGGGCGGAGGCCAGGCTGAGGGTATAGGCGGTCTTGACCGGGTCGAGCCGGGTCAGGCCGGCGAGCGTCCAGGCGCGCTGGCCGCTGCGCTTGGCGTCCAGATCCCACAGGGCGCAATCGAGCGCGTTGCGGGCGGCGCCCGGCGGCAACAGCGTCTGCAGCCCCGCGCGATCCAGGCCGGCCTCGACCGCGGGGCGAGCCCGCTCGATCTCGGCCAGCACGCTTTCAACGGTTTCGTCATAGCGGGCGTAGGGAACGGCCTCGCCGCGGCCCACGGCGGCGCCCTCGGCGATTTCGGCGACGATAACGCGCGCTTCGGTCTTGGATCCGCGCGAGATGGTGAAGGCGCCGGCGATCGGCCAGCGCTCCTCGGCGACCGCCAGTCTCAATGCAGCTCGCCGACCGCGGCGTCGAACAGCAGGAAGGCGCGGCCCGGCTCGGAGCCGAGCAGGGCGGCGGTCATGAAGCCCTCCTGATCGCGCCGGGCGCTGTCGTTCAGCAGATCCTCATAGCGGCGCACATAACGGTCGACCTGCGCCCGGAGCACCTTGTCGGTCAGCACGCGGCGCGACAGGCGTCGGACGGCGCCCGGAGCCAGGGCGCGCACGGCCTCGCGAACCCCCTCCCCGTCGCCCTTCTGCATGGCGTCGGCGATGGCGTCGATCTTCGGCAGGGGGAGCAGGGCGGCGGCGTCGAGCCCCAGGGACTCGATCTCGGAGATCAACCGTTCAGCCAGAACCTCGTCGTCGATCGGCGGTTCGTCGATCGACGAGAGCAGATCCTTCCAGGTCCAGGCGGCGTCTCGCGAAGCCTCGCCATGGGACGCGGAGCCATTTCGGATGAAGGGTTCGAGCGTCTCATGCGTCTGCAGCGCCGGCCGCTCGGCGACCGGGGCGGGCGCGGAGCGCGGGGTCGCCGGCTCGGCCTCGGGCGTCAGCCGCAGGCGCGGTCGAAGCCCCGCCTCGTTCGCCGCCAGCGCCGCGGGACGCAGGGCCGGCTCGGATGGCGCCGGAGCCGGAACGGGCGGAACCCGTATGCTGCGATCGGCGATGATGGGAGACGACGGCGACAGGGGCGCCCGTGCGGGGCCGGCCGCCGCGGCGGGCCGGAAGGGCGTCCCGGCCGTCGGTGAACTGGCGACGCCCGATCCCGAGGCGGCGCGGGCGGCGGCCTGTTCGGTGACCGTCGCGACCTTGCCCATGGTCTTCAGCGCCTCGGACAGCATCTCGTAATTGCGGCGCACCCGCTCCTGCAGGGCGGCGTCGACGGCTTCGGTATCGGCCGCCACCTTCCGCGCGCTGGCGGAAAGCTCGGCGAGACTGGCCTCGACCGCGGCGCGCACGGTCTCGGCCTGGGCGCGCGCGTCGGCGGGCATGGCGGCCAGGCGCTGGTCGACCGCGGCGAGCATGGCGTCCACCTCGCCGAGGGCCGACTTGGCGGCCGCGACGCCTGCGTCGATCCGGCCGACCGACTGCAGGCCAGCCTCCTCCACCAGGGCGGCGGACTGTTCGATCGAGCGGCGCGCGGCGGTGATCCGCGATTCGAACGCCTTGTCGGCCCTTTGTCCCGCGGCGAAGGCGGCTTCGCCGAGCTGCTCCACCTGGGAACGCGCGGCTTCCGCCTGAGCCGCCGCAGCGCTTTCGGCGGCTTCGAGATCGGCCGCCGCGGCGCGGCGGGTCTCCAGGGCGGAGGCGGCGAGGGTGGAGATCGCCGCGTGGGTCTCGGCCTCGATGGAGGCGCGTTCGTCGGCCACGGCGTCGCGGAACAGCGCCAGCGACGCCCGCGCCCGGGCGTCGAGCGCGGCCTGCTCGCCCTGCACGGCCTCGCCGACCGAGCGCAGCCGGGCGTCGGCTTCGGCGATCAGCGCTCGCAGGGCGACGGCGGTCTCTTCCGCGCCGCCGGTGAGGGCGACGACGCTGTCATGGGCCTCGGCGGCGGCCGCCAGAGCGGACAGGCGCTGGGCCTCGAGCCGGTTGGCCAGCGCCTGCTGATCGGCCTGCAGCTGAGCGGCGAGCTCCGTAAGGCGGCCGTGACCGCGCCCGAGGTCTTCGTTCAGCATCTGCAGGCGGTCGCCGACGACATCCCCCACCGCCTCGAGCCGATCGGCCTGGCGGCTCAGCGCTTCGCCGGCCAGTTCCGCCGCTTCGCCGGCCTCCCCGGCCGCGGCGGCCAGATCCGTGGCGCGCGCCGCAAGCGCCGCCTGGGCCTCCTGCAGCTGGGCCGACGCCAGGTCCGACGTCTCCGCCACCAGCTGGGTCTGGCGCGCGAGGGCCTCATTCATCGCCTCGACCTGCTGTTCGAGGGTCGACGACAGGGCCTCCATGCCGTTGCGCTCGCGCGACAGGCTTTCGGTGAGGGCCCGCGCGGCGCGCTCGGCGACTTCGGTGACGGCGATCAGGCGGTCGCTCTCCTCGGCCAGGCTCTGCCGCAGCGACAGCATCTGCCGTTCGGCCGCCACGCCAGCCTCGGTGGCGCGGGACACCTCGCGGCGCACGGCCTGCGCCGCGCCGCCCGCCTGATCGACCGCCAGGGCGGCGGGAATGGCGAGCTCTTCGGCGAGCGTGCGCGCCCGCCCCGTCTCCAGCGACAGCTTGGCGGCCTGGCGCAGCACATAGGCGCCGAGCATCATGAAGGCTGCGGGAAGGATGGCCAGGGCGCCGAACACGAGCGGTGGAAACGGCGCATACTCGAACGGCCCATAGTGGTTCTGGTAGGCGAGGCAGAAGGCCACGAGCGGCGCCGTCCACAGCACGGCCAGGGTGGCGGCCGCCGGATAGGCCAGGCGCGCCCAGAACGGCAGGCGCATGCTGCGGCGGTCGGCGGCGGGCGCGGCGTCGCGGTGCGCCTCCTCTTCGCTTCCCGCCAGCGGCGTGTCCAGGGTCAGCCCGGTGTGGTTCGCGGAGGCTGGATCGCGCGCCGCATGGGGCGGCGGCCGTCGCGCCGATACGGTCAGCGGGGGATCCTGCGCCGCGGCAGGCTCCCGCATCGGCTCCAGCAGGGCTTCGACACTGTCGCCCACCGCCTCGGCGGCGGCTTCATCGGCCGCCCGCCGTTCCGCCTTCGCGGCGCCGCCCGCGATTCCGCCCAGCACCAGCGGCGCAAACGTCAGGTCGCGGGGATTGGTGTTGCTCATGCCTGTCGTCATCCGCGCGGCGGATCCTGGACAGGAGCGGGCCCGCCGACTCTGCTCCTGCAAGAAGGCTATCGATTCAAGCGGGCGGCGGAAAGCGTTGATTCCCCGTTAACCATAGGTTTCGGTGCGGTATATCGACTACCCCGGCGAGTCGCCCGGCGCGATCGGGCCGAGCGACGTCGCCGCGTTGCTGATCAGGCCGCGCAGCCAGGCCAGCGCCGCCGCGTCGTGCTCCTTGCGCCACAGCATCACCACATCGAACACCCTGACCGGATAGGGCGACTCGAACAGTTTGAGTCCGAAAGGCTTCGCGTAGATCTTGGCCAGTCGTTCCGGGGCGAGCGCGATCAGGTCCGTGCCGGGCAGCAGGGACAGGGCTGAATGCGCGTCGGGCGCATAGAAGGTCGGCGGCGGCGGCAGCCCGCGGTCCTGGCAGAGCCGCCGGATGACGCCGCCATCGTCCCAGATCACGCGCCGCTCCAGGCCGCTGTCCGCCACCGCGCCGTCGACCACATGCCCGTCTTCGGCCATGGACAGGACCATGTGCGGCAGGGACGCCAGCCGGTCGAGGGTGAGCGGCCCGTCGGCGTGGGGATGATCGGCGCGCAGGGCCCAGATCATCCGCTCCTGAAACAGGGGAAGGCTGTCGAACCGGTCCGGGATGGCGTTGAAGCTGCCGATCGCCAGATCGGCGCGGCCGGCGTCGAGCTCCTCGGCCAGGCCCAGGCCGGCGCCGCGGATGCGGACTTCGGCGCGGGGCGCGAGGTGTCGGACGCCGCTGATCACCCCCGGCAGGAGGACGGCGCAGGAATAGCTGCCCGCGGCGATGGAGAAGGCGCGGTCGGTCTGCGCCGGCGTGAACTCGCCGGGCGCCAGGGCGGCGCCCAGCTGCAGCAAGCCTTCACGGATCCGGGGCCCGATTTCCGCCGCGCGCGGCGTGGCCCGCATGCCCGAGGGACCCCGCACGAACAGCTCGTCGCCGATCGTGAACCGCAGCCGATTCAGGGCGTGGCTGACGGCCGATTGGGTCAGGCCGAGCCGATGCGCCGCGCGGGTGACGTTGCGTTCCTCGAACAAGGCGTCGAACACCCGCAGAAGATTGAGGTCCATCGCTCGCGTATGAGGGTCGCTCATTCTACCCGTGACGAATCATCATTTGGCCCATACCGACTCCTCTCCCATTTGGGGTCGGCGCCGCGCTGCGCACGGGCATGACAGGCTCGCATTTCACGGATGTTGCAAAATAACAGCACCCTAAAGGGTGGCTTGGCGTGGAACGCGCTGCGATTTTGGGCTTGTTGGGGTAAATGAGCGATTCCGAAGGCTATACCGCGCTGGCCGACGCCGAAACGGGCGAGGCGCCCAAGGTGGACATGCCCGGCGCCTCGGCCGCGACCATGCCGCGCCGGCCTCTGGCCCGCCGGCTGCGCTGGCCCTTGCTGATCGGAGGCCCGCTCCTCCTGGCGATCGTCATCCTCGTCCTCTGGCTGAACGGCGGCCGCTATATATCGACCGACGACGCCTATGTGCAGGCGGCGCGGGTGGACGTCTCCACCAACGTGCCCGGCCGGGTGATCGAAGTGGACGTGCGCGAGAACCAGCGCGTCGCCTTCGGCCAGCAGCTGTTTCGGCTCGACCCGCGGGTGTTCGATACCGCGGCGGCGGAGGCGAGCGCCCAGCTCGCCGCCGCCCGCGCCGGCCTCAGCGGCCAGCAGGCGCTGGTCGGCCAGCGGCAGGCTGAGTTGAAACAGGCCCAAAGCAACCTCGACTTCCAGAGCCGCGAACTGGTCCGGCAGAAGACGCTGGCGGCGGCCGGCGTGTCCTCGCAGCAGCAGCTGTCGGCCCAGTCGGCGGGCGTGGATTCCGCCCGCGCCCAGGTCGAGGCTGCCCGCCAGGCGCTGGCCAACGCCATCGCGGTGCTCGGCGGCGCCAAGGCCACGGCCGGCGCCAATCCCGCCGTCCAGCAGGCCCAGGCGGCGCTCGAGCGCGCCCGGCTCAACCAGTCCTACGGCGTGATCCAGGCGCCCCAGGCCGGCACGGTCACCAAGGTGGATCAGCTGCAGGTCGGCGATTACGTCAACGCCGCCCAGCCTTTGTTCTCGCTGGTCGCCGACCGGATGTGGATCGAGGCCAATTTCAAGGAGGACCAGCTCGCGCACATGCGGGTCGGCCAGCACGCGAGGGTGACCGTCGACGCCTTCCCGAAGACCGCCATCACCGGCCGCGTCGAAAGCCTCAGCCCAGGCACCGGATCGTCGTTCGCCCTGCTTCCGGCGGAGAACGCCACCGGCAACTGGGTCAAGGTGGTCCAGCGCCTGCCCGTCCGCATCGCCCTCGATCCCCTGCCCAGGGGGACCGAACTGCACGCGGGGCTCAGCGCCAAGGTCAGCGTCGACACCGAACAGCGGCGCAGTCTGTTCGGAGGCCATTGACGTGGCCGCCGCGGCCCTTCCGCAGCCTCGCGCGCGCAGCGAGGGCTTCGTCCGCACCGTCAGCACCATCTCCATCATGCTGGCGACGCTGATGAACTCGCTCGACACCACCATCGCCAACGTGGCCCTGCCGCATATCCAGGGCAGCGTCTCGGCGACCCAGGACCAGATCACCTGGGTGCTCACCTCCTATATCGTGGCCGCGGCGATCATGACGCCGATGGTCAGCTGGCTGGCCGGCCGGTTCGGTCGCAAGATGGTTTTCCTGGTCTCGATCGTCGGCTTCGTGATCGCCTCCATGCTGTGCGGGATCGCCAACAGCCTGGTCCAGATCGTCGGCTATCGACTGCTGCAGGGCGTGTTCGGCGCGGCGCTCATCCCCCTGTCCCAGGCGGTGCTGCTCGACATCTACCCGCCGCGCCAGCACGGCCAGGCCATGGCCGTGTGGGGCGCGGGCGCCATCCTGGGGCCGATCCTCGGGCCGGCGATCGGCGGCTGGCTGACCGACAACCTGTCCTGGCGATGGGTGTTCTTCATCAACCTGCCGATCGGCATCCTGGCCTTCATCGGCGTCTTCCTGTTCATTCAGGGCGATCGTTCGGCGGACCGGAAGCCGTTCGATTTCTTCGGCTTCGGGACCCTGGCCGTGGCGATCGGAGCCACGCAGATGTTTCTCGACCGCGGCGCCACGCTCGACTGGTTCTCCTCGCTCGAGGTGCGGATCGAGTTCGTCACCGCCATCGCGGCCTTCTATCTGTTCATGGTGCAGATCCTGACGTCGAAGCGACCGTTCGTCAGCCTGGCCATCTTCAGGGATCGAAACTTCGTCACCGCCAGCTTCTTCGGCTTCCTGGTGGGGATCCTGCTGTTCTCCGGCCTCGCCCTGCTGCCGCCGATGATGGAGACCCTGCTTGGCTATCCGGTGGTCACCACGGGCCTGGTGTCCATGCCGCGCGGTCTCGGCTCCTTCGCCGCCATGTTCATCGTCGGCCAGCTGGTCGGACGGATGGACGTCAGGCTCATCCTGCTGGCCGGCCTGGTGCTGTCGGCGTTCGCGGTCCTGCAGATGAGCCATTTCAGCCTGCAGATGACGGCGATGCCGATCATCACCTCCGGCCTGCTGCAGGGCCTGGGCACCGGCCTGTTGTTCGTGCCGCTCTCGACGGTGGCCTTCGCCAGCCTGCCGGGCGAGCTCAGGACCGAGGCGGCCGGCTTCTACACCCTGATCCGCAACATCGGCTCGTCGGTGGGCATTTCGATCATGCAGGTCATGCTCGGCAACAACATCAACCAGGCGCACGCCGATCTCGTCACCCACGCCCGGCCCGACAACCCGCTCTATCGGGCGCCGTACTTCCACTTCCCGTTCAGCTTCACCGAGCCGCACGGGCTGGCCGCGCTCAATGCGGAGATCACCCGTCAGGCCACCATGATCGCCTATACCGACGACTTCCGACTGATGCTGTGGATCACCCTGCTCGCCATCCCGCTGCTCATCTTCATGAAACCGCCGGGCCGGCGTACGGCGACGAAGCCCGATCTTCATGCGGCGATCGACTGATGCGGACATCCCGGCTCCTCTGCGCCCTGCTGCTCGGCTCCGCGCTCGCGGGCTGCACCGCCGTGGGCCCCGACTTCCACGCCCCGGCGACGCCCGTCACGCCGGGCTACGCCATGGCCGGCGACGCCGCGCCGGGGGCCGGAGCCGCCCTCGGCGCGCCCCGGGGCGGACCCTGGTGGAAGGCCTTCGGCCCGCCCGCCCTCGATCAGGTCGAGGCGCAGGCGCTGAACGATTCGCCCACCCTCGCCGAGGCCGATGCGGCGCTGGGCGAGGCGCGCGCCGCTCTGACCGCCGCGCGCGGCGGCCTGCTGCCGAGCCTGAGCGCCAACGCCGGGGCGCAACGGGAGCGGATCAACCTCGCCTCGTTCGGCTTCAACGCCGCCTCCCTGCCCGGCTTCTCCAATAATCCGGAGTTCAGTCTCTATTCGGTGGGCGCGGCGGTGGCCTTTCCGCTCGACATTTTCGGCGGCCAGCGCCGCCGGGTGGAGGGCGCCGCCGCCCGGGCGGAGTCCACCGCCCGCCGCGGCGACGCCGCGGCGCTGGCCCTGACCGGTCAGGTGGCGACGGCCGCCGTACAGGCGGCGGGACTCAAGGCGGAGATTCAGGCCGTCGAGACCATGATCGCCGACGACCGGCAGACCCTCGAGCTCACCCGCAAGGCCGAGGCGGCCGGCGGCGAGGCCGAAGGCGCGCGCGTGTCCGCCACCACCCAGCTGGCCCATGACGAGGCCCTGCTGCCGCCCCTGCGGCAGATGCTTGCGGTCGCGCGGCATCAGTTGGCCCTGCTGGTCGGCAAGGCGCCCGCCGACTGGACTCCGCCGGATTTCGATCTCGCCGATTTCAGGGCCGGCGCCGCGCCGGTCGCCCTTCCATCGGACCTGGTCCACTTTCGGCCCGACATCCAGCAGGCCGAGGCGGATCTTCATGCGGCCACCGCCGACGTGGGCGTCGCCACCGCCGCCCTCTATCCCAGCATCAGCCTGACCGCGGCCCTGACCCAGAGTTCGCTGACGCCGGACAAGATCTTCGCCCTGCCCTCCACGGCCTACAATCTCGGGCCGACGGTGACGGCGCCGATCTTCGACGGCGGCCGTCTGCGGGCCGAACGGGAATCGGCGCGGGCGGCGGTGCGGGAATCGCTGGCGTCCTATCGGCAGACCGTGCTTGTCGCGTTCAATCAGGTCGCCGATCGCCTGCAGGCGCTGGCCAACGACGACGCGGCGGTCCTGGCCGAAGGCCGAAGCGAGACGGCGGCCCTGTCAAACCTGAAGCTGGCGCGCGCCGCCTATCAGGCGGGCGGGACGGGGCTGCTGCCGCTGGTGGACGCGGAGCGGCAGGCCGGCGACGCGCGCCGATCGAAGGTGGCGGCGCAGACCCGCCGGGCGCTCGACACCGTGGAGCTGATCATCGCCTCGGGCGCACGCTGGCGCGGGTAGGGCGGGGTTTCGCGAACAAAAATCCGGGCGCGATCCCGACGTCGATCGGCGGACCGTGCGCTCGGCTTCGGCTAACCGCCGAACGGCGGCATCATGTAGAAACCGAGCAGGACGCCCGCGACGGCGAAGACGACGGCGCCGATCACGGCGATCGCGGAGTCCACCACGACCGGGCTGACCTCGACGGTCCACGTGGGCGCCGCGGTCGCGCGGGTCTCAGGCGTGAGGGCGATCGAGTTCTGCATGGAAAACATCCTTGCCGGCCATTCTCTCCCGACGCTGGTTAAACCGGCCGCTTCGGCGATGGTTCCAGGACGACGGCGGCGCCGGGGGGAAGCAGCGAACCGGCCTGGTCCGCAGCGACGCCAAGGCTGTAGACGATCCGCCCGCCGGACGTGGGCGGCGCGACCGGCGCGCTTCCCAAATTGAACACGAGGCGCAGCGCGCCCTCGCCGCGCGAAAACATCAGCACGCCCTCGGGCGTCCCGTCCTCGAAGACGATCCCGGGCTGAACGAAGGCGGGCCGGCTCCGGCGGAAGGCCAGCCAGTCGCGCGTGAAGGCGAGGGTGGACTGCGGGTCGGCTTCCTGCCGGTCCACGGACAGCGGGATATGATGCGGATCGATCGGCAGCCAGGGCCGCGCCGTGCTGAACCCGGCGTGGGCGGCGCCGGCGATCCACGGCATCGGCGTGCGCTCGCCGTCCCGGCCCTTGTAGGCGGGCCAGAAGGCGATCCCGTCCGGATCCCGCAGCGCCTCGAACGGCACGTCGGCCTGCGGCAGCCCCAGCTCCTCGCCCTGGTAGAGAAACAGGGTTCCCGGCAAGCTGGTGAGAAGCATGATCAGCGTCTTGGCGAAGTCCGGCCCCCGTCCCGCCCCCCATCGGGAGGCCGCCCGGTCGAAGTCGTGGTTTGAAAAGGCCCACGACGGCCAGGCGTCCGGCGCGCGGGCGAACAGGTCTTCGACGCCCTTGCGGATCACCTCCGGGCCGAACGGCTTGGACAGGAAGCGGAACGAATAGGCGGTGTGAAACCGGTTCTCGCCGGCGGTGTATTGGGCGACGGCGCCTTCGGGGTCGTCGGAGGCGAGTTCGGCCAGGAGGAACCGCCCCGGCCGCTGGTCGGTCAGGGCGCGCAGCCGGCCGGCGAAGACGAAGGTCTCGGGCCGGTCCCGGTCGTAGAGGTGGCGCTGCATGAAATACGGCCGCACCGCGTTGCGGGCGCCCGACGGCGGATTGTCCCTGAGGTCGCGATCATGGGTGTAGCAGTTGGCCACGTCGAGCCGGAATCCGTCGACGCCGCGGTCGAGCCAGAACCTAGCCACGTCGAGGATCGCGTCCTGGACCTCGGGGTTGTGCAGATTGAGGTCGGGCTGCGACTCCAGGAAGTTGTGCAGATAGTACTGCCGTCGCCGGCTGTCCCAGGCCCACATCCCGCCACCGAAGGCGGCGAGCCAGTTGTTGGGCGGCGCGCCGTCCGGCTTGGGGTCGGCCCACACGTACCAGTCGGCCTTGGCGTTGGTGCGATCGGTGCGGCTTTCGGCGAACCAGGGATGGTCGATCGAGGTATGGGAATAGACCTGATCAACGATGATCAACATATTCAATCTATGGCATTCGGCCACCACGGCGTCGAAATCCGCCAGGGTTCCGAACAGCGGATCGATCGCGGTGTAGTCGGAGATGTCGTAGCCGTAGTCGCGCATCGGCGAGGCGAACACCGGCGACAGCCAGATCCCGTCCACGCCAAGGGACGCCACGTACGGCAACCGCTCGAGGACGCCCTTCAGATCGCCGACGCCGTCCCCGTCGGAGTCCTGAAAGCTGCGGGGATAGATCTGATAGAAGACCGCGCCGCGCCAGCGCTCGGCGTTCACGGCAGGTCCGTGGCGCGGTCCCTGGCGCCGCCCTTCGGGAACCCGTCCCAACAGGCGTCGTAGTCCGTCTGCAGTTCGGGCCGCTCCATCGCCCAGCGGGTAGGACTGAACGCCCAGCGCGTCTCGACCATGAAGGCCAGGGTGTTGTCGATCTTGTGCGGCTTCAGCTCGGCCTCGCTGGCGCCCTTCCAGCTGGCCACGTCCGGACCGTGGGCGCTCATGCAGTTGTGCAGGCTGACGCCGCCCGGCGCGAAACCGCCCTGCTTGGCGTCATAGGCCCCGGTGACCAGGCCCATCAGCTCGCTCATCAGGTTGCGATGGAACCAGGGCGGCCGGAAGGTGTGCTCGGCGACCATCCAGCGCGGCGGAAAGATCACGAAGTCGGCGTTGGCGACGCCGGGGGTATCCGACGGCGAGGTCAGGACCGTGAAGATCGATGGGTCGGGATGGTCGAAGCTGACCGTGCCGATGGTGTTGAACCGGCCGAGATCGTATTTGTAGGGGTAGAGCGTGCCGTGCCAGGCCGCCACGTCCAGCGGCGAACGGTCCTGGCGGGTGGACCACAGCCGCCCCTGGAACTTCTGCACCACCTCGGTCGGCCGCTCCACGTCCTCGAACGCCGCCGCAGGGGCCAGGAAGTCGCGTGGATTGGCCAACCCGTTGGAGCCGATCGGCCCGAGTTCGGGCAGGCGGAACAGGGCGCCGTAATTCTCGCATACATAGCCGCGCGCCGGGCCGTCGAGCAGGTCGACGCGAAACTTCACCCCCCGCGGGACGACGCCCAGGTCGCCGGGTGAAAGCTCCAGCACGCCGAACTCGGTGAACAGGCGCAGCCGGCCCTGCTGCGGCACGATCAGAAGCTCGCCGTCGGCGTCGTAGAACACGCGGTCGGTCATCGACCGGTTGGCGAGGTAGAGGTGCACCGCGCAGCCCGCGCCTTGCGCCGGGTCGCCGTTGCCGGCGAGTGTGGCGAGGCCCTCTAGGAAGTCCTGGCCCTGCTCCGGGATCGGGATCGGGTCCCACCGGAGACGGTTCGGATCCGCGGGCGCCTCGTCGAACGGACCGGAGCGCAGCAGCCCCTGCGGGAACGGCCGAAAGGCCGGATGCCCGGCGGAGGGCCGAAGACGATAGAGCCAGCTGCGGCGGTTCTCATGCCGGGGGGCGGTGAAGGCGGTCCCCGACAGTTGTTCGGCGTAGAGGCCGAACGGAGGTCTCTGCGGCGAGTTCTGGCCTTCGGGCAGGGCGCCCGGGATCGCCTCGGTCACATGATGGGCGCCGAACCCCGGCAGGTAGTCGGCGGCGAGCGCGGCGGCTTTCGGCGCGGGTGTGTGCAGCGTCATGCCGCGATCATGCCCCAGCCGCAGCGGCGAATAAATGCCCGTCGACGCAAGCCCTTACCAAATTCACCCTTTCCTCCGCGCCGTTTCGCGGCATTGATGCGCGCACGACGGACGATCCTTGGGGAAGCAGATGAACGAGACCGCTGAGGGCGCGCGCGACGGCGGACGCGTGGAGCTTACCGTCAGGGGCCTCCTCCTCGGGGTGGTGATCACCTTCTTCTTCACCGCCGCCAACGTGTTCCTCGGGCTGAAGGTGGCCCTGACCTTCGCCACGTCGATCCCGGCGGCCGTCATCTCCATGGCCCTGCTTCGGCCGTTCAAGACCTCGACGATCTGGGAGAACAACATCGTCCAGACCGTGGCCTCGGCCGCGGGAACCCTGTCGTCGGTGATCTTCGTCCTGCCGGGGCTGGTGATGATCGGCTGGTGGAGCCACTTCCCCTATTGGGCGAGCTTCGGCATCTGCGTGGTCGGCGGCGTCCTTGGCGTGATGTACACCATCCCCCTGCGGCGCGCGCTGGTCACCCAGTCCACCCTGCCCTATCCCGAGGGGGTCGCCGCCGCCGAGGTCCTGAAGGTCGGCGCCGGATCCCGCGCCGGCGTGGAGGAAAGCCAGTCGGCCGACGAGGCGCAGGCCGGGTTCTGGACCATCGTCTGGAGCTCAGTGCTATCGGCCGGATTCGCGGCCGCGACCCAGACCAAGGTGCTGCTGGCCGAGATCGGCGCCGCGTTCCGGCTGGGCGCCGGCGGGGCCGCCACCGGTGTGTCAGGTTCGATGTCGCTGGCGCTGGTCGGCGCCGGCCATCTCATGGGCATCGCCGTGGGCATGGCCATGCTGCTGGGCCTCGTCATCGCCTGGGGCGTCGCCGTTCCGGTGCTCACCTACCTGCACCCGGTCGCCGGGTCCGCCGCCGACGCGGCGGCGACGGTCTTTCGCACCCAGGTGCGGTTCTTCGGCGCCGGCGCCATCGGCACGGCGGCGATCTGGACCCTCGGCAAGCTCGCTCTTCCCGTGTGGCGGGGGCTGGCCTCGGCGATGCAGGCCTCGAACCTTCGGGCCGTGTCGGGGTCGGAATCGCTCGACCGCTCCGAACGCGACATGCCGCTGTGGATCGTGGGGCTGATCTGCCTGCTGACCCTGCCGCCGATGGCCTGGCTGCTGCACGCCTTCCTGAAGGATGGTCCGCTGGCGTCGATGGCGGGGCCGCTGATCGTCGGCGCCATGGCCTACATCGTCGTCGCCGGCTTTCTGGTGGCCGCCGTCTGCGGCTATATGGCGGGCCTGATCGGCTCGTCCAACAGTCCGGTCTCGGGCCTCGCCATCCTGGCCGTGCTCGGCGCGGCGGTGCTGCTGACGCTGTTCGCCAAGGCGACGGCAGGCGCCGGCGGCCAGGCGGCCCTAGTCGCCTTCTCCCTTTTCGTGACCTCCATCCTTCTCACCGTGGCGACCATCGCCAACGACAACCTGCAGGACCTCAAGACCGGCCAGCTGGTCGACGCCACGCCCTGGCGCCAGCAGCTGGCCCTGCTGATCGGCGTCCTCGCCGGCGCCGCGGTGATCCCGCCCGTGCTCGATCTCCTGAACCACGCCTTCGGATTCGCCGGCTCCAACGCGCACGCGGTGGCGCAGGGCCAGCCGCTCGCCGCGCCGCAGGCGACGCTGATCTCGACCCTCGCCAAGGGCGTGATCGTCGGCGACGCCAAGATGTGGCCCCTGCTCGGCGTCGGCGCCCTCGTCGGCGTGGTGCTCGTGGTCATCGACGAGGGGCTGCGCCTCACCAAGCGGTACTCGTTGCCGCCGTTGGCCACCGGCCTCGCCATCTACCTGCCGATGTCCGTGACCGCGCCGGTGATCGTCGGCGCCGTGGTCGGCTGGCTGTACGATCGGTGGGCGACGCGTCTGGGCGAGCGTGCGGAATCGGCCCGGCGCCTCGGCGTGCTGCTGGCGTCGGGTCTGATCGTCGGGGAGAGCCTGTTCAACGTGGCGCTGGCGGCGCTCATCGGCGCCACCAACAAGGGCGAACCCCTGGCCCTGGTCGGCGACGGTTTCGCGCCGGCGGCGCTGGTCATCTCGATCGCCGTCGCCCTGATCGTGGTGGTCGGCGGCTACGGCGTCGTCGGCAGAGTCGCGTCCGGTCTCCGGCGGGACCTGCCATAGAGACGGGCGACCCAGCGCGATCTCGGATCACGCGGCCTGCTCTAGATGGTTCGCAACGGACCCGGCGCCGGGGGCAGGGGCGCCGGCGCCGCGCCGCGGGCGGCCTTCCGACGTTTCAGCCAGCCCGCCCCGGTCGAGGCGGCCAGCGCAAACAGGACGCCGTAGCTGACGGTGTTCAGCAACTCGATGTAGGCCCGCCGCAGGCCTTCCTCGCGGACGCCGTCCTCGAGATGAAAGGCGTGCACGGCCAGCACGAAGGCCTGCAGCATCATGGTCGCGCCGAGCCAGAAGCTCGGATAGAGCAGCGCCGCCGCCAACAGCGCCGTGGCCAGCGCGAAGTCGAAGCCGAGCAGGACGAGCGGACGCATGTCGGCCGGCGTCAGGGGCTGCACCGCCAGCGAGCCGATCCAGGCCACCGCCACGGCGGTCGCGCCCACGCGTTCTCCCGCCCCGCCGCGGATCCAGGCAAACAGGACGATGGCGATCAAGACGACGAGGCCGACCTGCACTGAACAACTCACAACGAAGAAGACCGCGCTCCTGCGATCAGGAACACGGTCTAACTTACTTACGTTAATAGAGCGAAAACCGGCTGTTAGCCGGACTGACGTCGTCTTAGGCGACGTTGCGCTCGTCCAGATGCTGGGTGTGCGGTTGATTCGGCGGCTTGTCCATCACGCCGATCATCTTGGTGCGGATGCCGACGCGGAGCTTGAGGTCGGCCATTTCGCCGTGAGCCACCACGATGGCGGACTTCGCGGCCGCCAGGGTGGAGATGGCTTCAGCCACCTTGGCGGCGGCCACGTCGCCGACGCTCGAGGAAAGACCGAATTCCTTGCGGGTTTCGATCATGCCGCTGAGAAGCGTCATCGCTTCCGTCATGGCGGCGTCTACCGCCGCTTCAGTCGCGAACAGCCTGTTCGCCAATTTCTGCGCTGCCAAAGCCTTTTCCACCAGAACCCTCCTAAGGTTGGAACTTAACGAAGGTAAATGAAACGTTAACGCCTGTCGAGCGTCTACCCAGTTTGGGCCGAGGGCTTTTTGTCGCGGAGCGGTTGCGTCGGTTTCAACCGTCGGGAGATCGACATTGGTGCGCGAAATCGCCGCTGGAAGCGATCCGTTAGGACATTCCCGGCATCATGGGAGACCAAGGAACGTCAAAGCCCAAACGGCGTCCTGAGGACCGAGGCGTGCTGGGGACCCCGCCATGAGCTTAGACCTTCCGGGCTCCGGGCCCCGCGCGGCGCTTTCGACGCTGCAGGGACGGATCACGGCAGTGGCGATGCTCACGGCCGTGACGGTTCTGCTCGCCGCCTGCGCCGTGTTCACCGCCGAACAGTGGCGCGCCGAGCGCCAGAGCTTCGAACACGCCCAGGAAGAGTGGGCGCATGTGTTGGCGATCTCGGTCGGTCACGCGCTAGAAGACCACGATTTTACGCGTATCGACCGCCAGGTGCACAACCTCCAACCGGCGAGCAATGTGCGCCGCGTCGCAGTGCTCGATGCGCAGGGGCGCGTGATCGAGGCTTACGACAGCCCTCGCCCCGCCGTGCGGCCTTCGCCGAGCCTCGTAACCACCCGCTCGCCGGTCTACGTCGGCGGCCGCAAGGTCGGCGAGTTCGTGCTGGTCCGCGAGCAGGAGATATCGGGGCAGTTCCTGATCCGCTGCCTGGCGGTGGCGGCGGCCCTGTTCTTCGCCGCGGCCGGCCTGTCGCTGTTCCTCGGCCGCTGGCTCGCCAAGCGGGTCGTCGAGCCGATCGACCGGTTGGCGGAAGGCATGCGCGAGATGGCGGACAATTCCGACTTCGCCCGCCGCGTCGAACCGATGGCCGACGACGAGCTGGGCCGTCTCACCGGCTGTTTCAACGCCCTGATCGAGCGGTTGCAGGTCAACGACGGCGAACTGCGCGAGACGCTTCACGAGCTGACCCAGGCCCGCGACGCCGCCGAGGCGGCGAACGTGCAGAAATCCCAGTTCCTGGCCAACATGAGCCATGAGATCCGCACGCCGCTGAACGGCGTGCTGGCGATGGCCCAGATCATGGCCCTCGGCGACATGGCCGAAGAGCAGCGCCAGCGGCTCAGCGTGATCCGAAAGTCCGGCGAGGCCCTGCTGGAGATCCTCAATGACATCCTCGACGTGTCGAAGATCGAGGCGGGCAAGCTGGACCTCGACCCGATCGAGTTCGATGTGGAGAACGTGATCAACGGCGCCCGCGACAGCTTCGCCGGCGTCGCCGAACGCAAGGGGCTGAGACTCGCCGTCGAGGTCGCCGGGGACGCGCGCGGCGTGCGGATCGGCGACGCGGCGCGGCTGCGCCAGATCGTCTCCAACCTGGTGTCCAACGCCTTGAAGTTCACCAGCGCCGGCGAGGTCGCCGTCATCGCGCGAGGCCTGGGCGACGGCGGAGCGGAGGGTCTGTGGATCAGCGTCCGCGACAGCGGCATCGGCATGGCCGCCGAGAAGATTCCCCTGCTGTTTCAGAAGTTCACCCAGCTCGACGCCTCCACCACCCGCCAGTTCGGCGGCACCGGCCTCGGCCTCGCCATCTGCCATGAGCTGACCGTGCTGATGGGCGGGCGCATCTGGGCCGAAAGCGTCGAGAACGAGGGCTCGACCTTCCACGTGGAGCTTCCGCTGGCCCGGGCCGCGGCGGCGCCGGTCGTCGAGGCCGAAGCTGACGACGCCCTGCCGGACGATCAGGGGCGGGTGCTGAGGGTGCTGGCGGCCGAGGACAATCCGACCAATCAGATGGTGCTCTCGACGATCATCCAGATCTTCGGCGCCGATCTCGAGCTGGCCGACAATGGCGCGCTCGCGGTGGAGGCCTGGGAGCGCGGCGATTTCGACGTCGTGCTCATGGACATTCAGATGCCGGTGATGGACGGCATCGCCGCCACGCGGGAGATCCGCAGCCGCGAGGCGGCGCAAGGTCGCGCGCGAACCCCCATCATCGCCCTTTCGGCCAACGCCATGGTCCACCAGATCAAGGAATACATGGCCGCCGGAATGGACGGTCACGTGGCCAAGCCGATCGAGTTGCCCAAGCTGCATGCGGCGCTGGAGGCGGCGCTGACCCAGCGCATGGCGAGCGAAGCGGCCTAAAAGGGCGCGGGCGGGCGCTTGAGCCGCGCGCAAGCGCCGCTATAGTCCCGCCGACTTCGACGCCTCCCCCAACAGGAATCCGCCGCCCATGGCCAGCGCGCCCGACAGCCACACCGATTACCATCCCGGCGATATGAACATCGCCGAGCAGTCCGCGACCTTCAACCTCGTGGTGGGTTTGTTCAAATGGGGGTCGCTGGCGCTGGCGGCGTCGCTGGTCCTGTTGATCGTCTGGTTCTGCACTCCGGCTGGCTTCCTGCCCGCCTTCGTGGTCGCCATCCTCATGGTCGTCCTCGGCGTCGCCTTCCTGCGCGGGAAAAAGTCCGCCGCGCATTAGCGCGCGTCCACCGCTCGAGAGACCTTTGCCGCTGGACAGCGGGGACGAACCCCGCGCTAACTCCGGCGGCATCAGCGAGGAGACCGCATGGCCGCGACGATCGCCGTCGTTAAGGAGCGCAAGGCTGGCGAGACGCGCGTCGCGGCCACGCCCGACAGCGTCAAGAAGCTTATCGGCCTCGGCTTCGGCGTGGTCATCGAGACCGGCGCGGGGACGGCCTCCAGCTTTCCCGACGCCGACTACTTGGCCGCCGGCGCCGTGGTCGCGCCGGACGCCCGGACCGCGCTCAAGGACGCCGACCTGGTGTTCAAGGTGCGCGGCCCCGAGCCGGACGAGATCGCCGCCCTGAAGACCGGCGCCCTGCTCGTCGCGCTGCTCGCCCCCTACGCCGACAAGCCGACCGTCGAGGCCCTGGCCAAGGCGGGCGCCACGGCGCTGGCGATGGAGTTCATCCCCCGCATCAGCCGCGCCCAGTCGATGGACGCCCTGTCGTCGCAGGCCAACCTCGCCGGCTATCGCGCGGTGATCGAGGGCGCCGCTCTCTACGGCCGGGCCATGCCGATGATGATGACGGCGGCCGGCACCGTCGCCGCGGCCAAGGTGTTCATCATGGGGGTCGGCGTCGCCGGACTGCAGGCCATCGCCACCGCCCGCCGGCTCGGCGCGGTCGTCACCGCCACCGACGTGCGGCCCGCGACCAAGGAGCAGGTCGAAAGCCTCGGGGCCAAGTTTCTCGCCGTCGAGGACGAGGAGTTCAAGAACGCCCAGACCGCCGGCGGCTACGCCAAGGAGATGTCGGCCGAGTACCAGGCCAAGCAGGCGGCCCTCCTGTCCGAGCATCTGAAGAAGCAGGACATCGTCATCACCACCGCCCTGATCCCGGGCCGCCCGGCGCCCAAACTGGTGTCGGCCGAACAGGTGGCGTCGATGAAGCCCGGCAGCGTGCTGGTGGATCTGGCGGTGGAGCAGGGCGGCAATGTCGCCGGCGCCGCCAAGGACCAGGTGGTCGCCATCGGCGGGGTCAGGATCGCCGGCTTCTCCAACCTGCCGGCCTCGATCGCCGCCGACGCCTCCAGTCTCTACGCCCGCAATCTCGTCAACCTGGCCGCCCTGTTCGTCGACAAGGAGAAGGCCTTCTCGCCCCAATGGGACGACGAGATCCTGCAGGCCGCCGTGGTCGCCCGGGGGGGCGAGATCGTGCACCCCGGGCTGAAGGGAGCCTGAACGCTGATGGACATCGTCGATCCCACCGTCTTCCGCCTGGCGATCTTCGTGCTCGCCATCTTCGTCGGCTATTACGTGGTGTGGAGCGTGACGCCCGCGCTGCACACCCCGTTGATGGCGGTGACCAACGCCATCTCCTCGGTGATCATCGTCGGCGCCCTTCTGGCCGCGGCCGCGCACGCGGCGTCGGGCCAGGCGACCGGCCTGCACATCTGGGTGTCGAAGGGCGCGGGCGCGGTCGCCGCGGGCCTCGCGGCGGTCAACATCTTCGGCGGCTTCCTGGTCACCCAGCGCATGCTGGCCATGTACAAGAAGAAGGCGAAGTAGTGCGCCGGGCCCTGCTCTCGATGGTCGTGCTGACCGCCGCCGGCGGGCTCAGCGCCTGTGGTCGGAGCGCGGCCGTGGACCAGGTCTCCGCCGTTCCCGCCGGACCGACCATCAAGGTCGCCGTCGATGCGCCGAAATCCACGCACTACGAAATGCTGTGCGACGTGACGACCTATCAGGCGTCGCCGGGCCAGTACGTCAACCGCTACGGCCTCGACAAGACCGGTCCGGTCAGCGACGTCATCCCGTCGCCGAGCGCCCATTGCACCGCCAGGATCGACAGCGGGCCGGCGCCGGTGAGGGTGACGCTGACCAAGGCCGCATCGACACAGAGCATGACCATCGACGCCCTCGGCGACGGCGGCAAGAAGACGCTGCACGTCTGGTGACCACGGGGACCGCATGAACGCCAATATCGCCGCCCTGCTCTACCTGGCCTCGGGCGTCCTGTTCATCCTGGCCCTGCGCGGCCTGTCGAGCCCGGTCACCTCCCGGCGCGGCAACCAGATGGGCATGGTCGGCATGACCATCGCCATCCTCACCACCCTGGCCACCCTGTGGACCCAGGGGGCGCTCGACCTCGTCACCCTGGGCCTGATCGCGGTCGGCGTCGCCATCGGCGGCGGTGTCGGCGCGGTGATCGCCCGGCGGGTGCCGATGACGGCCATGCCGCAGCTGGTCGCCGCCTTCCACTCCCTGGTCGGCCTCGCCGCCTGCCTGGTGGCCGTCGCCGCCATCTATACCCCGGCCGCCTACGGCATCGCCGAGCTGCTTCCCAATGGAGCGGCGGGGGTCAAGCTCGAGAGCCTGATCGAGCTGTCGCTGGGCGTCGCCATCGGCGCGGTGACCTTCACCGGCTCGCTGATCGCCTTCGCCAAGCTGAACGGCAACATGTCGGGGGCCTCGATCCTGCTGCCGGGCCGCCACCTGCTCAACGCGGCGCTCGGCCTCGCCGTGGTGGTGCTGATCGTCATCCTGGTGCTGAGCGGCGGAACGGCTACCTGGGCCTTCTGGGGCGTGTTCGCCCTGGCGCTGATCGCCGGGGTCACCCTGATCATCCCGATCGGCGGGGCCGACATGCCGGTCGTGGTGTCGATGCTGAACAGCTATTCCGGCTGGGCGGCCGCGGCGCTCGGCTTCACCCTGGCCAACAACACCCTGATCATCACCGGCGCCCTGGTCGGCTCGTCGGGGGCCATCCTCAGCTACATCATGTGCAAGGGGATGAACCGCAGCTTCGTCTCGGTGATCCTCGGCGGATTCGGCGGCGACGACGCCGCCTCCGGTCCGGCGGGCGCCAAGGAGACGCGCCCGGTCAAGCAGGGCTCGGCCGAGGACGCCGCCTTCATCATGAAGAACGCCTCCAAGGTGATCATCGTCCCCGGCTACGGCATGGCGGTGGCCCAGGCCCAGCACGCCCTGCGCGAGATGGCCGACATCCTCAAGAAAGAGGGGGTGGAGGTGAAATACGCCATTCACCCGGTGGCCGGCCGCATGCCCGGCCACATGAACGTGCTGCTGGCCGAGGCCAACGTCCCCTACGACGAGGTGTTCGAGCTCGAGGACATCAACTCCGAGTTCGCCACCGCCGACGTCGCCTTCGTCATCGGCGCCAACGACGTCACCAACCCCGCCGCCAAGACCGATCCGCAGTCGCCGATCTTCGGCATGCCGATCCTGGAGGTCGAGAAGGCCCGCACGGTGCTGTTCATCAAGCGCGGCATGGGCTCGGGCTACGCCGGGGTCGAGAACGAGCTGTTCTTCCGCGACAACACCATGATGCTGTTCGGCGACGCCAAGAAGATGGTCGAGGGGATCGTCAAAGCGCTGTGATCCTTACGCCTTCGCAGCGGCTTGCGGATGGATCGTTGACGCCCGCATCGCCGATCATCCGGCGATGGAAGCTTCGAAATACCGTCGCCCCAGGCTCGGGGTCGCCGCTTTGGGCGTGGTCGGGCTGGTCGGATTGTTGTGGGCGGCCCAGGCCATGCCGGGCGCCGGCACCCTGCTGCGGGCCGGCGCCTTGCTCTGGTTCCTCGGTCTTGGAGCCTATGAGACGGTGTGGCGCGTGGACCCACGTCGGCGGCGGTGATCGATCCCGCTTGAGACTGCGGGCCTGCGGGCCTATCTAAGTCGATGGCGGGTCTTGCTGCGGCTCGCGTCGAAGGCAACCATATCCCACCGGCCTTAATTCACTCAAAGGGAGCTGTCCCTGTCCGTGGCCGTGGCTGCGGGTAAATGGCGCCCACCTGGTCAACCAGGTCTGAGGGGATTGAAACGTCCTTCACGGTCCTCGCGGCGCCGCCACCTTCCTCTCTGCAAAGGGACCTTTCCACACGGGCGCCGTTGCGCATCGCCCCGCGGCCTCTGTAGGGTGCGCCAGCATACCGAATGTTGGAGACGGCGATGACCGACAGCGCCCCGACCGAACTCGACGCCTTCCGCGCGGAGACCCGCGCCTGGCTCGAGCAGAACTATCCCCGCTCGCTGGACGCGCCGATGGCCGAGGACGACGCGCCCTGGGGCGGCCGCCGCGCCAAATGGAGCAATCCCGACGCCAAGCTCTGGCTCGACCGGATGGCCGCCAAGGGCTGGACCGCACCGACCTGGCCCACGGCCTACGGCGGCGGCGGCCTCAGCGCCGAGCAGAACCGGGTGCTGCAACAGGAGCTGATCCGGCTGAAGGCGCGGCCGGCGCTGATGAGCTTCGGCCTGTGGATGCTGGGCCCGGTCCTGCTCGAATACGCCACCGAGGAGCAGAAGCAGAAATTCCTGCCGCCGATCGTGCGCGGCGAGATCCGCTGGTGCCAGGGCTATTCCGAACCCGGCGCCGGGTCCGACCTGGCCGGCCTGCAGACCCGCTGCGAGGACCAGGGCGACCACTATCTGGTCAACGGCCAGAAGGTGTGGACCTCGTACGCCGACCAGGCGGACTGGATCTTCTGCCTGGTCCGTACCGATACCTCCAAGAAGCACGAGGGCATCAGCTTCCTCCTGTTCGACATGACCACGCCGGGCGTCGAGCCGCGGCCGATCAAGCTGATCTCGGGCTCCTCGCCGTTCTGCGAGACCTTCTTCGACAATGTGAAGGTGCCCAAGGACCAGCTCGTGGGCCGACTGAACGGCGGCTGGGACATCGCCAAGCGGCTCTTGCAATACGAACGTCAGAACATCTCGGCCAGCGGATTCGGCGGCGGGGCTGGTCCCGAGCTCGAGGACGTGGCCAAGGCGTTCGTCGGCGTCTCGGGCGGCAAGATCGCCGACCCGGATCTGCGCGCCCGCATCGCCGAGCACCGCATGTACGCCAAGGCCTTCGCCCTCACCGTCCGGCGGGCGGAGGCGGAGTCCAAGGCGGCCAAGGGGCCGTCGGCCGCCACCTCGATCATCAAGTACGCCGCCGCCAAGATGAACCAGGACCGCAGCGAGCTGATGGTCGAGGCGCTGGGGACCCAGGGGCTTGGCTGGGAGGGCGAGGGCTTCGACCCCGACGCGCTCAAGGCCACCCGCGCCTGGCTGCGCTCCAAGGGCAACTCGATCGAAGGCGGCACCTCGGAGGTCAACCTCAACGTGGTCGCCAAGCGGGTGCTGGGACTGCTGGACCACCAGTAAGCGATGCCGACCCTCGAATTCTGGTACGAGTTCGCCTCGACCTACTCCTATCCGGCGGCCTGGCGGATCGACCGGCTGGCGCTGGCCGCGGGGGTCAAGGTGGTGTGGCGGCCGCTGTTCCTGGGGCCCCTGTTCCACAAGCAGCAGGGCATGAGCGACAGCCCGTTCAACGTGGTCGAGGTCAAGGGCCGCTATATGTGGCGCGACATGGAGCGGGTCTGCCAGGCCGAGATGCTGCCGTTCCGCCGTCCGTCGGCGTTTCCGCGCCGCAGCCTTCTGGCCCTGCGGCTGGCTCTGGTCGGCGGCCACCGGGGCTGGATCGCCAACTTCAGCCGCGCGGTCTACGCCGCCAACTTCGGCCAGGACCGCGACATCGGCGATCCGGCCGTGTTGGCCCTCCTGGTCAAGGAGGTGGGCGGCGATCCTGTGGCCGACTTCCACGAGGCGGATAGCGACGCGATCAAGGCCGAGCTGCGCGACAACGTCGCCGAGGCCGAAGCCAAGGGCGTGTTCGGCGCGCCGAGCTTCTACATCCCGAGCAACAAGACCCCCGGCGGCGAGCTGTTCTGGGGCAACGACCGGCTAGAGCAGGCGGTGGCCTGGGCCGCCGCACACTGATGAGACCTTCCGCACCTATCCCCTTCGAGTCATCCTCGGGCGCAGCGCAGCGGAGACCCGAGGACCCAGCTCCTGAACGCGTGGAACTGCTGGGTGCTCGGGTCAGGCCCGAGCCTGACTCGACTGTTGTATTTCGGAATCCGACTGGAGCGCCCCCATGGCCGTACTGACCGAAGAACAGGTGATGCTGAAGGACGCGGCCAAGGGCTGGGTGAGCGAGCGCTCGCCGGTCTCGGCCCTGCGCAAGCTGCGGGACGCCGACGTCGATGTCGGCTTCGACCGCGCCGCCTGGGCCGAGATGGGCCAGATGGGCTGGGCCGGCGTGGTCGTGCCGGAAACCTACGGCGGGTCGGAGTTCGGCTACCGCTCGCTCGGCCTGGTGCTTGAGGAGACCGGCCGGACGCTGACCAATTCGCCGCTGGTCTCCACCGCCCTGTTCGCCGCCTCGGTGCTGACCCTCGGCGCCGGCGCGGCGCAGAAGGAGGCCTGGCTCGGCAGGATCGCCGAGGCCGGGGCGGTGATCGCGCCGGCGATCGACGAACACGCCCACCACGCGCCCGCCGCGACCGCCCTTGCGGCCACCAGAAGCGGCGACGGCTGGACCCTGACCGGCAAGAAGCCATTCGTGCTCGACGGCATGGCCGCCGACGCCTTCATCGTCGCCGCGCGTACATCGGGCAAGCCGGGTGAGGAGGCAGGGATCACCCTGTTCCTGGTTCCGGCGAGCGCCCCCGGCCTGTCGCGAACCCGGCTGAAGACGGTGGACTCGCGCGGCGCCGCCGACGTGAGCTTCGAGGGGGTCGCCGTCGGCGCCGACACGGTGATCGGCCAGGCCGATCAGGGGTTCGGCCTGCTGGATCAGGCGCTCGACCGGGCCCGCGCCGGCCTCGCCGCCGAAATGCTCGGCCAGGCCAGCCAGGCCTTCGAGATCACCCTCGACTACCTCAAGACCCGCGTGCAGTTCGGCCAGGTGATCGGGACTTTCCAGTCGCTGCAGCACCGGGCCGCCAAGATGTTCACCGAACTGGAGATGACGCGAAGCTGCGTCGAAGCCGCCCTCGACGCCATCGACAGTAACGGCAACGACGTGCGCGCCCTGTGCTCGCTGGCCAAGGCCAAGGCGTCGGAGACCGTGCACCTGGTGTCGAACGAGATGGTGCAGATGCACGGCGGCATCGGCATGACCGACGCCCACGACGCCGGCCTCTACATGAAGCGCGCCCGCGTCTCCGAAGCCCTGTTCGGCGGCGCCAGCTTCCACCGCGACCGCTACGCGACGCTGATGGGGTATTGAAGCGGCAGAGCTGCTCCCCCTCCGGGGCTAAGGGATGCACACATCGCTACAGCACCAATACTTTTCATTCTCGGGTGTAAGGGAGCGAAGCGGACTGAAGACCCGAGAACCCAGCAGAGATCTTGTTTAAAGCCGCAGACGACGCGCGTCGAGGGTGGACCTGCTGGGTTCTCGGGTCTGCGTTCGGTCGCTGCGCGCCCTCTCTTCGCCCGAGAATGACGATCATTTTCAATGGCTTGGGAGATGTGTGAATGCCGTAGCCCCCCCGGAAGAGCCGCTGCCCTGCGATGGCTAGGCCGCCTTCAGCCGTTCCAGGTACGGGCCGTGCAGGTCGGGGTTGGCGGCGAGCACCGTGCCGTTCTCGAGGGTGAAGGGCTCGCCGTCGGCGCTGGTGATCACACCGCCCGACTCCATCACGATCAGCCAGCCGGCCGCCGTGTCCCAGGGCTTCAGCCCGCGCTCCCAGTAGCCGTCGAAGCGGCCGGCGGCCACATAGGCGAGGTCGAGCGCCGCAGACCCGAACCGGCGGACGCCCGAGACGCGCTGGCTGAGCTGGTGCAGCTCCTTCAGGAAAACCCCGTGACCGGGCTTGCCGGCGAAGGGGATGCCGGTGGCGATCAGCGATTCGTCGAGCTGGCGCCGCGCCGACACCCGCAGCCGCTTCTCGCTGTTGAGAAAGGCGCCCTTGCCCTTCTCGGCCCAGAACATCTCGTTGCTGATCGGATTGTAGGTCAGGCCGGCGACGATGCCCGCGCCGTCGCGCTCGAGCGCGATGTTCACCGCGAAGTGCGGGATGGCGTGCAGGAAGTTGGTGGTGCCGTCGAGCGGATCGACGATCCAGCGGTGGGTCTTGTCCGAACCCTCGTCCAGCCCCCCCTCCTCGCCGAGGAAGCCATAGCCGGGCCGGGCCTTCTCCAGCTCTTCCTTGAGGATCTCCTCGGACTTGAGGTCCGCCTGGGTGACGAAGTCGCCGGGTCCCTTCTTGGAGACCTGCAGTTCGGACACCTCGCCGAAGTCGCGGGCCAGGCGCCGGCCGGCCTTGCGGGCGGCGGTCATCATCACTTGCAGAAGGGCGGAGGGGGTGGTCATCGGGGGCGTGTAGCGCAGGCGGCGGGGGCGCGTCGAGCTTTCGCCGCGCCGCGGACCGGCTTATCAAGTCGCCATGACCTACGTTCTCTACTATTCGCCGGGCACGGCGAGCCTCGCCCTGCACTGGATGCTGATCGAACTTGGCGCGCCGTTCGAGGCGATCAAGGTCGACATCGAGAAGGACGAACAGAAGTCGCCGGACTTTCTAAAGATCAATCCGGCCGGGCATCTGCCGGCGCTGGTCGTCGATGGGAAGCCCCACGCCGAGGTCGCGGCCATGCTGATGCTGCTCGCCGAGCGCGATCCCGAGCGGCGGTTCGACGTCCCGGCCGGATCGCCCGAACGGGCCGACTATCTGCAGCGGATGTTTTTCCTGGCCAACACCGTCCAGCCCGCCTTCCGCGCCTGGTTCTACCCGCACGAGCCTGCCGGGCCCGAATATGTGGCGCCCGTGCAGGCGATGGCGAGGGCCCGGCTCGAAGCGGCCTTCACCCGCATGGACGCCAACCTTTCGGACGGGCGGACCTATATGCTCGGCGAACGGGTCACCGCCCTCGACTTTCTGGCCGCCATGCTGATCCGCTGGTCGCGCAACATGCCCAAACCCGCCACCGACTGGCCGCGACTCAAGGCCTATGCTGACCGCATGCGGGCCATGCCGTCCCTGCGGGAGGTCCACGCTCGGGAGGGGTTGACCGACTGGATCGGCGGGTGAGCCCACAGTTCGGGCGGACTCTCGCCGCCGGCCTGTTTCTCGCCCTCGCCGCGTCGGCCCCGGCGCACGCGGCGGACGACCCCTACGCCAAGCGGGCGGCCGGCGTGCAGGGCGACGAGACCCTGTGGGTCGCGGTGATGTTCGGTGAGCCGGGGGCGGCCGACCGGCTGCGCGCGCGCCTTGGCTCGGCTCCGCCGCCCTCCGCGGACTTCGCCGCCCGCGCCTGGCCGCTGGTGTGCGACCACGACTATCAGGCGGGCCGTTACCAGGACGGGATCGCCGACTGCGCGCGCGCCGCCGCGCTGGGCTCCGACGCCCATGTGGCCGAGATCGTCGACCTGCTCGCCGGCCAACCGCCCGTGCAGGCGGAGGGGGCGGCGCGCGTCGCCCTGACGGCCGGATCGCACATCGCCGTCAGTTCCGGCGCCTACGACGGGTTCGCCGTCGCCGACACCGGGGCCCAGATCTCGGTGATGATGCAGAGCGTCGCCAAGGCGGCGCACGTCCGGACGCTTGGCGAGACCCGGTCGGTCGACACCACCACCACCACCGTGGCCGGCCAGATCGGCATCATCCCGGAGGTCCGGATCGGCGCGGCGGTGCTGCGTCATCTGCCGGTGCTGGTCCTGCCCGACGCCCAGCTGACCCTGGCCGGCGGCGCGGTCCGCCTGCCGTTCATCCTCAGCCTCTACGGCCTCGCCGACTTCGGCCGGGTCGCCTGGCTCGACCACGGACGCGCGCTGGCGCTCGGCGACGCCGCGCCGCAAGGCTTCGAGGGCGCCGTGCCGATGGTCTGGCACCCGCTCGGCCTCGGCGTTCCGCTCGACGGCGTCGGCGGCCGGCGCGTGGCCCACCTCGATAGCGGCGCCAACATCAGCTATCTGCTTGAGGCCGGCCTCAAGCTGCTGCCGCCGAAGCAGCGCGTGCTGCTGGGCGCGGGCCATCGCCGGATCGGCGGCGTCGGCGGCGTGGTCGAGCAGGACATCCAGCGGCTGCCCGAGGCCAGCCTGGTCCTGGCCGGCCATCCCCTGGCCTTCGCCGACATCGACGTGGCCATGGACGCCGACACCGGGGAGGTCGCCCGTCTCGGCGAGGACGTGCTGGGCCGCTACGCCGCGGTGGTGCTCGATTTCCGGACCATGCGGTTTTCGGTCAAGCCGTGATCGGCCGAGAAACCGCCCCGCTCATCCCCGCGGAGTTTTGGATGGCGTGGCCCGCTCAGAGTTCCCTGGCCAGGTCGGCCAGCTTGGCCACGGTGTTGAGGTTGCGGGCCGTGCCGGCCTTGGCGGCCGGGATCCTCAGCTTGGTGTCGGCCTGGCCGTCCGGGTAGTGGACGTAGATCTCGCGCACGCCGAGGGCCAGCTCCTCGCGCGTCACACCGACCGCGGCCGAAAGCGCATCCTCCGGCGGCGGGGCGTCGAGGAAGACGGCGGCGACGCGATTGCCGGGACGGCCGGCGAACGGGTTGGCCTCGGCCACCGCCGCCATTTCCGCCGCCGTGCGCACCAACACCCCCACCGGCTTGCCGGCGTAGCGCTCCAGCGCCTCGCCCAGCCGGGCCTTGACCTCCGCCTCGCCGAGATCGCTCTCGAACAGGGCGTTGCCGCTGGCGATATAGGTCCGGGCCCTCGCGAAGCCGGCCGTGTCGCACATCGCCTTGAGCTCGGTCATCGGCAGCTTGCCGGTCCCGCCGACGTTGACCGCGCGCAGCAGGGCGATGAAGACGGTCACGCCGCCACCACCAGCTCGTTCCACAGCGCGACCGGCCAGGCCTTGAGGCCCTGGCCGACGCAGGGGCCGCCGACGCAGATTCCGTCCTCGGGCCTAAACAGGGCCCCGTGGCTGCAGCACAGGATGAAGTCGCCCTCGCGGGTCAGATAGCGGTCGTCGCCGAGGGTCAGCGGCAGGCCGATATGCGGACAGCGGTCGCGCCAGCCGAATACCTGTCCGCCGCGCCGCACCACGAAGCCGCGGAAGACGACCTCGCCGAGGTCGAAGCAGAAACCGCGCGCGCCGGGATCGGCCAGGTCGTCGAACCGGCACAGCGGCGTCCCCGGCGCCGGGGTGTTCAACCCTCGTAACCCGGCAGGGAGCCGATCGCCACGCGCCAGGGCCGAAGCCAGGTGCTGTCGAACAGGCCGGCCTTGGCGTACGGGTCCTGGGACAGCTTGACCTTGGCGGTCTCGAGATTGTCCGCCTCTAGGATCATCACCGAACCCATCGGCTGGCCATGCTCGTCGAGCAGGGGACCGCCCAGGCGCACGAAATCCTTCACGTACTCCAGGTGGTCAGGCCGGACGCTCATGCGCACCGCCAGATGGTCGGGCCTGTCGATGCCGACGAAGTGGAACAGGGGCATCTCAGACCTCGCTCTTGAGCGGACGGGACAGCAGACCGGCGATGGCGGTGTCGACGTCCGCCCCGCCCGATAGGATGGCGTTGACCGCCCGCGAGATCGGCATGTCGACCCCGAGCCGGTCGGCCAGGGCCGCGACGGCCGGGGCGGAGGCGACGCCCTCGGCGATCGACAGCTTGCCGGCCAGGGCTTCGTCGAGGGTCTTTCCGGCGCCGAGGGCCAGGCCGACCGACATGTTGCGCGACTGCGGCGAGGAACAGGTGAGGACCAGATCGCCGAGCCCGCACAGGCCGGCCACGGTCTCCGCCTGTCCGCCCAGCGCCACGGCCAGCCGGGTCAGCTCGGCGAAACCGCGCGTGATCAGCGCCGCGTGGGCCGAGCGGCCGAGGCCGCGGCCCTCGACCACGCCGCAGGCGATGGCGAGCACGTTCTTCACCGCCCCGCCCGCCTCCGCGCCGATCAGATCGGTCGCCAGATAGGGCCGGAAGGCGGGACTCGCGATCGCCTCGGCGATGCGTTCGGCGCAATGATCTTCGACGCAGGCCAGGGTGACGGCGGTCGGCAGGCCCCGGGCCACTTCGCCGGCGAAGCTCGGACCGGATAGCACCGCCAATACGTGATCCGGAAGAACTTCGGCGGCCACCTCGGTCATCAGCTTCAGCGAGCCCTGCTCGATCCCTTTCGAGCAGAGCACGATCGGAGCGTTCGGCGCATGCGGGGCGAAGGCGGTCAGGGCGCTGCGCATGTGCTGGGCCGGGGCCACCGCCAGGATCAGGTCGCAGCCGCTGAGGGCGGCGAAGTCCGCGGTAGCGCGGACCGCCGGGTCCAGCGTCACCCCGGGCAGGAACAGGGCGTTCTCGTGGTTCGCGGCGATCCCCGCCACCACCTCGGGCTCGCGCGCCCACAGGATGGCCTGCCGTCCGGCCCGGGCGCAGACCTGGGTCAGCGCGGTGCCCCACGCGCCCCCGCCGATGACGCCGACGGTCTGGATGGTCATGCGCCGCGCCTGTGCGAGCTGCCGCGAACCATTTCCAATTTCCGCGGGATAAGAAAGCTGGGTGCAGAGTTCATGGTCGAAATACCTCCGGCCGCTCGACGAACAAGGTCATCAGCACAGCCACCTGCAAGGCGTGGATCAATTCGCCCGAACGGATCGCCGCCAGCACCTCGTCGCCCGTCATCAGCATCACGTCGAGCACCTCCGTCGCGTGATCGTCGGGTTCGGCGACGCGCTCGCATTCCGTGAACACGGTGGCGTGGAACCAGTTGCGCTGGGTGGCGGGGTTGGGCCGCAGCTTCAACAGGGATCCCGCCTCCCGCCCGCGATACCCGGTCTCCTCGCGCAGTTCGCGGGCCGCGGCCTCCGCCGGCGTCTCGCCGTCGTCGACCACCCCGCCCGGGCACTCCAGGGAAAGGGCCTGCGCCCCCTCGCGCCATTGGCGGGTCATCACCAGCCGGCCATCGGCGCTGAGCGGCACGGCGATCGACCAGTCGGGGTAGTGCAATACGGTATAGTCGTCGACCACGGCGCCCGAAGGGGTCCGGCAGCGCTCGACGCGGGCGTCGAGCCAGCGGGTCTTCACCAGGGGCCGCTCGTCCAGCACCGCCCACGGACCGACGCTCACGCCTTGGCTCCCTTGCGACCGGGCTTGTGCAGGGGCTGTAGCCGCGCCGCCGCCTCGTCGAGCGGCCAGCGCGGCCTGGCCGGCGCGTCGAGCGGGTCGATCAGGCCGGCGCGTAGCCGCTCGGCGCCCACGAGGGCGATCATGGCGGCGTTGTCGGTGCAGTACTTCAGCGGCGGCGCGGTGAAGCGGAAGCCGTGCGCCTCCGCCGTCTCCTGCAGCCGCGCGCGCACGGTGGCGTTGGCCGCCACGCCGCCGGCGACGGCGAACAGCCGTCCCTCGCCCGCATGGCGTTCGATGAAGCGGCCCATGGCCCGGGCCGAGCGTTCGGACAGCTGGCGCGCGATGGCCGCCTGGACCGCGGCGGCGAGATCGCGCCGGTCGGCCTCGGTGCGCACCGCGCTGTCGATCAGCCGGGCCGCGGCGGTCTTCAGGCCCGAGAACGAGAAGTCGCAATCCTTCCGATCCAGAAGGGCGCGCGGCAGGGTGAAGCGCGCCGGGTCGCCTCCCGACGCCAGCTGCTCGAGCGCCGGGCCGCCGGGATAGCCCAGGCCGAGGTGGGCGGCGATCTTGTCGAACGCTTCGCCGGCCGCGTCGTCGATGGTCGAGCCCAGCCGCACGGCCTGGCCGACCCCTTCGACGCTGAGCAGCTGGCAGTGTCCGCCCGAGACCAGCAGCAGCAGGAACGGATAGGGCGCCGGCGTTTCGCCGAGCCGCACCGACAGGGCGTGACCCTCCAGGTGGTTGACGGCGATCAGCGGCAGGCCGCGCGCCAGGGCGAGGCCCTTGGCGGCGGAAAGCCCCACCATCACCCCGCCGATCAGCCCCGGCCCCGCGGTGGCGGCGATCCCGTCGACTTCGCCATAGCCGAGGCCCGCGTCGGCCATGGCCCGCTCGATCACCCCGTCGATCAGCTCCACGTGGGCGCGCGCCGCCACCTCGGGCACCACGCCGCCATAGGGAGCGTGGTCGGCGATCTGGCTCGCCACCACGTTCGAAATCACCTCGGCGTGGTCGCCCGACAGCCGCACCACCGCGGCCGCGGTCTCGTCGCAGCTGGTCTCGACGCCCAGTACCGTGACGGGGCCGAGTTCGGTGAAGGACGGGCTGAAGGGGGCCAAGGCGCGCCTGACGTTGCGGGGGCGCCCCTCCTGCTATAGCGAGGCGCGATCGTTCCCGAGGTAGCCCCCGCGCCCCCCGCATGCAACCAGCCCGCCGCTTCCCCGCATGACCACGCCGCCCATCCGCATCGGCTCGCGCGCCTCCAGGCTCGCCCTGGTGCAGGCGCGCTGGACCCAGGCCGCCGTCTGCGCCGCCCTCGGCGAACCGGCCGAGCGGCGCGAAACCGTCGCCCCCATCGTCGAGATCACCACCTCGGGCGACCGGATCCAGGACCGGCGCCTGCTCGAGGTCGGCGGCAAGGGGCTGTTCACCAAGGAGATCGAGGAGGCCCTGCTGGACGGGCGGATCGACTGCGCCGTCCACTCTCTGAAGGACATGCCGGCGGAAAGCCCGCCGGGCCTGGTGCTGGCCGCGCATCCCGAGCGCGAGGATCCGCGCGACGCCTTCATCTCCGAGCGCTTCGCCGCGTTCGAGGACCTGCCCCAGGGCGCGCGGCTGGGCGCCGCCAGCCTGCGTCGGCAGGCCCAGGCCCTCTACCGCCGGCCGGACCTCGAGGTCGTGCTGCTTCGCGGCAATGTGGACACCCGCCTGCGCAAGCTGGCCGACGGGGAGTGCGACGCCACCCTTTTGGCCCTGGCCGGCCTGAACCGTCTCGGTCTTTCCGCCCATGCGCGCGAGGTGTTCGACCCCTACGAGCGCCCGCCGGCGCCGGGCCAGGGCGCCCTGGCGGTCCAGACCCGCGAGGGGGATCAAAGCGCCGCCTGGGTCCAGGCCCTGAACCACGCCCCGACCCGCCTGGCCATCGCCGCCGAGCGCGGCGCGCTGGAAGCGCTGGAGGGCTCGTGCCGCACGGCCCTGGGCGCCTGGACCCGGCTGGTCGACGGACATCTGGCGCTGGTGGTCGAGGCCCTCGCCCCGGATGGCTCGGCCCGCTGGCGCGAAGAGGGTTCGGTCGCCGCGGCCGAGGGAGAGCCGGCCGCGCGGGCGCTCGGCCTTCGCCTGGGCCAGGCCGTCCGGGACGCCGGCGGCGACCGGCTGGAGCTCTAGCCGCGATGACGCTCCCGGGCCGCGGCGTGTGGATCACCCGCGCCGAGCCGGGCGCGTCCGCCACCGCCGCGCGCCTTCGCGCCGTCGGCCTCGACCCGCTGATCGCGCCCCTACTGTCGCTCCGGCTGCTGGAGACCTCGCTCGACCTCGGCGGGGTGGGCGCCCTCGCCTTCACCAGCGCCAACGGAGTCAGGGCCTTCGCCGCGCGCTCCGACCGGCGGGACCTTCCGGTGTTCACCGTCGGCGACGCCACCGCCCAGGCGGCGCGCGCGGCGGGATTTGAGACCGTGACCTCCGCCGACGGCGCGGCGTCCGACCTGGTCCGCCTGATCGCCGCGGCGCAGCCGCGGGGCGTGGCGCTGCACCCCAGCGGCCTGCACCTGGCCGGGGATGTGAAGGGCGGTCTGGAGCGCGCGGGGATCATGGCGCGCGACGTCGCCCTTTACGACACCCCGGCGGTCGACGCCCTGCCCAGCGGCGCGCTCGAGGCGCTGGCGGCCCGCGGGGTCGCGGCCGTACTGATCCACTCGCCCCGCGCCGCGGACATCCTGGCCGGCCTCGCCGCCGGCCTCGACCTGTCGCGCACCCTGGCCGTCGGCCTCTCGGCGGCCTGCCTCCGCCCGCTCGAGGCGCTCGGCTTCGCCGAGCGGATCCAGGCTCAGCGTCCGCGCGAGGACGCCCTGCTCGACGCCTTGCGGGCGGCGCTGCGGCGGTAGGCGGCCCGAGGCGGGGAGCGATCCGCCAGCCTATTTCACCGGTATCACCGGCGCGGGACCTTCGCCGACGATCTCGATGATGCAGGGCTCGTCCTTGGCGCCGTCGTAGTGGGGCTGGTTGGCGAAGTGGGTGACGACCGTGCCTGCCGGCAGGGGCGTGGCGCCGGCGGGATCGAAGGTCTTGCCGCTGCCCACCCACCAGGTTCCCGACACCACCACCACGTGCCGGTCGTAGGGGTGGGTGTGCGGTTCGCTCATCTGGTGCGCCGGCCATTTGACCAGGATGGCGTAAGGGCCCGGCTTGGCGGGATCGCCCCAAAGGATGACGCTCAACGGCCCGCCGCGCGGATCGCCCTTCCAGTCGAGCTTGTCCGGCAGGGTATAGGCCAGAACCGTGGGGTCGGGCGCCGCCCGCGCGGCGACCGGAGCCAGCACGGGCGCCAGCAGGAGAACGGCGGGCAGGGCGTATCGGAACATGGTCGGGCTCCTTGGCGAGCGGCGGCGCGAGCGCGCGGTCGTCCTGGTATATCCGCGCGCCGATTTTCCGATAGACCACGCGCCCTTGGCATTTGCCGCGGTGGCCGGTAAACAGGCGCGCTTCCGGATACCCCTGGATCAGGGCCGCCTTAGCTCAGCCGGTAGAGCGGCGCATTCGTAATGCGTAGGTCAGGTGTTCGAGTCACCTAGGCGGCACCATCCCTTCAACGACTTAGCCGAATTTTGCGCAGCCAGGAGCCAAGCCTGGTCAGCAGGCTCTAGAAAATTTTGTCGCAGCGCCGCGCCCTATGTGGTCGTAGGGATTTTGGCGCGGATGCGAGCATCGGCGATAGACCGAGCCAGCTTGACCGAGATCTATGAGCCGGCTCCCACGTTCTAACCGAATGCGGGCAGCTCGCCCCTATCATCGAGGCTCCGAATTTCGCGCGGGTTGGCCTCGCGCTATCTTGACGCGAGGCCTCTCCCAGCGGCGGGCGCCTAGCTGATGCGCAGGATGCGTTCCGCGTTCCGATGCGAGACCTTCTCCCTGGCAGAGACGCTCAGCGGCGCAGCATTCAGGAATTCCGCGGCCTGCTCGGAGGATTCATACGGGTAGTCAATCGAGAACATAACCGCATCCTCGCCAAGGAGCATGATCGCGCCCATCAAGGCGGCGGTCGAAAACATGCCGCTTGTGGTAATGAAGATGTTTTGGCCGAAATATTCCGACGGACCGTGATCCGCTGCGGGGCTGGCTTCTTTTATAACGTGCAGATGTTCGAGACACCTGGCCGGCGCTGTTCAGCCGATAAGGGGAAGCGGGCGCCGTGGGGCTCGCTCCCGCTCCGCTCACACGGTCGGCTTGCGCAGCTCGACGATCTTTTTCACGTCCTGGGCCCGGTCCTTGGGCAGGACCAGGACATGGTCGGCGGTGGCGATGACGATGATGTCGTCCAGCCCGATCACCGAGATCGAGGGTCCGTCCGACCACAACAGCGATCCCGTGGCGTCCATCTGGGTCGTGTCGCCGCGCCGCACATTGCCGAGGTCGTCGGGCTCGCTGTGGCGCCACAGCTCGCTCCAGGAGCCGATATCCACCCAGCCCACGTCGAGCGGCGCCACGGCGGCGTGCGATGTCTTCTCCATGACGGCCACGTCGATCGGCACGGACGGGCAGCGCGCGAAGGCCTCGCTGTCCAGGATGAGACCGCTCGCGTCCCTCGCCGCCGCCGCCAGCGCCGCGAGCGAGCCATCGACCACATCCGGGCAATAGCGGCGCGCCTCCTGCAGCAGGAGCGCGGGCGTATAGAGGAACAGGCCGGCGTTCCACGAATATCCGCCCTCGGCCAGGTAGGACTCCGCGACCGACCGTTCCGGCTTTTCGACGAAGCGGGAGATCCTTTGAATATTGGCGCTGATGAAATCGCCGGCCTGGATGTAGCCATAGCCGGTCTCGGGGCCGGTCGGCGTGATCCCGAAGGTGACGATATTCTCCTCCACCACGGCCATCGCCGCCAGCACGGCGTTGCGGAAGGTCGCGCCGTCGCGGATGACATGGTCCGCCGGCATGAGCAGGACCGCCGCGCCCGGCGCGTGCTGCGCGGCCCACTCGGCTGCGACCACGGCGACGGCGCTGGTGTTGCGGCCGAACGGCTCCATGATCACCTCGGCCGGGCGGATGCCGACTTCGCCCAGCTGCGCATGGACCAAGGCGCCGTGGCGGGCGTTGCAGATCACCAGCGGGTCGAGAAACCCCGCGGACCGCACCCGCAACGCCGTTTCCTGCAGCATGGCGTTGCCGGACCCGAACGCATGAAACTGCTTTGGACGCTCTTCGGTGGATGTCGGCCACAGGCGTGTTCCCGCACCACCCGACATGATTACCGGCAAAATCGACACTGGGTCCCCCTGCGATGGTCTCGTCATACCATAGCGCTCGCGGCGCAATAACCGGAGCACGCGACGGCAACGCCCGACCGTCGGCTTGGTGGCGCCCGGCGGCCGTCAAAAAAACGCTTCATCACGCAAGGTTCGCGCCCGCCGGCGACGTCGCCCCATCCGTCCGACGCGAGCAGTATAGTTGGCTTCTATATACGCCGGGGCGGGATTGGTAAATGATTGTAAACTGTCCTCAATACCATTTCTTTACCACAACCATTAGCAGCGATGTAGTCTGTATAGTGGATGATCTCACGCATCGGGAGATCATCCATGCGTCTGCAGAGTCTGCTCGTCGTCGCCCTGTTCGGCCTGTTGGGGGCCTGCGCCGAAGCGCCCGCGTCCTTGCTGGCGACGGCGGGCCCGATCGTGCCGGCGGGAACGCCGGACCGCGCCCCCGCCAGCTTCACCGGCACGTGCGCCCGCTCGCCGGCGCTTTGCGACCTCCCCGACCCGGGGCCGGTCGCCCTGGCCGAGACACCGGCGACGCTCCAGAAGGTCGGCGACACCGACAGCCTTACGGTGGCGATCTCCATCAACCTGACCGCCAACGCCGCCGCCGCGGCCGGCGCCGGGGAGGCCTTCGATCCGGCCAAGGCGATGAGGCTGCTGCAGGCCGTCAACAGCGCGGTCAACGGGCGCATGGCGCGGGACATGACCCTGCTGGTCAATCCGGCGGACGACTGGACACCCGCGATCGGAACCTCCAACGGCCTCGTGGGGGACTGCAAGAACTTCGCCGCCGAAAAACGTCGACGGCTGATCGCCGCGGGATTCCCCGCCGACCGGCTCTTCTATGCGGTCGTGTTCCGCGAGGACATCGGCCTGCACGCCCTGTTGATGGCCCATCTCGACGGCGGGGACTACGCCCTCGACAGCCGCCAACCCTGGGTCACGCCCTGGTACGAGGCGGGCTACACCTATGTGCAGCGTCAGGTCCTCGGCGATCAGATGCAGTGGACAAACCTCGTCGCTCCGCCGGCCGCCGCGGCGCCGATTTTGCTGGCGCAAGGTGGTCCGGCCGCGACCGCCATGGGCGCTGGATCACGCTGATCTTGTCGACCTGTCGGTTTTTTGTGGCTTCGGTCATGATAATGCAACCATCCAACGGCGTGCTAATCCCCACCCCGACCCCATGAACTCGAGCATCAGCCTATGAATATGAAGCGACTACCCGCAACCGCGTTCGCGATCGCCCTCGCGGCGCTTTCGAGCCTGCCGCTTTCGGGATTTGCGCAAGGCCCGGCCGCGGCGAATTCGAGTTCGGTGGTCAGCGACTACAAGCTTGGCGTTTCCGACAGAATCCGCGTGCTGGTTTTCAACGAGCCGACCTTGTCGGGTGAATTCAGTGTGAACTCCAACGGCGCCATCGCCTTTCCGCTGATCGGCGACGTCAAGGCCGAAGGGCGGACGACCACTGAGATCAGCAAAGAGATCGTCGCCCGCCTCAGCGAGGGATATCTTCGCGCGCCGCAGGTCAGCATCGACATGCTGACCTTCAGACCTTTCTTCATCCTGGGCGAGGTGAACAAGCCCGGAGAATACGCGTATATCAACGGCTTGACCGTTTTGCAGGCGGTCGCGAAAGCCGAGGGATTCACCTATCGCGCGAACAAGTCGATGGTCTTCATCAAGAAGGAAGGCGACGCCGGCGAGCACGAGTACAAAATCACCACCGACACGCCGGTCTCGCCGGGGGACACCATAAGGATCAAGGAGCGATACTTCTGATCTGTCCTTAAGGTAGCCTCCAACCGCAGGCTGTTATTTTTGCTGAACTTTCACCTCTATGCGGCACAGCCCTTGCAATGGCTGGCGCAGGGACATTTGTTCCTGTAAAGTGTCCCACCGGATTGCTGGGGACTGATCTGGGGGCTGGACATGAAGGTTGGGGGTTTGATCGCCGTTCTTATCGTCGCAGGCGCCGCGTCCTGGTCGACGGTCGCGGCGCCTGTCGCGGCGGCTGTTTCTCCGGTCGATGCGGCGGCCCAGCTGGGTCAACAGCTCATCAAGGCGATCCTGGGATTTCCCGTCGCCACCAGCGTGTCGACGATCGAGGCCCAGCTGGCTCTGGCGATCGAACAGTCGGGGGCGAGCAACGACGTCGCGCTTCAGGCTCTCGACATCGCCGAGGCCATTCCGGGCCTGTCGCCGAACGCCCGGACGGCGATCGAGAATCTGAAGCGGCTCATTCGCGCGCGCAAGCGCAACTACATCGGCGCCCTGGGAGGCGGCGGCCTCGGCGGGTTCGGCAGCGGCGGTCCCGGATTTGTCGGCGGCGGCGGGGATTCGGACTACCACCACTGAGGTCATCAACGCGACTGGTTCGATGAGATCGGACGGTTTTCGGGAGTTAATCATGCATCGAACGCGCAGCGTCATAGCGGCCACTGCCTCGATCTTCGCGTGCATCGTGTCCGGTTCGGCGTGGGCGCAATCCTCTCCCCCCACGGGTCCCACGGCGACCGGGGGCACGGACTTCTATTCAGGCCTGCAGGCCTTCGGCTCGTTCGAGGACTTCGGCGCCTTCAATGACTACAATCGCGGCCGCAACGTCAGCGTCCTGCAGCGTGAGCGCCCCGAATACTCGGCCATCGGCATCCCCCTCGCGAGTTTCATCGTCTATCCGCGGCTGGTCTCGGGACTTGGCTACACGGACAATGTCTATGCGACCCAGGGCTCCAAGATTTCCGACGAGTTCGCCGAGATCGATCCGCAGTTCATCGCCCAGTCCACCTGGTCGCGGAACTCGCTTCTGGTCGACCTCGGCGGCGCCTTTCGCGAGTTCGCCAGCAAGAGCAGCGAGGACCAGGAGGGCGGACACCTGATCGCCACGGGCCGGTTCGACCTCGCCGGCGCGAGTTACGCCATCGTCGGCGCCAACGTGCAGCGCGCGTTCGAGGAACGCACCGACAGCGGCTTCCCGACCGGGGCTGCGACGGCGGTGCCCTACACCACCTACGGGGCCTTCGGCCGGGGCGTCTACCAGGAGGGGCGGGTCCGGGCGAGCGCCTCGGTCGACTACCGCGGCTTCAGCTTCGACAACGTCCCCGCCCTGCCGTCGTTCGGCGGCGGCACGATCGCTCAGAGCTTCCGTAACGAAAACATCACCACCGTCGCCGGCCGGGGCGAATACGCGCCGACGCCGGACACCGGCGTTTTCGGCGAGCTGGCCTATGTGAGTTCGGATTACGTCAGCGTGGCCGGCATTCCCGACCGCAGTTCGCACGAATACCGCCTGCTGGCGGGAACGGACTTCGACCTGACCGCGGTGATCCGCGGGGAGATCGGCGGCGGCTATGTGGATCGCGAGTACAACTCGTCGATCTACGGGTCGATCTCCGGCTTCGCCTTCCGCGGCCAGGTGGAGTATTTCCCAACCGCCCTCACCACCGTGACGGTGAACGCCAGCCGGTCGATCCAGGACGCGGTCATCGTCAACTCCGGCGGTTACTTTTCGAACCTGGTGGGCGTCAAAGTCGACCATGAGTTGCTCAGGAATCTGCTCCTGAGCGCCGCCGTCACCTATGAATATGATGACTTCAACCAGCTGTCGCGCCACGACGCCATCGGCAATGTGAAGATCGGCTTCCAATATTTGTTGAGTCGGGGCGTCGGCATCAACGCCAGCTATTCGTACGCGAAGCGCGAATCCCGAGCCATTCCCACCTTCGTCGGGCCTCAATTCAATACAAATCGTCTGTTCATCGGTCTGGTGCTGCAGAGATAAGATTGGTACACCGCGACGGTCTATCAACATCGCTCATCACTCAGTTCGGGGCTGGAGCAGCGCGCGTATGTCCACTTCCGAGGCTCCCGGCCCGCAACCCGCTTTGCGGCCGGCCCCTGGCGTTGCAAGTGAGCCGTTCGATCTTGCAGGGCTGATCGGGGCGTTCCGCAGGCGTCTTCCCCTGCTCCTGGCGATCACCCTCTCCGTCACCGTCCTGGCGGTGCTGGCTTCGCTGGTCATGACGCCGATCTACGCCGCGACGGCGACCATCAAGGTCGACCCCACCCAGCGGCCTCTGCTCGAGGCCGGCTCTTCCGCCAACGCCGCGGCGCCCGACCAGTCCGTCATCGACACGGAAGTCTCGATCCTGGACTCCCGGGCCGTGGCGGAGGGCGTCGTCCGCCGGCTGAACCTCGTGCAGGATCCGGAATTCGGAGAGCGGCCCGGCCCGCTCGACTGGCTGGTCGGCCACCACCATCAGGTCAGGACGCCCGGCGACGACGCGCTGACCCGGACGGTCTCGCGGGTGCGCAAGTCCCTTTCCGTCCAGCGGGACGGCGCCACCTTCCTGATCAACGTCGTGTTCAAGTCGAAGGACGCCGGTAAGGCCGCCCGCATCGCCAACAGCTTCGCCGACGAATATATCGGCTTCAGCCTGAAGACGCGGGTGGAGGCCGCTTCCCAGCGGTCGGTCTGGCTGAACCAGCGCCTTTCCGCCCTCGGCGACCAGGCGCAGCAGGCGGACGCCGCCCTCGCCCACTACCGGTCGGCCACCGGGCTCGTTTCGGGAAGCATCGCCTCGGGCGCGGGCGCCGGCACCGTCAACGACCAGCAGATCGCCTCCATCACCACGGCTCTGACGACGGCGGAGGCCGACGCCGCGGCCGCCGCGTCGAACGCAAACGCCGCGCACAACCAGATGTCCCGCGGCGGGATGGACGCCGTCGCCCAGGTGCTGAGCTCGCCGACCATCACCGATCTTCGGCGGCAGCGCGCCGAGGTCGGACGCGAGCAGGCGCAGATCAACGCCCGCTACGGCCCCAAGCACCCGGACGCCGTGCGCGTGCAGCAGCAGCTCGAGGGGCTCGACCAGCAGATCCAGGACGAGGCGCGCCGGATCATTTCCGGGCTGGACAACGACGCCCGCGCCGCGGAGGCGCGTGTGGCGGCCATGCGCAGCCAACTCAACGCCCTGAAGGGCGAACAAACCGCGCATAGCGCCGCCTCGGTCCAGGCGGACAGCCTCGAACGGCGCGCCGAAGCCAGTCGCACCATCTACAACCAGGTCGCCCAGACCGCCCAGTCGACCACCCAGCAGGAACACCTCGACGAAACGCCCGGCCGCATCATGATGCGGGCCGACGCGGCCGACAAACCGGTGTTCCCCAACAAGCCGCTGTTCGCCGCGCTGGGACTGGTGCTCGGATTCATCCTTGGCGTCGGCGCGGTGCTGATCGCCGAGGTTCTGGATGGGGGGATCCGGACGGTCGAGCAGGTCGAACGCGAGCTGGGCGTCCCATTCATCGCGTCGATCCCCCTGTTGACCAAGCAGCAGCTGGCGGCGAGCCAGACCCGCACGCCGTGGGACTTTCTGCTGCAGAAGCCTATGTCGGGCTTCGGCGAGGCGTTCCGCACCATCCGAAGCGCCCTCCTGCTTCCCCTGGACCACAAGTCCGCCTGCGTCGTCTGCCTCACCTCCGCCGTGCCGCACGAGGGAAAGACGGTCACCGCCATCTCCCTGGCGCGCACGATGGCCATGGCCGGGGACCGCGTGTGCCTGGTCGACTGCGACCTGCGCCGGGACGTGGTCAGCTCGCTGCTCGCCGACAAGCCAGAAAACGGCCTGCTCGAGGTGCTCAGAGGCAAGGCGCGGCTGGACGACGTCCTGTTGCCGGACGCCGTTCCGGGGCTGGATCTGCTTCCCCTGGCGCATGTGACCTTTACGCCGCGCGACGTGTTCGGCAGCGAGGCGACCCGGACCCTGATCGAGGCGCTGCGCGGACGCTACGACTGCATCCTGCTCGACGCGCCGCCCCTGATGGCCGTGGCGGACGCGCGGCAACTCGCGCTCCTGGCCGACGTCACCGTCATGATCGCCCGCTGGAAGTCCACCTCGCGTGTCGCGGTGCGTTCGGCGCTGCACCGCCTGGCGAGCGACGGAGCGACCGTATCCGGCGTGGTTCTGACCATGGTCGACCCGCGCGACCGGGGCGCGCTGACCCAGTCGGACTCGCTCTATTATTACAGCGACTACGGAAAGTACTACACGGATTGAACCGTCCGTCGGCCGGCCGCGATTCAGCCTCGCTTAACCGTAATCCGAAACCCGCGATAAATACTGATTGGGCATAGTGCCGGCGTCTCAAGAGAGAACGCCGATGACCGCTCAACGCAAGCACACCCAGGACCACGGCCGGCGCGGCGGTCCGCTCGCGGGCGTCGCCTCGCCGGTTCGACCCCGTCTGGCGGACGCCGGCGACGCGAGCGGGTTCAATCCGACCTTGGCGGCCCAGCGCCTGCAGCTGGAAAGTTTCATCGCCGACGAGGCGCAACAGACGGAACGCTATAGCGGGGTCCTGCGCCTCGCCATCATCGTCGGCGCTTCAGGGGCCCTGTGGACGGTGTTGGTGGCCGGCGCCTGGCGTCTGTTCGCCCGATAGGCCGCGCGGCGGGCCCAGGTCCCGATCTTCGATCCCCTACCGGGCTTGACGCCGGCTCAGGCCGACGCCGAATAGACCGGGGCGGGCGCCGGCTGCGCGACCCGTTGGCCCACGCCGGGGCTGGAGCGGACGAAGCTGATCTGGTCTTCGAAGATCCGCAGGGCGGTGAGGACGCCGGACGAGTAGGCGCCCGTATCGATGCCGATCTTCTTGGCCCTGACGTAGGGTTCGTCGAACGGCGTGTGTCCGAACACGACGACCTTCCCCTCCGCCGGGTTGTCGGACGACAGGAACCGGCTACGGATGGTCATCACATCCTCTTCGCTCTGCCGGTCGAGCGCGACGCCGGGCCTCACGCCCGCATGCACGAACACGTAATCCCGGAAGCTCGCCATCAGGCTGGCGTTGCTCAGGAGGTCGATATGCTCCTGCGGCATGGCGGCCTTCAGCTGCGTCGCCGCCTCCCGCCAGGCCGCCATGTCGGTCTTGAGGCGCGGCGGAGCCACGCCATAGGAATGCATGGTGGCCGCGCCCCCGACGTTCAGCCACATCGGACCGGTCTCGCCGTTGTCGAGGAAGTTGAGAAGATAGGCGTCGTGATTGCCGCGCAGGCAGATCATCCGAAACACGCCCCGGCGCTGTTCGGCCAGAATCGCGTCCAGCACGCCCCGCGAATCCGGACCGCGGTCGACATAGTCGCCGACGAACAGCAGGATCGGCTGGATCGGACGCGCGTCCGCCCGCACCTCTTCATGGATTCGCCCCAGCAGGTCGCGCAACAGGTCGGCGCGACCGTGTACGTCGCCTACGGCGTACAGCACCACGCCGTCGACACCTCTGGGTTTATCTCCGCTCAAGCTGTTGACCTCGGCCATGTTCGTTCACTTTACCCGGACTGGGCCGCCGACGCCAAAACACAAATTGTGCGGTGCGGCGTAATTCTATAGATGCGACAGAATGGCCTAAAATACGGCACGGCGTCTCGTCCGCGCGCCATTCCGATACAGACAGTGCGCCAGCTTTCAACTTTCGCGCCGGACGACCCGGCCGGGCGGCGCCCGCGAGGGAGACGGGGATGATAGGCCTGCCGTCGGCGACGCGCGAGACCGACCCCTTCGACCTCTGCATCGTCGGCGCCGGCGCCGCGGGTCTCTCCCTGGCCGCCCGTTTCATCGGCGCGGGTCTCAAGGTGGTCCTGCTGGAAGCGGGGGGCGCCCGGCAGACCCAGGCGTCGCAGGCCCTGTACGAGGGCGAGCTCGCCGACCTGGCGGCCCACCCCTACCTGCATCACTACCGCGTCCGCGCCCTCGGCGGCTCCAGCCGGATCTGGGGCGGCCGCTGCATTCCGTTCGATCCGATCGACTTCGCGGCGCGCGACTGGGTTCCAGGACCCGGCTGGCCGATCTCGCTGGAGAGCCTCACGCCGTATTACGTCGCAGCCCAGACCGCCGCCGAGGCTGGGCCGTTCGATTATGATCCGCGTACGGCTCTGCCCGGCCGACAGGTCGAGTGGGCGCCGGGCCTGGACGGGCCCCTGCTGGAGACCCGGCTCGAACGATTCTCCAAGCCGACCAACTTCTGGACGCGCTATGGCGACGCCCTGCGCACCGCGACGGACGTCTGGGTCGCGCCGGAGACCCCGGTGCTGGCGATTCGTCTGTCGGCGGATGGATCGCGCGTGGACCATCTCGAGATCCAGGGCCCCGATGGAGGGCGGCGTCCGTTGACGGCGCGCCGATATGTTCTTGCGCTCGGCGGGCTCGAGACGGTGCGGCTGATGCTGGCGTCCAGAGACGTCAAGCCGGCGGGCGTCGGCAACGACCACGACCAGCTGGGCCGTTATTACATGACCCATCTGGCCGCCACCTACGGCCAGGTGAGCTTCGCCGGGCCTCCGTCGTCGATCGCCCACAACTATGAGCGCGACGCCGCCGGCGTCTACGTGCGCCGCCGGCTGGCGGTCAGCGCCGAAGCCCAGCGGCGCCTTGGCCTGCTCAACCTGATCTTCCGGACCCATCCCGCCGATCCCATGGATCCCGCGCACGGCGACAGCATCCTTTCGGCCATGTACCTGGTGAAGGACCTGGTTCTCTACGAATACAGCCGGCGGTTCCGCGAGGCCCGGATCACCGGCGCGGATCGCCTGCGCCACGTCGGCAACATCCTGCGCCACCCGGGGCGGCTCGCGCACTTCGGCTGGATCTGGCTGACGGACCGGATCCTGGCCGACCGAAAGTTGCCGTCGGTGGTGCTGGACTCCGACAGGGGGCGCTACGCCCTGGAGTTCCACGCGGAGCAGGCCCCCGATCCGGACAGCCGCCTCACGCTGGCCGATACGCTCGACCGCTACGGGATCCCGCGACTCAAGATTGATTGGCGCGCGACCCCGCGCGACATCGAGAGCATCCAGGCCGCCTACGCCCTTCTGGCCCGGGAACTCGAGCGGACCGGGGTCGGGACGCTGGATTATGATCCGGAGGGCCTCGCCCGGGCGACGATGAAGGCCGGGGCCTACGGCGGTCACCACCTCGGCGCCGCGCGGATGTCGGCGCGTCCTGAGGACGGCGTCGTCGATGAGAACCTCAAGGTCCATGGCGTCGACAACCTGTTCGTCGCCTCGGGAGCCGTCTTTCCGACCTCCAGTCAGGCCAATCCGACGCTGACCATCGTGGCGCTCGCCTTGCGCCTGGCCGACCACCTGCGGGCCGGACTGGCCCCGGCGGCGGCGCTGAGGGCGCCGTCTTTCCAGGGCGATCCGCCCCGCCAAACCGCGCCCGTTTCCTGACCCTTCACCAACTTCCCTTTAACCTTGCGACGGAATCGGAGGACCCATGGCGGCCATGGCGCAGGACAAGGCGGCGGACGATGCGGCCGCCCCGCGCTTCGGCGCGGCCGCCGCGGCCGCGACCTGCGCCCTTGTCGTGCTGGTCGTGGGCGGGGCGGCGAACGCCGGCTTCGCGCTGTGGACCGAGGTGGTCGCCGCAAGGGCCGAAGCTCTGGCGTCCGACGCCGTCCTGCCTGGGCGCTCCGCCTCGATCGATCTGGAGCCGCTCACGGAGGTCGAGGCGGCCTGCC
>CAILTK010000104.1 GCA_903837135.1 uncultured Caulobacterales bacterium
ACCACCGCCGCGCCGTAGCGCAGGCACTGGCGGGCCTGGGCGAGGAACTTCTCCTCCCCCTCCTTCAGGCTGATCGAATTGACGATCGACCTGCCCTGCACGCACTTCAGGCCCGCCTCGATCACCTCCCACTTGGAGCTGTCGATCATCACGGGCACGCGCGAGATGTCGGGCTCGGCGGCGATCAGGTTGAGGAAGGTGACCATGGCCTGCTTCGAATCGAGCAGGCCCTCGTCCATGTTGACGTCGATCACCTGGGCGCCGGCCTCCACCTGCTGGCGGGCGACCGACAGGGCCTCGGCGAAGTTCCCCTCGACGATCAGCTTCTTGAACTTGGCGGATCCGGTGACGTTGGTCCGTTCGCCGATATTGACGAATTGGGCCCGTACGGGAGCGACGTCGGTCATGACTGAACTTGCACGGTCGGAGGGGAACTCAGCACTGAGCTTTACTTCTTCGGAGCCTTCGCGGCCACGAGTTCGATCTCGACCAGCGAGCCGGGGCCGGCCAGGGCGGCGATCTGCACGGTGACGCGCGAGGGCTTGTTGGGTTCGGTCGCCGTGCCGAAGAAGGTCTTGAAGGCGTTGTTCATGCCCATGAAGTCCATCTTGCCGGTGGCCGGGTCGGCGACCAGATAGACCTTGGCGTTGACTACGTCGGAGAACGAATAGCCGTTGTCCGTCAGCACCTTGCCGAGCTTGGTCAGGGCGTCGACGGTCTGCGCCGCCGTATCGCCGGCCTTGGCGTCGCCCGGGATGCCGGAGACGAAGAACAGCTCCGATCCGGCCGGCACGATGGCGCCGGCGCCGATCGGCGAGGCCGGGTTGGGGCTGGCGATGTATTTGATCGCCGGCGCCGCGGCCTGAGCCGAGGCGGCGAACGAAAGCGCCGCGACGGCGGCGAGAAGGGCGAGCTTGGTCTTCATGGTCATTTCTCCTGGTTGACGGCGGACGGCGGTCGTCGCCGCCTCCCTATGCCTGCGCGCGGACCTTAGCCATAGGGCGGCTCACGCCAACTCGAACGGTTCGAGGCCCGACAACCTTAGCGCGGTTGGACGCTCGGCGGGCCGGCGCGGCGGCAGGGCGCTCACTTCCTGGGCGATATGGCGGATATGCTCGGGCGTGGTGCCGCAGCAGCCGCCGACGATGTTGACCAGACCGCTCTGCGCCCACTCCTCGATGAAATGGCCGGTCTCCTCGGGCGTCTCGTCGTACTGGCCGAAGGCGTTGGGCAGGCCGGCGTTGGGATAGGCCGACACCAGGGTGTCGGCGATGCGCGACAGCTCGGCGATATGCGGCCGCATCAGCTCGGCGCCGAGGGCGCAGTTGAGCCCCACCGCGAAGGGCTTGGCGTGGCGGATCGAATTCCAGAACGCCTCCACCGTCTGCCCCGACAGGGTGCGCCCCGAACGGTCGGTGATCGTGCCCGAGATCCAGATCGGCAGGGGCTCCAGCCCGTCGTCCTCGAGGTCCATCAGCGCCTTGATCGCCGCCTTGGCGTTCAGGGTGTCGAAGATCGTCTCGACCAGGAACAGGTCGACCCCGCCCTCGTGCAGGGCCAGCGCCTGTTCGCGATAGGCGCCGTACACCTCGTCGAAGGTCACGCTGCGCGCGCCGGGATCGTTGACGTCGGGCGAGATCGACAGGGTCCGGCTCAGGGGGCCGATGGCGCCGGCGACGAAGCGCGGCTTGTCGGGCTCCTGGGCGGTCCAGCGGTCCGCGGCCTCGCGGCCCAGCGCGGCGGCGGCGAGGTTGATCTCGCGCACCGCGCCTTCCAGCGCATAGTCGGCCTGGCTGATCGAGGTGGCGTTGAAGGTGTTGGTTTCCGAGATGTCCGCGCCCGCGGCATAGTAGGCGTCGTGCAGCTTGGTGACGAGATCCGGCCGGGTCAGGCAGAGCAGGTCGTTGTCGCCCTTCAACGGATGGCTGTGGCCCTCGAAATGGCCGCGGCGGAAGTCCTCTTCGGTCAGCCCCTCGCGCTGGAACATCACGCCCCAGGAGCCGTCGAGCACCAGAATCCGCTCGCGCGCGATCTGCTTCAGCCGGGCGATCCGGTCGGAACGGGTCATGACTTGTCCTCCGGCTCGCGCACGCCCAGCACCCGGCAGAGGGCGTAGGTGAGGTCGGCGCGGTTCAGGGTGTAGAAGTGGAAGTCGGTGAAACCGGCCTCCTCGAGCTTGGCGCAGGTCTCCGCCGCCACCGAAGCGGCCAGCAGCCGGCGGGTGTCGGGATCGGAGTCCAGCCCGTCGAACAGTTCGCTGAGCCAGTCCGGCAGGACGATTCCGCACGGGCCGGCCATGCGCTGCAGGCCCTTGAAGTTCGACACCGGCATGATCCCGGGCAGGATGGGGATCTCGATCCCGGCCGCGCGAACCTGGTCGACGAAGCGCAGGAAGCCGTCGGTGTCGAAGAAGAACTGGGTGATGGCGCGCGTGGCGCCGGCGTCGATCTTGGCCTTCAGGACGTCGATGTCGTGCTCGGCCGACGGGCTTTCCGGATGCACCTGGGGATAGAGGCCGACCGACACCTCGAAGTCGCCGATCCGCCGGATGGCGGCGGTGAGTTCGGTGGCGTTGTTGTAGCCGTCGGCGCGCGGGACGTAAGCGCCGCCGATCTGGCCCGGGGGATCGCCCCGCAGGGCCACGATGTGGCGCACGCCCGCGTCCCAATAGTCGTGGATCACCGCGTCGACCTCGTCTCGGCTGGCGCCGACGCAGGTCAGGTGGGCGGCGGGCTTCAGCCCGGTCTCCTCGTGGATGCGCCGCACGGTGCGGTGCGTGCGTTCGCGGGTCGAGCCGCCCGCCCCGTAGGTGACCGACACGAAGGTCGGCGCCAGCGGCTCCAGCCGGCGAATGGCCGTCCACAGGCTCTCCTCGGCCTCGGGCGTCTTGGGCGGCGAGAATTCAAAGGAGACGTTCAGCCGGCCGCGGGGCCGCACGCCCGCACGGGCGATCGGCCCGAGCGCCGTGCGCTCCCGGTCCTGCGTCGTCGCCTGGGCGTTCATGCGGCGCTCCTCTGAGCCACGGCGACCGGCTGGGCCAGCCAGACTTTGACGGTCAGACCGTCCTCGGCCCCGGGTGGAAGGGTGGTGGCGGTCAGCTTGCCGAGCCCGCCCTCGCCGCACCAGCGCCCGATCTCCTCGTCCGAGAAGCCGAGCCGCCGGTGCTGGTGGGCCTGGCGCAGATATTCCAGGCGATGCGGAGCGAAGTCCACGATCAACAGCCGTCCGTTCGCCGACACCAGACGCGCCGCCTCGGCCACCGCCGCGGCCGGATCGTTGAGGTAGTGAAGCACCCGATGGATGACCACGAGGTCGGCCGAGCCGCCCTTGAGCCCGGTGGAGAAGATGTCGCCGTGGCGCAGCTCGCAATGGCCGACGCCGGCGTCCGCCACCTGCCGCCGGGCGATGTTGAGCATCTGCTGGGAGAGATCCAGACCCAGGGCCGTATGCGCCTTTTCGCCGAGCAGGGTCAGCATCCGTCCGGCCCCGGTGCCGAGATCGACCAGCCGCTCGAACGGACCGGAGCCGACGGCGTCCAGAATGGCCCGCTCCACCTCGTCTTCGGCCACATACAGCGACCGCACCTGATCCCACCGCGCCGCATTGCGCTCGAAATACGCGGCCGCCTCGGCCTCCCGGGTGTGATGGACCTGGCCAAGACGATCCGCGTCGCGCGCGATCACCGGCTCGTTCGGCTGTAGTTCGCCGAGCATCTCCTCGGCCAGCGCGCGGCGCGCGCCATGCGCCGACAGCCGGTAAAACACCCAGGCGCCGTCCGGAAAACGCTCGACCAGCCCCGCTTCGGCCAGCAGTTTGAGATGACGGGACACGCGCGGCTGGCTCTGGTCCAGGATCTGGCCCAACTCCATCACCGACAGCTCCTCGCGCCGGAGCAGGGCCAGGATGCGCAGCCGCGTCGGTTCGCCCGCTGCGCGCAACACCTCCACCAACTCGCCGGACGTGAAAGACATGAGGCATATAAAGATATCCTTATGCCTTTATGTCAAGTTGCGCCTTTCACGCGTCGCATTGCAGCAAATTGATTCAAATCAGGCGACGCCCGCTTGAATGGCGCGTGGAGCGATCACAGTTGAAGCGGCGCAGCTTTGCGGTCGCTGGAGAATCAAGTGTTTGAAACAATGGTGATCGCTGCGGCGCTCGGCGCGTCCCTGTCGACGGCCGCGGTTGAAACGCCGCCGCCGGCGTCCGTCCCCGCCGCCACGGCCCCCGACGCGGGCAACCCCGACCCGTGGGAGCCGACCAATCGCAGTCTGTTCCGATTGAACAAGGGCCTGGACCGGGCCGTGATCCGGCCGGGCGCCAGCTTCTATCATCACGCCGTCACCCACCCGATCCGCGACGGCGTGCACAATGTGCTCTACAATCTCGGCGAGCCGGTGACCTTCCTCAACAACGTCCTGCAGGCGCGTCCGACCCAGGCGGGGAAGACCGTGCTCCGCTTCGTCGTCAACAGCACCGTGGGCATCGCGGGGGTGTTCGACGTAACCGGCGCCAATGGCCTGCCACGCGAGCCGAGCGGATTCGCCGAGACCCTGACGCGCTACGGCGCGCCGCAGGGCCCGTATATCTTTCTGCCGGTGTTCGGTCCGTCGAGTGTGCGCGACCTGACGGGTCGGGCGGTGGACGTGGTCAGCGACCCCTTCACCTGGATCAACTACAGCGGGCGCACCGGGGCGCAGGCGGCGCGCGGCGTGCTCGCCGGGGCCGACCAGCGCGTCCGGCTCGATCCGGTGCTGAAGGACGTGGACAGGACCGCCACCGATCCCTACGCCACCCTGCGTTCGGCCTTCCTGCAGAGTTCCAGCCTAACCGGCCATCGCGAAACCGACGTGAAGGCCCTGCCCGATTTCGGCCCTGAGCCCGGCACGCCCGCGCCGACCGCCCCGCCGCCTCCCCGGCCATGATCAGCCCCAAGACCCGTAAGCCCCCCATGCATACCCGTTCGACCGTTTCCGCCGCCCTCCTCGCCGTGCTCGGCTTCGGCGTTCCCGCCGTCACCGTCGCCGCCCTGGCCGCTCCGGCTTTCGCCGAGGCTCAACGCGACGCCGACGCCGAGTCCTTCGTGGCCAACCAGGCCAGCCGCGCCCTGACCATCCTCAATCAGGGCGGCGACACCCAGGCGAAGAAGGCGGCGTTCCGCGCCTTCGTCGATCAGGTGGCCGACGTGCCGCGGATCACGGGATTCGTGCTTGGCAAGTACCGCCGCTCGCTCACCGCTCAGCAGTACGACGAATTCGCCCAGGTCTTCCGGCTCTACGCCAACAGCGTCTATGAGACCCGGCTCGGCCAGTATCACGGCGAGCGGCTGAAGGTGACCGGCTCGACGGTGCGGGTGCCCGGCGACGTGGTGGTGGATTCCCAGATCGTCGGCGGCGAGGTGAAGACTCCCCTCGAGGTGAAGTGGCGGGTGATCCGCGGCGCCGACGGCCGCTATCGCGCGGTCGACGTGTCGGTGGACGGCATCTGGCTGGCCATCACCGAACAGCAGGACTTCGTCTCCACCCTCGACAACAACCACGGCGACATCAACGTCCTGATCAATCAGCTGCGCACTCAGACCGGACAGGTCGCCGCTCGACGGGGATAAACGGCCGGTTGCGGCAGGGAGATATTACAGGGTTGTAATTTGCTGGCCACGATACGTGGGCCTGGCAGGGGGCAGAGTAGTCCTGTCGACGCGGACTCCGACCCGTCGCTCGACGAGCCTCCATCCAGGGAAAGAACAAACATGAAGCGTCTCATCCTCGCCGCCGCCGCCGCGGCCCTCATCGCCTCGCCGGCCTTGGCCGCCGCCCCGGCCGCTCCGATGGCCGCCAACAAGATGGCCCCCGCCTCGGCGTCGACCACCACCGAGACCAAGGTCGACACCAAGACCGACGCGATGGGCAAGACCACCAAGCACACCAAGAAGAAGGTCCACAAGAAGGCGAAGTCCGCCATGGGCGAGACCTCGACCACCACGACGACCGACAACAAGACCACCAAGTAGGATCCGCCCCTCGATCGAGGGGCGACGCAACGACGGAAAGCCCGGCCCCCGCGCCGGGCTTTTCTGTCGATGGACGTCAGGGCACTGGGGTCGGCAGGGGCTCGCCCGCCACGAAGGCGCGCACGTTCTCGAGCGCCAGATCGACCATGTCGCGCAGGGCGCCGCGCGTATTGCCGCCGACATGCGGGGTGAGGAGCGTGTTGGGGACGTCGGCCCAGCGTCCGGCCGGGGTCGGCTCCTGTGCGAACACGTCGAGCCCGGCGCCGCCCAGCCGGCCGTCCTTGAGGCGCGCGATCATCGCGTCCTCGTCGATGATGCCCCCGCGGGTGATGTTGACCACCACGCCCGACGCGCCGACCGCGTCCAGCACGGCTTCGCTGATCAGCCCCGCGTTCGAAGCGTCGGCCCGCGCGCAGATCACCAGGGCGTCGCACCACCCCGCCAGCGCCATCAGGCTGTCGGCCATCGGCCACGCCGCCTCCGGCTTGGGGCGGGGGCCCCACCAGCGCGCCTCGGACCTGAACGCCTGGACCCGCTCGGCCACGGCCTGGCCGATCGCGCCGAGCCCGACCACGCCCACCTTCATCCCCTTCATCGAGGCGCGCGCGGCGCCCCGATGCTCATGCGTCCAACCCCCCGAGCGCACCAGACGGTCGCCGTCAGCGACGCCCCGCACGACGCCCAGCAGAAGACCCAGGGCCAGGTCCGCCACGTCGTCGGCGTTGACGCCGGGCGTATTGGACACCTGCACCCCGTGCGCGCGGGCATGCGGGACATCCACGCTTTCGTATCCCGTGCCGATGCGGGCGATCAGGCCGAGATTCGGCAGCTTTTCGACCATGGACGGTTCGATACGGCTGAAACCGCCGAAGATGACCTGCACCGCCTGGCCGGGACCGGCCGCGAAGGCGTCGAAATCCGGCTGATCCCAGAGGGTCAGAACCTCATAATCCTTCGACAACCGCGGTATCAGTCCGGCGAGCACCGGGGTGTCGATCAGCAGGGTGGGCTTGCGGGTCATCGGGGCGGAGGGTCCGGCGTGGTTGAGGGGACTTAGCCCGAGCGTTAAACCCCATCGGCCGGCCCATCGCCATCCTTGGCTGTTCGACGCCTCGCTCCCCCGGAACGGGTCGGCCGGCTACGCGCCCGTCTGCGGCGCCCGTCCACGCCGCCCCTCGGCGAACGCCTCGATCATGCGGGCGCAGAAAGCGGGCAGGTCATCGGGCTTGCGTGAGGTGACCAGGCCCTCGTCCACCACCACCTCCTGATCGACCCAGTCGGCGCCGGCGTTCCTGAGATCGACCTCGAGCGAGGGCCAGGAGGTCATCCGCCGGCCCTCCACGGCCTCGGCGTTGATCAGGGTCCAGGGGCCGTGGCAGATGGCGGCGATCGGCTTTTTGGCCTCGGCAAAGCTGCGCACGAAGGCGATGGCCTTGGGCTCCAGCCTCAGGGCGTCAGGATTGGCGACCCCGCCCGGCAATACCAGGGCGTCGTAGCTGGAGGGATCCGCCGCGCCAAGGTCGCGGTCGACGGACGACGTGCGCCCCTTCTGGTCGTGCTCCATGCCCTGGATCCTGCCGGGCTTTGGCGACACCACCTCGACCGTGGCGCCGGCGGCCTTCAGGGCTTCGACCGGCTGCTCGAGCTCGGATTGTTCGTAGCCGTCGGTGGCCAGGACCGCAACGCGCAGCCCGTTGAGCGTTTGCTCAGCCATAAGAAATTCCTCCGCCATTCCTGTGGGATAGACGGAGAACCCCGAGCCCTCCGGCCAAGTTTCAGCTTGGCCGGAAAGTTCGTTCCAGCGCCCCCTCCCGGACCAGATGGCTCACCTGATCAGACGAAAGGGCGCCAGACCCATGTCATAGGCGCATACCGGGCGGGACCAACCGGTCCGCTTTGGCCCGACATGCCTGACCCTACTTCAGGTGCTTGGCCAGGTGCGAGTTCATCTCGAACATGGTCACCTTGTCCTTGCCGCCGAAGACGGGCTTCAGCTTGGCGTCGGCGAGGATCTCGCGCTTGTTGGCGGGATTCTGCAGATTGTTGGCCTTGATGTAGTCCCACATCTTTTTCACCGCGTCGCTGCGCGCGACCTGGCCGGCGCCGATCACGGCGACCAGCTCGGCGGAGGGGGTCATGGGCTTTTGCAGGCCGTTGGTTTTCGGCTTCTCAGCCATTGTAAGGCGCTCCGTTCAGTCTCTGTTCGCGGGTGGAAACATCCCGCTTAGCACAAGCTCTCACGCGATTCGCCCCCTACCGCGACTATCGCGCGCGCTTGCCGCCGGATACGCACGGAGTTTGTGGGGATTACCGCCGGGGTCGCCGTTCCGTGAAGCCAAGCAACAAGGCGCCAGCGAGGTCTCGCGCGGTCGGTGCGAGCGCCTCGTCGGACAGTTCGCCCGCAGTCCAGAACGACAGCACCCCACGAAAGGCGAAGGCGAGTTGCCCCGGCAAGCGACGTAGCGCCTGATCCCGCCGGGCCGCGATCAACCCGTCCCCCGAGCCCAGCGCGAGCGTCCAAAGCGCCGTCGAGCGCGCCCAGACCTGTCCGGGCGAAGAACTTGCGGCGCCAAGCCAGCCCATCACCGCGCGGTTGACCTCCGGCTCCTCCAGCATCACGGCCGCCGCCGTATCGATCGCCAGCAGGACGCGCCCGGCCGCGTCCGTCAGCGGCGGCGCGGCGGCAAAGCGACTCTCCATGGTATCGATCCGCCGTGCGGAGAGCGTCTGCATGATCGCCGCCTTGCTCCCGAACTGGTTGAACGGGGTCGCGAAGCTGACCCCCGCCTCCGCGGCGAGGTCGCGCATCGAGAAATCGGCTTTGCCATCGCGAAGCAGACGTTCGGCCGCGTCGATCACCCGCTGACGTAGCGCCTCGCCTCTGACGCCAGGGGAAGAAGGTTCGATCTTGCTGTTCGCCATGCCAGTATCTATATCATGATATAATCAATGGTGTCGGTACGGAGTTAGCTATGTCGGTCCCCGCTTCTAAGACTTTTCTCATCACCGGTGTCAGTTCTGGCTTGGGCCGGGCGTTCGCGGAAGGCGCGCTGCAGGCGGGCCATCGGGTTATCGGCGCCGTGCGCCGGGCCGCTGACGCGGAAGCCTTCGCCGCACTCGCGCCGGGCCGCGCCCACCCGCTGGTGCTCGATGTGACCGACTTCGGCGCCGTCCCGGCAGCCGTAGCGGATGCCGAGCGGCAGGCAGGCGCAATCGATGTGCTGGTGAACAATGCCGGCTACGGCCATGAGGGCGCGCTTGAGGAATCCTCCATGGATGATCTCCAGCGTCAGTTCGCGGCCAACGTGTTCGGTCCGGTCGCGATGGTGAAGGCGGTGCTTCCCGGGATGCGCGAGAGGCGTCGCGGCCATATTATCAACGTCACCTCCATGGGCGGCTTCATCACCATGCCGGGGATCACCTTCTACTGCGGCAGCAAGTTCGCCCTGGAAGGCATTTCGGAAGCGCTCGGCAAGGAAGTGGCGGGATTCGGGATACGGGTGACGGCGCTCGCTCCGGGCCAGTTCCGCACCGATTGGGCCGGCCGGTCCATGGACCGCACGCCCCGCACCATTGCCGACTATGACGCCGTCATGAATCCGATCCGCGCCGCCAGGCAGGCCAAGAGCGGCAAGCAGCCCGGCGACCCGGCAAAGGCTGCGCAGGCGCTGCTCGCGCTGGTGGAAGCTGAGAGTCCGCCAGTCCGGCTGTTCCTGGGCGAAGACGCGCTCGGGCTGGTCGAACAGAAGCTCGAGACGATGAAGATCGAACTCGACGCCTGGGATGCGCTGTCGCGCTCGACCAGCTTCGAGTCGGATTGAGCGTCAGCCCGTTTGGCTTATCAGCGTGCCCGGCAACTGCGACAGACCCCGCACAGACCGATCTAGATTGCTGGCGGGCTCGGCAGATTGGTCGGTTTCAGCACAGCCTACTTCCTGGCCGGCAGGAACGGCTTCACCTCCTCCACCGTCACCGGCGCAGTGTAGCTGTTGCCGAAGTGGGTGCGCACATAGGTGGCGACGGCGGCGATCTGCGGCGGTCCGAGCAGGTCGGTGAGAGACGGCATGGCGCCCCGGCCGCGCACCACCAGCATGATCGGATAGGCCGGCGAGGCCAGGCGCGGATTGCCAGCCAGGGCCGGGATGGTCGCCGCCCCCGTCCCGCCCTTGCCGTCGGCCATGTGGCAGGCCTGGCAAACCTGGCGATAGACCTGCTCGCCGGTCTCGGGCGGCTTCAGGAGGGTGGAGTTGCCGGCGCTGTCGCCGCGCTCCTGAGCCGGGCCCGCGGGCGGCGCGGGACGGGCCGAGGCGGGCGGAACGACAACCGCCATGGCCGTGACGACGGCGGCGGAGACCATGAGACTCTTCATTGCGGTCAGGCCTCCAGCGCGCGCGCGTGCAGACGGGTGATGGCGTCGATGGACGAGAGCAGCGCCCCCTCCATCCAGCAGCCGACGTAGGAGGCGTGCTCGCCGGCCAGCACCACCCGGTCGTCGACGGCGACCAGGGTCTGGTAGTGCTCCTTGCGCGTGTCCTCGTTCCAGCGGGCGCAGCAGCCCAGCGTCCACGGCACCCGGTTCCAGGCCACCGACGCCCCGTTCATGAATTCCTTGCGGTAGCTATCGGGGTGGAAGATCGATCCCTGGGCCAGGGCGGTCTCGATCCTCTGCTCGGGCGTCATCCCGGCCAGCCGATAGCCGCCGAGGCCGCTGGCGAAGGCGCCCAGGAGCACCGCGGGACCGTCGCCGAACAGGTGGTTGTTCGGGTAGGAGATCAGCGAGATGTCCTGGCTGGTGAAGCTGTGCCCGCCGTAGATCGAATAGTCCTCCTCCCAGAACCGCCGGCGCATCTCGAGACCGATCTTCACCGAGTTGGAATAGGGCACCGCCTGGATCGCCGCCTGCAGCTTGGGCGAAAGGTTCTTGTCGATCTGGTTCAGCACGCCGAGCGGAATGGTGCAGACGCAGAAATCGGCGTGCGCGTCGCTGACCGCCCCGGTGGAGGTATCCTTGTAGGTGACCTTCACGCCGGACCTGTCCTGGAAGATCTTGGTCACCTTGGCGTTGTGGGTGATCAGCGGCTCGACCTGCCTGGCGAAGGCCTTGCCGATCATTCCCATGCCGCCGACCGGCTGGAACATGGTGGTCTGCATCTCGTGGTTCATGAAGAACGCCATGTTCTTCCACACCTGCGAGGCGAGGACGTCGTGGAAATCGAAGATGTTCGACGGGATCGGGGCCCCGTTCACCCCGCCGCCCGGCGGCCGCTCGTAGCCGCGGTGCTCGGCCGAACGCAGGTTGCGAGCGTACTTCATGTCCTGGTCGAGCATGCCCCAGCCGCGCAGGGCTTCGAGCAGCATCTCCTTGTCCTCGGCCTTGATCTCCTGGTCGAGGGCCTTCTGGTCGATCGCCTTGCCGAGCAGTTCCGCCACGCCGCCCTCGAAATCGGCCGCGGCCTCGCGGAAGTGCACCGGCCTGCCGCCGAAGGCGTCGGCGTGGTGGACGAAGGCGTTGTGGTTGAACTGGATGAAGGGTTCGAGCGCCACGCCGAACTGCTTGCAGTAGTGCAGCAGGGTGCGGTGGTGATGCGGGATGCGCCAGGGGCCGGGGTTCAGATAGTTGCCCGGCGCGAAACCGACCTTCTGCGTGGCCCCGCCGAGCTCGGTATAAGTGTCGCCGCCGTAGAGCGACCAGTTCCGGCCGCCGGCGCGCGCCTGATACTCCAGGATCCGAACCTTGTAGCCAGCCTTGCGCAGCTCGAAGGCCGCCAGCATGCCGGCGAGGCCCGCGCCCAGCACGATCACGCTGGCGCCGGGCCGCGCGCCCTTCAGGTTCGGCGGACCCGCGAACTGGGTCTCGGCCGCATGACCCATGGTGGTCATGGCCTGGTAGAGGGCGAAGGTCCCTCCCATCATGCCGATGGCGGTGAGCAGCTCTCGCCGCGTGGTCTTTCCCGCCCCTGCCTGCATGGCTCTGTCCCCCGTACCGACCGTTCTTGGCCTGCTCGGTAGGGTTGGCGCCATGGTCTCACAACAACCGCGGGGCCGGTTGCACGATCTCCGCGCCGAACGCGGTCTTTTTCGGCGCCGTCCGCCCAGGCGTTGATCAGGGACTGCGCAGCATGCGGCCTCGGCAAGGTCAGCGGTCGCGGCTGGACGCCGGCGCCCGGATCCCTTCGGTGATGATGGTGAACAGAGCCAGACCGTGATCGTCTGTAACCGTCACAGTAAAGCTCCCGGTCTTCCAGAATTCCCTGGCGTGCTCACGCAGCAACTCACCAGTCAGTATCACGGCCTCGACTTCCGCGTCCGCGCCATCGGCAAGCTCTACACCCTCGCCGTCCGTGACGGCTTCACCGTCTTGAGTATTGAAGTAAAAGCGAGCCATGCAGCCCTGAACACAGAATGCCGGATGTTGTTCCTGCCCTCCGCGATCGGATCAGGGCTGCCGCACCGCCACGCCGCCCGGACCGACCCGGAAGCGGCCAAGGAAGCGCTTCTGCTGCCAGATTTCGCAGCCGTGCGGCGGCGGCGGATCGACCGCGGTCAGCGCCGCCAGCGCGGCCTCGTCGGAGTCGCACTCGAGCTCGATCGGCGGCAGATAGCGGCCGTCCGGGCCGAGCGGATAGATTCGATAGTACAATACAGCCCCCAGCGGGCCGGCCTCACCCTGAGGTCCGCACCGCGCGACAGGGCGGTCGAGCACCAAGCTGCGCAATAACCTGAGTTAATTCGCCACTCCGGATCAGGCGGCGATCAGCGCTGCTCGACCAGGAGGTTGAGGTAGGTCGGGTCGAACTCGGCGAACAGCTTCAGCCGGTCGAAGTTCGGAATTCCCACGCGGGCGCCGCGCCAGGAGATCAGCTTCTCACGCCTCAGTTCCTGCACCACCCGGTTGACGTGCACCGTCGACAGGCCGAGCGCGTCGGCAAGCAGGGTCTGGGTCACCGGAAACACGAAGCTGTAGTCCTTGGCCTCACCGACCGCTTCGAGCCGCAGATAGAGCTCGCAGATCAGGTGGGCGAGGTGCGCCGGAGCGGGCAGCCGGCCCAGGGTCACCAGCCACTCGCGATGGATAGAGGCGTCGATCAGGGTGCTGAGCCACAGCATCCGGGTCAGATGCGGATGGTTCTCGGTGATCTCCTTCACCACGCTGTGCTTGACCATGGCCATCTTGCAGGCGGTGATCGCCACGACCGTGTGGTCCATCGGCTTCAGCAGGAAGGAGTGCAGGTCGACGAAGTCGCCGAGAATGTGAAACGCGGTGATCTGCTGACGGCCATCCTTCAGCTGTTTGTTGCGGCTGGCCCAGCCCTCGAGGATCAGACAGCTGTAGTCGCTCGTGGACCCCTCGGCGACGATTTCCTCCCCCGCCGCAAAGGTGTGGACGCTGAAGGCCGAGGTCTCGAGGATCTGCTGCTCCGCGTCGGACAGCCGGTCTCGCCGCCCAAGTTTCGAGATCAGCGGATGCGGCATACGTCCTTCGCCCTTGCCGGCGCCGAGCGCGCCCAGAAGGGGAAAAGCTCGGCCGATGTCGCTGGTTCCAACCGCGCGCTCAGCGGGTGAACTTCTGGAACTTGATCCGGTGCGGGATCAGGCTGTCGACGCCGAGGCGGCGCTTCTTGTCCTCCTCGTACATCTCGAAGTTGCCCTCGAACCATTCCACATGGCTGTCGCCCTCGAAGGCCAGGATGTGGGTGGCGAGGCGGTCGAGGAACCAGCGATCGTGGCTGATGACCACGGCGCAGCCGGCGAAATCCTCCAGCGCCTCCTCGAGGTTCTGCAGCGTCTCGATGTCGAGGTCGTTGGTCGGTTCGTCGAGCAGGATCAGATTGCCGCCCTCGGCCAGGGTCTTGGCCAGGTGGACGCGGTTGCGTTCTCCGCCCGACAGCAGGCCGACCTTCTTCTGCTGATCGCCGCCCTTGAAGTTGAACGAGCCGACGTAGGAGCGGGTGTTGATCTCGCGGTTGCCCACCTTCATCACGTCGAGGCCGTGGCTGATCTCCTGCCAGACGGTCTTGGAATCGTCGAGGGAGTCGCGGCTCTGGTCGACATAGGCCAGCTTCACCGTCTCGCCGAGGCGGATGGCGCCCTTGTCGGGAGTCTCCTGGCCGGTGATCAGCTTGAACAGGGTCGACTTGCCCGCCCCGTTCGGCCCGATCACGCCGACGATGCCGTTCGGCGGCAGGCGGAAGCTCAGATCCTTGAACAGGACCTTGTCGCCGAACTCCTTCTCCAGGCCGCTGACCTCGAGCACCAGGTTGCCGAGCCGCGGACCGGGCGGGATCTGGATCACCGCATGGGTCTGGGCCTGGCGGCTGTTCTCCTGCTCGCGCACCATCTCCTCATAGGCGGCGAGGCGGGCCTTGGACTTGGACTGGCGGGCCTTGGCGCCCGAACGCACCCATTCGAGCTCGCGGGTCAGGGCGCGCTGGCGGGCCTCGCTCTCGGACTGCTCCTGCACCACCCGCTTCTGCTTCTGCTCGAGCCAGCCGGAGTAGTTGCCCTCGTAGGGCACGCCCTTGCCGCGATCGAGCTCGAGCGTCCACTTGGTCACCTGGTCCAGGAAGTAGCGATCGTGGGTGACCAGGATGACGCAGCCCGGGAAGGCTTCGAGGTGATGCTGCAGCCAGGCGACGCTCTCGGCGTCGAGGTGGTTGGTGGGTTCGTCGAGCAGCAGCATGTCGGGCTTTGACAGCAGCAGGCGCGCCAGGGCGATGCGGCGCTTCTCGCCGCCCGACAGCTTGTCCACCGGCCAGTCGTTGGGCGGGCAGCGCAGGGCGTCCATGGCCATCTCGATCCGGCTGTCGATGTCCCACAGGTCGCCGGCGTCGATCTTCTCCTGGAGGGTGTTCATCTCCTCCATCAATTCGTCGGTGTAGTTTTCGCCGAGCTCCGCCGCGATGGCGTTGTATCGGTCGACGATCTTCTTCTCCTCGCACCAGGCGATGACGTTGCCCCAGACGTCGAGCGCTTCGTCGATGTGCGGCTCCTGCTCGAGATAGCCCATCTTCACGCCGTCGGCGGCGCGCGCCTCGCCGGAGAACTCCGTGTCGATCCCGGCCATGATCTTCAGCAGGGTCGACTTGCCCGAGCCGTTGACGCCGACCACGCCGATCTTGGCGTCGGAATAGAACGACAGCCAGATGTTCTCGAACACCTTCTTGCCGCCGGGGTAGGCCTTGGTCAGGCCCTGCATCTGGTAGATGTACTGCTGCGCCATGCGTGCGACGCGGACGGGGAGGCCCGCGCTCCGTCAATCTGTAATGGGGTGGCGCGGGAGATAGACGCCAGGAGCGCGGCGCGCAATGGCCCGCGCCCGGTCCCCGCTAGCGGCTCGCGCCATCCAGCTTCGCCATGTCGTCGGCCGTCAGCGTCAGCCGGGCCGCGGCGACCAGGTCCTTGAGCTGTTCGAGCGAGGTGGCGCTGGCGATGGCGGCGGTGATCCCGGGCTTGGCCATCACCCAGGCGGCGGCGACCTGGGCCGGCGTGGCGCCGTGGGTCTCGGACACCTCGTCGAGCGCCTTCAGCACGCCAAAACCCTTGTCGTTCAGGTACGTCTTGATACCGCCGCCGCGCGGGCTCTTGCCGAGGTCGGCTTCGGAGCGGTACTTGCCGGACAGGAAGCCCGAGGCCAGCGAGTAGTAGGTGATGATCCCCACCTCGTCCTTCAGGCACAGGGGCACGATGTCCGCCTCGATCGCCCGGTCCATCAGGTTGTAGGCGGGCTGCAGGCTGTCGTAGCGGGCGAGGCCCTGGTCGGCCGAGATCTTCAGCGCCTCGGCCAGGCGCGGCGCCTCGTAGTTGGAAGCGCCGACGGCGCGCACCTTGCCGGCCTTCACCAGCCGGTCGTAGGCGGCGAGGGTCTCCTCGAGCGGGGTCTCCGTATCGTCCTTGTGGCTCTGGTAGAGATCGATCACGTCGGTCCGCAGCCGCGTCAGCGAGGCCTCCACCGCGGTTTCGATCTGCCTGGCGCCGAGGCCGTCATTGGGCGCCAGCATGCCGAGCTTGGTGGCGATCAGCACCTTGCCCCGCACGCCCGGGCGCGCGGCCAACCAGTCCCCGATCACCGTCTCGCTCTCGCCGCCCTTATGACCTGGAACCCAGGCCGAATAGAAGTCGGCGGTGTCGACCAGGTTGAAGCCCTCCCCGACGAAGGCGTCGAGCAGGGCGAAGGCGGTCTCTTTGTCGGCGGTCCATGCGAACACATTGCCGCCGAACGCCCAGGGCGCGGTCTTCAGGCCCGAACGGCCGAGAGGGCGTAGCTGCATGGGGTCTTCCTCCAGTTGGCTTGATTCATTGCCCAAACACCCGCCGCAGGATCGTCTCGATCCCCTGGGCGTCGATCTCGTCGAAGGCGGCGGGGCGGTCGGAGTCCACGTCGAACACGGCGATCAGCCGGCCGGCGGCGTCGAACACCGGGGTGACGATCTCGCTCTTCGAGCGGCTGTCGCAGGCGATGTGGCCCGGGAAGGCGTCGACATCCTCGACGATCACCGTTCGCCGCTCGGCCGCCGCCGCGCCGCAGACCCCGCGCCCGAACGGGATGCGCAGGCACCCGAGCGTACCCTGATAGGGGCCGACCATCAGTTCGTCCCCCTTATCCGGATCCACCACGTAGAACCCGGTCCAGAAGAAGGCGTCGAAGGCGTGGTGCAGCATCGACGACACCGTCGCCATTCGGGCGGTGATGTTCGGCTCCCCGTCGAGCACCGAGGCGACCTCGTCCGCCAGTTCGCCGTAACGCCCCCGCTTGTCGGCGGAGAGGCGGGCGGGATCGAAGTCTTCGGCCATGGGGACGCAGATAGGCGACGCGGAGGCCCGGCTCAACCGCTCCTTAACCTTGCTCCTCCACGCCGTGTAAAGGCGCGGGGTCCAGTATGGTCCGGTCCGCTGTGTGGGGCCATGTCGTCGGCTGACCTCGATCATATCCGCGCGCTGCTGGTTGCGCAGACCGCCGATCCCGAACCGCAGGCCAGGAGCCTGCTCGGGCGCCTTTTCGTGTCCGCGAGCGAGCCGGCGCGGCCCTCCGCCAAGCCGCCCCGGTTCGCCCCGCCGGCCGATCCGGCGCTCCCGCCGACCGAGCGCGCCGGGGATGCCGAGGCGGAGCCGGAGTTGCTGCTCGAACACGTCTGCCGGCCGCCCCTCGACATCGAGACCGCTTCGCCACTGCCCCCGCCCTCGCCCCGCGGCGAGTTCGGTCGTCGCGCCGACCTGTCGCCCGAGCCCGAACTGGTGCTCGACCAGCCGGCGACCACGGCCCGGCGGTTGCAACTCCTAGACCCCGCCTCCGGCCAGCCGGTCGGCGAGATGATCCTGCACCCGAACGAGCCGCCGATGCGGGTCATCTCGACGGTGTTGCGCGAAGAGGTGCCCTACTTCCCCGAGGACTACCTGGACCCCGAGCAACATCCGGGGGAGCCGCAGCCTCTGCGGCCCTGGCTGAAGGCCTTGCGCCAGTCCGGCCTGATCAAGCCCGCCCCCGCGCAGCCCGTCCCGGCGCAAGGGGTCCGCGCAGAAAAGACCGACGCCGCCGCCTCGGCCCGCCGCGCGCCCGCTGGCCGCACGAAGCACCGCCGGGACGCCCGGGATGCAAAGCCTTCCCCGCACACCCTCGGCCGAGACCTGCTGGAAGCCCTCGCCCTGACGCTCGGTCGGGAACAGGAGACCCTGGCCGACCGGCTGCTCGGGGTCGCGCGCAACCACGCGTTCGGCGAGGCGATCGCGGAGTCCGCCGCCGCCTGAGGATCAGTCCTTGCCGAGCACCTTGTCGGCCTTGCGGTCGATCTTGCCCGCCTCCGCCTTGGACATCCGCCCGGCCTTCACCGCCTGGGCGGCGCGCGCCTTGGCGTTGCGGGCGTGGGGTTTGTCCTCGATCGGGTAGGCGCGCTTGTCCGGTTCGGCGAACTTGGACTTCGGCAGCTTGTCGCGGTGGGCGGCGTCGAGCTCGGCCATGGCGGAATCCTCCGTGATGGCGGTTCAACCCGCGAGCCCCGGGCCATGTTCCTACGGCCCAGCCGGCGCTATAGGAAAACCCTGAACCCCATCCCGGAGCCGCCCGTGACGCCCGACGAACGTTCCCTGTTGCAGAGTTTCCTCACCGACCTGGCGCAGACGCCGAACGTGGCCAGGGATCCGGAGGCGGACGCCATGATCAACGAGGCGGTGCGGAGCAACCCGGGCGCGGTCTATCTCCTGGTTCAGCACGCCATTCTCGCCGACCAGGCTCTGCACGCGGCCCAGGCCCAGCTGCAGGCTCAACAATCCTCCTCTCCCGCCCCGAGCTTCCTGCCGCAGGCGGGGGGCGGCGCCATGGCGCCGTGGGCAGGCCAGGGCGGCGCGCCGGTGCAGTCGAGCCCGTTCGCCGCCAACAGCGGCCTCGGCGGCTTCCTGCGCAACGCCGGGACCATGGCCGCGGGCGTCGCCGCGGGCGACTTCCTGTTCCAGGGCATCGAGAACATCTTCTCGCCGCGCTGGTGACGGGCGCGCCGGGTCGATGTCGCCCCTCGCCGTATCCCTGCTGGCGTTCGCGGCGGCGGCGGGCGTCCTGACCCTGACCCCGGGCGTCGACACCGCCATGGTCCTGCGCGCCTCTGCCGCCGAAGGGCCCCGGGGCGGGGCCGCGGCGTCGGCCGGCATCTGCCTCGGCCTGCTGGTCTGGGGGACCGGGGCCGCCTTCGGCCTGACGGCCCTGCTGGCGGCCTCGAAACTCGCCTTCACCGGAGTGAAATGGGCCGGCGGCGCCTACCTCGCCCACCTCGGGATCAAGCTCCTGCTGAAGCCGCGCGCCGCCCTGGCCGAGGCCGGCGCCGGCCCGCCGCCGCCCGGAGGCTGGACGGGCGCCTTCCGGCGCGGCCTGTTCACCAACTTGCTGAACCCCAAGATCGGCGTGTTCTACATCACCTTCCTGCCGCAGTTCATTCCGCACGGTTACGACGTGGCGGCGCTCTCGCTGGTGCTGGCGTCCATCCACGTCCTCTTGTCGATGATCTGGCTCTCGGTGCTGGTAGCGCTGACCGTGCCGCTCGGACGGCTCCTCAGGCGCCCGGCCGTGGTGAAGACGCTCGATCGCCTGACCGGCGCGGTGTTCCTCGGCTTCGGCGTCAAATTGGCGTTGTCCGAAGCCTAGAGCCCCCGCTTCACGCGTGGTTAACGACGGGCGCGCAAGGGTGCGGTGAACCTTCGGATCACCCGCTTGCGCAACCTGATCGACGCCATCGACCGGATCGACCCCTTGACCGTCTCGGGGCGAGTGGCCGCCGTGAACGGCCTGCTGATCGAGGCCAAGGGCGGCCTCGCCCGGCTGTCGGTCGGGGCCCGGGCCGATATCGTGCGCGGGCCGGGCCTGGCGCCCCTGCCGACGGAGGTGGTGGGGTTCCGCGAGACCCGCGCCCTGCTGATGCCGTTCGGTCCGGTGGAGGGGGTCGCCCCGGGCGCCGAGATCATCATCCGGCCGGAGGGCGCCGCGGTCCGACCCACCCTGGCCTGGCGCGGCCGCATCATCGACGCCTTCGCCCAGCCGATCGACGGCAAGGGGCCGTTGCCGCAGGGCCCGGTCGGCTATCCGCTGCGGGCGCCGCCGCCGCCCGCGCATACCCGCGCCCGCGTGGGCCAGCGCCTGGACCTCGGGGTGCGGGCCATGGACGTCTTCACCACCGCCTCGCGCGGCCAGCGGCTCGGCATCTTCGCCGGGTCGGGCGTCGGCAAGAGCGTGCTCCTCTCCATGCTGGCGCGGCAGGCGAGCTGCGACGCCGTGGTGGTCGGCCTGATCGGCGAACGGGGCCGGGAGGTGCGCGAATTCATCGAGGAGACCCTGGGCCCGGAAGGCCTCGCCCGCGCCATCGTCGTCGTGGCCACTTCGGACGAACCCGCGCTGAAGCGCCGCCAGGCCGCCTACCTGACCATGGCCATCGCCGAATACCTGCGCGACCAGGACCAGGAGGTGCTGTGCCTGATGGACAGCGTCACCCGCTTCGCCATGGCCCAGCGCGAGATCGGCCTCGCCGCCGGCGAGCCGCCGACCACCAAGGGCTATACGCCGACCGTCTTCACCGAACTGCCCAAGCTTCTGGAGCGCGCCGGACCGGGGCCGATCCGCCCCGACGGCACCGAAGCCGCGCCGATCACCGCCATGTTCACCGTGCTGGTCGACGGCGACGACCATAACGAACCGATCGCCGACGCGGTGCGCGGGATCCTCGACGGTCACATCGTCATGGAGCGCGCGATCGCCGAGCGCGGACGTTTCCCGGCCATCAACGTGCTGAAGTCGATCAGCCGCACCATGCCCGGCAACCAGACGCCCGACGAACGGGCGATCGTCCGGAGCGCCCGCCAGGCGCTGTCGTCCTACGCCAACATGGAGGAGCTGATCCGCATCGGCGCCTACCGCACCGGCTCGGACGCCGAGGTCGACCGCGCCATCGCCCTCAATCCCGCGCTCGAGGCCTTCCTCAGCCAGGACAAGGACGAGACCACGCCGCTCGCCGAGGCGTTTCGTAGCCTGCAGGGCGTCCTGGCCAATGCGCCCGCGCCCCTGACCGCTCAAGTGTTCGAGGGCGCCCGATGAGCTGGACCGACAGCCTGATCCGTATCCGCAACTTCGAGATCGAGGAGCTGCGCAAACGCCTGTTGGCCCTGCTCGACCGGCGCGCCGCCCTCGAGGCCGAGCTGAAGGACCTCGACGAGGAGGCCCGCCGCGAGAGCGCCCACGCCCGGGACGACGCCGCGGCCGGCTGGTACCTGGCCGGCTTCCGCGTCGGCTGGAAACAGCGCCGGACGCGGGTGGAGGGCGACCTTCGGGCCCTGGCCGCGGAGGAGGAAGGCGCGCGCGACGCCCTCTCCCAGGCCTTCGAAGCGCTCAAGAAGGTGGAGAAGGCGGCCGAAGGCATCGCCGCCGCCGCCGCCAAGGACGAAGCGCGGCGTGAAACCCAGGCCATGGACGAACAGGCCCTCCGGCGGCGATTGGCGGGGTAGGCGCGGCCGCGTCGAGACCTTCGGACTTACTGCGGCTTCTGCGCCTGTATCTGGGCGCGCATGGCGGCGATCGCCGACTTGCAGCCGTCGGACAGATCGGCGGCGTGATCCATCATGCACTGGCGGCGGTCGGGCCCGGTCTTGTCGGGGCACAGCTTCTGGACATCGGCCGCGCAGGCCTGACGGATCGCCGACATCGCCGGGGCGCCTTGGCCTTGGCCGGCCTGGGCGGCGGCGACGCCAGCGCTCAGCAGGGTAAGAGCCGCCGCGGCGGCCAGGGTGGAGCGTATCATTGGGAGCCCTTTCGTCCCCCTCCATCGGGGGCGCGCGCGAATCTGCCGGATCGGCGGTCCCGTCGCTAGCTTAGTTTTAAGTCGGCTCTGCAATCCTTACTCCATGCCGACACAATCTCGCAGACGGATCCTGACCGCCGCCCCGGCGCTGCTGCTGGCGGCCTGCAAGGGTCCGGCGCAGGCTCAGCCGCCGGTGAGCGCGCCTCCGCTCAAACAGGTCGTCCCCTTCCCGCTCGGCGTGGCCGCCATGACGGGCCAGTTCGGCGATCCGCAGTTCGTCGACCTTCTGACCCGCAACTTCTCCCAGCTCACCCCCGAGTGGGAGATGAAGATGGAGGCCATCCTGCGGGACGACGGCGCTTTCGACTACGCCCGGTCCGACGCCATCGCCGCCTTCGCCGCCGACCATGGCCTGCGCCTGCACGGCCATACCCTGATCTGGTACGCCCAGAAGCCGGCCGCCTTCGAACGCATCGACGGCGCGGGCCAGCCGTTCGCCGACGCCTACCGCAACTACATCCTGGCCGTCGCCGGACGCTATCGCGGCCGGGTGGTGGGATGGGACGTGGTCAACGAGGCGATCAACGAGGACGGCGAGGGCGAGCGCGACTGCCTGTGGCGCCGCAACCTGGGCCCCGACTACGCCGCCCTCGCCTTCCGCCACGCCCGCGAGGCCGATCCGGACGCGCCGCTGTTCCTGAACGACTACTTCCTCGACACCCTGCCGAACAAACGCAGGAGTTTCCTGCGCCTGGCGGAACGGATCCTGAAGTCGGGCGCGCCCCTGACCGGCCTCGGCTCCCAGACCCACGTCTCGATCCACATGGCGCCGGGCGCCGTCCGGGCGGCGATCAAGGACCTCGCCAGCCTCGGCCTGCCCATCCACGTGTCGGAACTCGACGTCTCGATCCGCAACGCCGACGGCGCCAGGGGCGCCCTCGACATGACGCCGCTGGCGGAGCGTCTGGCGCATCAGGCCCGCGTGGTGCACGAAGCCGCCGACGCCTTCACCGCCCTGCCCGCGCATCAACGCTACGCCTTCACCGTCTGGGGCCTGCGCGACAAGGACAGCTGGCTGCGCCACCCGCCCAACGCCGGCGACGGCACGGACAGGCCTCTGCTGTTCGACGACGACGGCCGCCCGAAGCCGGCGGCGCGCGCCCTGGTCGACGCGGCGGCCGGGCGATAGGTCCATTTCAGGTCATTTGCCCCCGGCCGCCGCGCTGACGCCCTGATTGGACTTGCCTTTCCGCTTCGGCCCTGAACCCTTTCCGGGCTTGAGTTCGGGAGGAATCATGGCGGTGAGTGATGCGGTCGAGCCGGCGATCGTCGCCGATCCGGCGCCCGGCAAGCTGCACAAGCAGCTCGGCACCTTCGGATGCCTGCTCCTGGCCATGTCCGCCCTGTCGCCGGTGCTGTCGATCTTCGGGGTCGGTTCGGACGTGCTGCAGCACGCGGGCTCGGCGGCGGCGCCCCTTTTTCTTCTCGGCATCGGCGTCGCCGTCGTCTGGGCGGTGGTCTACGCCGAACTTGGATCCGCCTATCCCTACGCCGGGGGAGATTATGTGGGCGTGGGCGCGATCCTGGGCCCCTGGGCCGGCGCGGTCACCCTGGCCATCTGGTCGGCCACCATGGGACCGCAGGTGGCGTTCCAGGCCCGCACGATCGCCACCTATGTGCATGACGTGCTGCCGGCGGCGCCCGCCGACGTCGTCACCCTGCTGGCCCTGGCCGGCGCCGTCGGCGTCGGTCTGATGACGGTGCGCACGGGGGCCCTCGTCACCGGCCTGTTCCTCACCATCGAACTGATCGCCGTGGTGGTGCTCACGGCCGCGGGGCTGACGCATCCGTCGCACGATCCCCAGTCCATCATCGCCCACCCGCTGGTGGCCGGCGCGGGCGGCCTTCTGATCGCCCCGACCTTCGCCGCCCTGGCGCTCGCCGGCGTCAACACCGCCTACGCCACCGTGGGCGGCAACCAGGCCCTCTACTTCGGCGAAGAGCTGATCGATCCGCACAAGCGGATGGGACGGGTGGTGCTGATCGCCTGCCTGGTCGGCTCGGTCTTCATCGCCGTGCCTGTCGTGGTGGTCGTGCTCGGCGCGCCCGATCTCCCCGCCGTGCTGCGCAGCCCCGCGCCGATGGCCGCCTTCGCGGCGCAAACCCTGGGTCCCGCCGCCGGCAAGGTGCTCAGCGCCTGCATCGCCCTTGCCATCTTCAATGCGCTGATCGTGCAGATCATGATGGGGTCGCGGCTCTATTACAGCCTGGGCCGCGACGGCGTTTTCGCCAGGCCGGTGAACCGCTTCCTCGACGCCGTCGACCATCGGTCGGGCGTGCCCCGCCGCGCGACGCTGGCGCTCGCCGCCTTCTCGACCGGGTGCTGCTTCCTCAGCGCCCACACCCTGCTCGTGTTCCTGAACGGCCTGATGGTCTACGGCTGGGGTCTGGTGTGCCTGGCCGTGATCCTCGGCCGCCTGCGCGGCAAGACCGGCGCGCCCGGCTACTGGCGCGCGCCGCTCGGCGTCCTGGCCCCCGTGCTCGGCCTGATCCTCGCCGCGGTCTTCACCGCCGCCGACATCGCCGACGCCGATGCGGGTCGGCCGAGCCTTCTGATCATGGGGGCGATCGTGGTCGCCGCGGTGATCTGGAGCAAGGTCGTGCTCGAACGCCGACCGGGCGGCTGGACCCCCACGCTGGTGGATCACGCCTAGACCGCGAGCCTCGCAACCTCGACGTCGGCCCTGCCCTGAGCCCGGCGACGGATGAGGCGAGCGCGACCGCCCCTTTTACAGATCCGGACCGCCGATCAGCGGGGTCGGCGGATCCCTCGGCGCGACGGCCGCGTCCTGGGCGAGGCGCAGCGCCCGCAGGTCCTCGGCGATGCGGAACACCGCCAGATAGAATTCGCACATGCCGCGCCAGATCAGGGCGAGGGCCGCGGTGAGCAACAGCCCCATCACGAACACCGGCACGGCCAGGGCGGCGCCCACCAGCGACATGTCGCGGATCACCAGCCCCACCGATCCACCGACCACGCCGAAGCCGATGATGGCGATGATGGCCATCCCGGCCCAGTAGATCAGGTGGGTGATCGGCCCGGTCATCAGCCGGTCGAAGGTCAACATGTCCCAGATGAAGGTGCGGGAGACGGACGGCTTGGTCTTCGGGGCTCGCATACGCGCTCGGATAGCGGCTGACGGAGCGCAAGCCTAGCCCGGATCGAAGGGGTGCGGCAACCGAACGATGCCGCGGCGTCGTTCGCGAGGCCGCGGCGCCCCGGGGTCGCGCAAACGCGGAATCGTCCCTAGATAGGCGCCATGTCATCGTCCGATCCCCGCTCTGTCCGCGTCGCCATCATCGGTTCCGGCCCCGCCGGCTACACCGCCGCCATCTACGCCGCCCGCGCCATGCTGAAGCCCGTGCTGATCTCGGGCATGGAGCCCGGCGGCCAGTTGACCATCACCACCGACGTGGAGAATTACCCGGGCTTCGCCGACGTGATCCAGGGTCCCTGGCTGATGGACCAGATGCGCGCCCAGGCCGAGCACGTCGGGACGGAAATCATCAGCGACCTCGTGGTGAAGGCCGAACTCAAGGAACGGCCGTTCCGCCTCACCCTCGATTCCGGCGCGGTGCTGCTGGCCGAGACGGTGATCATCGCCACCGGGGCCCAGGCCAAATGGCTCGGCCTGCCGTCGGAGCAGCATTTCCGCGGCTTCGGCGTGTCGGCCTGCGCCACCTGCGACGCCTTCTTCTATCGCAACCGTGAGGTCGCCGTGATCGGCGGCGGCAATACGGCGGTGGAGGAGGCCCTGTACCTGACCGCCTTCGCCTCGAAGGTCACCCTGATCCACCGCCGCGACGAACTGCGCGCCGAGCGCATCCTGCAGGAGCGGCTGTTCGCCAATCCGAAGGTCGAGACGATCTGGAACAGCGAGATCGATGCGGTGCAAGGCGACGACAACCCGCGCGGCGTCACCGCCATCCGGCTGAAGAACCTGGTCGACGGATCGATCTCCACCCTGCCGGTGGACGGCGTGTTCGTCGCCATCGGCCACGCGCCGGCCTCGAGCCTGTTCAAGGGCCAGCTCAAGATGGACAAGGCGGGCTATCTGAAGGTCAAGGGCGGCGCGACCTCGACCGCGATCAAGGGCGTGTTCGCCGCCGGCGACGTCACCGACGACGTCTACCGCCAGGCGGTGACCGCGGCCGGCATGGGCTGCATGGCGGCGCTCGAAGCCGCGCGCCTGCTGGCCGAAGAGGACCACGCCCGCGCCCACCACCCGATCTCCCACCACGAGGCCGAGAAGATCGCGGTTTGGTAGGCCCCAGGCCCGCTCATCCCCGCGGAGGCAGCGGATTCAGTCGAACGGCGGCATCAGGATGCGGCGGGCGGTTTCCTTGTCGCGATCCATCTGGGCGATCATCGGCTCCAGGCCGTCGAACTTCTCGTCCCCGCGCTGGAAGGCGATGAAGTCGGTCTCGAGGGTGTCGCCGTAGATGTCCTCGTCGAAGTCGAGCAGGTGCACCTCGAGCCGTTCGTCCGCGCCGTTCACCGTCGGCCGGCGGCCCACGTAGCCGACACCGGGGATTTCGCGGCCGTCCGCCAGCCGGGTGCGGACCGCATAGATGCCGTAGGCCGGGCGCACATAGTCGCCGAGCGCGATGTTGGCGGTTGGAAAGCCGATGGTGCGGCCGAGCTTGTCGCCGTGCACCACCACGCCTTCGATGGCGAAGGGGCGGCCCAGCAGGGCGGCGGCGCGTTCGGGCCGTCCCTCGCGCAGGGCCTTGCGGATCGCGGACGAGGAGCACTTCTCCCCATCCGGGTCCGCCACCGGCTCGGCGATCGACACGCCGAAGCCGAACTGGGCGCCGAACCGCCGCAGGGTCTCGGGACTGCCCGTGCGGCCCACGCCGAAGGAGATGTCGAAGCCGGCCGCCACATGTCGCGCGCCCAGACCCTGATGCAGGATATCGCGCGCGAAGGCCTCGTCGGTGAGGTGCGCCATCTCGTCGTCGAACGGCAGGACGTAGAACAGATCGACGCCGAGCGCATCGAGCGCCCGCGCCTGCTGTTCGATGGTCATCAGCCGGAACGGCGCGTGTTCGCGCTGAAAGTAGAGCCGCGGGTGCGGCTCGAAGGTGACCACGCCCAGGGGGACGTGAAGGGCCGCGGCGGCCTTGGCGGCCTCCGCGATCACCTGCCGATGGCCCCGGTGCACGCCGTCGAAGTTGCCGAGCGCCACCGAGGCGCCGCGCGCCTCGGGCTCCAGGCCCTTCCAGCCTTCTACGCGATGCAGGGCCATTCAGGCTTCCGGCGCCTTGCGCGGAACCATCACCACCGCCTCGCCCTCGATCACGGTCCTGGTCTCGACCACGCATTCGGTCTTCAGCGTCACCCGCGCCTTGTCGGTGTCGACGGCGGCGATGGTCACGCGGGTCGTCACCGTGTCGCCGATCCGCACGGGCCGGCGAAAGCTCAGCGACTGGGAGATATAGACCGCCCCGGGGCCCGGCAGGTCGCCGGCGATGGTCGCCGAGATGAAGGCCGCCGACAGCATGCCGTGGGCGATCCGGCCCTTGAACATGGTGGTCTCCGCGTAGGCCGCGTCGAGGTGCACCGGATTGTGATCGCCCGACACGTCGGCGAAGGCCTGGATGTCCGCTTCGGTCACCGTGTGCATACGCTCGGCCGAGGCGCCGATCTTTATCTCTTCCAGCGTCAGTCCCTGAGCCACAGCCATTCTCCTTCGCTTAAGCTATTAGCCGCCCCAGACGAGGTCCGCCACGGCATAGCGCGCAAAGGTTTCATGCGCCGCCAGGAAGGCGTCGAGCCGGCCACGCTCGGGCTGTCGATCGGGCCCCTGGGTCTCGGTCGCATGGATGCCGTCGGTGACGAACAGGCAGTCGAGCCCCATCCGGCGGGCGCCCAGCACGTCGGTGGGCAGGCCGTCGCCGATGGTCAGCACCCGCGCGGCGTCGATCGGCCGGCCGGCCAGGCGGTCGAGTTCGTCCCGGGCGCGGACGTAGATCGGCGGATAGGGCTTGCCGGCCATGACCACGCGGCCGCCCAGGGTTTCGTAGAGGTCGGCCAGCGCCCCGGCGCAGGGGATCATCATGGCGCCGCGCTGGACCACCCGGTCGGGATTGGCGCAGATCAGCTCGAGGCCCCGCCCCGCCGCCACGGCGAGCCGGGCGCGATAGTCCTCCGGCGTCTCCGTCTCGTCGTCCACCAGGCCCGTGCAGCTGACGAAGGCGGCGTCCTCGGGCCCCGCGAAGTCCAGGTGCAGGTCGTCGTAGAGCACGAGGTCGCGGTCGGGGCCTATGACCCAGGCGGGACCCGGCGCCCGCGCCGCCAGCTCGCTGCGGGTGACGTCGCCGGAGGTGATCAGCGTCGACCAGGCGTCATCGGGCACGCCGAGGGCGCGCAGCTGGGGCAGCACGGCGCCGGAAGGCCGCGGCGAGTTGGAGATCAGCACCACCGGCCCGCGGCTCTGCTGGAACCGGGTGAGGGCCTCGTGCGCCGCCGGAAAGCCGACCTGGCCATTGTGGATCACGCCCCACACGTCGCACAGCACCGCGTCGTAGCGGTCGGCGACCGCCGAGAGGCCGGAGATGATCTCGGGACCGATGGGAGGATTTGAAGCTGACGGGGAGGACATCGGGCCGGGCGTAGAGGCGGGGCCGGGCGGCGTCAACCGGACCTTTCGGCCCAGCGCGGTCGACGCCATATCCGTATCGACCCAGAAAGACGCCGAGGAGCGCGCCATGTCCGACGTGATCGACAACCCGGCCCTGAACCGGTTCGAGCTCGAAGAGCAGGGCCAGACCGCCTTCGCCGACTATCGGCGCCAGGGCGACGTGCTGGTGATTCCGCACGTGGAGGCCCCGCCGGCCCTGCGCGGCGCGGGAACCGCCGGCCGGCTGATGGAGGGCCTTTTGACCCTCGCCCGCCAGCGCGGAGACAAGATCCGCCCGGTGTGCGGCTATGCGGTCGCCTACCTGCGCCGCCACAAGCAGTGGCAGGATCTGCTGGCCTAGCGTCGCCTACCCAGCCTTGGACACACGGTCGGCCAGGGCGTCCAGGGTGAAGCGGACGCTGAGGTGGACCGCGTCGGCGACGGGATCGCTGAGCACGATGGTCGAGCGGCCGTTGCGCCAGGTCATCGACACGTGCGGGCGCCCCGCCGGCCCCTGGCTGTCCCGCACGACCTGGCTCGGCGCGCTGAAATCCTTCTTCAGCGCCGCCGTCACATAGGCGAAACCGTCGATGGAAGTCCTGAATGAAATCCGCGCCAGCCGGCCGTCGACGAAGACGTAGCTGAGCTCCCGCGCCGCGTAGCCGCCCCCAAGGTCGGCCTCTGCGCCCCGGCAGACGAGGACGGCCGGACCGCCGCCCGTCCCGCACGCGGCGTTGGCGCGCGCGGGACGGCTGGCGCGCCATTCGGCCAAGGTCTCGCCCAGCCAGGCGTCGGCGAAGCCGTAGCGGAGAGCCGGCGCAGGGTTGAGAGCCGACGCCGCGGCGGGCGGCGTCGGCGGCGGAAGCGCTGGCATCGGCCCTCCCTCCTCTACGGCGCGCCCGCCGTAAGGGCGGTGTGCACGTTGCGGTTCTTGGCCCAGGCGGCTTCGTCGGACCCCGGATCCATCGGGCGCTCCTTGCCGTAGGAGATGGTCTCGATCCGCGACGGCGCGATTCCGTGCTCGACCAGGAAGGCCTTGACCGCGGCGGCGCGGCGCGCGCCGAGGGCGAGGTTGTATTCCTCCGTGCCCCGCTCGTCGGCGTTGCCTTCGAGGCGGATGCGGACCGACGGGTAACGCTGCAGCCAGGTCGCCTGGGCCGTGAGAACCGGCAGGGCGCCGGCGCGGACCGCGTACTGGTCGTAGTCGAAGTAGACCCGGTCGCCGACGTTGACGACGAAGTCCTGCTGCGTCCCGGGCAGCGGGCCGCTGGCGATCGGCGCCGGCGGCGGGACATAGTGTGTCGACGGCGGCGGCGGCGGGGCCGGAGGCGCAGCCGCGGCGACCGGCGCGGGCGGGGGCGGCTTGGGCGTGGCGCATCCCGCGAGCGCCAGCAGCGAAAGGCCGAACAGGCCAAAAAGCACGGGCCGGCTTGGTCCCGTCGGACGTGAGGTCATCGATCTATCCCCTGAAAGCGTAGGCGTGGCCCGGTCGCTATATATCACGCCGGGATACGATCAACCGTTTTGTATCCTGCCGGGATATGAAAAAACGGGCGCGGGGTCGACGACGACCAAACCAGGGCCGATGATCCGGCGACGGGCTGCGGATCCGCCAGCGAGGACCATGTTTTGGAGTTCCAACAGTATCAGGGCCTCGCCGGATTCCGCTATGCGCTGCGCCAGTTCGTGGCCGCCAGCGAGACGATCAGCCGGGCGGCGGGCGTCACCCAGCAGCAGTATCAGGCCCTGTTGGTGATCAAGACCCGCGAGGGCGACACCCTGTCGATCGGCGCCTTCGCCGAACAGCTGCTTCTGACCCACCACGCCGCGGTTCAGCTGGTCGATCGGCTGGCCAAGGCGGGCCTGGCCGAGCGCACCCGCTCGGCCGAGGATCGGCGCACCGTACACCTCACCCTGACCGAGCGCGGAGAGAGCCTGCTCGACGAGCTCGCCACGAGGCATCTCGAGGAGATGCTGCGCCACGAGCCGCTGCTGACCCGCTCGCTGAAGCGCCTCAAGGGCGTCGCCACGACGCCTGACTAGGAGGGCCTGATCAGGGGGGACCTGGTCAGTCCGCCGGGTCGGCCACGCCGAACACCTTGCCGCGCGCTTCGGGACCGAACCAGGTCCAGAGGGCGATGACCACCGCGCTGACTCCGGCGACGATGGCGAGCGCCAGGGCGTAGTCGTCCTTGCCGCCGGCGGTCTTGTGCGCCTCGGCGATCGAGCCCTGCCAGAAGGCGTTCACCGCGGCCAGGAGATTGCCGAACTGGTAGGCCGCGCCGGGGAAGACCCCGCGGGCGCTCTCGGGCGACAGCTCGTTGAGGTGCACCGGGACGATCCCCCACGACCCCTGCACCGAGATCTGCATGAGGAAGCCGCCGATCCCCAGCATCAGCGGGGTGGTGGAATAGGCCCACAGCGGCAGGGTCGGCAGGGCGATCAGGGCGGCGATGACGATGGCGCGCCGACGGCCGATCTTCTCCGACCAGGCTCCGAACAGGGTCCCGCCGAGGATAGCGCCGACGTTCATGATCGCGGTCAGCATGCCGGTCATCTGCGGGGTGAAGCCGTGCTGCTTCTGCAGGAAGGTGGCGTAGGTGTCCTGGGTGCCGTGGCTGAAGAAGTTGAACGCCGTCATCAGGATGACGACGTAGAGCGCCCGCTTCCAGTGTTTGGCGATCGCCGCCATCGGCGCGATCCTGGCCTTGACCTGATCGCGTTGCGCCTCCCAGGCCGGGCTCTCCTTCACGTGCATGCGGATGAACAGGATGAGGAAGGAGGGGATCACGCCCAGCATGAACAGCACGCGCCAGCTGGCGATCGACGGGAACCAGGCGGCGAAATGCGGGAACAGGAACCAGAACACCAGCGCGCCCAGCAGCTGGCCGAGCGCATAGCCCTCCTGCAGCATGCCGGAGATGAGGCCGCGGGTGCGCGGCGGCACGCTCTCCATCACCAGGGAGGCGCCGATGCCCCACTCTCCGCCCATGGCGAAGCCGAACAAGGTGCGCAGCACCAGAAGGGTGATCAGGTTGGGCGCGAACGCCGAGCCGAGCGCGAACACGGCGTAGAGCGCCACGTCGATCTGCAGAATGGGCTTGCGGCCGAACTTGTCGGCCAGCCAGCCGAAGAACAGGGCCCCGAACGGCCGCGCCGCCAGCGTCAGAGTCAGGCTCAGCAGCACCGCCGGCGCCTTGACATGGAAGTCCGCCGCCACCTGGCCGACGACGAAGGTGAGCAGGAAGAAGTCGAAGGCGTCGAGCGTCCAGCCCAGCAGGCTGGCCACGAAGGCCGAGCGCTGCGACTTGTCGAGCGCCCGTAGCTCGTCGATCAACACCATGGCGAACCCTTCCGTTGAAGCCGGACCTTGGCGTGATCGGCGCGCGGCGGCAACAGGAGGCCGGCCTCGGGCGGCGACGATTCGTGCGGCGCCTGAAATACGCTGTCGAGACGGGCCTGACGCTTAGAACAACACCCGCACGGAGAGCTTGGCGTCGCCTTCGCTGTTGCGGCTGCGGGCTTCGACCCCGCCTTCGATGCCGACTTCGTAGTACTCGCTCGAGCCCTTGATCTTGATCCGCGCCACGCCGGCCGGGCCGGTGATCTGGGCGGGATTGAGGGTGAAGGGGACGGTTCCGCCGACGAAGTGGCCCGACACGTCGCCCGCGGTTCCAAAGAACACGTCGCGCACCCCGAGCTGGAACTCCGGACGCCAGACCACCGTGCGGCCGAACTTGGCCCCGAGCACCATCAGCCCGCTGGCGCTGCCCTCGTCGCCCGTCGTCTCGTCGATCGCCAGGTTGAAGCCGGCGGAGCCGTTGTGCTCGGAATAGGCGCTCTGATCGAGGCGGAAATAGTCGACCTGGACCTGCGGGCGCACGAACCAGACCGAGCCGAGATCGACCTGATAGGCGGCGCCGAAGTGGCCGGTCAGCGAATAGCCGTTCCAGCTCGCATTGGCCTGGGTGCTGTAGGTCGTGGTGTTGGTGGTCGCGTCGGTGACCACGAACTGACGCCGGCCGGAGAACCAGTTGTAGGAGGCGCCGACGCGGGCGTCGAGCGTCAGGCCGCCGAGTTCGCCCTGCCAGTAGAGCCCGCCTTCGAGCTCCGACATGCCGATCCGCGAATCGGTGGGCGACTGCGGGTTGCTCTCGTTGATGGCGACGAAGGCGGCCGTGGCCCCGACCGCGCCGAAGCCGAGGCCGCCGGTCTCGACCCCGCCGGCGTACCCGAAGCCGCCGGCCTGGAACGGCAGGGTCTGGCCGCGGCCCTGATAGGCGCCGACGAAGAACTGCTGCGCCCAGGCCCCCCGGGAGCCGGTGGGGTTCTCGATCTGATTCGGATCGGCGGTCAGGCGCGAAATCGTGCGCGAGGCCTCGGCCGAGGCCTGGAACAGGCCGCCGGAATAGTCGGGCAGCAGCTCGTTGTAGAGCTTGATGAACCCGCCGCGCTGGTACTGACCGAAGATGGCGTTCTGGATCGAGGTGTTGGACGGCAGGGCGGCGTAGATGGCCGGCAGCGCGGCGCCCTGGGCCTGGGTCAAGCCCATCTCGGCCGGCGTCTTCTCGCGGATGGTCAGATCCAGCGTGTTGCCGGCGACCGAAGTGGTGGCCGTGAACAGGTAGGGCACGTCGGGCGCCAGGGTCGAGGTCGCGCCGCCGACCGTCAGCTTCGTGGCCGTGATCAGGGCGAAGGTCTCGGTGCCGTTGATGTTCGACAGCACGTTGACGCCGAGCTTGGCCCCGCTGTCGATCGTGGCCGTGCCGGCGACGTTGATGCTGGTGTAGACGTTGTTCTTGGGGTCGAGCGCAAAGCTCATCACGCCGGCCGAACCGATGTGCAGGGAGGTGGCTTTGAGCGCCTGCTCGTAGGTGTCGGTGAAGGCGCCGCTGTTGATGTTGAAGCTGAAGGTCGCGTTGCCGAGGGCGACGAGCTTTCCGGTGAAGCTCGCCGAATTCTCCAGATCGATGCTGGTCGTGGACGCGCCGGATGCGGAGCCGACCTGAAGTCCGCCCGTGATCGTCCCGGCGTTCAAGGTGACCGTATTGGTCCCGCTGCCGAGGTAGACATCGCCCGTGATCGACGGCGCGACCGGGGTGGTGGTGGTGGTGGTGGTGTCGCCGTTGGTGACCGTGGTGACGATCGCGGCGCCGGTATAATTCGGCGTCGACGGGTTGGGGCCGGTGGTCACCGTCGTCGTCGTCACACCGCTGGTGGTCACCGCCGTGGAGATCGACTCCGGCGCCTGGTTCATCGTCAGGGTCACGCCGGTGGTGTTGTAGCGCAGGTCGAGCGCCGTGGCGGATCCGCCCGGCGTGATCGTCGACACGGTCGGCGACACCGCAGCGGCGATCGAACCTGAAACCGTGACGTTGGAGAGGCTGCCGCTGAAATCGGTCACCGCCGCCGCATTGTTGACGACGTTGTTCACCGTGCCGTCGCCGGTGGTCAGCGCCGTAAGCGAGCCGGAGACCGCGAGGGCGTTCACATTGGCGCCGCGCTCGATGACCAGGCCGTAGGCCGAGCCGTTGTACGGCGTCGCCACGCCGGTGCTGGCGTTGGGAAGGGGCTGGTCGGTCGCCGCCGACAGGACGCCGGCCACGTTGATCGTCGGCACGGTCGAACCGCTCAGCACGTGCAGGCCGATCGCGTCCGTGCCGTAGGCCGTGGCGGAGACGGTGCCGTTGATCTTGATGCCGCCGACGATGTTGACCGTGCCGCCGCCGGTGATGGTGGAGGTGCTCGTGCCGACCGAGGTGGCGACGGCGCCGAGCGCCGCCGCGTCGCCGGTCAGGTCGGTCGAGCCGTTGGCGACGTCGTACCCCGCCGGGGCCGCGCCGATCTGCAGGCCGGTGGACTTGACGCCGTCCTCGACGCCGTTGGCGGAGACCGTCCCGCTGATCAGAAGGCCGTAGCCCAGCGAGGCCTGGTTGTAGGCGGTGCTGGTGAGCTGCAGCGCGCCCACCGTGACGGCCTTGCCGGCCGCGCCGATCACGAGGCCAGGCTGGGCGCCGTAGGCGGTGACGGACGCCGTGGTTTGCGAAGCATCGGTGATGCCGTCGCCGTCGACGTCGGCGGTGGAGGTCGACACCGTGTTGGCGGGCTGAGCCCCGATGTAGATGCCCTGCCCCACATTGCCGCCGACCACGATCGCCGCGGCGCCCTTCTCCACCTCGGTGGGGGCGTTCTGGATATCGGCCTGGATGACGTTGCTGACGCTGCGGGAGTCGGTGCCGTAGCCGCTGGCGGTGATGGCCGAATAGACGCTGAAACGGCCGCTGACATTGCCCGACAGTACGATGGCCGAGGTGTTCTGGCCGGTGGCGGTGATCGCGCCCGTGCTGATCACGCTGCCGTTGACGCCGCCGCTGACGCTGAGGCCGACGCTGTTGTCGCCGTTCACGGTGATCGAACCGATGTTCGACAAGGTTCCGGTCATCGTCCCCTGGATGGCGATGCCGTAGGATTCGTTACCGGTGACGCTGATGACGCCGCCGGTGTCGTTGAAGATATTGCCCACGAAGGGCGACGCGCCTTGCTCGAGAATGCCGATACGGGCGGTCGACCGCACGCCGTTGACGTCGGGCGCCACCGGGGATTGCGTCACACCCGTGGTGCTGTCGCTGGACGGGCCCTTCGAATCCTTCAGGCTGATCGTGCCGGTGTTGTCGACCGAGCCGGTGAAGCCGCCGGTGGCCAGGATGCCGGTCGCGTTGTTGATGTCGGTGGCCGTGATCGTGCCGGCGTTGCTGACCGTGCTGTTGCTGTTGACCGTGACGGCCGCGCCCGGGCTGGTCAGATTGACCGTCCCGCCGCTGGATATGGTGATGGCGCCCGACGTCGCCGTCGCGACAGGCGTCGAGGTGCTCCCCGAGATCGTCGTCTGGGCGGCCGCTTCCCCCGCGGCGAACCACAAGGGAGCCAGGGCCGCCGCGGCGGTCAATGTCTTACGCATCAAGTTCCGATTCGCGGGCAATAGGTGAAATTCGGACGTCCGGCCAATCCGGGATCAAGCGCCCCCTCCCGAAGGTCCGTTGCTATCAAACCTGGAGGACGACCATGTCAACATTTCGGTCGTTTTTATCTTCGCCTTACAGCTTTGTCTTATGGGCGTTTCGTCGCCGCGCACAGTTTTTTTACGCTGCGCGGCCCAATGAGCCGCAGCCCCGGCGCGGGCAAAAGACACATTTCCGCCCCATTTTGCACGTTAACACAGGCCCTGGATGCGGCGGTGTTCGCCCTGTCCATACCTCCGCTGACGGGCGTTTTTGAGCCCGCGGCGTATCTGTCGGGGGGCGTGACGCCCTCGCCGCTGAGGACAAGAAAGACTTGTTTATCAAACCGCAAGCGCGCGGCGATGCTCGCGCGCTGGTGGGTGCAGCTACGCTCGGGGTCGGAGTGGCCCTGGTAGCGGTTGGCGGCGCTTACCTTGCTGGCGGGATGGCCCGAGACGCGGTCGTCCATGCCCAGATTCAACGTCTGGCCGGTACGGCCTCGACCGGCTTCTCCGACGTGGCGCTGAACGCCTCCGCGGAGACCGATCCGGGCGCCCTGGCCATCGCGCGCCGCCACGATCCCCTGGCCAGCGCCGACCTCGATCCGCGCGAGCGCCGGATCGCCCTGCTGGTCGACCGGCTCCAGTCGAGCAAGACCGCCCATCCTGCAAACGCCCTGGCTACCAACGCGGTGGCTCCGGCCGGCGTTCCGGCCGTAAGCACGTTCACGGCCAGCGCGCCGCCCGCCGTGGTGCGCGCCCGATTCGCCTCGGCCGGCGCGGCGTCGCCGTTCCAGCTGCGGGGCGCGCTCGACGAATCGCGCGACCTCGATTGCCTGGCCCAGGCCGTCTATTACGAAGCGCGCGGCGAAACCCCGTCCGGCCAGGCGGCCGTCGCCCAGGTGGTGCTGAACCGCGTCCGCCATCCGGCCTTCCCCAAGTCGATCTGCGCGGTGGTGTTCCAGGGCGCCCGCACCTCGGGCTGTCAGTTCTCCTTCGCCTGCGACGGCGCTTCGCACCACCCGACCGAATCGGCGGCCTGGCGGCGCGCCGAACAGGTGGCGGCCAAGGCGCTGAACGGCTCGGTCATGGCCGAAGTCGGCGCCGCCACCCACTTCCACGTCACCGGCCTGTCGGCCGATTGGGGCCCCCATCTTCTGAAGGTGGCCCAGATCGGTTCGCACGTCTTCTTCCGCTTCGGCGGTCACGCCGGTTCGGCGGGGATGTTCCACAGCGACGTGGAGCCCTCCAAGCCCGTGGACGTGAAGCCGGTGTTCGCCAGCCTGGGCAGCCTGCCCAGCGCCGAACAGGCGGGCCATGTGCTGGCGGCGGGCGCCGCGGCCGTCGAACATGCCGCGAGCGTCGTCGAGAACGCCGCCAAGGCGGTCGTCGCGCCGAGATCGCAGGAGCCCGGGCCCAAGCCCGCCGCGGCGACCGCCCCGGCGACCGCCGACGAACCGGCCAAGACCCAGGTCGAAGCGGGCTGATCGGCGCCAAAGGGCGAGGTCAGCCTGCCCGCGCCATCCGGCGAAGCGCCTGCGGCGGCTGACCGAAGCTGCGGATGAAGGCGCGACGCATGCGTTCAGGATCGCGAAAGCCGGTCCGGCGCGCGATCTGATCGATGGGAGCCCGCCCGGTCTCGACCTCGCTGCGCGCCGCCTCGAGCCGCAGCTGTTCGATCGCCTTGGCCGGGGTCTGGCCGGTCTCGGCCAGGAACCGGCGTGCGAACTGGCGCGGACTGAGCCCCGCCGCCGCCGCCAGCCGTTCGACGCCGAGGCTCTCGTGCAGCCGCTCCCGGGCGAACGCCAGCGCCTTGGCCGAGGGATCGCCCGAGGGCTTCAGCTCTATCAGGGTCGAGAACTGGGACTGACCGCCCGGGCGGCGGTGATACACCACCAGCTCCCGGGCGCAGGCGGCGGCGACCTCGACGCCGAGGTCCTCCTCGATCAGCGCCAGGGCGAGATCGATGCCGGCGGTGATGCCGGCCGAGGTCCAGACCGGGCCGTCCTTGACGAAGATGCGGTCCGGCTCGACCTTGACGCCGGGGAACAACCGCTGGAGCGCGCGCGCCCGCCGCCAGTGGGTGGTCGCCCGCCGACCGTCGAGCAGGCCGGCGAACGCCAGGATCGCCGATCCGGAGCAGATGCTCACGGTGCGCCGCGCCGCGCCCGCCCGTCCGAGCACAAAGGCGCGCACCGCCGCATCACGGCCGGCGTCGAGGGCCCCCGCCCCGCCGACCACGGCCAGGGTGTCGCAAGGCTGATCGGCGAAGGGCTCGGACAGCACGGCCAGGCCGCTCGACGAGCGGACGAGGCCGCCGCCGGCCGACGCCACCGTCAGGCGATAGGCGTCCGGGGCGAACCGCGACGCCACTTCGAAGGCGGCCAACGGACCGGTCAGGTCGAGGATCTGAAACCGGTCGAACACCACGAAGACGACGGCGCGGCTCATGACGGTTTCCGTGGGATAGCCGTAATTCAGGACACGAAGTCAGGGCGAGACTAGGTGGACGGCGGGCGTGGCTGTCAACCCCACGCCGCAGTGTGGCGCTAATCCGCGTCCAGCCCGATATCGAGCACCGGGGCAGAATGGGTCAGGGCGCCGACCGAAATGGCGTCGACCCCGGTCTCGGCGATGGCGCGAACCGTGTCGAGCGTGACGCCGCCGGACGCCTCGAGCCGCACCCGGCCGGCGGTGCGGTCGACCGCGGCGCCCAGATCCTCGAGGCTGAAGTTGTCGAGCATGATCACGTGCGGCGCGAACGGCAGGGCCTGGTCGAGCTGGGCCAGGCTGTCGACCTCGACCTCGATCGGCGTCAGATGACCAGCGATCGCCCGGGCGCGGGTCAGGGCCTCGGCCACCCCGCCGGCGGCGGCGACATGGTTGTCCTTGATCAGGATGGCGTCGTCGAGGCCGAAGCGATGGTTCACGCCGCCGCCGCAGCGCACGGCGTATTTCTCCAGCGCGCGCAGGCCCGGCGTGGTCTTGCGCGTATCGACGATCACCGCCCCGGTCCCGGCCACCGCCTGCACATAGCTGCGCGTCAGGGTGGCGACGCCCGACAGCCTTCCGAGCAGGTTCAGCGCCGTCCGCTCGGCCGACAGCAGGGCGCGGGCGTTGGCGTCGATCCGGGCGATGACCTGTCCCGGCTCCGCGTCGGCGCCGTCGTCGAGCAGGATCTCCAGGCGGGCGTCGGGATCCAGCGCCAGGATCGCCAGCCGCACGCAGGCGAGGCCGGCGATCCGGCCGGGCCGGCGCGCGACGAAGCCGGCCCGCAGCCGGGCGCCCGCGTCGATCAGGGCGGCGGTGACGTCGCCGGCCCGCCCAAGATCCTCGCGCAGGGCGGCGCGCACGAGCGGTTCGATCAGGAGGTCTGGAAGAGGCTGGCGCTCCATGATCACTCCGCCGCCATCAGAGCCGGGCGCCGGACCAGGGTCCGCAGGGTCCGCCGGGCGGGCGCCGGCTCGGGAAAGTCGGCGCGGAAGTGGGCGCCGCGGCTGTGGGTGCGCGCCAGCGCCGCCTCGGCCACGAGGCGCGCCGTCACCAGTTCGAGGGCCAGGCCGTGCTCCGCCTCCAGCGCTTCGATCTCGCCGAGCAGCCTTTGCAGCCCGTCCGCGTCGCGCGCCACGCCCGCGCCGTCGTCCATCGCCTGGCGCAGGCGCCGAAGACCCGCCGCCGGCAGGGCCGGGGCCGG